>CAZWKL010000001.1:0-182396 GCA_964633875.1 uncultured Pseudomonadales bacterium
TTCTAGTTGACTAATTCTACTTAGAATCTGTGTCAACTATAAGGGGAGCAGGTCACTTCGACCAACCATGGATTGCTTTTCTGAAGAAGATGCCAAAGACTCATTTGGCTGGCAATATGTAGAAAACCAGAGATCGTCTGAGGCATTTTGGTTGTCAAAAAGGATACAGGCTCTTTTTGAAGGCAGCGAGAGTTAGGAAGCGTTTCCAAAATTTGCTATACTCAAAGCATGAACGAAACAAACAGTGCATCTTTCCAAGATGGCTCAGCCGGCACAACAAAAATTTTTCTAATTTTACTAGTAATCGCCGCCCTGATCACAGTAATAGCTACAACTGCCATTGTTAGTTATAGCTTAGGCAAGAACTCGGTTCAGCCAAATATCAGTCAACCGGAAATTGTCCAACCTTATGAACAAAACAATGGGCTCCTCAGTCAAATACACGAAGTAAGAGTAATGAGCAGTATCAACAAAACGTCAAAGCTGGTGATTCTCAATGAAAAAGACGAAAGTGGCTTTGGTAGCTTTGAGGCTTATTTGGTGGATGATGTCTCCGAAGTGAGCAGCGAAAACCATTTATTTAGTATTGGCAATGCCTTGTATTCACACTTCCAATATATACCAGACACGCAGCCAGGGTATTTTTATCTCTTAGTGCACCAGGGCGATCATCAAAAGCTTGTGATTGCCAATGATGACGGTGAAGTAATCACAACAGATGGTATTGTCGAAAATGCAGAAGCAATAGGTTTGGGAACGGTCATTCTTGGTCAATATGGAGTTGATGCTAGCTCAATCAGGTATTTGTTCCCAAAAACTTTGCAAATGAACATTAACAGTGCGACAGGTGAAATATTTCAAATTGAAATTGATTTGCAGACAGGAAAATATGTCGAAGGATCTAGGGTAAAGATTAATTAATTTGGTAAAACATCCTCATGCCAAGAAATGCGGTAAAATAAGCATATGAAAAATGCCTTCATTTGCCACTTGCAGAAGAATAAATGATGAAATTATTACTGACTTCAGCTGGTCTTTCCAACCCATCAATCACGAGGGCGCTGGAGGAATTACTGGGCAAATCCGCCCAAGGAGTGAAACTGGCCTTCATCCCCACCGCTGCCAATGCGGAACCGAACGAAAAAGGTTGGCTGATTGATGACTTGAGTAATTGCAAAAAAGCCGGATTTGCAGTCGATATCGTTGATATTTCCGCTGTCTCAAAAGAAATTTGGTTACCCCGACTGCAAGAGGCAGAAGTGTTGTTCTTGGGTGGAGGTAATACCTTTCATCTGATGCACTGGGTGAAACGATCAGGTTTGCAGGACGAATTACCCTCGCTACTCAAAACTAGAATTTACGCTGGAATTAGCGCCGGCAGTTGTATCGCTGGACCAACCATTTCCAACTCAGTACAGAATCTTTTTGGAGAGAAGTACGATCTTGAGATAAAAGGAGGGTTAGGACTAGTGAATTTTCAGTTTATCCCTCATCTAAACTCTCCGCATTTTGACAAAATCCGGGAGGAAAATATTCGGGCGGCGGCCCGAGATATCACTGAACCAGTCTACGCGCTGGATGATAATTCTGCTCTTAAGATTGTGGATGGTAAAATTAAGGTTGTTAGCGAGGGAAAGTATTTGGCGTTTAATTTAAGCTCATGAAAAACAAATTTGCAGTCGTCACTGGATCTTCCACAGGTATCGGTCAAGCTATCGCTTTGGAGTTGGCAAAGCAAGGAGCTTTTATTGTTTTGGTTGGTAGAAATGAAGATAAACTATTGAAGACAAAGAATTTAATCGCGCAAAATGGTGGCCAGGCTGAAATTTTCCTGAGCGATTTCACTAAGCTTGATTCACTGAATGCTCTTATCACCTTGGTCAAACAGCGAACAGAACAAGTTGATATTTTGGTGAATGTGGCTGGTATTTGGCATGGAAAAGATGAAGTCTATGCTGACAAGGATTTTGCATCCTTTTCGCAGCAAGTTATTTTGGATACTTATGCTGTAGGTTTGACCGCACCCACACTCTTGGCTCATGCTTTTATGCCTTTGATGCTCAAAAAAGAAGGGGGGAGGGGGGGGAGTAAGATAATTAATATTTCCGGTACTTTTGAAAATGGAGCTAAGGGTTGGCTGCCTTACTATGTGTCTAAAAGAGCGATTGAAGACTTGACTATTGGCTTATCTGAAGAACTAAAGGATAAAAATATTCAAGTAAATGCCATCTCTCCCTCTGATACAGCTACTGAGGCATATGCTAAATACTTTCCTCAGTATATGGATGAAGCGATTGACCCTGCCGAAATTGCCAAACAAGTCGCTTTGTTATGTTCCAACGACTCAACTGTCACTGGCAAGGTGTTTGTAATGAAGAAAGATAAAGCGCCCTACGAGGGTTATCACTCATAACAGCAGCCACCCTAACCAGGACCCGACACTTTTGATTGAGGAAGAAGAAATTCAAGAGTAAAATAAATTCATGAAAATTGCCATCATGAGCGACAGCCACGACCGCTGGGATTATTTGGAGAAAGCCATCTTGTTGGCCAATGAAGCCGGTTGCGAATTGCTGCTTTTTGCCGGTGATCTAATTGCTCCACCTGGCTGCGCGGTCCTGGAAAAATTTCCAGGCCAAGTGAAATTTGTTTGGGGCAATAATGAAGCTGAACGAGTTGCCATGACCAGAAAAATGGATGCTTCTGAAAAACTTGAACTCTGTAGCGACATTTACGAAGACACTGTCGATGGAGTGCGGATTTTTATGAATCATTATCCGCGCTTGGCTGAATTGGCCGCAAAAACAGGCGAATTTGATCTCTGTGTGTTTGGTCATACACACGAATACCACCACGAAATAGTTGGCGCTTGTCTGCTCATTAATCCGGGAGAAATTCAGGGATACAGAACTGGAACTTCCACATTTATTGTCTTTGATACGCAAAATAAAACAGCTGAAAAGGTTGTGGTTGAGTAAATATTGTGAGGAACTATTGGTGGACCCATTGGTGAAATTGATGGCAATTCGTACTCAGTATTTTATGTAGAAGGAAGACGATTGGACAAAGAACGGTGGTAATTGATTGGTAACGGCTATCTGAAGTTTGGCGCATAGCCTTTGTTCTGCCTATCTCACTTGATGAGTTGCTGGCAGTATTGGAATCAGAACTGCGCTGCCAGTTAGTGCCCGAAAGACTCAACCCTCACACAACCAACAAACCAAAAACAAAGATACCAGGCTTAAAGTGACAAACAACATGAAGAGATAAATGCAAAGTGTGATCAGCGCAGATACAGCCTCGCTGTCATTTTTGGACGCACGATCACCAATCAGATCCGGAGAATCTACGGTTGGTGGCGCCTCTGTCCAAGTCATCGTTCTCCTAATCAGTAACAATTAGCAGAACAATGACTCAGTAATATTATACAGGATTTTTTATTATAAGATAGTTGGAGTAAAGGGTTATGTCAAAAGAGGTAGAAGTCGTTTGTCAAACATGTAATTGGACTTTTAATGGAGTAGTGCCCAAAAGACCCACCACACTTAAATAAAAATAGTATAATACACCTATGCCCGTTCCTCGAAAGTTTCAACCATACCTTTGGTCAGTTAATATTAAAAACTTAGATCAAGAAAAAGACAAAGCTTATATCATTCATCAACTGCTTCATTATGGAGACCTGAATGCATTTAAGTGGTTAAAGAAAACTTACACGCTTAAACAAGTGAAAGAATTGTTTGTAAAATATCCAAAAAAGATGTACTCCGCGCGTTCTTTTCACTTTGTTTCGCAATATTTACTCCATTTTTCTGACCAATCTATTGACTCAAAAAAATATGTCCAAAATATCTAAAACAGTTATCTCGCCTCAACATCACGAACTGCTTCGCCAGTTTCTTTCATTTTCAAATCTTACTCTAGTTGGAGGGACAGCCCTGGCTCTGCAGATAGGACACCGAGCTTCCTATGATCTTGATTTTGTTACTTCCGGACCAATTTCAGAGCAACTTGTTTCCGAAATACTGCAGACAGTAAAACCCAAAAAAGTGATTCAAAGGTTACAATCAGATAGGCAATACACCGCTTTTTTTGATGACATCAAGATTACTGTGTTTCAAGATGAATCTGAATTTTTACACCCACGTTTTAGTTTTGATGGGTTAAACCTGGGTAGTGTTAAAGATATTTTTGCGACCAAACTTTTTATTTTAGGCAAACGAAGCGAGTGGCGAGATTATGTTGATATTGCTTTCTGTTTGAAACATAATTATGCCGATCTTGGTACAGGCCTGAGAGAATCAATGAAACGCTACAACGTATCTGAAAAATGGATTTTAGAACCAATGACATATTTTGATGATCTCCAGGTAGTACCAGTCGAGTGGTTGAGAGAATCTATGCCTGAAGATGAAGTAAAAGAAACACTGGTGAAAAAAGTGAAAGAGTATCTTCGTACTCTTTAAAAGCCGGAATTTTAGCGCCGAATTCCTTGACCCATGGATTGTCATTACCTCAACTTCTCCCCATCACACAAACAGTGCTAAAATATTTGTATGCTCAACCAACAAGCGCTGAAAGATGGTTCAAAATGGGGCTGGTGGAAAACTCGACTTTCAAGTGAAGATTCAGTATGACCAAAGCCAACCCCAACACCATCGACGCCTACATCGCCACTTTCCCGGTCGAAGTGCAGGTTCTGCTGAAAAAGCTGAGAAAAACCATCCAGTCCGCCATTCCCGGCACCCATGACGTCACTGCAGGCATCAGCTATAAGATCCCGACTTTTTATCTCAACGGCAAGTATCTGGTTTATTTTGCTGCTTTCAAAAATCACCTCAGTGTTTATCCGGCCACTACCGCCGCAGTTGATCAAGCTGGCTTAGCGGATTATAAAGTCGCCAAAGGCACACTCAAGTTTCCCCTCAACCAACCCATTCCTTTTGATTTGATCAAAAAATTTGTGCAATACCGGGTTGAAGAACATTTGGCGGGTGTGGACGACGAAGCCACAAAAATCAAAATCTGCAGTCGCGGCCATGAGTATCAAGGCAGCGGTCCTTGTCCAGTTTGCTGGCCAGGACGTAAGCGTAAGAAATAGGCGGAATAATGCCAACCCAAACTTCACTTTACCCACTTCTTATTGCTCATCGTGGTGATATTTCAGAATATCCGGAAAATAGTATGGAAGCATTCCGTTCTGCTTTTGCGAAAGGAGCGGACGGTATTGAGCTGGATGTCCATTTGGATTCACAAAAAAGACCAATTGTAGTTCACGATTATTTACATGATTCAGGTGGCACGTATCCTTTTCTTGAAGAAGTTCTCAAAGAATTTGGTAATTTGGGCAGGTTGGAAATTGAAATTAAGTCACTAGACCCGACTTGCATACAACAAGTTAAGTCGTTAATAGACAAGTACAATCCCAGCTCGTACGAAATTACCTCCAGTATTCAACCGCTATTGCCACCACTAAGAAGTATTTTTCCTAACGCCAATATCGGTTTGATTTTTCGCAGCTGGCTCATAGAAGACTGGATGCCACCACAGTTTGTGGAAAAGTGGCTCATTGGTCACCTAAAACTGGTGGGAGCCAACATTTTGCATTTGGAATTGGAGATGTATTCCAAGAAGCTGGTCCAGTCTTTGAAAAGAGCAGGATTCAAGACCCACGTCCACCTGAGAGTTGCGGATAAAGGAACTTGGCAAAAAATTCTGGAGCTTGATGTTGATCAGTGCACTTTTGATGATATTAAAATTTTGAGATATAGAGATAGCTGATTTACTCTCGATACTCCAAAATATCCCCAGGCTGGCAATCAAGCGCCTTGCAAATGGCCTCGAGTGTTGATAGCCGAATGGCCTTGGCCTTGCCATTTTTCAAAATAGACAAATTAGCCATGGTAATACCGACCTTTTCCGTCAACTGAGTGACGCTCATTTTTCTCTTAGCCAGCATGACATCGATATTAATAATAATTGCCATGGTTATTCCTCAAATGGTTAAGTCGTTTTCTGCCTTGATATCAATCGCATTCTGCAAAAGCCGTTCAAAAACCGCCGCCGCTGTGGCAATCACCAGGTAAGCAAACATCAGCACCAGCCCGATGACAACAATTCCCGGCGCGTCTTCTTGTTGCGCCCAGTAATAAAAGAGCGGCATGCTCACGGCGCCAAAACCAATCAGAGCTATGGCGCAGTACTTAATATTCCGGAGTGTTTTGACGGCAATGGGCGAGAAAGTTTGGTTCCGCTCAATATGTCCGAGTAGTTTAAAAGCTTGCTGTAGCGCCATAAAAAAGGGGAGAGAGGCCAGGTACACGTAAGCCAGGATCGGGTCTTTGAAGTAAATACTGACCAGATCGGCGTTGGCATTCCGGCTTTCAAAAAGCGGCAGCCCGATCAAGCCAGCGAGAACCGCCAGGCCGATCAGCACAATCACCATTTTTAAAAACACGGTTGAGCCTCGTTTCATAAAAGTGTTTCGTTTTTTTGTACTGCTGGTATTGATAGTATTTTGGCTGATAATTTATTGTTTGTCAATATATAATTATTATTATTCGGTAAAAGGTTGTTTGACAGCTTGGCTAAGTTTGCAAAACCCAGTAAAATGTAGTGCGTAAATGTAGCTCGTAAAGGAGATTGATATTATGCCCAAAGGAAATGGTAAACCGATTCCAAAAGTCCCGGTGAATTTAGAGCTATCTGCAAAGAAAACAGAGGAGTTACTCTCGAAGCTTAAATCTCGGTTTGAGGCAAACATGAGTCGGCATAAGGGGTTGGAGTGGAGCAAAATCCAGGCAAAATTAGAAAAAGATAAGAAAAAACTGCAATCCCTCAATGCCATGGAAAGTACTGGCGGTGAGCCAGATGTAATTGGTTATGATCAAAAGCGGGGCGAATATATTTTTTGTGACTGCTCTGAGCAAAGTCCCAATCGCCGCAGTATCTGCTATGACGCAGCGGGTGAAGCGTTGCGCCAAAAGAAAGGAGTTTATCCGGGTGGCAATGCGGTTGGTTTAGCTGAAGCTATGGGCATTGAGCTATTGGATGAAAACCAGTACCGGGAGTTGCAGCAACTGGGTGAGTTTGATACCACTACCTCAAGTTGGGTTAAGACTCCAGCCAAAATTCGCCAGCTTGGCGGGGCGCTTTTTTGCGACCGGCGCTACAATCAGGTTTTTGTTTATCACAATGGAGCAGAGTCTTTTTATTCTGCCAGAGGATTTCGGGGTTTGGTGCGGGTTTAGACAACATATTGCGACTAAATTGCACAAAATAGAAAAACGGTGTATAAAAAAGGTGCTATGAAAAAACCAAAACGCCTCAAACCGCTGATTGTGGCAGTGATCCTCCTCGCGCTCGCTGCGCTCGCGCTCCTCTTCCAACTCAACTCTCCTACTCCCATCAACGGCATGATTATGCTGATTGAGTTTGAGAGCGTCGACGGCATCATCCAGTGGGAAAAAGAGCTTGACTCACGCGGTTTGACTGCCCTGGTCAAAGTACAGAACAACGTTCTTGAAGAACATCCAGAGGTATTTCAAAGAATGGCCAACAAAGGCTACGAAATTGCCGGCGGCTACGACGAGGCACCATTTTGGGATATGCCCTACGACCAACAGCACCAATATCTCCAGGAGTCGCAGGAGCTAGTGGAGCGCGTTACTGGTCAACCAATGCGGGTGTTTGGCAGCCGTTATTTTGCTTACGACGAAAACACGCTCAAGGCAGCGGACGCGCTTGGTATCGAGTACCTGCTGGCTCGCGGCACTCAGGATGTAGCGGCTGTGATTTATGATCCGCACGAATACCAGGCCAAAATTATCTCTGTTACCAATGTCGAAAACGGTGAAATGGGTCGAGGCTCGCTGTGTGATTACAGCCTCTGGGCGCGCGGTGCTGGTGCGGCAGAGTTTGCCGCTATTCTTGAGGAAAGTTTGGCCAAACAGCCCGAGAACCTGATTTTGGTTTCTCACGCGTATCTTGGTGGTACCAGACTTGAATGGTGGGAAGAGTACCGCAAGATTTTAGAAACAGACAAAGTGAAGTGGGTGGGCTTTGATGAGTGGCTGGCTGTTCAAAAACCGCTGGCTATGGTCAATGCTGAAATCCCTTTCAATGATGAGGTTAAGTATACCCAGCCCAGCCCAGAGAAAGCCATGGATGCTTACGTGCCGATTCCGGAAATTGCCGACAGCGAGTTGGTGATGTTTCACAATGGCGCCGGCGAGATGTGCCTGGAAGCGATAGCTTTTTTCGCGACCAACGACATCACTTACAAAGAGCACCTGATTAATGAAGCCAATTTTCATGAGTTGCTGGCTCAGTATCAAACCAGATTTCCTGTTAGCACCGGGACTTCTGCTCAGTATCAGTACTTGCCAATTATTTTTTACCAGGGCAAGGCCTATTCCGGTTTTAACAACCAGGTTCAGCAGGAGATTTTGAGCGACTGGCAGAGTAAGTAGTGCTGCAGCTAAGAATTTTATTTGAAAATAAAATAGTATAATACGCTATGGTTATCTCTCGAAAAGACTCAGATACTCACAGTCAAACTAAAAAGATATTGTTGTGGTTATTTTTTTTAGTCGGCCTCATAGCCAATCTTCTTCTTTTTACCTTTTTCTTTATGGTCAAAGTAGGTTTTGGTTTATTTAGTCTTCAACCTATTTGGCTGTATCCCGTATTTTTCCTTTTGCTGATTGGAGTTGGGGTAACAGCGTATGGATTGATCACACTGGCCAAATTGCTTGACACGGGCAAAACATTTTTGCTGACACAAAAAACTCAAGCAACAATTATGCTCTGGGCAGCAAGCATTGCTAGTTTTATAGCTATAGGAATGGTGACCTATCTAGCTTGGTCTCTTACCCACGAGCAACCCCCACAACTGTTCCCATTTAATGATCCGGATGCTACTTACACCATCACCAAACATGGTGAGAACTACATGCTTAAATACGAGTCCACCGGTGATATGAACACTCGCCAAGTTTGTGATCTGATCAGTGGCAAAACAGAGTGCCGCACTGAAGTAGATCGAGAAATTGAAGCTATGATTGGCAAGAGCGATGTCCCACTGGAACCACTCTTGGGAGCACGCGTCAAAGTTGATGGTAATTTTGTTTATGCTGATCAGCAGTGCATAGCAGGGCAGTGCCATCACATTGGTGGTTGGGCGACCTTGGATATCTTGTCTATTGATCCATGAAAACCAAAACAAAACCGACTACTATCTCCTTCACCCCCACCACAATCCTTATTTTTCTGCTGGCCATTGCCGCTACCAGCCTCGCCGCCTACTGGCTCTACAAAGAAGACATCAGCCACCACGGCAGACTCTACCCCAGCAGGGACAAAATGTGCTACCAGTTGGCCATCGATTACCTCAGAAACATCCGCAATGAGCCTGGCTTTGATGACAGCAACTGGGCCATAGCTGTTGATATCGAAACCGAAATCCACAAGCTCTGCCAACTTGAACTCAGCCGCGAGGCTGTTGGCAACTACCAGCCTACTGCTTTAGAAAAGTACCCATAAGCTGGCAGAATTTTTATCACCAAGTTTTTTGATTTGTCTTTCACCCAGAAACCCTCTTCGCTTAAAGTGATTTGTTGCTACCAGTCGAGTAAGGTTGAAAAAAACTTACAAGGTAAAAAGCAGATCTAAAAATATCCAGGCTAAAAGGCCGGCTACTACTGACATCGACATACCCCAGATCATTAGGATCTTAAACATGCGGTTTCTCACTGATTTTTCTTTGACAGCGGCCAAAGAGAGCGCGCCCAGGGTTGAGAGCGGACTAACATCTACCATATGCGAGCCAACCGCCACCGCGATCATCATCGGAATCATGGTGGCAATTTGCATTTTAGCCGCCAGCCCGGGAATGAGAGGCAGGAAAGCCGGCAGTACTACGCCGGAGGAAGAGCTGTAAGCGCTCACCAAACCGCTAATAAAAGCCAAAAGACCGTTAATTTGCCCCGGATTGGCCGACGCAGCAATAAAATCGGTAGCCAACTCCAGACCACCTGTTTCTTCCATCAGGCCAATTAACACCGCAATGCCGGTGACCATCAAAATTGTACCCCAGGGAATAGACTGCAAAATTTTCTCCTCCTCGGCCAGCCCGAGGGCAAACATGACTAATGCTATCAGCAACGCCATCAAAATCAAAGGTAACTGAGCCACCAAGACCCCCAGCAGCAAAACCACGATCAACGCCAGAGTAATTTTCTGTTGTTTTAATAGCGGCTCGATCACTACTACGCACTTTTTGGCCTCGTGCTTAAGTTGAGCCACTTGCCGTCGGCTGCGCCTGACCAAATGAAGCGCGTAGGCCCCGAGCGCCGAGATTGATTGCAGCACCGTGGAAGCGCCAAACACCACCCAGATTAAATCTGTCGGCACCGCCATCTGCTCCAGCAACCCAAGAGTGATAATTCCTGTCGGGGCAAAAGGCGAAAAAGCGCCAGCATTAGCGCCGGTGCAAAGCATAATGGCGATCAGGATTTGGGAGACATGATGTTTTTTTGCCATCATCATTGCCATCGGAGCCAAAATAGCCGTGGCGACAATGTTGCCAGGTCCAAGAGCGGAAAGCAAAAAAGCCAGCACAAAAATCAAGAGCGGCAGCAGTTTTTGCTGGCCTTTGATCAGGTACAAAGCGCGCTCAGTGAGCTTTTCCAGAGTGCCGTTATGATGCGCTGTGCCAAAAACCAGGCTCATCGAAATTAGCAGCAGAAACAAGTTCGCGGGAAAAAGGGCAGTGATTGAGATGATGGACATCCCGCCCAGGAAAAAGCCAATCAAGCTAGCCGCCAACAAAGCCAGCAAACCGGGATTGAGGCGCTGATTGATGCAACTAATAACGACAACCACCAAAAGAGAAAACAAAGAAACAACAGCCAGGTTCACAGCCCTTCCTTTCTAGATGTGTAGTTGAGAGGACGATTTAATTATATACCCGTTTAAAAGAACGGTAAGGCTGAGTTTTTGCGTAAAACTTCACCCACTGTTCCGGCGTGAGTTCTCCTGGCCGGATTTTTCGGCTCAATGACAGTTGGTGTAGCGCCGCCGCCACTTTGTCCGGTCCATAAAAATGCTTGAGATTATTTTTTACCGGTAAGCCATGGCCAAAAGCCCGCCGCACAAACTGCCAGTATTTTTTTCTTTCTTGAAACGGCAACAGCGGCAGTTTTTTCCTCTGGATTCTGAGTAAAACGGCGTCTACGTTGGGCGCAGGCGTGAAATCACTGCGCTTGAAAGCATGCTCTACCGTAAACTCAAACCACGGCCGGTGTCTGGCGCCAAACAAGCCGGCGCCCTGCTCATTCGCCAGCCTCAGCGCCAGCTCTCTCATCACCACCAAAAAACAATCCTGCGGCGGATTATCGTCCTCAAGCAATTTTCTAATAATCTTACCTTCAATGGCAAAAGGAATATTGGCAAAGACTTTGTAGGGCAACCGAGACAAAGGGAAAGATAAAATATCGCCGTGACACAGCGTTAAATTTTCCTGCCTGGCAAAAGTTTGTCGCAGGTCTTGATAAAGTCCGGCATCAAGCTCCACCGCCACCACATGACCAGCCTGCTCAAGCAAAACACGAGTAATAATCCCCCGGCCAGGGCCAATCTCCAACACTAAATCTTTCTTGCCAATAGAAGACCTGCCAACAAGGCGCGTAACCAGCTTGCGGTTATGAAGAAAATTCTGGGAGAGGAGCTTCTGCCGGAGACTGGACACCGCGGAACCTCATGATCATGTAGTTCATACCCGGTTTGTAGTATACAGCATGCTATACTAAGTTCAATACAAAAACACAAAAAGGGGGCAAATGAAAGGCTTTTTAGACTTTATTCGTGAACAGGGCGTTGTTGGCCTGGCGGTAGGTTTTATTCTTGGCGGTGCAGTCTCAAAACTGGTGGCGGCTTTGGTGGAGGACATCATCAGCCCAGTGCTGGCGCTTGGCATGAATAATATTGAGAATTTATCTGAGGCCTATCTGCAAATCGGCGAGGCCAGAATTATGTGGGGCAGTTTCATTAACGTGCTGATTGATTTTGTAGTGATCGCCTTGGTGGTTTACTTTGGGGTGAAGCTGTTAAAACTTGATAAACTCGACAAAAAGAAATAGCCGGATGAATCTTGCCAAATATCTTGTATCCTAACCAATCTGATGCCAGAAGAGGTGACAGTTTATTATTTATTATAAGACTGGAGTACTTAGCCGAACTCTATCATTTTCCAGCTGGTGCCACTCCTCGTATGCTTTTATCTGCCCAGGAGTGTAGGTATCTACCACAGCTGGGCTTACTGGCCCACCGTAATAAAGATGCTGGAAAGGAATATTTGGGTGTTGCTTCTCGATTTCTTCTTGTTTCTCCTCAATTTTTTTTAGTTCTTTTTTTATTTTTTTCTCCTCTTTGGGGTTGTGTGACAAGCGTCTTGTCTCAGTATAGTTAGTCATATAATTATATTATACTCATAATACATGCTTTATCAACTAAAGTATTGCAATCACCAGCTCTCAACTGTCGATCATTCATTACCATCAACACACGCTGCATACACAAGCCTTGACTCTTAAAACCGAAATTTTTGTTGTCGCCGTTTTTGTGTTGCTCTCTTCTCCGCTCTCTGCTAATATATGAATATGAATTCATATGATCGCCGCCCACAAAATATACCGCCAAAGAAGCAGTTTACTGCTCAATTGCGGCTACTCAAACTCCTCTCCGACGAAAACCGGCTGGAAATTCTAGCGATTTTGCAGCTTGGCGAACACTGTGTCAGTGAGCTGGTTGGACAGCTGAAAAGATCGCAGAGCTTGGTGTCGCATCACTTGGCCGATTTAAGAACAGCGGGGCTGGTGAATCGGGAAAAACGCGGCCGCTACGCTTATTACAGCTTGAGTCAGGCAGGTCGCGCGGTTATGGCTTTGCTGGAGCGGGCAGCAACAAGATAAATACCCGCTTGGGGAGCGACCGCGATTGGCAGGGGCATTGCTTTGGTATTTATGCTGGCGGGGGCGCTGGGGCTGGTGGTCACTTTGATTGCTATGAGGAGTCGTTCTTATAAGTTGCTGAACCAACGGTATAACAGTTAGGAAAGCGGTAATGGGATAATATATGAATTTGTGTTCATATGTTTGCGGCTCTTTGAATTTTACAAAATTGAGTTAAAAAATTGCTGATTTTTAGCAAAGGCAACAAAAACTTGCGCTCTGCCCTACTCAATATTTTTGGTTAAAAAGCATCAACTCAGTTTTCTATGCACGAGGCAAGGCTAGAAGCACCAGAGATAATTGTTGCTGAAGCAATCCCAGCTCTGCCAGTTCTTCTTTAAGATATTTGCCTCTTTCCTGATCAAATAAAATCATGCCTTGAATATGATCATGTGTTCTTTCACCGTGCTCACGATTGCTTAAATAACCATTGTTTTGGTTGGCTCTAACTTTGGCGGCGGCTTCAACTTTGATTTCTTGTTTTTGTTCTTGCCGCTCGAGTTCCAGTCTAATTTTGCTAATGTCAGCTTCGATGGCTGCACTGATGGTAAAAACCAACTCAGACATTAAGCCAGCCTCCTCTATCAGCCTTGTTTTGGCTTCTGCTACATTGTGCCTGAGCGCGTCCGAAACTACCAAAAGCGGCAAAGCTGCTTCTCCTTTTTCTGTCACTTCGCCAAAGGTATCTCTGCTAGCATTGGCAGCAGCAAAATCCTCAGTGTGAAGTTCAAGTTTTTGGGCGATGGCTTGAAAATTTTCAAGCATTTCTGGAGTCAAGCTGGGATAAGGGCTGTTTTCCAACCAATAAAGTGCTCTCAAAATGATTTGCATCTGGGTATGAGCGCGGTTTTCTACTGAGATTCTTAAACTTTTCGCTAACTCGGTTGGACTTGGATTGTCCGCAAATCCCGCGTAATTACCCGCGACTGTTTCCGGCACGTGAATTGGTTGAGCTTCTACTAGTGTTGGCATAAAGCCTCCTTCTTTTTTTGGAGACGATGCGGGGAGGGATTAAAAAAGACTCCGAGCGGAGTCTGAAATCTCTCGATGCTCGTCGAATCATAATACTTTGCTGAAGACCGGACTTATTTCCTCCAAAGGGGAACATCACCGTTGCGGCACAGTTGCAGAGTTTCACTGCATTCCACAGCAGCGCCAGCTTAACACGAAAAAACAGTTGCTGGCAATGGCAGTTTTTGGACCGGTTTAATTAGCTGCCTTGATGAGCTTTTTTCAGGGCGGCGATGTCGAGTTTCTTCATCTGCAACATAGCTTCCATGGTGCGGCTGGCTTTGGCTGGGTCTGGGTCGGACAACAGTTCGCCCAAAATTACCGGCGTAATCTGCCAGGAAACGCCGAATTTATCCTTCAGCCAGCCGCACTGCTCAGCCTCCGGCTGAGCAGATAAACCATGCCAAAATTTATCAATTTCTTCCTGAGTTTCACAATTAACAATTAACGATACCGCTTCATTGAATTGGAATTCATGTTCATCTCCACCGTCCATGGCGATAAAATTTTCTCCGTTTAAACTAAAGACCGCGTGGGCAACTGCCTCTCCGTACTTGGCGGCTGTTTCTTCATCCAGCAGTCCGTCGTTGTAGCGGTTAATCACGTCAATCTGAGAATTTTCAAAAAGCGAAGTATAGAATTTTATCGCTGCTTCTGCCTGGCCAAATTGATCTTGAGTAAATAAAAACGAAGGAACAATTTTTTGCACCACCTCTTCATCTGCCAAAATTAGTTGCCAGGAAAAGCCATACTTGTCTTCAATCCAACCGTATTTCGGATTAAATGGGTAAGTATCCAGTGGCATGAGCACTTTGCTACCGGGAGAAAGTTCCTGCCAAAGCCGGTCAATTTCTTCAGCCGCATTGATGGAAACGGTAAAGGAAATTGCGGGATTGGGCTTAAAAATCGGCCCACCGTTGACGGTCATCATTTTGTAGCCTTCGATCTCAAAAACCGTTGTCAAGACGCTACCCTCCGGTTGGCCGGACGCTTGAGCGGAAGCCGCGTCGTGATAAGCTACCTCCTTTTTTTTGGAGTTCTGAAAAATATTGGTATAAAAGTCGGTGGCCTCTTCGGCGTTGTTGTCAAACCAAAGGCTGGGGACGATTTTTTGCATAACTCCTTTAGGCTAGTCAAAAACTTAACCATTTGCGTGAGATTTAAGTGAGAAAAAGGTAAGAGTCCTCTGCTATAGTAGATATACTCAAACTATTATCAACCAACCAAGCAAGGATTTTATGAAAGGTTTTTTTGTTGATATTGAAGCAGCCACCCTTGATAACCCCCACTTTCGTCGGGTTTTGTATACCGGTCACCACAGTCAGTTGGTGTTGATGGCTCTCAAACCAGGCGAGGAAATTGGCCAGGAGGTTCATGATGACACCGATCAGTTTTTTCGTTTTGAGCAAGGTGAAGGCAAATGCTTGATTGATGGCCACGAATATCAGGTTAGTGACGGCAGCGCTGTGTTTGTGCCGGCTGGTGCTGAACACAACGTGATCAACACTTCCGCGACCACAGTGCTCAAACTGTACACTTTGTACAGTCCGCCCCATCATCAGGACGGTTTGGTGCACGACACCAAAGCTGAAGCAGAAGCCAATGAAACCGATTTTGACGGACAAACAACGGAGTAATTTGATATGCACCACTCAAAATTCTGAGAGCGCCGAGTTTAATAAATTCTAGCCTAGTAATTACGAATCTGTTATACTTAAACTAATACAATAGCAAAAGGAGCCATATGGCCGAAACTTCAGAAAAAACTAAAGAGCTCAACACTGGCATGGCAGTGTTAGCCTATATCATTTTCTTTGTACCGTTACTCACCGATGCCAAGGATGATCCTTACGTCAAGTACCACGTCAAGCAAGGCTTGGTTTTGTTCATTGCCTGGGTCTTAACGGGGGTGTTTAACATGGTGCCGGTTATTGGTTGGTTCTTGGCGCCGATTGTCTATTTGGTTTTGCTGGTGTTACTAATTATGGGTATTCTTAATGCTGTCAATGGCAATAAGAAACCGCTGCCTTTAATTGGTCAGTTTGCGGACAAAATCAACCTCTAAAAATCTAAAAATCAGGCCCATTTGCCTTCAAAAAGTGGCTCTGTTGGGTGCTGGCTTTTTTGCAGCCGTAAGTCGTTGAAAATTTCGGCTGTAGTTGCGGTTTCTTCTTGAGGGTTAAGCTCCAGATCAAGGTCTTTTAACTCTGCGGCGTAGGCGGCAATGAGCAGGATTTGCGCACCTGGATAATCCAGCAGTTCTACCGGGCCAAGAGTCAGAAAGCGCCTGTCTCCAAAAGCTTTTTTCAACTCGGCAGGGTACTTGGCTTCATCCTCCTCAGGCAAACCCACATCGGGCGGAGAAGGTTTGTCGGGATTGATAACGGAAATCAGCAGGTTGCCTTCCTCTTCAAGATTAAGCATTTTTTGCACTTCACCCAGTTTGGCCGGCAGTTCTAAGGCATAGGCCAGGTGAGTATGGCCATCGTGTTGAGCAATAACATAAACTCCTTCGCCGGCCGGCCTGAAAGCCGGATCGGTTTGGCTGCCGCGAGTTTTGGTTTGGTAGGATTCCTCCTGCATTTCCGGACGCAATTGCAGCGGATCTTTAACCACCTTATCAACATAGCTAAAATAAGTCCGGCTCGGTTCAGCAATGCTGGGCAGTTTTTTCTTCGGCACCACCATCAAACGGTAAAGCCTTTTGCCTGTAGGGCTCAAGACAATATAAAGCCGTTGCACGTCCTCGAAGCCTTGGGCTTTGTCAACCTTCACTCGAGGGGTATAAAAGAAATAAATATTACCTCGCTCCAGAGGAGTAGTTTTTTTTGGCATACTTTTATTAAACCACCAACCCCGATTTATTTTAAGACGGGAAGGTAAGAACCAGGTAAATTTCAGGATAGTTTGCTTTTAAGGCTTGTTCAAAACTAAAATATATAAGAAAATCTATGGGTGAGTGAGCCTGCTTTTTTTTCCATTTTTAAGACTCGCAAGTTGGTTTTGAGCTTGTTTGTTTTTGATAGCTTAATCATTTTGCTTCACTGGCTTTATGGTAATAGCCACACTTTATTTCACCTCGACTACGAAATGAATCTTCCTACCTTCTACCAGGGTATGAAACTGATTGTAATTGGCGCGGTGATGCTTTGGGTAGTGGTTGCCCGTAATTTGCCAAAATACATACCTTTGAGTCTGATCTTAATCTATTTAGGTATAGATGAAGCCTTAGTTCTTCATGAGAATTATGAAATGATGGTCTATGCGGTTCTGCCTGAACTGTGGCACTTGATTGAGGTCTTGGCCGGTTTAATCAATTATCATTCTTCTCGCTGGGTGTTGTATTTATTACCGACCATTATTGGAGTCTTTGCTTATGTTTCTTACATTTCTGTCTACACCAAAAAGAAATTGGCCAAGCAGTTCCCTTTTTTGATAGCTGGATTTTTTCTTTTTGCTCTAGTGATTATTTTAGAAATTTTGAACTCTGCTCCCGGGCTTTCTTGGACAGAGCATCAAATTCTAATTACTTTTGAAGAAACTGCCGAAATGTTTGGCGCCAGTTTTTGTGCCTATTTCGCCTATGGTTTAACTCAACTGAAATCCCAGCGGCGTTGATTTTAGACTGCTGAAGTGGAATTGTGCTGTAGTATGCTATAATGCTCGGAGTGTTTGAATTAAACCTCCAAACACGCGACTGATTTACGAGTTTCAAAATATCAAAAATATCAATAAATCTCCTGAATTAGTTACCCGATAAGCCTCTGCTAGTTGGCAGTGGTAATTATGATGTAGGAGATATATGTCAAAAAAATATTCGAGAACAAACGACCGACAGCGTGTCGGTTTTGGCCAGCGGCCAAGAAAGCGCCAGCAGCCAGGGAGCAGTCTGAGAGTCGAGCAATTGATCAAAAAGGCTGATCTTAGCCTGGATTTTAGCCAGGAAGCAGTGAAAGTTACTTTTGATGATTTTAATTTACCGACTAAAATTGACCAAGCCATCCAAGGGCAGGGCTTTACCAGCCCCACCCCCATTCAAGTGCAAGCCATTCCAGTGATTCTAGCGGGCCAAGACGTGGTTGGCATCGCTCATACCGGCACCGGCAAGACCGCTTCTTTTATCATCCCCTTGTTGGCTAAATATTTGGAAAACCCAAGCCAGAAGGTGATGGTTGTGGCGCCAACCAGAGAATTAGCCTTGCAGATTAACCAAGAATTAAAGAGGTTTGCGAAATATCTGCAAATCTATTCGGTTCTTTGTATCGGCGGGACGTCCATGCAAAAGCAATTCCAGTCGATGAAGAGGAATCACCATTTTGTCATTGGTACTCCTGGCAGGATTAAGGATTTGGCCGAGCGCGGCTTGATCAATTTTTCTAGCTTTAATGTCATTGTTTTGGATGAAGTTGATCGCATGCTGGACATGGGCTTCATTAACGACATTAGAGGCTTTATGCAGCAGCTACCCAAAAATAGGCAGTCGCTGTTTTTCTCAGCCACAATTTCGCCGCCGATTAGCCAGCTAGTGGCCAGTTTTTCTCAGCGACCGGTTACTCTTTCTCTGAAAACTCAAGCTACTTCCAATAATGTTGACCAAGACGTAGTGAGAGTGGTAGGGGATGAAAGCAAAAAACAGGCGCTGGATGGCATTTTGCGGCAGAAGGAAGTGAAAAAAGTAATTATTTTTGGCAGAACCAAAAGGGGAGTTAACAAACTTTTCCAAGTTTTACAGAAATATGGTCACCCGGTGGCAGTGATTCATGGTAATAAATCCCAGCCGCAGCGCCAAAGAGCGCTGCAGGCGTTCACCAACAACAAAGTCAGTATTTTGGTGGCCACGGACGTGGCGGCTCGAGGCATTGATGTTCCGGATGTTACTCACGTGATTAATTATGATCTTCCGCAAACTTACGATGATTATATTCACCGGATTGGTAGAACCGGTCGAGCCGGAAAAAAGGGCTACGCCCTCACTTTTGTGTAGAAAAATGTGTGTGTAGAAAAATCAGGGCCGGCGGCGAGAAACCTGAAAGCCTATTTTTTAATGCTTGAGACCTTTGTTGCTTCGCTGCCGGCCCGATTACCTGATAATTCAGGTTGTAAAAATGATTTGGTTAGAGATTTTCAGTGTCGAATTCGTCCATTTCGCCGCGATTGGCGCTGTCTTCCCACCGCTCTGTGTCGGTAGCTTCACCGCCTTTTTCGCCGGTCGGTTGTCTCTGGTTGTCGCTATCGCGTTGCGGCATCTCATCTTGCCAGTCGGTTTGGTTGCGGTTCCGACCTTTATTTTTGTTGCCTGCCATTAGTTACCTCCTTTGACAGTAATTTGTAATTATCCCAAGAATAGAGTTTCTGTATTAAGAAAGTGTGGCGAGAAGGTAAGAGTTTTTTGGCAGCAATGGTTGAGGTCTGTGCTTATTGAGGGGCGCCCAGTTCAGATTTAATAAAATCATGCAATTCACTCCAGTTGCTGAAACCGGCTCGTGGAATCAAAACGGCCTGCCCGGAAACATTTTTTGAGGCAGTTAAAACATTATCGGTGCTAATGGTAACAGTTTTGGTTTCGAAACTTTGAGCATTTTGCACGGCTGGCGCTAAATATTGTACCGCCTCTACATCCAGATCAGTGACGATATGACTTGATAGCTCAGTAAAGAATTTGGGGGCGTTTTCTAAAGCTTTAAGAGTAAAGAGCTTGTTTTTGATTCCCTCCAAAACCGCGTGTTGGCGGCTGCTACGAGAGAAATCACCCGCGGATGAACCATGTCTCGAGCGCACAAACTTGAGCGCGTCCCCGCCCTCCATTCGGTGTATTCCCGGTTCAACTCGAAGATGTTCGTAGCGGCAAGGAAATTGTCGCTCCAGTTCAAAGCCGGAATATTGAGCGGTAAGCTGAGCAATTTTCTCCGGACTCATGCCGCAAGCATCCAATTCTTTGCCAGCAACCGGATACCAAGGATCATCGAGGGTTTCTTGAACATTTACTTCTATGCTACCAAGATTTTCCCCAATAGTTCGCTGAAAACCGACAAAATCAATAGCCGCGAAGTAATCAATTTTTAGACCAGTCGCGGTGGCCACCATTTGTTTGGCAACCTGTCCACCGCTGGTAATTCGGTTGTTTGGGTCTTTACCCAAAGTGAAAGCTTGGTTAATTTTGGCAGCCTGACCGTTGGGGAGTTGCACCCACAAATCGCGCGGAAGAGAGATCAAAGTTACCTGGGATTTTTCAAAATCCACCTGCACCAACTGCAAAACATCAGTAAGATATCCACCCTGATGGCCCGCCCCGCCATAACCAAGCAAAAGCACAGTGAGAGTCTTGAGGTCTTTTGGCATTGGTCCAAGATCGGTGTTTTCTGCCACTGCCAAAACTGCCACAGCGCTTTCTTGGGATCGACCGGGATACTTGAAATAAACAAAAGTAGCGGTAGCGACAATCACCAACAGGCCAAACACACTCAACGCCAACAATTTTTTATTTGTCAGAATTTTGCGCATAACGTGACTCAATTGTACAGTGAACTCATTACAAAACTCCACTCATCTCGCTTTCGTTCCTATTTGGCCATTTGTAGTTGCTTTCTCCTCCTCAAGTAGTTACCACTACTATCGTCGTCCAAAGCTAACTAAAATGTCACAAATAAATCCAAAATCAAGGACAATTGGAGTTTTACAATGAGTACAGTGAACTCATACCAAGGTGTTATACAATGTATAGTTCATGCAAGACAACAACCGGCTGGTGATTTTAACTTGTTTAGCTATTTTCCTAATAACTTTAGGGTGGTTTACTTTTGTGAACATTAGTGGCTTGGTGGGTGGACAGAAAAACTCACAGCCGTTATCTATCAAACCAGTCGAAACGAAGGAGACTGAGAGGGAAGCGCGCCCAACGCCTGCTCCGGCCAGGCCGGCTAGAACAGAGCGTCCTCTTCCCGATGCTTACACCATCCCTGGCGGCGCTCACGCTTTCCAAACTTTCAACAACTGCGGTCCGGCCGCGCTCTCAATGGCGCTGTCGCTTGGTGGCATTAATGTTTCTCAACAGGAACTAGGCAGAGCCATGAGACCCTACCAACACCCACAGGGCAACAACGATGATAAGTCGGTGACCCTCAAAGAGGTGGCCGCCAAAGGAGAGGAGTATGGTTTGATTGCCTATCATCGGCCGGCGGGCAACGTTGAGTTGCTCCAGCAATTTGTGGCTGCAGGCATGCCTGTTATTACTCGCACCTGGCTCAATCTTGGTGAAGATATTGGACATTACCGTGTAGTCAAAGGCTATGACAAAAATGCCGGGGTGTTGATTCAAGATGACTCGCTGCAAGGAGCGAACTTGCGCTACACTTACACCGATTACTTGAATCTCTGGCGTGATTTCAATTACGAGTTTGTGGTCTTGGTGCCGGCAGAGAAAATTGTTTTGGCCGAAGAAATTTTAGCTGCGGCGGGCATTCTTGACCAAAACGCTGCTTGGCTCAAGGCGCTGGAAATTGCCGAAAGGGAACGGGCGCAAAATCCGGCCAGCCCCTTTCCGGAGTTCAACCGCTCGGTGGCTTTATATTACTTAGGCGAGTTTCAGGACTCTATCAGCGCTTTTGAAACGGTGCAAACTCAACTTCCTGGCCGGATGCTTTGGTATCAAATTGAGCCGATCTTGGCGTATTATCGGTCGGGCCAGAACGACGACCGGGTGCTGCAAATGACCAGTCAAATTCTCAATAATCACAACCGGGCTTTTTCTGAACTGTACTTTCTGCGTTCTCAAATCTTTGCCCGGCGTGGTGACCAAGAATTAGCCGCGGCCGAATTGCAAAAAGCCAATCAATACAACAGCTCCGGCTCTTGGAAAGTTAATGTTGAGGAAATTTGTAGTTTCTTTTGCCTATAACCGCTTGAGTAAATATTTCTGCCAGTGTTCTTCCAGACCCCAGTACTTGTCAGCTCGAAATATTCCCAAGAGCAGAAAAATCAGGATGTAAACAATATTGATGTTGATGTAACCACCGGCTGGAGGAAAGCCGGCTAGATAAAAAAGCGCCATCATCAACACTCCGCCAAAAATGGCCGGCCACATCAAAATACCAAAAACTAAAGCCAAGCCCACCGTGATTTCGCCAAAAATCACCATAAAATCTACCAGGTTGACACCAGCCATGGGGGCAAAAAACTGAGCAAACGGCCCAGAGGATTGCAGCAAAAATTGTTCCGCCGAGAAATCACCCAGCAGCTTGTTGAGTCCAGACTGAAAAAAGAAAAGGCCGAAAAAGACTCTGGTAAGAAATAAAATGGCTTTTTGGAGATTGTTGAGTGACATAAGTTTATTGTAACTAATGATTTTGTTTTTTGATAAGCCAAGCGTAAATACCGGAAGCAATTTGGACTAAGAAAATAATGACAGCAGCTATGCTCCAGACAGAAAAGCGTTGCATAATCACATGCAAAAGAATCAAGCCAAGGGCCAGGTAAGTGAGTTGATGAATTTTTTTCCAGCGCTTGCCCAGTTTTTTGAGGCTCAAATCATTGGAAGTGATAAAAAGCGGCGTGAGCAGGAGTAGGGCAGTAAGGCCCATCACCTCAAAAACTTTTGGAGAAAACATCACGCCGGTTTTTAGTTGCAAAGCTCCTCGCATCAGAAAATAATGAGCGAAAGCTAGCAAATAAGTTAAAACCCCGATTTGTCGGCGAAAAGTGGTCAGAATAGTCAGCAGTGGATGAGTGATTTTGAATCGCCGAAAAATACCGGGAATCAAGGTCGCAAAGTAAAACACAAGGGCATATTTACCCAGATTTGTGGCTAGCAGCATGATCTCAATGGCTACGGGATGACCAGCATAAATCAGCCAGCCTCCGAGCAGAATCAGCCCAGCCAACACCAAGGCGGCAATTTGCAGCAAAATAACTAAGAGCCGTTTGTTAGCAAGAATTTGTTGTTGAAGAATGGTGAAAAAGTTCATATTTATCAGTATATAATAAAACCATGCAATTTAAGCACAAAGTTTACGCATTAGCTAAGAAAATACCCGTGGGTAAGGTGGTAACTTACAAGCAGCTGGCAGTTTTGGCCGGCAGCCCTGGCGCAGCCAGGGCGGTGGGCATGTGCATGAAAACCAATCCCAATGCGCCGCTGGTGCCGTGTCACCGAGTGGTGGCTGCCGATGGTAGCTTAACAGGATTTTCCGCGCCGGGAGGCATAGCAACTAAGAAAAAATTGCTATTAAACGAAGGAGTAGTTTTTAAAGGCGAAAAAGTTGATTTGGCCGTTTCGCAATGGGAAGGAAGCAACAATTAACACCCTTGCCGAGCTTCCTCAAGTGGGGTACGATTGATTGGTGGCGCTGCCTTATGTCAGAAAAATCTCAAATTTACAAAGAAAGTCGCCTGAGCGACTGGATCCAGATTCTACCCTTTACTAGCTTGATTGCCATCGGCATTATCATTTTCTTTGTTCATGCTTTCTTTTCAGGTATTCTTTATAATTTTTATGCCAGCGCTCTGTTTCTTTTCTATGCTTTGGCCAACCGGATGTGGGTAGCAGTGATTATGCTTGGCGTTTTTCAAACCTTATTGTTGGTGCCACTGCGGATAGTCAGAGTTATTCGCTCTGATAACATCAAGGAATTTCAATACAAAGTCAAAAAAACCGGAGGCAAATCCGACCAGCTAGAAGCAATCCAAAGCGATTTTAAGGGCGGCAATCGTGCTTTTATCTTTTATTTGGTGGATTTTGTGATTCAGTTAGCTACTTTTTTGACTATGGGGCGGCTATTTTTGACGGATTTTTATTCCACTCGTCTTGATCCTCGAGTCCTTTACGATTTCGTTCCCTACCCGAGCTATCCGATTCGCGCTACCATGTTTAAAATTCCCTATCTTGATATCACCCGCACTGTAGATTTGGGTTTGAGAGCGGTGGTCATTTTTTGGGCGATTATTTTGTTGGTCCAGTTGATTATTTGGCTAGCTAAAAGAATTTATGCGATCTACAAAAAATTACCCAGGAAAAGCCTGGGCCAGACTGCCAACAAATACACCCTGGGCTATATTGTTATTTTGTTGGCTTTGTCCGCACTGCTTCTTCGTAATTTTCCCGTAGGCTTTGAGCTGGCTGTTTTTTCCGGAGATGTCAGTATTCCCAACCGGACACTCAACACCATTACAGCCTCAGCAACTTTTCTAACCCTACTTTGGTTTGGGGTTCAGCGAATTAAGGTTAAGAGCCAAAAGGCCAAAGAAAAAAATGTGCCTCCGGAAATTATTGATGCCACCCAGAAAGAGATGTTTAAGGACACGGTTTTTACCTCTGTTTTGGTGGGTCTAGGTGCATTCTATGTCACCAATCAAATTCCTTCTGCTTTTGAACTTTCCATCTTTACTTTGGAAATCATTGCCATGTTTTCCCCCCTGACTTTAGACAAGTTCATTCTCAAAACCAAACAACGACTTTCTCCGGTTACATAATTTTTGGGTTGATAAAAAGACGGTAGAGCCTTTATACTAGGTTCGTGGCTGCGCAGTACTAAAAGTATCAATTTAATGGAGAATCATGAAAACTTTTTACGCAACCTTCCTATTAATCTTCAGCGCCATAGTTTTATCAGCTTGTCTGCCCAACTCCCAGGAGCCAACACCCGCTCCAGTTATTCCGGCTACTCCCGCGGAAATCAACTTAACTGAAGATGACTTTGGTGAGCCAGTGCCGGATGAAATTGAAGAAGCCAATACTGTGGTGATAGATACCGCAGATTATAAATTTAGCCCCAACACCATCATGGCCAGAGCAGGTCAAACCATCAGAGTGAACTTAATCGCCAGCGAAGGTATGCACGACTTTGTTATTGATGAACTAGGAGTACAATCGGCTTTGATTGAAGCAGGAGAAGAAACTTTTTTTGAAATTGTTATACCTGCAGACGCGGCCGGCAGTGAGTACGAGTTTTACTGTTCGGTGAGCAACCATCGCGCCATGGGTATGGTTGGTACTCTGGTAGTAACTGAATAGTCGGTTGAGTAGTAGTCAGAATTAGTTTAACTGCCACTTGCCCATCGAGCAGGTTCTTATTTTTCGTATCTGTAAATATCGCCGTCTGTCTTAGTGGGTTGCCATTCTGGAAAAGTGAAAAAGTTTGAAATTATCCGGCCGCCTTTGAGCAGCTCTTGTTTGGCCTTGTTTTGTAACTTGGGCATGATATAGCTGGTCCCATACACCATTACCACCTGATACTTGCTCAAATCAGCGCACCATAAACTTTGAGCGTGAATGGTAGCTTTTTTCTCTAACTTTAGCTCGGCAATTTTTTCCCGAGATTTTTTCACTAAAAAGGGATTGATTTCATAGCCATCCACCTGGAAACCCTTTTTTGCCAACTCAATCACAATTTTGCCATCACCGGAACCTAAGTCGACTATGTGGTCGCCCTTTTTTAATTCGGCCAGCTTAATCATTTTGATCACGTCCGCATCATGACTCGGCACATATACCGGTCCGTTCAGCATGGGGATGATGTAAACGATTGTTTTTGCCAGAATAATAACCAGAAACCCCAACATTAGGGCACAGACCAGCAGAAAAATCAAAAAAATAATTTCAACCGACATCACACCAGCTATTCTACCCTAATCATGAGTAAGAGAAATAGCTCTTTTTTACGCTGCTGGCCTAACTTTGCGCCAGCCCCAGATGTAAAAGGCGCCGATTCCGGCCAGGAAAGCCAGCATGTTGATGAAAAAGCTCAATACCGGTACCAGAGTCAGTAGGTAGAAAGCCAGTAATCCAACTGCCAGCGTCGTGGCGTTGCTGAGCTTATCCCAACTGAATTGGTTTTTCAGGCCTAGACCGATAGCCATGCCCACCGCTAGTTTGGCCAAGTAGGTAAACAGGAGGAATTGAGCCAGGAAAATCAAGGCCAGGGGGATGCCGATAATGGTGAGTAATAGCGTCACAAAAATCGGTCCGGCTAAAATCAGCATCAGGAAGCCAACCAAAATACTGGTGCCGGCCTTGGTTTTCAGGGTCGTAGCAATTCCCAGGCTGGCTTTGGGGAAGAGGTAAAGCAGTAGCCAACCTACCAGTAATGCTGCTAAGTATGACCAGGATTTAAAAGCCAAGTTCATGCCCCACAACGTGGCTCCGGTTTCGGCAGCATTCCGGCCAAAGCGGGTGAAGTCTCGACTTTTACTAGTCGAAGGAAATTTGACAATCTCACCAGACACACTGGCGCTCTCGGCAATTTGAGCATCGGCTTCTTCCGGATATTTTAGGCTACCGCTAATGCTGGCTTCTGGGCCGATAGTAAACGCGGGCGAACCAATTTCTACATCGCCGCCGACATGGTTATTCAAAGAAATTGAGCCACCCACAGCCACAAAATGATTACCAACGTCAGCTTTGTTGGTTAGTGAGCCGCCAAGACTCACCAGCGAGCCACCAACGGTAGACGAGTTATCTACAATTAACGAACCGCCAACCAGATTCAAATCATCACCAATTTCAGCGTTATTAACGTTAATGTCGCCACCGATTAGCCTGACATCTTCACTCACTATGCCAGAAAGATTGATAGTTCCGCCGATAATAGTGACGTCGCCATTAACAGTGCCGTTAATCTCAACTTCGCCTCCCAGCACGTAGAGATCGCCATTGATGGTGCCGCGGACATAAACAGTTTTGCTGCTCAGAAAAACGTCGTCATCAATGACTTCGTCTTCGGCGATTTCCAAGATATTGGATGAGGTTTGGTAGAGAGCCTGGGCTGGTGTGAGGCTGAGCAGCAGAACTCCCAGACCCACCAGCAGGCTGAGACAGAGATTTTTCATATATTTTCAGTATAAAACCAGGATGAAGAAAGTTCAATATTGGTTTATATGAAAGGAAAAACTCACGGCTATTCAACTGATGATAACTAAGTGATGTATATTGACATAGATATAGGTATTAGGATAGTATATAGCCTATAAACCGTACCTAGCTTTCCTGCCTAGAAGAGGAAGTGTATGAAAAATTTTGCCCTGAGCATAGCTTTGCTGACTATGATAATCTTGGCAGGCTGGCAGCTGCAAATCGTTGGGCAGGCGAACGCAGCTAATAATAATAAAAGTAATAAAAAAATTGAAATTTGTCACGCAACCTCAAACCCCCAAAAACCATACGAGCAAATAGAGGTTTCAAAAGATTCAATTATTGGTCGTAAAGGTCACGGAAAACACACTGGGCCGGTTTGGAACGACTCAATGACCAAAAGGGATAAGTGGGGTGATATCATTCCACAATTCGATAATTTTAAAGGTGTGAACTGGTCAAAAAAAGGCAAAGCTATTTGGGAAAATGACTGCAAAACTCCCAAACCTAAACCCACGCCAGTTAATTGTCGCTGGGGTGAATATGGTTCTTGCCAATACTTCGACCAAGAAAAACAGTGCGGCAGGGGCAAACAATACCGCTCGGTGGAGCAAGAAGCAGAGCATGGTGGCCGCGCTTGTTTCGGTAAAAGTTGGAAGCTTTGCTACACCAAGTGTGAGCATAGTGAGCCAGAGGTTTGCCCATGGAATCCCAGTCTTCCGGCAGATCATGAGGACTGTGAAGAGCCAAACGGGAATGGTGGCATTGACCCATCGCCAACTCCTACTCCCACCCCAACACCAGGAAGCCCTAAAATTTCCGCCGATCTTTACAAGGAAAAGATCAAATGTGAAGATTATAGGTTGAGGGTGCGCTACGAGCTCAAGAAAGACGACCAGCCGATCGAAGGTGTTAAAGTTGTCTTCGAATACAAGGGCAAAAAAGAAGCAACCAAGACCAACGAAAAAGGTATTGCCGGTGCCAGTTTTAATTTCAAAGGCGCTGACAAGGTAACCGCTGAGGTTGACGGCTATCCTGATCGCGAAATGAAAGTTCGCGATCTTGACTGTCCAGCCATCGGTAGCGTCTTAGGAGACTCAACTGGCGAAGAACCAGAGGCCATTTTAAGTGTTACCACCTTTGCCGAAACCGGAGCTTTTGCCGATATCTTGGCTGGTGTGCTAGGATTAGAGGGTGTAGTAACCACTGCGGTGGGCACATACCTCTATGGCAAAAAAAGAGCAGCTAAATAATCGGAATAAGGCTAAGAAAAGCGAGAAAAAGAACTCAGGCAAAGGGCGGCTACTGTCGCTCCTGCCTGAGTTTTTGATTGTCTTTGGTGTTTTATCCGTTTTATATTCCACTTCTCACACTTATTTTCGCAATCGGGCGTTACAGATTAATCAAGCTGTGGTGGCTCAGTATGACGAACCGCATGAAGATACCAGCAAAGTACCGGTGCACATCAAAATCCCCTGGTACGTAGATATTCCGGTGCAAAAAGAGGTGTATGATAACGGCGACTGGACGATTTCAGCAGCGACTGCTTCATATTTAGCCCAATCATCCCGACCTGGAGAAAGCGGCAACATCATCATTTACGGCCACAACAAAAGGGAAATTTTGGGCAATATCCGTGTTTTGATTGGTGGCGAAATTATTACTTTGACTACAGCAGACGGCACAGAGCATCAGTATCGGGTTACTGAAACTACTCGGGTTGAACCAACCCAAGTTGAGTACCTGCAGCCCACAGATGAGGAAGTGCTAACAATCTATACTTGTGATGGTTTTATGGACAGGCAGCGCTTCATTGTTCGTGCTGTTCCAGTCGAAATATAAGAATTTTGTAAGAACAGCCTTAACTTTTTCAAGTCAAGTAGAAAAAACCATTAGTCTGGTTATAGGCTAAAATTTTTTCACGGCTTTATTACATTTCTTTTATTTTTTCTTTGCAACCCGCTGTTAAAAATTATATCCATGACGTTTCAAAGAAAATTTTTCACTTTCTTAAGTATTGTTTCCCTAACTGCAATTTTCAGTGTGTACTTTTCAGCGACACATCTTATTGGGGTAAATGCGGAAATTCTTGATCGTGAAGAAATGGCGGCGGCTATCAAGGAAAGCGCGGCTCAAACAATCAATGAGAGTCTTTCTGGCAGCAACAACTCGGGGAACAATGTCGTTAATACCGGAGCTAATAATAATACTGAAAATTCCAGTACTGCAAACACCAATACTACTGTCGAAAATAACAACACCGCTACTGTTTCTCAGCAGGTAACAGCAACTGCCAACACCGGCAATAACGAAGCGAGTCGGAACATCAGTATCGGAGGCGATGCCGGTATTATTTACACTGGTGACGCTAGTGTGAATACCACTGGTGTGGTCAATGCCAATGGCTCAAATACTGGGATTGATGGTCTGGGCAATGACGGAGCTGGTGGAGGTTCACAGATTACCAACACCGGCAACGACAGCAGTTTTTCACAGAATTCATCGAGTAATACCACTACTGTGGTTGGCAATAATAATCAAGCCACGATTTATCAAGGCACGGATGCTTATGCCAATACCGGTAATAACGTAGCTGATAGGAACATCAGCATTGGCGGCTCTGCTGGACAGATCATAACGGGGGCTGCCAGTACTAAAACTAGCTATTTGGCTACAGCTAATCAGTCTGTGGTGTTAATTGGTGGCGAGTCGAAGGGGAAGGGTCCCGGATCCGGCGCTACTATTATCACCACAGGCGACAGGCACTCTTCCTACATTACCAATAACACCAATCGCTCTACCAGTGTCACTAATACCAATAATGCCTACGTTTCTCAATCATGTGGCGTGCAAGGTGCTTGTATTGCTGATACGGGTAACAATAATGCTAGCGGTAATATCAACCTAAATGGTGATGCCGGCGTGATTCAAACTGGTGATGCCAGAGTGGATGTCAAGCTTGTAGCTTTAGTGAACAGCGCTGTCACTCAAGTTTCTGGCAGTGAGATCGGGACGGCTAGCAACACGGAAATTATCAACACCGGCAATGATAGTAATTTTAGCTCGGAAATCAATAACAACACTAATACTAATGTCGAAAATAACAACAACGCGGTGGTGAATCAAAATGTTAATGCTTATGCCAACACTGGCAACAACACCGCTAACCGCAATATTAGTTTTGGTGGCAATGCTGGCGTGATTCAAACTGGCAACGCTGAAGTGAATGTTTGCCTCTTGGCAGACGTGAACACCAGCACTACGCAAATTGCTCAAGCCAGTCCTCAACCTATCGCGGCGTCAACTCCAACCCCAACTTCATCGCCCAAACCCTCAAGCACCCCCAAGCCTTCTGTCACACCCAAACCTAGCGCTACGCCCACTCCAAAACCAACCGTTACGCCTACACCCTCAAGTACTCCCAAACCCAGTACCACTCCTACTCCCTCAGTGATGAATGGCGGTGAAGATAATGGCGAAACAAATAGCGGCGGCTCAGACCCGCAGAGTGCGACCACCGGCAGAGGTGGTTTGATAGCCGGTATCGCCGATGCTCTTGGCGGCGGTCAAGTGCTGGCAGCCAGCAACATTTTCCCGGAAACCTTCGCAGACACTGGATTTAATATCAATTGGTTGGGGTTACTGAAAACCCTGATTGTTCTGATGATCGGCTACGCGCTCGGATCGGTCAGGCATGCCTTACTTAGCAGTAAAAATTAACAATTATCGAAGAAAGGAGGTGAAAAAGAAAATGATAAAAAAATTACGCAAATTGATGAGACTCGGGTTTCTTTCCTTGTTAATGGTCACTTTTGGTGCTGTTTCAACCGGAGCTTATGCTCTAACCAATAACACTGTGGTGACTAACACAGGTGATAAATCCAATGTCGAAACGGAAGTTGAGTCAACCACCAACGTCAGTGTTAGTAACTCAAACTCAGCCATTATTAATCAATTGGTCAAATCATCGTCCAATACTGGTTACAATACGGCTAACGGCAATATTTCCTCTGGAGGAGGCGGGACTTCAATCTTAACCGGACCTTCCACCACCGCAGCTCAAGCTAATGTCAATGCTAACGCCAATACTACCTTGTTAGGTCTTGGTGGTAGCTCTATGGGCTCGAATGCAACTGAAGTTCTCAACACAGGTGATAAAGCTAATGTTGAGACTGAAGTTGAAAATGAGGTCAATATTGGAGTTGATAACTACAACTTGGCAAAGATGAACCAATTTGTTAAAACTAGCGCTAACACTGGTTTTAATCGTGCTAACGGCAACGTTGGTTCAGTTGAGGTGACCACGGGCGGTGCCTTAGCTGATGTTGATTTGGAGGCTTCAGCTAATAAAAATCTCACTCTTATCGGTGGGACTCCGGCTAATGGCGGACTGGAAAACTCCACCATCATTACCAACACAGGTGATAAAGCTAATGTTGAGACTGAAGTTGAAAATGAGACCAATGTTTGGGTAGGCAACACCAATTTGATGTTTGCCAATCAAAAACTCATGGGCTCTAGCAACTCAGGTTACAATGCCGCGAAAGGCAACATTGGCAACACTGAAGTAACGACTGGTTCTGCTTTACTACTCAGCAGCTTGGGATTAGGTGGTAACACCAATGCCACTGGCATTGAGGCTAGTGTCTTGTCTCCGGATGTTGAGAGCTTGGTTGACATAGTTAACACTGGTAAAGAACTTGATTCAGAAAGTGAAATGGAGATGGAGATGAACGTAGCAATTGAGAATGATAACAATCTGTTTAGTTCTCAAATGTTCCTAGTTTCATCCAATACTGGTTACAGTAAAACCAATAAAAATATTGGTGGATCTTCAGTTCTTTCTGGAGCTTCAGGAACAGGCGCAGAGTCTAGCACAAGCGGTAATACTAACATGACCGCTATCGGTATGTTGGCAACCTTGCTTAACTTGTTTGCTATTTAAGTGAAGCTGACCTTTGTGGGTGAGCTTTAACGGAACGGCCCCCAGAGATTTTCTCTGGGGGCGCGCTTGAGCAAATTATATCACACCACAAAATGACCAATAATTTAAGAGCAAAAATATTAATCTTACTAATTCTTTGGTTGCAATTTTCCTTTGTTTACTTACCGACCGGATTGGCTACTGAACCAGATGCTACTGCCACTCAGTCGGCGGCGGTAATTTTGGTTGAGCTGGTGAGTGAGGAAGAAGATACCAGCGAACCTGAAGGAGAGGAAGAAACTGAAGTTGAAATTGACAGTGTAGCTACGGGTAGCGCTACCACCGGCAACCTCACCACCGGTGATGCTCATGCCGAAGTAACTCTTGTCAATGAAATCAACACCAACATCATCGCTGATGATTATGCGATGGCAGTGGTAGTAGCAGACGAAGAGGCAGCTGAAGGATTTGATCTTTCGGCACTTACGCCTCAGTGCCGGGAACAATTTACCACCCTGACGGTTAATGAACAGGCAATCATCATCAACAACTATGCTGAAGTTGAGAATATGATTGAAGCCAGCGCTGACACAGGTAACAATGATGTTGTCACTGGAGAGGTCAACACTGGCAACGCTACTGCGGCCATTAATTTAATCAACTTAGTGAACACCAATTTAATTGGCAACTGCTGGTTTTTTGGTATGCTTAATTTTTTTGATCCGTATTCCGGCGAAATTATTTTGCCTTACGAACAGGATATTATTTCAGGTACAACTGCCGGTCAGGTTCATACCAACCTTGTCACCGATACTCAAAATGAAGCTGGGCTTTCACAGACTCTCACTGTCGATGCTCAAACTGGTAACAATCTTTTGAGTGACACGAATAATAAGGGTGAAATTCAATCGGGCCAAGCTGATGCCGAGGTGCAAACTTTGACTACTGTGAATAATAATTATTTGGGGCACAATTGGCTGCTGATTGAGATTCGTAATCCTCAATATTGGGGTGGTTCATTTGCCGGTTTGAATACCCATTTTCAACAGGTTGGCGATAGTTGGTACTATTGGCTTTTTCCCGAAAATGCCACCAATTCAAACCATCAACTTTTTTCCGTTCTGGATGCTTTAGAAACTGAGGTGAAAATTAATAATACAGCTCAAGTCACCAATCAACTCACTGCCAGCGCCAATACCGGAGGAAATGTGGCGGCGGGGTCTGATGCAGAGATAACGACTGGTGACGCCGCCAGCACCATCAGTGTCTTCAACCAACTCAACACCAACATTATTGGCAATAATTGGTACTACTTGGCGCTGAATTTATTTAATCCCTTTACCGGTACTATTGTTTTTCCTCGTGCAGATGTGACGGTGGCTGGAGTAGCTGCTAAAAAAACCCTTTATCCCGGTGAATCAACCGTGCTTCAACTGGCTTACGCCAACAATGGCAGAGAAATGGCCAGAGATACAAAGCTAAATTTATTTTTGCCGGTGGGGGTTCAGTTGCTTGAAAGCAGCGCTGAGTATGAAAGCGTTGGGCCGAGCGAGTTGCAATTTGAGCTGGGAGTTATTGGCAGTCAGGAAGTTGGTTTTATCGATTTGTTAGTGGCAATTAATCCTGCAGCAAAAGTAGGCAGCAGACTAACCATTAAGAGCGAAATTTCAACCAACACTTTGGAAAGTAATTTGGTTAATAATCAGTCTCAGTTGCAATTAGCGCTGGCGGCACCAGCCACCCTAGCCACTCCAGCCATAGGAGTCGGAGGCATAAAGCCGGAGGAGCCACAACTAAAAATGGAGTCATTGGTTGAGCCGGAAGCAGTTTATTTTCCCATTTTTCCAGCCCAAATGTTAGGAATTACCAACTTCATTCCTCGGGCGCAAGCAATGACTGTTGATTTTGCCGGTGTTGCTGACGCCGATGACAGTAGCAGCATGTGTCTGGCTTACTATTTACTCCAGTGTCGGGCAATGCCGGCTAGTGTGTTGGCTGGCAAAAATCCATCAGGGTTGGGAAATTTTCTCGGGGCCATGATCGCTAAACTGCTTTTTGCTTACGCGTCTATTACCTAAGTTTTTCATTGTTCAATACTTTTCAATCTATATTGTTCCTAATATGACAATAGATACAAATAAACTGATTGTTGAGAGAATCAGGAAAGCGCTGGACAGGGATTTGAGAGTTGATTCCAAGCATATTATTGTGAAAATTATGTCTGGTAAAGTGATTTTAAGTGGTAAGGTGCCTTCAATCACCAGTATTGGCGTGGCCACCAACATTGTGAGAAAAGAAGTGGGCGCTGAGGTTGATAATAATTTGCAAAGCAATTTCAAACCAATTTTCGCGTTTAGGTAACTGTGGCCGTTCAACCAGCACTATCAGTAGCAGCGGCAGAAGTGGTTGTTAGGTGTTTTGGTTAAATTCAAAGATAAAATCCTGAATTTTTTTGCGGGCTTGCAGCAATTCTCGATCTTGAATGGCGGTGGGGATAGGCAAGTTGTCGAGTATTAATTCCGCTTCTTCTGAGGAGAATTGAAGAGTTTGGTTGGTGTTTGAGTTGGGTGTGGGAGAAATTTTGTCTAAAAGAGGGTGATTCGGCGCCAGTATGGTGGAGAGGGCTTGAAATAGAGCCGCTAGTTCTGTTGAGGTCAAGCTAATTATTCCTCTTTTCATAAATGATGAAAATGCCGGCAGCGTACCGCTGCCGGCAAAAAACTCCAATCATTTAAAGATACTGGTCAATAATAGCTTCAATCTGAGCGTACGGCAAAGCGCCACCAATCAGTTCTTGAGCGCCATCTCTGGTTACTACAAAAGTACCTGGAGTACCGGAGACACCGGCTTCTTGAGCAGCGTTCATTTGGGCGTTCACTTTGGCTGTCATCTCACCAGAATTGAGACATTCGGTTACGGCTTGGGTGTTTGCAGTAGCTTCAGCAATGGCTTCATCAATGGCAGCAGGTGTTAAACTGCCACCAAGCTCGCCGTTTTTCTCAAAGACTGCGTCTGAGTAAGTCCAAAAAGCGTCGCTACCGGCGACTTTACCAACACACTCGGCAGCTTCAGCCGCGCGCTGGGCGTTGGGATGAAATGATAAAGGGAAATGGCGGTAAACCCAAGCCACTTGGTCTCCGTAATTTTCCATCACCTCAAGCATAGTCGGGTGGAATCTTTGACAGAACGGACACTCATAATCTGAGTACTCAACCAAAATTATGTCAGCATCGGCGTCACCGCGCAGGTAATCGTCGTTACTAACCTCTGGTAAAGCAGCTAATTGAGCCTCGGTTGGTCCGGTGGGAGCGAGAGGATCAGTGGGGTTGCCTGCGAGGGTGGGAGAACCGGCAGTGCCAGCAGTCCCGCTCTTGAGCATCTTATTTTCTTTCCAAGTGGCCCCGGTAAAGGCTCCGGCGAAGAAAAAGAGCGCTACCAGAACAATGACTACAAAGTTATCTGACACAAATCCCATTAGGGATGAGAATGAATATGGATTATTATCCTTTGGCATTTTTGACCTTTAATTCTTAATACTTTATTTATACCTCTTTAAAAGCAAGAGGTATGACCGCTTGTTAAGGCTAACATTTTTTATTAAAAGTTGCAAACAAAAAATCAATTTGCCTATGACAGATTTTTTGCTTCATCAATAAAAGCCTGAAGAGACTCTTTGCCGAAGCGATCAACGTAACCAGCCAAAGTCTTTCTGGCTGCGTTTCTGAGGAATTGTTCTTGAGTTTCTTTGGGGGAATAGTAATAACTACGGCCTTCTTTGGCTCGGATTAGCACCTCTTTGTTTACCAGGCGGGTTAAAATAGTCATTACTGTGGTGTAAGCGAGGGGTTTTTCTTTTTGTAAATTGAGCTGAAGTTGAACTTCTGCGACCGAGGCTTTCTTTTTTTCCCAAAGCACCTGCAGCACTTTTCGCTCGAGTGGCCCTAGCGGCTGTTTCACTTTCATATACTACAAATAGTAGAGAAAAGCTGCTTGTTTTGCAAGTTATTTGCGCTTCTGAAAGCGGCTGAAGAAAAATTGAGCAAGGGGTAACAAAGTCACCAAACCCTTGAAAGGACTGGGAGAAAGCAACCGCATGCCAACCGCGGCCAAGGCGCTGTCTTTGAGAGTGGTTTTAGCCTCTCTGAATCTTTTTAAAAGAATATAGCCAACCACCAAGATGACAATCAAAAATATCAGCCAGGAGGCCATAAAGATTATTCCAAAGAGATAAAAGAGTTCTTCTGTGGTCATGCTTTAATTATACTGCCTAGACCTCTTTTTGTAAGGCGGCGATAAACCTTTTGAAGTCATTCTGCAAATATTTCTTTAAGGCATTGAGTTGAGGAGTAGGGATTTCTTGATACTCATTGGTGTAATCAACGGCATCTTCGATGGCCTCCAAGTACTTATCCTTGGAAATTTCTCCGTATTCTTCCTCGAGATGGTGTAGTTTTTTAGCCAGTCTGCCCTTAGCCATGTAATATGAGGCTGCAGCTTCATCTTTTTGATCTTTGAAGATATCCGCAATTTTAGCCCTTTCATCTGGGTTGGTAATGGCTGCCTTAATCTGTCTCAACCTGGCTTTACTTTCATTCTTAAATTTCTCAGGAATGAACATACTGAGAGCATAGCCGGCGGCTAATCCGGAAAGAAATATCACACCAGAGTTTTTGTGTTTGTTTGTTAGCATAACTTGAGCTTTCATTAATTCCACTATTACTAAATCCCAGGATAGTGCATAGCTGTGAGCGCTCTTCATAAATTGGGTAATAAACAAGTAATAGCCTGCCAATTGTGGTATCATGAGTAATACTGAGTAACACATTGAGCACGAATGAACTATTTTCCGAAAGGATCGTCATGACAAAGGTAAGTAAGTTTCGCATTGGTGACAAGTTGGTTAGGTTTAACAGTCTTTATACGATTACCGATATTCAGCAACGCCAGCAAAATGGCGTTTCGGAGGAAGTTTTGGTTTTTGAACCTCTTCATAAAAACACTCAAAACGAAACTTTAATTTGTACAATTCCTGCAAGCAATATCAGTAAAACTAATATTAGAAGGCCTCTATCCGATGAGGAATTGGAAGTTTTTTTTGAAAATTTGGCAGATACGACGGTAGAAGAGTTGAGTTTTAAACCCAATGTTGTTGATAAGATTTTTAACGAAAACCACGTGCTTGATTTAGCTAAAATTTTAAAAAACCTGTGGATTGAAAAAACTGACGAAACCAAAAGCTTTACCGCCAACAAAAGACAATTATTTCAGATGGTGATGAAAAAGCTTTCTCAGGAAGTGGCTTTTGTTATGAATATCACTATTGAGGAAGCACAAACTAAAATTATCGAAATACTTGAAGAAAATAGCGATTATCACTACCAGCAAATTTAAGTTGGTGATACATCTTGATTTTGCGTCAAGGTAAAAATAAGATATTATACGAATTATATGCCTCGAGATAAATTTTCTGCCACTTGGGTGTCGCACACCTCCATCAATGATTTTACTCAATGTCCGCGGGCGTATTACCTGAAAAATGTTTACCGTGATCCAGCCACCAATCACAAAATTCAAGTGATGAGTCCGGCTTTGGCTTTGGGTTCAACGGTACATGAGGTGATTGAATCTTTGTCGGTGCTGCCGGTGGAAAAGAGGTTTACTGTGCCTCTGCTGGAAAAATTCGAAAATGCTTGGCAGCGGGTTTCCGGCAAGCGTGGCGGTTTTTATGACGCCGAAATCGAAGAATCTTATAAAGATCGGGGCAGGCAGATGCTCAAGAGAGTGAGAGAAAATCCTGGTCCGGTTGAACGGTTGGCGGTCAAAATTAAATCTGACCTGCCTCAATACTGGCTTTCTGAAGAGGACGAGATTATTCTTTGCGGCAAAATTGATTGGTTGGAGTACTTGCCCGAAACAGACAGCGTTCACATCATCGATTTTAAAACAGGCAAAAGCGAGGAGGACGGCTCATCATTACAATTGCCAATCTATCATCTTTTGGTGAATAACACTCAGCAGAGAAAGGTGAGTAAAGCCAGCTATTGGTACTTGAGCTTCAAAGATGCACCGGAAGAAAAAACTCTGCCGGATTTGCAGGCTGCTCACACCGAAGTTTTGCAAATAGCCAAAAAAATTAAGTTAGCCAGAAAGTTGGGCAATTTTAAGTGCCCGCACGGAGAGCAAGGCTGTTTTGCCTGCAGAGCTATGGAGCAAGTGGTGCGCGGTGAGGCCGAGTATGTGGGTGAAAACGAGTATGGTCATGACATGTATATTTTGCATCGAGAACAAGATCAGGAGTTTGAAAAAGAGAGCATCATTTTATAACGGAGCTTTGCCCATGTCTAACCAAGAACAACTACAAGATTTAGAAAACCAGCTAACTATCCTTAATCAGCGGCTCCAGAAAAAAACCAGCTTTAAGTATTTGTTTGCCTTTGCCATAGTTCAGGGGATCGGCTACGTGATCGGAGCTACTTTGATTGCCGGCTTGATGGTGGCCATCGTCGCTCGATTAGTTGTCACCATAGATGATGTGCCTTTCTTGAATCAAATCATTACCTCTGAACAAATGCAAGAGAATTTCCTCAACGATTTGGATTCTTTCAAATAATTATTCACTAAGATAATTATTCGCTATACCGAAGTTTGGCGGCGATCTGATATTTGCCGGAATCTTCTAAGGTATGGGCAGCGATTATTTCTCCTCCAGCGACAATTACTGCTTGAGTCAACCATGGCAAAAGATTATTGACTTTTTTCGCTTCGTTGACGGGATAAGAATAAGGCAATTCATGATTTAAAATGTAGCCTGGCCGCTTTTTGGTTTGATCAAGACTGATGTATAGTTTTTGCACTCTGGATTCTCGAACGGCGTTGGCAACATCTTTCCATCCGGAAACAAAATGCTTAAAATTCTCCGTTTCTTGAGAGAAATTATTTTTGATAATCTCCTTGTTGTATTTGGCCAATCTGACCAAAGCATCTTCTTTCAGACTATTTTTTTCCTTGAAAAATTTATACTCCACTAGTGGGGGAAATTGGGTCGCGTCCTTAAATTTTTCCACCCACCGCTCAATAAAGGGGCGGTAATTTTCTGAAGCGTAAACAAGCAGGTTTTTCCAGCCATTTTTTTTGAAGGTTTTTTCAATTTCCACCCCAACCTCATCTAGAAAGACTTTGTTAGCGCTAATTTGCCGACGAGCGACGTTTTCTTCTCCAGTACCGTGTTGAATCATACCTTGTTTATTTGGTCGGTGTATTTCTCGGTACTCTTTTGCAGTTGGCTCATTATGCTTATTTTCCAGTTTAACCAATGGCTTGATGGTAGCGCCGGTGAGCAAAAAAATTTCCGCCTGCTGATTTTCCACCTGGGCGATCAGCGCCAACGGCGTCATTCGGAGATAGCGGAACATTGGCGTGAAGTCAAAAATTTTACCAACATAAATGTGAGTTTCCGGTTCTACGTAAAGAGGCACAATCTTGGAAATTAGTGTGTCATCAACATTTTTCAAATTTTTTGGAGCTTCCCGCTCTAATTTTTCAGCGTTAAATTGAAAAAAAAGCGCGATCCCTTGCTGCCGGTTTTCTAGATTTTCAATCAATGTCAGCGCGTGGTTAATCAGCCGCTCATGCATTTGTGAAAGAGAAGCCAACTGAGAATGACTGCGCAAACCATTAAGCAAATGTGACTTCACCCTTTTTTTGAGTTCTGCCAAAGTCAATTCCCCAGCCTTTTCGTAAGCGGTAACGGCAAAGACTTGCCTGCTTTTATTTTTCTGGTTGTACTCAGCCAGTTCGCTGATAATTTTATTCAGCCTGATCACTAACCAAACTATATGAGTTGTCATTCAAATTGAATTAAAGTTAGTGTAACAAGCCTGTAAGAAGTCAATAAAAACAGAACCCTGATTTTAGCCAGAGCTCTGTATTCATCTGTCCAGTTTAGCCAACTGCTCTAATTTCAGCTGGTTCTCATTAAGGCCCGGCCAAGAGCAATCAGGATTACCGAGCCTAAGACTGCCACGAGGAGACTGTAGAGGTCAAAGCCAGTAATACCGCCAAACCCAAGCACGCTCATAATCATGCCGCCGAGCAAAGCGCCGACGATGCCAAGAATAATGTCGCCAATAAGACCTTGGCTTTGGTTGGTGCCCATGATTACCGAAGCCACCCAACCTGCTATCAGTCCTAAGATCACCATGATGATGATTCCCATATTCACCTTTCTTTATTGTTTTTAACTTTTACTAACTAAATAGTAATGACCTTACTTCAATGAAATACATGTTTTTGAGTAAGAATTGTGAAAGAGATAACAGCCTCAATTGCAGTTGTTGTAGTTGGCGTTGCTGAGATACAATGATATTAAGTGTATGAGCAATAAATTCAAAAAAATTATTAATCATCCGGCCTTCAGAATTATTCTCTCCTACGTCTTCATCTTTATTACCGTGGCCTTATTTGTTTGGCTGAAACTGACTGTTTTGGAAGGCTTATCGCGCGAAACGCCCTATTTATTTATCCTTTTCAGTGTTTTCATTAGCGCCTTTTATGGCGGTTTTGGTCCTGGTGTGGCGGCTACTTTAAGTTCAATTATCGCCATTTTTTACTATTTCTTGCCGCCTTACAATCAATTTGAACTGCTCTACACTGAGGATTTTGAAATCATCATTACCTACATCATGGTGGGTTTTGCTTTTAGCTGGCTTTTGGACCAGCAGCGGCAAATCAAAACCATGCTGGAAGCGGTGGTGAGAAAGCGCACGGAACAGTTACAGTTAACCAACGAAGAGCTGCAGAGAAGCAACCAAGAACTACAGGACTTTGCCTATATTGCTTCCCACGATTTGCAAGAGCCACTCAGGAAAATTTTGGCTTTTGGGGATCGATTGGAAGCCAAACACGGGACAGAGCTTTCCGATGAGGCTCGCAATTATCTCAAACGGATGCAAAGTTCCGCCAACAGAATGAAGCAGTTGGTGGAGAGTTTGCTCACGTTTGCCAGAGTAGCCAACACTGATATTCCTGTCAAAAAAGTGCCGCTCAACGCGGTAGTTTCCGGAGTCATTTCCGATATGGAAATCAGGATTGAAGAACAGCGCGCAGAAATTTTAGTTGAAGACTTGCCTGAGGTGGAAGGCAATCCGACGCAACTTTCTCAGGTGTTTCAAAATCTTCTCAGTAATAGCTTGAAATTTAAGCATCAAGAGCGCGATCCGATTGTAGAAATTAGCAGCGAGATGGTCGAGATTACCAATAATAACGGCAATGAGCCAAGAAAATACTGCAAAATTTCCCTCACTGATAACGGTATTGGTATCCCTCCTGAGTATCAGGAAAAGATTTTTAACATTTTTCAGCGTTTGCACGGGCGATCCAAATACGAGGGCACTGGCATTGGTTTGGCAGTGGTGCGGCGCATCATAGAGCGCCATGATGGTAAAATAAGAGTATCCAGTATAGAGGGTGAAGGGACCAGTTTTGAGATCATGCTGCCTCTAACTCAAATAAGAAAAAAATAGGAGCAAAGTGCACCACACCAAAAAAGATAGAGAAATAGTGATCTTACTGGCAGACGATGATCCGGATGACGTGCTTCTCACCAAGGACGCGATTGAGGAAAGCAAGCTTTCCTGTGTGATTAAGGTAGTTGAGGACGGCGAAGAAGCTCTTGATTATTTACATAACCGCAAAGATTTCCAAGGTGAAGCGGTGTACAACCCCAAGCCCGATTTGATCTTGCTGGATCTCAACATGCCTAGAATGGATGGGCGGGAAGTGCTCAGGCACTTAAAAACCGATGACAAACTCAAGTCAATTCCGGTGGTAGTCTTGACTACCTCAAAACAGCATGAAGATATTGTGGAAACTTACAATTTGGGAAGCAATTCCTTTATTACCAAACCAATCAAGTATGAAGAGTTGGTTAAGACCATGAAAATGATTGGGGAATATTGGTTCAAAACTGTGGAGTTGCCTGCTGCGTGAATGAGCGTGCTGTCACTTGGTTGAAATCTAAATAGCAGGTCAAACTATGGCAAAAATTGCAGAAAAACGAAAAATCAAAGTTGTTTTGGTCGAAGATGACCGGGATGATGCGTTTTTAGTGCGGGACTTTTTGAGCGACACCCGCTTTCTTGATTGCCAACTTAAGGTTGTTGCCAACTTTGAGGAGGGCTGGCAGGAAATTTTGCAGGACAGCGCTGACGTGTATCTGTTGGATCATCATTTGGGTGCCGGCAAAGGCGTGGATTTAATTGCCCAGGCCAGGGAGGCGGGGCTGACTAAGCCAATGATTTTGCTGACTGGCAATGACAGCCCGGAAGTGGATCAGGAAGCCCAAAAGGCCGGCGCCAACGATTACATTTTGAAAGCTGATGTTAATACTTCGATTTTGGAAAGGTCGATCCGCTATGCTCTTTCCCAGTGGGAGTCTGTCCATATCCAGGAGCAGCTGCTCAGGGAGTCTTTGCTCAGGGAAGAGGCCGAGTACCGGGAAGCCCAGTGGCAGCTGATTAGCGAAACGATTCCGTATGGTTTGTGGGTGACGGACACGGATGGCCGGGTGGAGTACGTTAGTTATAGTTTTTTGGAGCTACTGGGTATTGACTTAAAGAAGGTTGAGGAGCTTGACTTTCAAGATTTGTTGGTGGAGCGGCTGAAGGAAAAGTGGCAGCAAACTTTGATTAGTGGCAAACAATGGAATGAGGAGATGAAGTTAACCGGCCCGGACGGAGGCGAGGTTTTTGTTCTTAGTCGCGGCCTGCCGGTCAAGGACGAAGATGGTGAGATCCTACAGTGGGTCGGTATTAATCTCGACATTACCAGAGAAAAAATTATTGATCAGCGCAAAGATAGATTTTTGCGAATTGCCAGCCACGAACTTAAATCGCCAATTATGAGCATTCTTTCCAGTTTGTACATTCTTGAAGAAGAAGTCGCTGCCGGCAAAATTAAGTCCGGCACGGATTACATTAGGCGGATGAAACGGCAACTGAAGAACTTAACGCAGTTGGTTGAAGACTTGCTTGATCTTTCCAAAATTGAGATGGAAAAACTGAGCTATTATCCGGAAATTATGAATTTAAACGAGGTGGTCAATGAGGTCATTGAGGATCTGAATGATACACACGGACACGTTATTAATATTGTTATGGATGAGGACATTTACTTGAAAGGTGACAGACAGCGCATCCGCCAAGTGTTGGTGAACTTAATTAATAACGCTATCAAGTACTCTCCTAAAGCAGATCACGTTGATGTGAGGGTGAAAAGTAAGGGCAAGCAAGTGATAATTCAAGTGACTGATTTTGGTATTGGTATTCCTGAAAATGAGATCAGCAAGATTTTTGGCAAGTTTTATTCCGGAGAGTCCTTGCCCACTAAGGACTTTAGCGGCCTGGGCCTAGGCTTGTTTTTGGCCCGGAAGATTGTCGAGTTGCACCGGGGGGAAATTTCAGTCACCAGCCAAGTTGGTCAAGGCTCAACTTTTACAGTCATGCTACCAATTGACAGTGACGATTAGCCTTCCTTAACTTTCCAGCGCAGGAGCTTGCTCTTTTTCTTTGAGCATGTAGCCAAAGCCTCTCACCGAGTGGAGCAGCTTGACTGATTCATCGGCATCAACTTTTTTCCTCAGGTAGCCAACATAAACATCTACGACCCTGGTCTCAATTTCCGGAGAAGATTCCCAAATGCGGGCGATAATCATTTCCCGGGTGAGCACTTGGTTGGGGTTAGTCATGAAATAGTGAAGGAGCTTGTATTCTTGGGGGGAGAGCTCGATTTCTCTGTCGCCGCGTTTGACTTCGTGGGTTTTGGGGTCGAGGGTGAGATTGGCCACTTTCAGAACTTCGTTGTTGCTGTCGATGGAGCGCAGCCGGGCGTTGACTCTGGCTTTAAGAATGTCAGGTTCAAAAGGCTTGGTCATGTAATCATCGGCGCCGAGGTTGAGACCTCTGGCTTGGTCACGGGAAGTATCGCGGGCGGTCAGCATGATTACTTGAGTTTCGGGATAAGAATCTTTGATTTGTTCGCAGACACTCTCGCCGTCGATGTCGGGCAGATTGAGGTCCAGGATGACTAGGTCAGGGTTAACTTTTTCCATCATGTCCAGGCCTTCAATGCCCTTGGCAGCGGTATAAACCGTATGCCTTTGGTCTATTAGCAGTTTAGAAACAAACTCGCGAATATCTTTTTCGTCTTCAATAACCAAAATGATTGCGTTCATATTTATTAGTATAGCAAATTGTGTCCAATTATTCTTTACTACACAACCTTTCAACCAATGCTTTAGATATATATGAAATCTTCACTCAACTATGATTGGTTTCTTTCAGAGTTTTGTATTAATTGTATAAGAATTAAGGTAGCTCGGGGAGTTTGAGTGGCGTTCCGCCAGCAGCTGGCGGACAAATTCGCGGCCCGGCTCTCTGGAGCGGCCGCCAAGGAGGTTGGATGTGGAAATAGAAGGGTGGAAGGCAATGTTTTTGCTGACTTTTTCCGCGATCTACATAGTGATTGGGCTGGTTTTTATCCGGAAGGGATTTGCTTCCGGAGATGAAAACGAGAGGCGGATTGGGTATACAGCTTTTTTTCTAGGGATCGCCTTAGTGGCGATCTTCGTGGGGATCAATCCGACCCCCTCCCTGGGGGAGATCCTCCAGGGGCTGTTTCCATTTCCTCCAGGCGATTGAGTTGGGCCGCCGTCTACAGACGGCGGCCATAACCTTTTCAAAATAAGTTATACTGTTACCATGAGTTCACTGATTCTTACAGAAGCCGAAGGTAAGGAATTGCTGAAGCGGGCCGGCCTGCAAGTGCCCCGGGGCGTGCTTATCCATGCTGCCGGCGAGCTTAATTTAATTTCAGAAAAAAATCTGTCGCTACCGCTTTACCTCAAAGCCCAAGTGCTGCACGGCAACCGCGAGCTGCAAAACATGATTCGCAAGGCCAATGACGAAGTTGAGCTGCACGCCATCGCCTCGGAGCTTTTTAGTAGCACCGACCAGTACAACCAACCGGTGCAGGCCGTGCTGGTAGAAGAAACCATCAACTTTGATCGCGAAATGTACCTCAGCTTGGCTTATGATACTACTTCCAGACAACTAACTGCCCGGTTTAGTTTTACCGGTGGCGTAGGTATGGACGCCCGCGGTGAAACCATCAGCGCCCTGCCGCTTTCCACTCTTGAAGAGCCAAAAATTTTCCCGGCGGAGCACGGTTTATTGACCACGGTCCAGAACTTATGGCATTTGGTTAAGGATCATGACGCGGTTTTAGTGGAAATAAATCCAATTGTCAAAAAAGACAACCAATATATTTGTTTGGATGCCAAAATTGAGCTAGAAGAGGCAGCTAAATTTAGACACCAAGAGTGGCAACGCTATCCGGAAAGATCGCCGCTGGGCCGGCCGCCCACCGAGAAAGAAATGCAAGCCAAGCAAGTTAGTGCCATGGATCATCGCGGCGCGGCGGGCGAGAGTTTTTTTGAGTTTATTGCCGGTGAGGTGGGAGTGCTGGCATCTGGTGGTGGCGCGTCGCAACTGGCTATGGATGCTCTGTTGGCGGCCGGTATCAGTCCGGCCAATTACACCGAGTATTCTGGCAATCCTCCACGCGAAAAGGTCAAAGCGCTGACTGACATTGTTCTTTCTATCCCTAATCTTAAGGGTTTGTATGTGGTCGGCAGCAACGCTAACTTCACCGATATTTTTGAAACTCTGGCAGGGGTGATTGACTCGCTGCTGGAATCACCCTACAAAGATGACAGTAATTTTAATTTGTTGATCCGTCGCGGCGGTCCTCGCTGGGAAGAAGCGTTCGCGATGGTGGAGGAAAGGCTGCGGGATGCCAAGCTTAAGTTCAAGCTTTTTGGACCGGACTTTCCTGTCGTAGAAACAGCGGCAGAAATGAAGAAGATGATCGAAAATGGCCATTCTCATTAACGAAAACACCAAATTTCTCATTCAAGGCATCACCGGCAAAGAAGGTATGCGGGTTTTGCAGTGGATGCAGAAGAATGGCGCGCCTGTCTTGGCCGGAGTAACTCCGGGAAAAGGCGGTCAGCAGGTGGAGGGGGTGACGGTTTACAACAGTGTGGCTGAGGCGCTGAATTTTCACCCGGAAATTAACGCTTCCAGTATTTACGCTCCGCCCAAATCTGTTTTGGAGGCAGCCCGCGAAGCGATTGAAGCGCGAATGCCTCTAATTCACTGCATCGCCGAAGGCGTACCCACCGCCGATACAGCGGCAATTATTGAGCTGGCGCGGGCTGCCGAAGTCCGGGTGGTGGGCCCTAGCTCCATCGGCATTGTTAGTCCCGGGAAATCAGTTGTCGGTTCCATGGGTGGCGGCAACTTGAGCCAATTTATGAGTCCCGGCTCTGATCTAGCGATTATGCCCGAGGGCGGCGTGGCTGTGATTGCCAAGAGCGGCGGCATGGCCAACACCATTGCCAACCTATTCACCGAAAGCCGAATTCCTCAAACTACGGTCTTAGGCATTGGTGGTGACCGCTTGATTGGCACCACTTTTGCTGATCTTCTGCCCGACCTAGCCTCAGATGACGAAACCAAAGCAGTAGTCATCATCGGCGAAATAGGCGGCACTTACGAAGAAAACTTAGCTGAAGCCATGATGTCCAGCAAGTTTTCCAAACCGCTGGTCGCTTTTATTTCCGGCATTTTCGCAGAAACCCTCCCTCAAGGCGTGGCTTTTGGTCATGCCGGAGCGATTGTCAGCAAATCTTCTGGAACCAGAGAGGGTAAAATCACCGCTCTCACCCAAGCCGGCGCTATTATCGCCGCTACCCCCACCGATATTGTTGCTCATTTATTAAAGGCGCTGAATATTAATATTGGAGAATGAAAGCACTATGCCCACGGATTTAAAATTTAAAACAGCAGTTAGCGGTCACACTGAGGAAGGACTGGAACTGAGAGGCAAACCGCTGGAAGAACTGATTGCCGAGGCCGACTTTGTGGCCACTTTGTTTCTTGCTATCACTGGCCGCCAGCCTTCAAAAGGTGAAAACAAACTCTTGAACGCTCTCTTGGTTTCCGCCATCGATCATGGCGTCAATCCCGCCTCGGGTTTTGTGCCGAGGGTAGTGGCCGCTTCCGGCAACGACATACTCACTGCCATGGCTTCCACTTTACTTACCCTCGGTCCGCTTCATGGCGGGGCGGTCTTGGGCGCTATGCAAATTTTCAGCCAACTGCAACCAGCAGCAACCAACGATATTGAGCAAGCCGCGATCAACCTGATTAATGATTACAAAAGCAAAAACCGGCGAATCCCGGGTTTTGGCCACCCGGTTTACACCACCGTCGATCCCAGAACCAAAATTCTCTTTGAAATGGCTAAAAATGAAGGCCTGGATTTGCAGTACCTCAACCTTGCCTACACAGTGGAAACTCATCTGGAATACGCAGTTGGCAAAAAACTAGTTATCAATATTGACGGCGCTATGGCTGCTTTGTTGTTGACCCTGGGCTTTTCTCTTGAAGTCGGCAACGCTATTTTTGGCCTGGCCCGGGTCGCCGGCAGCATAGCCCACATTGCCGAGGAAAAACAACAAAAAAATGGTGTTCGCCGCCTGCCTGAAACTGAGGTTGCATACTCGGCGAATTCGCAAAATCTAGAGCAAGGAGATCAATGAGTTCAAAATTCACTCACATTGTTTTTGATTATGATGGCACCTTGGCCGATTCTTTGCAGATCACTGCGTCAGCCATCAGCAACATTATCGAGCAGCGCGGCTACCCAGCCATTACTCAGGAAGCGCTGCAAAAATTCCGGCTAACACCAGGCATGGAGGGCTACGCTCAACTGGGAGTGCCATTAGAATTGCTCTCGGAAATTTCCCGACAAGTGGCGGAAGACGTAAGCTTGCGAATCAGCGAGATTAAACCCTTTCCCGGCATCGCCGAGTTGCTCAAAAACCTTAAAGAAAATGGTTTTGTCACCGGTATTCTCACCTCCAGCAACGAAGAGAATCCGCGCAATTTTATCCAAAATAATAAGCTTACTCCTGTAGATTTTATCAGGGTTGATGAAACCGTTTTTCATAAAGACATTGCCATGCAAGCCATGCTAGACGAGTTTGGGCTTGATAAAGAAAACGTTTTGTATGTGGGCGACGAAGTCAGAGATATTGAAGCAGCCAAAAGAATTAATCTGCCGGTTGCAGCAGTGACTTGGGGCTATCATGACGGCTCAATTTTGGCACAATCCAGCCCGGACGCAGTGATCCAGACGCCACCAGAACTACTGGATTTTATTACAGCGTGAGCAAAGTTAAGTCAGTGGGATAAACCTCATCGTTTTCAATTTGCCGGTCTGCCAACTCTTCGTTTTCATAAAACTTTTCCCATTCTGCCAGAGCGATAACATTAGCGTTTAAGAGTCGGCCGGTTTCCAAATTCAAGAACTTGACACGTTCCGACTTAACCGTGATCACGATCCTATCATTGCCGATGAGGTCTTTGAGGATAGTGAGACTGTTAAGATAGGCTGATGTGTAGCCTTTAATTTTTCCATTGATGCTCAGCACGTAGACAGCGCTTTCTTTTTTTATTGGTTGCCCATCAGCTATTGGCGTATTGGTGTCAGCCTTGAAAACTTCACTGCGAATTTCCGGCTTGGGGGTGGCTGGCACAGGAGTTGGGGTGGGGTTTGGAGTTGGGCTTGGTGTGGCCGCGCCGGTTTCTTCTTGATCCAAAATTTGCGTTAGTAAGGTAGTTGGCTCCGGGGTTTTGACGTAAGGCTGAAAAGTAGTGATAGGCGCAAGGACGATCATGGCATTTTCCGGAAAAATACCCACGCTTTCACTCCTGGTATTTCTAGCCAGGGCCGAAGTCAGTATGGTCGGATTTACTAATGAAGCATGAAACATCATTGTCAAAATGGCAGAAAACAAAAAGCTGTTTAAAAAGGTCAGGCTGATACCAGTGGGAGTATTCGAGGGAAAATAATTGGCTGGCAGGAGTTTTTTTTGAGAACAATAATGGAGAAAGAGTGTTAAAAGCGCGGTTAATAAAATGGCTAAGAGAAAAATTGCTCCAACAAGCATGCCCTCCGTTCTCAGCTGCAAATCCTATATAATCACAGAAGATGATAAAATAACCATCCGTTAAATTTTTTTATTTGCAGCATTAGTGTTAATTTGCTCTATACTTATATTACGCAAATACTAAAGAAAATAAAAGCACCAAACTGTCGTCTATGCAATACACAATAACCGTAAAAACCCAGGCAAAACAGAACTTTGTAGAACAGACAGGGGAAGGTTCGTTAATAGTCCATATAACAACTGTTCCGCAACAAGGAAAAGCCAACAAAAAAGTTATTGAGTTAGTGGCTAAATTTCTCCATTTGCCCAAATGGAAACTTCATTTGGTGGCTGGGTTGAAAAGTCCATATAAAATTATTAAAGTGATATAATTTTGTCTCCCAAATGGTTGGCTGCGACGGGGTTTAATTGAAGGTGAGCTTAGCAAATCTTTGCCTGTAAAAAGAGTCTCGCACTAACTCAACTTGCCATTGAGGCTGAAAAGCTTTGAAAACCGTTTCGTCATGGGTAAAGTCTATTTCTAACAAAACGCAACCTGTTGCGTGCAAAAATTCAGGCGCCTGCTCCAACAATTTTTGAATCAACCTAAAGCCGTCCAACCCTCCATCCAAAGCCAAATGAGGCTCAAAATCTCTGACTGATTGATCCAAAAAGCCAATCCGCTTTGACGGAATATAGGGCAAGTTAGCGACAATGAGATCAAATTTTTGCCTCGGAAATTGTGAGAGCAAATTACTCAAGATAAATTCCAGCGTTGAGTGATTATTTTCCAGCTCAGTTTGGCTAACTAAGCGTTGGCAGTTTTGTTTAGCTACCATCAGCGCTTCGGGAGAAACATCAGCAGCAATAAGATGAAAGGGAATATTTTCGTCAATCATGAACTTGCTCAAGCTAACAGCAATAGCGCCACTGCCGGTACCAATATCCGCGATCTCAAGGGTTTTGTTTCGAGCTGACCTGATTTCGTTTTTAGCCATTGCCACCAGTTCCTCAGTTTCAATCCGGGGGATTAAGACGCTGGGGTTTAAATTAAAACTCAAACCGGCAAAATCAACTTTACCAGTAAGATATTCCACTGGCGTTTCGTCACCGTCGGTAATTGAATCGGGATCAATCCCGGCCTTCAGCAACTGATTTAGCTCATACGGAGAAAATTTTCTTGGCACGGTTCTATTTTATCACTTGATTTTGATCACTTGATTTATCACCTGAAGAAAATATTTTTATCAAGACTTGCGTTTTTGGCCACAGTGTACGAAGATAAGGATAAATGAAAAGAGAGATTAGTAAGAAAAACAAACTGCTACTGCTTGCCCTAATTGGCATTTTTGTTTTGGGATTTTTAATTGCGGCGGCTTCAGTGAGTGAACAAAATTTCTTTTCTGAAACCAAAAAGCTATTTTTTGGCAGTGAAGACAATCAGGAATTATCAACACCTGTCAGTTATCAAGGGAAGAGTCCTCAAGCGGCTACGGCAGTCACGGCCGACGACTTTGCGCAGGGAAATATTGAGTCGGCGAGGTTAATTTTAGTGGAATATTTGGACTTAAATTGCATTTACTGTGCCCGCTTTCATGAAACTTTAGAAGCGGTATTGACAGAGTTTGACGGCGAGGTTGCCTGGGTGATCCGTCACTATCCCTTAATGGGCTCCTTCGAGGAAGCTCTGGCTGCTGAATGTGTTGGTCGCCAGGGAGGCAGTGACAAATTTTGGGAGTTCACTCAGGCTTATTACCAGGACATGTTGCCTCTCACCGTTACCCAAGCTGAAAAACTCAATTCACTCAAGGAAAAAGCCAACAGCATTGGTGTTGAGATTACGGACTGCCTTGAGTCCGAGGAAAGCAAAAATGCTGTTCAAGCAGAGTACCAGAATGCTCAAGAAATTGGCTTGCAAGGGATACCTTCAACGGTGTTGATTTTTCCGGAAACAGGTGAGAAAGAAGTGCTGGCCGGTGCTTACTCAACTGAAGATATGATAGAAATTCTTAGCACCTACCTCCGCTAGGATCAGCCCAGCTAAGCTCCACTCAACTTCATGCTACAATTAAGCCAAGAATAAAGGAGTACTATGAAATTAAAAGACCAATTAACAGCAGACATGAAGCAGGCCATGCGCGACCGAGATGCTATCAAACTTGGAGTGCTGAGGTATTTACTTGCAGAAATCAAAAACATCGAAATTGATGCCGGTGAGCTTAACGAGGCCGAGATTCAAAAAGTTATCGCTCGTCAAGTGAAACAAATTGAGGAAGTTCTATCTGATTATGAAAGGGCCGGTCGGGAGGAAATGGTAGTGGAGGAAAACAAGAAAGCCGCTATCCTCAAAGACTACTTACCTCAACAGCTTTCAGATGAAGAATTGGGAAAAATAATTGCGGAAATTGTGGACAGCGCCGAAGAAAAGAATATGGGCAAAATTATCGGACAAGTGATGCAAAAAATCCAAGGAAAAGCCGACGGAGCCAGAGTGTCCGCGATGGTAAAAACAAAGATCATTTAATTTAGGCTGTTGATATGAGAACCAGAACCATTGGAGAGGTGCTCAAGGAAGAGCGCATTTCTCATCATTTATCTCTAGAGGAATTAGCAAAACGCACCAGAATTCGTCAGGAGTATCTTAAAGCCTTGGAAAATAACGAATTTTCCAAATTGCCAGCCGCAACTTTTGTGAAGGGGTATATCAAAACTTACGCTCGAGTGCTTGGGTTTGACGCCCAGCCACCGCTGGCTTTGCTCAGGCGTGATTATAAAGAAAGCGCTAAAGGAAGATTGGTGCCCCGCGAATTCATCAAGCCGGTACTCAAAAAACAACGCGCTTTTACACCGATTACCATTTTCGCAGTTTCTTTGGCAGCAGTGTTTTTGAGTCTGGTAAGCTATGTTGGTTTTCAGTGGTTTAATCTCAACAAACCTCCCGATTTAACCATCATCGCCCCAGGTGAAGAAGTAACGGTAGCTTCTCGAGTCATAGTGGAGGGAAAAACAGTGCCTGATGCCGTGGTGACGGTTAATTCTCAACCGGTGGCGCTGCGACCAGACGGCAGTTTTACTACCGAACTTTTTTTCGAATCAGAGGGCATTTCTTCTATCACCATCGAGTCTGTTGATAGGAGAGGAAAAACTAACACAGAATCCAGGACAGTCTATGTACAGTATTAAGGTTAAGATATACTAGAAATTATTAATAAAGGATTTTATGGATTATTTACCAGTGGTGTTTATCGTAGTTTTAGTTATTCTCACTGTGGTGTTATCGGTGGTGGGATTCCAATTAGTGCTGGTGTTAATTCAGCTGAGAAAAACTTTAGAAAGAGTCAACGGCACTCTTGACACAGTCGAATCCAGAATAGAATTGGTGACTGCTCCTTTAGCCAACTTTGGCGGTGCGGCCGCTGGTTTGCAGACTGGTATGAGAATGTTTGAGCTTTTTGTCAGTTGGCTAAACCGAGACAAAGAAGACAAAAAACCAAGGAAGTAAACAAATATGGCGCGCAAATCAAAAGAAACTCAGTCATTTGGAGCGGGATTTATGGTGGGAGTGCTGGCAGGCATCATTGGTTATTTAGCTTTTGGTACGGATAAAGGTGAAGATTTTCGCAAAAACCTCAGAGACAAACTCGAAGAAGCCAGGAAAATTCTTTATCAAGAAGGAGTAATTGATGCCCCCGATATGCCCCTGCCGGAGGTAGTCGCTGCTTTACGCGAGCAAGCCGAGGCATTACTAGAAGCTGCGGCAAAAAGCAAAGCCGGCGTCTCTCAAAAAAAGGAAAAATTTCGTGGTCTTTAAGCTATTGTTAGCCGATTATTGATAAAATGAGTAATATTTCTTGATATAATGCAGGTTGGAGAGATGGTTTTTATGTCGCCAAACGACTTGAGGCAAAAATATCTGAATTTTTTTAAAGAACGGGGTCACGCTATCGTGCCCTCTGCCTCTTTGGTGCCGGAAAATGATCCCACCACACTTTTTACCGGCTCAGGCATGCAGCCCATGATTGAGTACTTTTTGGGAGCCGAGCACCCTAAAGGAACCCGGGTGACTGATAGCCAAAAGAGCTTTCGCTCCCAGGATATTGAGGAAGTTGGCGATAACAGGCACACCACTTATTTTGAAATGCTGGGCAATTGGTCTTTTGGCGATTATTTTAAAAGTGAGCAGTTGGGGTGGTTTTTTGAGTTTTTAACGACTGAACTTGGTTTGGATCCTCAGCGCTTATACGCTACGGTTTATGCAGGAAACCCAGAGTTAAATATTCCCAAAGATACTGAATCAGTGCAAATTTGGCAGCAGCTTTTCGCTGCAAAAGGGGTAGAGGCCAAAGCTGTTGCTGATGCCAGAGAAAACGGCTTGCAAGCAGGGAGAATTTTTTATTACCAAAATAGCAATTGGTGGTCACGTGCGGGGGCACCCGAGGTAATGCCGGCAGGCGAACCGGGTGGGCCGGACAGTGAAATTTTTTACGACTTCGGTGCGGAGCTGGGCATTCACGAGCAGTCAAAATGGGCCAGTGAACCTTGTCATGTTAATTGTGATTGCGGCCGGTTTTTGGAAATTGGTAACTCGGTTTTTATGCAGTACCAAAAACAGCCGGACGGGAGTTTTGCGGATTTGCCTAAGAAAAATGTCGATTTTGGCGGTGGCTTGGAAAGAATCTTGGCGGTTGTGAATCATGATCCGGATATTTTTAAGACAGAGTTTTTTACGCCGATTATTCAGAAACTCGAAACGGTTAGTGGCGCTCAATATAATCATGATGAGGCTGTAAACCGCTCGTTTCGGGTGATCGCTGATCACCTGCGGGCAGCAGTAATGCTGGCTGACGATGGTGTTTATCCGGACAACAAAGAGCAAGGCTATTTCTCAAGAAGGCTGGTACGCCGGGCCATTAGGTATGCCAAAATGATTGGTATTACTAAGCCGTTTATTGGTGAACTGGTGGGGATAGTGGCAGAAATTTACCGCGAGCCTTATCCTTCGGTTGTTGCCAATCAAGAAAAAATCAGCGCAATTCTCATTCAGGAAGAATTGAAATTTGAGCGGACTTTAGAAAAAGGTCTGCGGGAACTGGAAAAAATTGCCAAGCTGGATGGCGAAACGGCTTTTCATCTGTATGAAACTTATGGCTTCCCTTTTGAATTAACTCAAGAAATTGCTGCCGAAAAAGGCCAGCACCTGGAACAAGCTGATTTTGACAAGGCCAAAGCAACGCACGCGGCGGTTTCCAGAACGGCTGCTGCTGGCAAGTTTCGAGGAGGTTTAGCCGATCAAAGTGAGCAAACCACGCAATTTCATACCGCCACTCATCTTTTGCACGCCGCGCTCAGGCAGGTTTTGGGTCAACATGTGGAGCAAAGAGGCAGCAATATTACTGAAAAAAGGTTACGTTTTGATTTCACTCACTCGGCGAGCTTGACGGCTGAGGAAAAATCTAAAGTGGAGCAGATGATCAATGATTGGATTAAGGACGGCTTGCCGGTGGTGCAACAAACTATGAGTAAAGAGGCAGCTTTGAATTCCGGCGCGCTGGCCTTTTTCAGAGAAAAATATGCTGACGAAGTTTCTGTTTTTACCATCGGCAAAGACCGGGACAAGGACTGGATTTCCCGGGAGCTTTGCGGCGGTCCCCATGTGAGTAATACTAATGAGATCACACCGGTGGAAATATTTAAAGAGAAATCGGCCGGAGCCGGTATTCGGCGCCTTTACTTGCGCGTCCGCCAATAAGATTCTCCAGGCTAACTTAGGCGTTGTACTCAAGAGGCGTTCTGTATACAATAGAAATGCTATGGACTTGCCCAACCTTTTTTCTGCCTCAAAAACCAGTGAAGTTCCTGAGAAAGTTATTGGTATTTTACTTTCGCAAACCAAGGTGCAGGCGCTGCTGCTGAGAATCAGTGAGACTCAGTTGTTGCTGGAAGCCTCTTCAGAGATTATTGAATATACTGACGTGAAAAATTGCGCCATTCAAACCGATGAAGCCTTGCAACAGCTGGGGCCGGAATCTGAAGCGGTGGATACCGTTGTTTTTGGTTTGGAACACGATTGGGTAGTAAACGGAGAAGTAGTTGAGCAGCGCCAGCCTCTCTTGAGTAAAATTACGGAAGATTTAGCTCTTAAGCCAGTTGGTTTTATTGATACTTCTGAAGCGCTGATTCAGCACAATCTGGCTCAAAATAGCCTGTATTCGGGCATTTTCTTGTTGTTGTCGCATACGGCTATGACGGTGAGCTATGTTTCGCAGGGGAATATTAGGGGGGTTGAACAGGTAGGCCGGTCTGAAAGTATCATTGCTGATTTGAGAGAGGGTTTGGCTAGATTTTCTAAGCAAGTTGAGGACGAGCAGTTTTATTTGCCTGCCAAATTGGTTTTAGCCTCGTTTGATTTGACTGAAGTTGAGTTAAGTGAAATCCAGCAAAGTTTGTTGGAATTTAACTGGACTGAGCACGCCAGATTTTTACAAATGCCTACCATTCAGGTGATTACGGATGAGGAGTTTACCTCTGTTGCGGCCATTGAAGCAGCGCGGGCGGCGGCTATCGCTGCCGGTTATTATTCAGCGGCGGCGGCGGCGGTAAATGGCTCAGTGCTGGCGGCCGAAGCAGCCGCTACCTCCAAAGAAATGGGCTTTTCCGAAATCGCCGCCGCCCCAACTGCCGCCCCCCCCGAATCAACCTCACCGCTGCCCGTAGAAACAGCAATTGCCGGTTCAGAAGAACCAGACCTATCTCAGTCTGCTGATCTGGAAACGGCGATAGCGCCAGTGGCAACCTCGTTTGGCGTCCCTATCTCTTCGGACAAAATCAGCGCCGGTGGCAAAACTCTCGAACAATTAGATCAAGAAGCAGAAGCCAAAAACCCCAGTAAAGTCGCCGACGACACCACTCAGGCAGGTTTCTTTGCCAATCTTAGAGCCAGATGGAACGAACCATACAAGGGCAAGCGCAGTTTGAAATTTTTTATCCTCATCGGTTTTACTAGTGGATTATTGGTTATTGCTCTGGTTCTCGCGGCTATAATTTCCTTTTCTGCTCAAGCTGTGGTTGAACTAGAATATAATCTTTTGCCGGTGATCAAAAATGCCACCATCACTATTGATCCCGATGCCAACACTCCAGACTCAGAAAGACTCATTCTTCCAGGCAAAGCGGTCACTAGGGCTGTTTCCGGTCAAGAAACAGCCGCTTCTACCGGTACTGCTATTGTTGGCGATAAAGCCAAAGGCACCATTACCATCTACAACAAAACCGCTGCCAGGAAAGTTTTTAACAAAGGAACAGTTTTTTCTTCAGGAGAACTGGACTTTACCTTAGATGAAGAAGTGTCAGTAGCTTCTGCCAGTGTTAAGGAGAAACAAGGCGGTAATGAGACTGAATATGGCAAAGCTGATGCTTCAGTTACCGCTGTTGAGATTGGTGATCAATACAACCTTGATGAAAAAACCGAACTTGCCGTCGATAATTTTGCCACAGATACCTACTCTGCCGTGATAGCCAAAGGCGGTTTTATCGGCGGCGCCAGCCGAGAGGTTCAAGTTGTTTCTGCCAATGACTTGGCAAATTTGCAGGAAGGTTTACGCGCCAAATTACTTGCCCAAGCCAATGAAGAATTTAAAGCAGAATACCACAATGGCGTCCATGTTTTTCCGACAACCAAAATTGTAGATGAGCAAGCCGAATTTGATGCAGAAGAAACCGACGAAGTAACCAGTTTCTCGCTAACGCTCACCATTACCGCAGAAGCTCTTACTTACAATACCGATGACGCCCGAATTTTAGCAGCTCAAGTCTTGGCTTCGGAAATACCCGATAACTACGAACTTTCAAACCAAGAACCTCGAGTGATGAGTGATGAAGTTGAAAACAAGGATGAGGGCAACAGCTCAATTATCCAACTCAATGCCCAATTTGAAGCCTATGCCCATCCCATTATTGACGAAGCAGCAGTCAAAGAAACCTTGGCAGGCAAGAAATTAGCTGAAGCTAAAGCCTCCTTTACGCACAATGATGAAGTCAAAAGCGTGGAATTTTACTGGCGGCCCACTTTTGCCTCCATGCTCCGCCAATCTTTACCCAGTCAGGAAAAAATCACCATCACCGTTAAGACTAAAGAGTAAAAATGATTTTACAGGACAGCCGAATTCCATTAGAAATGCAGGGTCAGCTCATTGATCTTTATCGTCGTGCCCTGGAACAAGGTATGCCAATTGACGAGTTGGAGGAAAAAATTGCCAGATATCTTAAGCGTTTCAAGGTCACGGAAGTATATGAATCTCTCGAGGTAAAAAACAGGGAAGAAAGACTTAAAAGACAAGTCCCCAAAGCTATAAAATACGGGGCGATTATCTTGCCATTGTTGTTCTTAAGCGTTGGTCTTTATCTGGTTGGATCGGCAGTGGTACCAATTCTAACTTATTACGTCAAGTCTGATTTGAGCTCATCGGAAACTCTATCGCTCAGGTCGCCAATACCGCGGGAAGAAGTCATTAACTCGGTTCCGACGCTCATCTCTCCCGTGGTTACTCAGGTAGTTGAAGCCAGTGAAATTGCCGCGCCCACCATCATCAACGAACAGCTTGATTTTACCAATCTTAATAATTGGTTTAATGTCGATGCTTTGCCTGAATTAGCCGGTCAAAATGCAGAGGAAGAATATTACACACTCGATATACCTTCGCTGGAAATCCAGAATGCTCAAGTAGCTATAGGTGGCACTGATTTGAATAAGAGCTTAATTCAGTATCCGGGCACGGCTGATCCTGGCCAGGTTGGTTCTCCGGTGATTTTTGGTCATTCCGTTTTGCGTCAATTCTACAACCCGAGCGAAAAAAATCCACAGCGCTACAACTCAATTTTCAGCTACATTATGACCATGAAGCCGGGGGATAAAATTTACCTTACTCATGGTGAAACTAAATATACCTACGTAGTCAGGGAAAAATTGGAAATCAAGCCTGAGGATGTTCACGTTCTTAATCAGGATTTTGGTAGCAAAACTCTCAAGCTCATTACTTGTGTCCCGGAAGGCACCTACCTACGGCGGGGTGTAGTAGTGGCAGAATTAGTAGAACAAGGCTAGCTGCGGTACAATATTTCTATGTCTGTGTATCTTGCTGTTGATTACGGCACCAAAAGAGTGGGTTTGGCAATTGCCCGTGCGGGTTTAGCAGAACCATTAGTGATTCTCGATAATTCACCCGAATTGCTCAACCAAATTCAGCAAATTATTGAGGCAGAACAACCCCAGCAGCTGATTGTTGGTCTTTCGGAGCAAAAAATGGCTGAATTAACAAAAGCATTTGCCCGCGAGCTGGCCGCCAAGACAAAGCTTCCAATCATTTTTGCTGACGAAACTTTGAGTTCTCAGACGGTCAGAGAAAAAATTAAAACCAGCAAGAAAAAAGTTCGCACTGGTCATATTGATCATTTCTCAGCAGCCTATTTTCTTCAAGAGTGGCTTGATACTCACCAGTCAACTGCTCGCTGAAAAACTCTTACAATAATGCAAAAAAGTTGCGTTATAATAGAATCAAGGTGAAACGCCCGATCATTGCCAGCATCTTGATATGCTTCATCTTTGCAGCAATTGTCTTTTATGCGGGCTCTCACATCAATTTCCGAGGTGAGCGAAAACCAAGTTCTTATTCAACTGAACTGGCAATTTCTCCTTCACCATCTTTCGAGGAAAATATTGAGGGGAATATTGCGGAAGCTACAGCGTCAACTCAGTCTTCTTGCGAAAATTTAGCTACTGGCAAAGACTTTTGACCACCTGCTATACTGATTCCCCATGAGAAAACCGGGGTTAATACCAAAAATTATTTTAGGTTTGGCGGCGTTAATAATTTTGTCAGGGCTTGGTTTGGGAGTTTACGCCTACCAGCAACTTCAACCGGTAGATCCGAACAATCAAAATGAAGTCAGGTTTGTCATTGCTCCTGGGTCGGGGGTACAAAAAATTGCCAACGACTTAAAAAGTTCAGAATTAATCAATCACCCTTTCATTTTTCGGGCCTACGTTACCCTCACTGGCTTAGATAAAAAACTTCAGGCAGGCTCGTTCGAACTTTCTTCAAGCTTAACTACAGCTGAAATTGCCACCACCCTAACACAAGGTACTCAAGACACCTGGATCAGATTACTTGAAGGCTGGAGAAGGGAAGAAATGGCTGAGTATTTAGAGCAGCAGGAACTGAACGAATTCTCCAAAGCAGAATTTCTAACCTTGACTGCTACTGCCGAAGGCAAGCTTTACCCTGATACTTATTTGGTGCCGAAGGACATCACTACTTCTGCATTGGTGAACTTGCTCCTGCGCACTTTTGAACAAAAAGTAGTTGTTGGTTTGGCTGATGAGTTAACCGCATCGGGCAGAACCTTGCATGAAATCTTGGTTATGGCCTCTCTAATTGAAAGAGAAGCCAGGAGTTTTGAGCAGATGAGACATGTTTCCGGAATTTTGTGGAACAGAATTGGTATTGGCATGCCTCTCCAGGTGGACGCAACGTTACAATACGCGGTTGGTTATGATGGGGCCAGGCGTTCTTGGTGGCCCCCTCCCTTGGCGGCTCACAAATCGGCCGCTTCCCCTTACAACACCTACGCCAATCCCGGTCTTCCGCCTGGCCCAATCGCCAATCCAGGCCTGAACGCTTTCAAAGCAGCACTTGACCCACTTCGGGTTAATGATTTATTCTATTTGCACGCATCCGATGGAAGGATGTATTATGCAGAGACATTAGAAGCACACAACGCGAATGTGAATACATACTTGCGCTAGTGTTTTGTTGCTGTTATAATTTGTTCTTCACAATAGCAATTTAAATAGTGGGGTTAGTTTCTTGCATACAACCAGACGGGTTTCAGCCAGTCTTAAACTTTAATTTAGGAGAGAACATACGTCCTGTGTGTGCTCCATTTTTTTGTGTTTTGCAACACCATCTAGCTGGTTAGCTAGCCCACCGACCAGTACGCAATAAAAGTAGAAGGAGATCAGACCTATGTCAGCTAATCAACGACAGAATTGGGGCCAAAAGCATGATATTTTACCGGAACTTGATCTAGTCAAACTGCAAAAAGATAGCTACCGGGAATTTATTGAATTAGGCATTCGCGACTCTCTCGACGTGGTTAATGGCGAAAATGGCATTGAAGATTACACTGGCAAGAACTGGGCATTGCGTTTTGGTGAGTACCGTTTTGGCAAGTCCAAATACAATGCTACGGAAGCAAAGAAAAAGGGCGTGACTTATGATGTCCCCCTGTATGTTGAAGCTACTTTGTTCAATAAAAAAACCGGCGAAGAACAAACTCAAGAAGTTTTCCTGGGCGATTTGCCCAAGATGACCCCTATCGGCACTTTTATTGTCAATGGCATTGAAAGAGCGGTGGTGACTCAGCTAGTTCGTTCTCCGGGCGTTTTCTTTTCCGGCGCTACTGATTCGGCTACCGGCCGTGAGCTTTTCCAGGCGGAACTGCGACCCAAGCGAGGCTCATGGCTAGAAATTTCTGTGGGCAAAAAGGACGTCATTACCGTTAAAATTGATCGCCGCCGCAAGATGCCCATCACTGTTTTGCTTAGAGCCATGGGTTACAGCAGCAACGAAGAAATTCAAGAACTTTTTAAAGAAGAAATTCAACTTGATGAGTTTAATTTACTGACTAGCACCCTGGAAAAAGATACCACTGCCTCGAGAGAAGAGGCCTTGATTGAGCTTTATGAAAAGATGCGCCCCGGCGAGCCGGCAGTCTTAGATACTGCTACTGATTATCTTAAACAGCTTTTCTTTGATCCTAAGCGTTACGACTTGGGCAAAGTGGGTCGCTACAAGCTCAACCGGCGCCTGAAGCAAGATCACGTTGATCTGGAGAAAACGGTGCTTGATAAAGAAGACCTGGTAGGCGCCATCAAATACTTGATTAGATTGCAAAATGGCCAAGGTAAAGTTGATGATATTGATCACCTAAGCAACCGCCGTGTTCGCCAAATTGGTGAGCTGGTTAAGGAGTCAGCTTTCCGGATTGGCCTGATCCGTTTAGAGCGCTCTATCCGCGAAAAGATGTCCTTAACTAAGACTGACGAAGTCCTTACTCCCGCTGCCCTCGTCAATGCCCGCCCGCTGATCGCTACGATTTCAGAATTTTTCCGTCGCAACCGCCTTTCCACCATTTTAGACCAAACCAATCCACTGGCAGAAATTGATAACCTGCGCCGGCTTTCCGTCATGGGCACGGGTGGTGTGACCAGAGAGCGCGCCTCATTTTCCATGCGTGACATTAACGCCTCCCAATATTCTCGTATCGACCCGGTTCGTTCGCCTGAAGGACCAAATATCGGCTTGGTGACTTATCTGGCCTTATATGCTCATGTTAATAAATTTGGTTTTCTTGAAGCGCCCTACCTCCAAGTTGCCAACAAAAAAGGCAAGATGGTAGTTTCTGACCAGGTAGTTTATCTGTCAGCAGACGATGAAGAGGACCACAAAATTACTCACGCCAGCATCAGCATCAACGCCAAAAGGCAAATCGAAGATGAATGGGTGCCAATGCGCTTTATGAATGAGTTTATTGAAGGTCCGGTTGAAGACGTTGAGTATATTGATGTGGTTCCACGTCAAGTGATTGGTACTTCAGCTTCACTCATTCCGTTTATCGCTCATGACGAAGCCAACCGTGCCCTGATGGGTACTCACATGCAATGTCAAGCTGTGCCATTGGTGATGCCGCAAGCGCCGATTGTTGGCACTGGTATGGAAGCGGCAGTAGCGGCTTCAATGGGTAGAACTGTGCAGGCCAAACACTCGGGCAAAGTGGTTTACGTAGATGCCACCAGAATTGAAATTGAACTCAACAAGACTGAGCTAAAAAAAGCCGAAAAAGATGCCGCCGAAAACTTTTTTGAAGAAAATGAACAAATTGAAGTTGTTGGCGACAGGGAAATTTATCATTTAAGCAAGTTTGCCCGCACTTCCCAAAGCATGTCTTATTCGCAAAAACCAATTGTGGTTTTAGGCGATACGGTCAAGGCAGGAGATGTTATTATTGACGGCCCCTCTTCCGATCAGGGCGAGCTGGCTCTGGGCGCTAACCTGGTTATTGCTTACGCCTCTTTCGAAGGACTGGGTTACGAAGACGCGATCGTGATTTCTGACAGATTGGTCAAGCAGGATATTTTAACCTCTATTCAAATTAACGAACACAAAGCCAAAGTCATGGACACCAAACTTGGCCCGGAGGAACTAACCAATGATATTCCCAATGTTTCTGAAACTTACCTTAGCAACCTCACGGCAGACGGCATTATTAGGGTAGGATCGGTGGTTAGCGAAGGCGATATTTTGGTAGGTAAAATCGCTCCTAAGGGCGACACCGAACTCACGCCCGAAGAAAGACTCTTGAGGGCAATTTTTGGAGAAAAATCCAGGGAAGTGCGTGACACTTCACTGCGGTTGCCTCACGGTGAAAAAGGGGTGGTAATTGATGTCCAGGTTTTAGATGCTGATCTGGGTGATGAGCTTGACCCGGGCACGATGCAGGAAGTGATTGTCAAAGTAGCGGAAATCCGCAAAATCACTGTTGGCGACAAGCTGGCAGGCCGCCATGGCAACAAAGGAGTGATTTCCAAAATTGTTCCCGAGGCTGATATGCCTCATCTCGAGGATGGTATGCCGGTAGACATTGTTATTTCACCACTTTCGGTTTTGGCCCGGATGAACTTAGGTCAGTTGTTGGAGGCTCATGTGGGCTGGGCAGCTGAAAAACTTGGCTATAAAGTTTCCGTCCCTGCTTTTGAAAAATTCAATGAACAGAAAATTTGGGACGAACTGGCCAGGGCTGGTTTGCCTGCTTCAGGCAAAGCCCAACTCATTGATGGTAGAACCGGCGAACCATTTGCCGAAGACACCACTGTTGGTATTGGTTATATTCTTAAACTTTCGCACATGGTGGAAGACAAGATGCACGCCCGTTCAACTGGTCCGTATTCATTGGTGACTCAGCAGCCTCTGGGCGGTAAAGCCCAGATGGGTGGACAGCGCCTGGGAGAAATGGAAGTTTGGGCGCTTGAAGCTCACCGCGCCGCTCACACTCTCCAGGAAATGCTGACCATCAAGTCTGATGACGTCACTGGTCGCTCCAAAGCCTTTGAAGCTATTGTTAAGGGTACGGAAATTCCGGCTCCCACTGTTCCGGAATCTTTCAAGGTTTTAATGCGCGAACTCAACTCGCTGGGTATAGACATTATCCCTCATGAAGCTCAAGAAATAGAGGAAGAAGTGGTGGCTGCTGCTGGTGATATTCCTGTCATCGCTGATCCGGCTGCTTTAGCCGCCGCTGCAACCACTGCCACTCCAGTTGCAACCGACGACAACACTCCGGTGGATGAAGACACTGAGGCGGATTTACTCGAGGAATTTGAAGAAGTAGAAGTGGTGGACGAAAACAGAGAACCCACCGACGAAGAAATAGCCTCTACGGAAGTTGAGGAGGACGAGGATTAAAGATTAAAGGAGCGCCAATATGAAAAATATCATTGACTTTTCAGCACTAGAAATCAGAATCGCCAACCCGGAAACGATCAAATCCTGGTCTTATGGTGAGGTAAAGAAACCGGAAACCATCAACTACCGTTCTCTCAAGGCAGAAAAGGACGGATTGTTTGATGAGAAAATTTTTGGTCCGATCAAGGATTATGAGTGTCACTGTGGCAAATACAAAGGTATCCGTTATCGCGGTATTGTTTGTGACAAATGTGGCGTAGAGCTAACTCAGTCCCGGGTTCGCCGTGAGAGAATGGGTCATATTTCTTTGGCCGCGCCAGTGGCTCACATTTGGTATTTTAAGGGTGCGCCTTCAAAATTGTCATTACTTTTAAATATTTCGCCCAGAAACCTCAACTCCATTATCTACTTCTCCAAGTATTTGGTGCTTGATGTTGATGAAACAGCTAAAGGTCAAGTGATTGATCAACTCAATGGAGATCTCTTGGCAGCTCAAGAAGAACTGCGAGAAGTGTCTAAAGCTGAGATGCAGCAGGTGACTGATGAACTCAAAGTTGAAAAAGAAAAGCTTGATGATAAGGTCAGCAACAAAGAAACTCTACAACTCAAAAAAGAAGAAGCTGAGCTGAAAGCCAAAAACAAACTTATCGCTATTAAGCAACAGCTGGAAGTGCAGCTTGAGCAAACAGACGAGATTTACAAGGCCGTTAAACTAATGGCCAAACGCCTGGAAAAAGGCAACATTCTTTCTGAAGATGAGTACATCAAACTGATTGAGTATGATGCCATTGATCACTTGCGCGTGGGCATGGGTGCGGAAGCTGTGCTCGAAATGGTACGCGAAGCTGACCTCGACCAGTTGGTTGAGGAACTCCGGGCAGAGATGGCTGAAACTAAAGGTGGCCGTCGCATCAAAGCCATTAAGAGACTGAGGGTGGTAGAGGGTTTGAGAAAAGCCAAAATTAAGCCTGAATGGATGTTTATGACCATTTTACCGGTTATTCCTCCTGATCTCAGACCGATGGTGCAGTTGTCTGGTGGCCGTTTTGCTACTTCTGATTTAAATGATTTGTACCGCCGGGTGATCAATCGCAACAACCGTTTGAAGCACCTGATTGATCTGGGCGCACCGGAAATTATTCTCCGCAACGAAAAACGGATGTTGCAGGAAGCGGTTGATTCTTTGATTGACAGCAGCGGAGCTAAGCAATCACGGCGCCGCACTACCAGAAGGGCGCTTAAGTCCCTTTCGGAAATGCTCAAAGGCAAGCAGGGTCGTTTCCGCCAGAACTTGTTGGGTAAGCGGGTGGACTATTCGGGTCGAAGTGTGATCGTGGTTGGTCCCGAGCTGCAACTCAATGAGTGTGGTTTGCCCAAAGACATGGCGCTTGAGATGTTCAAACCGTACGTTTTGCGTGAACTGATTGCTCAGGGCATTGCTCCAAATGTGAAGAGTGCCAGGCACTCAATCGAACGACGCGAGCCGGTGGTTTATGACATTTTAGAAAAAGTGACCAAAAACCATCCGGTTATTCTTAACCGCGCCCCCACGCTTCACAAGCTGGGTATGCAGGCATTTTTCCCGATTTTGATTGAAGGCAATGCTATTCGTTTGCACCCCTGTGTTTGTGCCGGTTATAATGCCGACTTTGACGGTGACCAGATGGCTGTTCACGTGCCTTTGACCAAAGAAGCCAGAGAGGAAGCTAAAGACTTGATGATGGCCACCCATAACCTGCTTAAGCCGGCCAACGGCGAGCCCATCACCATCCCCAACAAAGAAATGGCTATGGGTATTTACTATCACACTCGTCTGGACGAAACTTTACCCAAATACGATCACGTCTTTGCTGCCAAAGAGGAGGCGTATCACGCTTTCCAAATTGGCCAAGTTCAGCTCAGACAGCTGATTTCGATCAGGATTAAACCTGGCAAGATCATAGAAACTACTATAGGTAGAATTCAATTTAATGATTTACTGCCGGAAAATCTACAATTCATCAATGAGGCCGTTACCTCCAGAAGGATTAAGGAAGTGGTGACCAAAGCTATTCAAACTGAAGAGCGCGAAGTGGTGACTAAATTAATCGACGATATCAAAGACCTTGGTTTCAAGGGCGCGACCCTTTCTGGCCTTTCTGTTTCAGTGACCGACTGCGAAATGTTGCCCAACAAGGAGGAACTCATCAAGCAGGCCAATAGAAAAGCAGAAAAAATCCAGGGTCAGTACCTTGAAGGTTACATTTCCGCAGATGAAAGAAGAAGACTTTTCTTCGAACTCTGGATTGAAACTACCGAGCAAATTGCTGAAAAAACCTGGGATCTTTACTCAAGTGATAACGCGGTGAAGGTAATGATTGAATCGGGTGGTACCCGGGCCTCCAAAGATCAGGTGAAACAACTGGCCGCTATGCGCGGACTGGTAGTCGATCCGCTCGGAAACATTGTGGAAATGCCCACCAAGTCCAACTTCCGGGAAGGCTTAAGTATTTTTGAGTACGTTGCCTCTGCGCGTGGTTCTAGAAAAGGTTTGACTGATACAGCCATTAAAACTGCCGACGCTGGCTATCTCACTAGAAGACTCACTGATGTTTCACACGACGTCATTATTCGTCTGGAAGACTGTGGCACTACTGATGGTATCGAGATCACCGACAACACTCGCAAAGATATTTTCCCGACCAGAATTTCCAGCCGGGTTGCTTTAGAAGATATCAAAAAGGGCAAGAAAGTAATTGTAAAAGCAGGGGCAGTGATTACTCCGGAGCTGGCGCAAGAAATTGTGGCTGCTGGAATTAATACCGTTAAAGTCCGCTCGCCACTGACCTGTGAAGCATCTCAGGGAATGTGTGCCAAATGCTACGGCTGGGATTTCTCTACCAGAGACAATATCGAAATTGGTGTGCCGGTAGGGATTATCGCGGCTCAGTCTATTGGTGAACCAGGCACTCAGCTCACCATGAGAACCAAACACTCAGGCGGTATCGTTGGTCTTGACGTGACTCAGGGTCTGCCTCGGGTGGAAGAGTTGCTTGAGGTCCGCAATCCCAAAGCTCAGGCCGTCATTAGTGAAGTGGCCGGTAAAATTAAAATCACCGAAGAAGAAGACGAGAAAGTTATTACGATTATTCCGGTGGGTGGTACTAAAGATGACGCGGAAGAATACCGCGTTCCCGCCAACATGCAGCTCAAGGTGGAAACGAGTGACTTGGTTGGGGTGGGTGAACAACTGACCGCGGGATCGGTTAATCTTCAAGAGCTGCTGCAAGTTAAGGGTTTGCTCCTAACTCAACAGTACGTGGTCGATCAAGTCCAGGCGGTGTATGAGTCCCAGGGTATTCCGATTCACGATAAACACTTTGAAGTCATTGTACGCAAAATGAGCGACAAGGTTCAGATTGAACAGCCCGGCGACACAGAGTTCCTTACCGGCGAAGTGACTGAAAAAGCGCGCTTCATGGAAGCCAACGACGAAGCCATGGCCGCCGGCGGTGAACCCGCTACTGCCAAAGTATTGTTCTTAGGAATTACTCGCTCGGCTCTTTTCACTACTTCATGGTTGTCGGCCGCCTCCTTCCAGCACACCAAAAATGTTTTGACCGATGCTGCGTCTCAAGGCGCGATTGATGATCTTGAGGGCTTGAAAGAAAATGTGATCATTGGCCGGTTGATTCCCACCAGCAAAGAAAGGGCGCAAATTGAGTGGTAAGAACTTGGAGTCTATGTTACAATCATTGCTCATTGCGAACGCTCAAACAGCAGCCAGAAATTAGAAAGAAAAACAATGCCGACCATTAATCAACTGATCCGTAAGGGTGGACGTAAGCAAAAGCCAGCCAAAATTAAGGCTACGGCTCTGCGTCGCAGCTTCAACTCGGATACCAACAAAGTCAGCAAGACCGTCAACCCGCAAAAGCGGGGCGTCTGTACCGTGGTCAAAACCATGACTCCCAAGAAACCGAACTCGGCCTTGCGTAAGGTTGCCAGAGTCAGGTTGTCCAATCGCATGGAAGTGACGGCCTACATTCAAGGCGAAGGTCACAGCTTGGCGGAACACAGCATTGTGTTGGTTAGAGGCGGCCGGGTTAAAGACTTGCCGGGTGTGAAGTATCACGTCATTCGCGGCAAGTATGACGCATCCGGGGTTGAAGGCAGAAAAACCAGCCGCAGTAAATACGGAGCCAAACGAGCCTAAAAAAATTATCAAAACATAAAAAGTATTTATTAGGAGTATTGTCCGCCATAGGCGGACGAGAATGAAACTAATATGAGAACAAAAAAAGCCCCGGTTCGGGATATAAAACCAGATGTTAAGCACGATTCCAAAAGAATTGCCAAACTTATCAACTACGTGATGCAGGATGGTAAAAAAACTGTTGCTCGCAAGCAAGTTTATGCTGCTTTGGATCAAGTTGCTCAAGTCACCAAAAAAGAGCAGCTTGAGATTTTTGAAGAAGTCATTAAAACCATTACCCCACAAATGGAAGTTCGTTCCAGGCGTGTAGGTGGCGCGGCTTATCAAGTGCCGATGCCGGTCAGATCCAGACGTGGTTTTGCTTTGGCGCTCAGGTGGTTGGTTCAGGAAGCCAACAAGCGTTCCAGCAAGGAGTATCGCACTTTTGGGGAAAAATTGGCCGCGGAAATGCTGGACGCTCTCAACAATCAGGGCGGCGCCGTAGCTAGAAAAGAGACCTCACATCGTATGGCAGAAGCCAACAAAGCCTTTGCTCATTTCCGGTGGTAGGTTTGCAATTTTTGCGATACTATAAAATTTTGTAACAATTAATGTTTAAAGAGTCAGTATGGTACAAACAATTAAAACATCAGACAGAGACAAGATTCCTCTAGAGAGAATTAGGAATATTGGTATTATTGCTCATATTGATGCCGGTAAAACCACTACTTCGGAGCGGATTCTTTTTTATACTGGCCGCACTTATAAAATGGGCGAAGTTCATGAGGGCGCTGCCACGATGGACTGGATGGCTCAGGAGCAGGAGCGCGGTATTACCATTGTTTCTGCTGCCACTACTACTTTTTGGACGCCTCATTTTGAAACTCATCTAGAAAAAAAACCCTACCGTTTCAATATCATTGATACACCAGGACACGTTGATTTTACTGCCGAAGTTGAGCGCAGTTTACGCGTGCTTGACGGTGGCATCACGGTTTTGGATGCCAGCGAAGGGGTGCAGTCTCAATCCGAAACAGTTTGGCGCCAAGCCGACAAATATAACGTTCCGCGCATTTGCTTTGTCAACAAAATGGACAAGTTGGGAGCGGACTTTTTTGCCGTTATTCAAGATATTAAAGACAAGTTTGGAGTTAAACCAGTGCCGATGGTTTTGCCGATGGGAGCTGAGAATGAATTTGAGGGCGTCATTCAGCTTCTCGAGGAAAAAGCCTTGTTCTGGAAAGATAATGCCGTTGATACCGAGCCGGAAATTAAAGCCATTCCGGAAGAGTACCAAGAGAGAGTGGCAGAACTGAGAGCACAGGTAGTTGAGCAAATTGCTGAAACTGACGACGCGCTTTTGGAGAAATTCTTCAACGAAGAAGCCATTAGCGTGAATGAACTCAAAGTAGCTTTACGCAAGGCCGTGATTGATTACAAACTAGTGCCGGTTTACGCGGGCTCATCTCTGAAAAACACTGGCGTCCAGCCGCTTTTAGACGCAGTGGTAGAGTACTTGCCTTCACCGGTTGATATTGACCATATCACCGGTACGATTCCCGGCAAAGAAGAAGAAATTGAACGCAAACTGGTGCCGGAAGAAAAAACCAGCGCCTTGGCTTTCAAAATCCAGACCGATCCACACGTGGGCAAGCTCACTTATGTACGTGTCTATTCTGGTATCATTCAATCGGGCAGCTATATTTACAACACTACTCGGGATACCAAAGAACGCGTCGGCCGCTTGCTCCTCATGCACGCCAACGATCGTGAAGAAATTGACTCCGCCCGCGCTGGTGAGATCGTGGCTATTGTGGGTTTGAAGAACACCAAAACTGGCGATACTCTGGCCGACGAGCAACACCCCATTGAACTAGAAGGCATTGTCTTTTCTGATCCGGTTATTTCTTTGGCGATTGAACCCAGAACCAAGTCAGATCAAGAAAAGATGGGCTTGGCTTTGGCCAAACTAGCGGAAGAAGACCCCACTTTTACTATCAAATCCAACCCCGAAACTGGCCAAACCATTATCGGCGGCATGGGTGAACTGCATCTGGAAATTTTGGTTGATAGAATGAAAAGAGAGTTTAGTGTGGACGCCAACGTGGGTGCTCCTCAAGTGGCTTATCGCGAAACCATCACTCAACCCTCTCAGGGTGAAGGTAAGTACATCAAGCAATCCGGTGGCCGAGGCCAATATGGACACGTTTTTCTCAAGATCGAACCTCAAGACCGAGGCACAGGTTATGAGTTTGTTGATGCCATTACCGGCGGAGTGGTGCCCCGCGAGTTCATCGCCCCGACCGACAAAGGCATTCAAGAATCACTGGAGCGCGGCTTCCTAGCCGGTTACCCCATGACCGATGTTAAGGTCACTCTTTATGATGGTTCATATCATGATGTTGACTCGAGTGAAATGGCTTTTAAGATGGCTGGCTCACTGGGAATGAGAGAAGCGGTCAAGAATGCAGGTATGGTTTTGATTGAGCCGATCATGAAAGTTGAGGTCACTTCGCCTGAGGAATACATGGGTGATGTGATTGGTGACTTAGGTTCAAGGAGAGCTCAGATTCAAGGTACCAACCAGCGCGGTAACGTGGCGGTGATTATTGCCTTGGCTCCTTTGGCAGAAATGCAAGGTTATGTTACAATTCTAAGGAGCATGACTAAAGGCCGTGCTTCTTCTGTAATGCTCCCAAGTCATTACGATATTGTGCCTCAGAATATTACTAAAGCTATTATTGAGGAACAAAATAGAGCTTAATTAGCTTGGTTTCGCAAAAAACTGCGGTGGAAGAACTTTTTTGCTTGTGCAAATTCGGTCTTCTCTTGATAAAATAGTCACTTGTATAAAGTAAGTATTGGAAAATAATACAAAGTATAAAAATTCGGAGGCCCTATGGCAGACTCACAAAAATTTGTACGTGACAAAACTCACGTAAATATCGGTACCATTGGTCACGTTGACCATGGCAAGACCACCCTTACAGCAGCTATTACCCAAACCTTGGCGGCAAAGTTGCCAAGCGAAATCAATAAGCCGTTGAATTATTTGGATATCGATAACGCTCCTGAAGAGGCAGCGCGCGGTGTGACCATCAACATCTCACACATTGAGTATGAGACTGAAAAACGTCACTACGCTCACATTGATGCTCCTGGCCACGCTGACTACATCAAAAACATGATTACCGGTGCTGCCCAGATGGACGGGGCTATTCTCGTGGTCGCTGCTACCGATGGTCCGATGCCTCAGACTCGAGAGCACATTCTTTTGGCTAATCAAGTGAACGTGCCTAAAATCGTGGTCGCTTTGAACAAAGTCGACATGGTTGATGACGCCGAACTGCTTGACTTAGTCGAGATGGAAGTGCGCGAGCTTTTAACCAAATATGGTTTTGATGGCGATGAAACTCCGGTTCACCGGGTTAGCGCCCTGAAAGCGCTTGAAGGTGATAAAGAGGCTCAAGAGGGCATTATGGAATTAATGAACACAGTTGATTCCTATGTTCCTGATCCGGTTCGCGATCTCGACAAGCCATTCCTGATGTCAGTTGAGGATGTTTTCTCAATTAAAGGCCGCGGCACTGTGGTTACGGGTCGTATTGATAACGGTGTGGTTAAAGTTGGCGAGGAAATCGAAATCGTTGGTTTGCGCGACTCAAGCAAAACCACCGTTACTGGTGTGGAAATGTTCCGCAAAATGCTTGATCAAGGTCAAGCAGGCGACAACGTTGGTATTCTGCTTCGCGGCGTTGGTAAAGATGACGTCGAGCGCGGTCAAGTTTTGGCCAAGCCTGGTTCCATCAAAGCTCACACTGAGTTTGAAGCCGAAGTCTATATCCTCACCAAAGAAGAAGGCGGCCGTCACAAGCCATTTTTCAGCGGTTATAGGCCACAGTTTTACATCAGAACCACTGACGTTACCGGTGAGATCACTCTCCCTGATGGGGTAGAGATGGTTATGCCTGGTGACAATGCCAAGATGAAAGTTAAACTCATCCAGCCGGTGGCTTTGGACGAAGGCCTGCGCTTTGCTATTCGTGAAGGTGGTCATACTATTGGCGCCGGAGCGATTACCAAGGTGGTTAAATAAGAGCTAGAATTTGGTACACCCCGCTGATTTTCAGCGGGGTGTATTTTTTCTTGATAGTGCAATAAAAACTCAATTAGGGACAAAATAAGGCCAAGGCCTTTACATCTGGTAGCAGATTTAGTATAATTCCCGTCTACGAGATATTGACTTAACCAGAGGAAAAAGGAACCTTAACAATGGCTAATAACACGCAATCACAAAATAAGATCCGTATTCGGCTCAAGTCATACGATCACCGGGTGATTGATGATGCTGGAAGAAAAATTTTAGAGACTGCCCTTTCTACAGGCGCTAAAGTTGTTGGTCCAGTGCCATTACCCACACACGTAAAGTGGTTTACCGTGTTGGTATCGCCACACACTGATAAAGATTCTCAGGAACATTATCAGATCAAGACACATAAGCGAGTGATTGATATCATCAATCCAACCAATAAAACTATCGACTCGCTCATGCATCTTGAGCTACCGGCTGGTGTGTCAATTCAGATAAAAATGTAATTGATTCGCTTGCAGGCAAAAGGCTGCTGTTCAAGCCAATGATGAATAAACTTAATACACAAAAAAAAGCAATTGAATCAGCGCTGCCCGCTCGAGGTGACACTGAAAAAATTGCCTTGCAGGCAATAATTTTGACAGAAAATAGGTATGATCAACGATATATTTGCAACCAAACTAGGAATGACCCAAGCCTGGACCAAAGATGGCAAGCGCTTGGCCGTTACCCGCTGTAAACTCAGTGATAATATAGTTATTGGTAAAGAAGTTACCGAAGTTCTCAATAAAAACACTCAAAAGCATCAAACCGTACCCTGCACCATCCTCGAAGTCGGTTACGGTAAGAAAAAACTCAAAAACATGTCAAAACCACTCAGAAACAGATTAGAAAAGAGTGGTTTTAATTTTGGAGTCAGTCAAATTCAGGGTATCAGAATTTATGGTCCTGAAGAAAACAGCGAAACAGTCAAAGTTGGCGATATCATTAAGGCCGACTCCGTTTTATCTGTGGGTGATATTGTCCAGGTTCAAGGTGTTACCAGCGGTAAAGGCTTTGCCGGCGGCATGAAGCGGCATGGTTTTGCTGGTGGACCGAAAACTCACGGACAGTCAGACCGCGCCAGAGCAGTTGGTTCTATTGGCGCCGGCACTAGTCCGGGCAGAGTTTGGCCTGGGCAAAAAATGCCAGGTAGAGCTGGAAACATTACTGCTACCGTTCGAGGTTTGGTAGTAGTTCATTTAGATCAAGAACAGGGTGAAATTTGGCTGAGCGGTCCAATTCCTGGCGTGATCAACACCAACGTCAAAATTTCCAAAATGGGCAAAAGTAAAAATGTTGTTTTGGATAAAAAAGCCTCAGGCATTCAGGAGACCGAACCCAAAGAGGTAGTAACTGAAGAAACAGAGCCAAAAGAGGCGAAACCTGCTGAAAAACCATCAGCAGCGCTTGAGGAATAGAAAAATGAAAGTCGTAAGTATTACCAAAACCGGCACCAAAAGTTCCATCACTGTCAGTGATGAATTATTTGCGGCGGCTGTAAACAAAGTTGTCCTTGGTCAGGCTATCAGGGTTTATCTTTCCAACCTTCGCCAGGGTACTAGTCAGGTAAAGACCAGGGGTGAAGTTGCTCGGACTAAAAGGAAATGGTACAAACAAAAAGGCACGGGCAATGCTCGCCATGGCGCCAGAAGTGCTCCAATTTTTGTGGGTGGCGGTGTGACTCACGGTCCGACCGGACTGGAAAACTGGAGTAAAAAACTTACGACTAAGTTAAAGAAAAAAGCCTTGATTAGCGCCCTGAGCGCTCAGGCAAAAAATGTTTATGTCATTGACTATATTAAAGACCTTAATGGCAAAACCAAAGAAGCGGTAACAGCGCTGTCTCCAATTTTAGAAGCAAATGACAAGTTGTTGGTAATTTTGCCCGAGCGCAACGACTTGGTTGAGCGTGGCTTGAGAAATATTCCTCAAGTCTTGATGAGAACCGCTCATGAAGTTAATGCCCTTGATGTGGCGTTAGCCAACAAAATCGTGGCTACTAAACAATCAATTGCCGGTCTGGAAACCAGGCTTTTGGGAACCAAATCAGCCGTCAAGCCAGTGGTTAAACCTACAGCAACAGTTGCGGAAACGAAAACAGCTAAAAAAGCCAAAACCACCCAAGCAGCCAAAACTACCAAAAAAACCAAAGCCACCAAGCAAGAGAAATAAAATATGAACCCGTATATCATCAAAAAACCACTGATTACCGAAAAAACTGTTGAGTTAGCCAATAAGCAGAATATTTATACTTTTGCCGTTGGCACTACTACCAATAAAAATCAGATCAAAGAGGCCATTGAGGAGCTTTACGGCGTTACAGTAGTGGCAATTAACACTGTGGTTAGGCAACCGGAAGAAAAGAAAACGGGTAAGAAAAGACTAAACACTGTTATGCCAAAGAAAAAAAAGGCTTTGGTCAAGTTAGCTGAAGGTCAAACAATAGATTTGTTTGATATATCAGAATAAAATGAGATAATAGAGAGATATTATGTTGAAGAAAAAGAAAGCCACCAGCGCGGGAAGACGTCACCAAGTGACGGTTGACCGCTCTCAACTGCACAAAGGCAAACCTGAAAAAACTCTTTTGGTTTCAGGTCACAAAAAACGCCAGGGCAGAAATTCAAGCGGTAGGATTACCGTGCGTCATCGTGGTGGTGGAGTCAAAAAGAAGCTGAGAATAATCGACTGGAAGCGTTCAAAGAGAGACGTTCCAGCTAAGGTTGTTCGTCTGGAATATGATCCAATGCGCAGTGCAAACTTGGCTTTACTACAGTATGTTGACGGAGAAAAGGCTTATATCCTTGCTCCTCAGGGTCTTGAAGTGGGAAGTCAGGTAATAGCCGGTGACGAAGTTGAGCCCAAGCCGGGAAATGCTTTGCCATTGAAAAATATTCCTATTGGCATGCTCATTCACAACATCGAAATGAGACCGATGAAAGGGGCGCAAATTGTTAGAGGTGCGGGTACCGGAGCGATGATTCAATCCAAAGAGGGAGCGTATATTACTGTCCAGTTGCCATCCAAAGAGATGAGGTTGATTCATGAAGACTGTTTCGCTACAATCGGCCAGGTTGGCAATCAGGATTGGAAGAACAGAAAAATCGGCAAGGCCGGCAGAAAACGCTTGATGGGTATTCGTCCAACGGTTCGTGGCGTGGCTCAGCACCCCGGGTCTCACCCGCATGGTGGTGGTGAAGGCAGATCGCCGGTGGGTATGAAGCATCCTAAGACTCCATGGGGCAAACACGCTGGAGGCAAGAAGACTCGTAAGAAAAACCACCGTTCTGACCGTTGGATTGTACAAAATAGAAAAGGCAAATAGTAAGAAGAACTTATGTCACGTTCAAGTAAAAAAGGGCCACACATCGACGAAAAACTGCTAGCAAAAGTGATGCAGCAGAAAAATACCGGAGACAAAACTCCGATCAAAACTTGGGCACGCCAGTGCGCCATTTCACCTGATTTTGTGGGTCATACTTTTATGGTTCATCAGGGCAAAAATTTTGTTGAGGTTTTTGTGAATGAAGCGATGGTTGGTCATAAGTTGGGGGAGTTTGCCCCAACTCGCACTTTTAGAGGTCACGGCAAGATTGTGAAACGTGTGCTAACCAAAACTTAAAGGATTTATGTTAATTACGGCTACACAGAAAAATACCAGACAAGCTCCACGCAAAGTTCGTGAAGTGGCTAACGCTGTTAAAGGTATGGAAATTGAACGAGCGATCAGGCAATTGGCTGTCATGGATAGGCGGGCATCTACGGTAGTGCTCAAAACCTTGCGCCAAGCTGTGGCTAACGCCACCAACAATCACGGTGCCAAATTTGAAGATTTAACTCTAAAGAACATTACCGTTGATCAAGGGACAACTTACAAAAGATGGCGCGCAGTTGCCAGAGGTCAGGCTCACGGCATCGAAAAAAAGACCAGTCATGTCAAAGTAGAACTGGAAGTCAAAAAGGATGACAAATAAATATGGGACAGAAAGTTAACCCCACCGGCTTTAGATTAGGTATCACTTACACCTGGAAGTCAAGGTGGCATGCCGATGAGGCTGACTACTCCGACAAGGTGTTGGAAGATTACCGTTTGCGCAAATATCTTAATCAAGAATTGGCCAATGCTGGTTTGGTTCAGGTTGATATTGAGCGCTCACTCACAGCCATCAAAGTTATTTTACATGTTTCAAGGCCTGGTGTGGTGATCGGCAAGGGCGGCTCTAATTTGGAAAACATCAAAGCCGGGATCGAAAAAATTCTCAATGTTCAGAAATTGAAAAAGGACAAAGTCAAGATTGATTTGAGAGTGGAGGAAGTTAAGCAGCCCGATTTAAGCGCCAAACTGGTGGCTGAAAGAATTGAACAGCAACTGATTAAACGCTACCCACACCGTCGTGCTGTTACCCAGGCTTTGGAAAAAGTCATCCAGGCAGGAGCGAAAGGCGTAAAAATTCAATTTTCCGGCCGTATTGGCGGATCTGAAATTGGCAGAACCGAGAAATATTTTGAAGGCAGTGTACCGACTCAAACATTAAGAGCGGACATTGATTACCACCAAATTCCTGCTCGTACTAGATCAGGATATGTTGGTATCAAGGTTTGGATTTATAAGGAAGACGTAGTTTAGTCTAAAAGAGGTAAAATGTTACAACCAAAGAAAACTAAATTCAGAAAACAATTCAGGGGCAAGCGAGGCGGCACGGCTCAGCGCGGTACTGAAGTGGTTTTTGGTGAGTTTGGTCTGAAAGCTACTACTCGAGGGTGGGTTTCAGCCAGGCAAATTGAAGCTGCCCGTAAGAAAATTACTTTTATGACTAAAAGAAGTGGTAAGTACTGGGTGCGGGTGTTTCCCGACAAACCTATCACCTCCAAACCGGTAGGTGTCAAGATGGGCTCAGGCAAAGGCGCCATTGATAGTTATGTGGCTGTGGTTAAACCCGGCATGGTTTTGTTTGAACTTGGCGGTGTCAGCGAAGAGATTGCTAGAGATGCTTTCCGTAAAGCTGCTCACAAGCTGTCCGTACAAACTTCATTTGTCGAGAAATAAAATATGAAACAACAGAGAAATGACATTACTGCTTTGCACACCACCAAAATTTCTGAGTTGGAATCACAACTTCGAGAGCTGGAGGTGCAATTGGCTCAAGCCAGATTGGCCAAAGTTGCTGGTAAACTTAAAGACACAGCCACAATCAAGAGAACCAGTGATGCCATTGCCCGCATCAAAACGGTGATGAGAGAGCAGGCTTTAGTTGCCGGCCAGGATCAGGAAGAAACAACTGAAGCAAAGGATGAAAAATAAAGTATGAAAAAAACCATGCAAGGTACTGTTCTAGCTTTAGCTGAAAAAACTGCCAAAGTCAGTGTGGCAACGATGTGGACTCATCCGCTCTATCAAAAAAGCGTCAAGCGCACCAAAAATTATGCTTGTCACGTCGAGGGTATTGGTTTGGCAGTAGGAGATGAAGTTTTAATCGAATCTTCCCGCCCTGTTAGTAAAACCAAGAAGTTTAAGGTAGTTGCGAAAGTTGGGAAGGCAGCATGATCCAATTAAGGTCCGTATTACATGTTGCTGATAACAGCGGAGCCAAAAGAATTCGGGTAATCCAAGTTCATGGTGGCTCCAAGCGCCGGTTTGGTCATATTGGCGATATCGTCACCGCCTCAGTGATTGTGGCCGACGCCGGTGGCAACCTGAAAAAAGGTGAAATTGTTAAAGCCGTGGTGGTGAGAACCAGAAAAGAAAAAAGACGATCATCTGGTGAGTACATTAGATTTGATGACAACGCAGCCGTGATTATTGAGTCAATTAGCAGTCCAAGTCCGGTGGGCACTCGGGTTTTCGGTCCGATCGCCCGCGAGGTCAAAAACAGAGGTTTTAATAAAATAGCTAGTTTAGCGCCGGAGGTATTGTAGGAGAGATATGAAATTTCAAGTTGGCGACCAAGTCAAGATCACTACAGGCAAAGACAAAGGCAAAACAGGCACTATTACCAGAGTAATTCCTGGGAAAAACGAGGTGGTAGTAGCAGGTATCAACCTCTATGCTAAACACACTCGTCCGATGGCTGGTCGGCCGGGAGAAAAAGTGGTCTTGGAAAGACCGCTTGAGGCTGCTAAAATTGCCATTCTCAACGACCAGAGTCAGCTTGACAGGATTGGTTACTCGGTAGACAAAAAAGGTAACAAAACTAGAATATTTAAAAAAACCGGCAAAGTCATTCCGGAACCAAAGAAACCAACGGAAGAAAAAAGCAAGAAATAATTGGTAATCTATGTCAACATTAAGAGAAATTTATACCAGCGAAATAGTCCCAGCTCTCCAAAAAGAGTTTGGCTACAAAACTACCTACGCAGTTCCTAAATTGGAAAAGATCGTAGTCAATATTAGTGTGGCCGATCCGCAAGAGCCTCGTCAGCGCTCTCAGGTGATCGACAACATTGTGGAACAATTCAGACAAATTACCGGTCAGCAGCCTCAGATTACCAAAGCCAGAAAATCAATCGCTGGCTTCAAACTCAGGCAAGGCGATCCGCTTGGAGTGATGGTGACTCTGCGTGGCAAAAGAATGTGGGAATTTTTGGAAAAACTTATCAGCATTGCTCTGCCACGGGTCAAAGATTTTCGCGGTGTTTCGGCTAAAGCCTTTGATGGTCAAGGTAATTACAGCCTTGGCATTGAAGAACAGATTATCTTTCCGGAAATCAACTATGACCAGATTGAGAGCGTCAGAGGTTTGCAGGCCGTTATTGTGACCACAGCTAAGACAAACAAAGAGAGTTTTTCACTTTTGCAAAAATTAGGCTTACCATTTGAGAAAGAAGAATAATCATGGCCAAGAAATCAAAAATCATCAAATCAAATAGATTAATCGCCAAGCGCAAAGCTCTTAAAGCGTCAGGCGAACCCAGAGTAAACAAAGTATCGACTCGAGGAGTAAACCGTTGTAAAATAACAGGTCGACCAAGAGGGTACATGCGCTATTTTGGTCTGAGTAGGCTAACTTTCAGGGAATTAGCAAGTAAAGGCGAGCTTCCTGGGGTAGTAAAAGCAAGTAAGTAATGTATGACTGATCCAATCGCAGATTTAATCATCAGAATCAAAAACGCCTTTATGGCCAGCAATAAAGAGGTGTTGGTGCCGTACTCAAAAATCAAAAAGAGTATTGCCGATATTCTGATGAGCGAGGGCTATGCTGAAAAAGTTGAAGTGATTGAAGGTAAGCCATTTGCTCAAATTAAAATTACCCTCCGCTATGTGGGCAGAGTGCCGGCGGTAACTGACGTCAAACGTTTATCAAAACCAGGCAGGAGACTTTACACTACGGCTAACGATATACCAAGAGCTTTGGGCGGCTACGGCATCACCATCCTTTCTACCAGCAAAGGAGTGATGACCGACTCGAACGCCAGAAAGCAAAACCTGGGAGGAGAGCTTTTGTGCCAGGTTTGGTAAAGACTTGGTAAAGGCTTAAAGGAAAAACATCATGTCAAGAATCGGCAATACACCAATCAAAATACCCAGCGGCGTTACCGTCAACGTAGCCGGTGAGGTGGTGGAAGTCAAAGGCCCTAAAGGCCAACTGCAGGCCCCCATGTTTAAAGGCATTGAAGTGAAGGTGACGGATGGCGAAGTAGTGGTAGCTCGCAAAAATGATGATGATCAAACCAGAGCTTTTCATGGCTTGGCCAGAAATTTGATCAAAAACCATGTAGTTGGCGTGACTGAGGGTTACAAAAAGACTCTCAAATTAGTTGGCACCGGCTACAGAGTCCAGGCTAAAGGAACAGGCATTAGTATGTCCCTGGGTCTTTCTCATGATGTTGAGTTCCAACCAGAGGCAGGAGTTACTGTCAAAACCGAAGGCAATGACACCATTCACATTGAGGGCATTGATAAACAACGGGTTGGCCAGGTTGCAGCCGATATCCGTAAGGCCCGGCCACCAGAGCGCTATAAAGGTAAAGGCATCAGGTATGAAGATGAAGTGGTGAGAATCAAACCAGGAAAGACAGTTGCTTAAAGTAGTTAAGAAATTAGTATGCCAAAAATCGCTCATAACACCACCAAAGTAGAACGAAGAAAAAGACGCGTTGGCGCTCAGTTGTTTGGCACAGCCAAGCGACCAAGAGTGAGCGTTAGGCGTTCAAATAAGTTTGTTTTCTTACAAGCAGTTGATGACTCGGCAGGCCAAACTGTGGCTTCAGCCCATGACAAGCAAGTCAAGTCCGCCGGCAAAAAAGCCATAACCAAGACCGAAACGGCTAAGCTGAGCGCCCAGTCTTTGGCTCAACAGCTCAAGCAAAAGAAAATCGGCGCGGTCATTTTTGACAGAGGTCAGTACAAATATCACGGCAGGGTTCAAACTGTAGCTCAGACTCTTCGTGATGAAGGCATAAAAGTTTAGGAATTATATGGCAAACCCACGCGAACAAAACGAATTTGAAGAGAAAGTCATTCAAGTCTCTCGTGTTTCCAAAAAAACCAAAGGCGGTAACAAAATCGGCTTTTCTGTTTTGATGGTTGTCGGCGACAAAAAAGGTCGCGTTGGAGTGGGTTTGGGCAAAGCACCAGACGTAGTTTCAGCTATTCGCAAGGGGATTAAAAAAGCTAAGAAAAAAATGATTGATGTCCCTTTGGATGGGACCACTATTCCTTTCCCGATTGAGGTTAAGGAAGGCGCTGGCAGAATTCTGCTGAAACCTGCGCCGCAGGGCTCAGGTGTGATTGCCGGAGGTCCGGTGCGCGCGGTGGTGGAAGCCGCGGGTATTAGAGATATCTCCAGTAAAATCATGGGTTCTGAAAATCAAGCTTCTAATGTTTATGCTACTTTTGCAGCGATGCAGCAAATCAAGAAAATTGTCGAACTGAAAAGCATTAAGCTGAGGTCAATTGCCGATATTGAAGCAGAAGAAGATAAAAAGCAAGAAGAACTTCAGGAAAAACATAAGAAACGGGCTGAAGAAAAGCAAGAGAAAGAAATACAAGAGCGAGTTGCCAAAAAGTCGGCGGCTAAGAAACTGGCGGCCAAAAAACCGGCAACTAAAAAAGTAGCGGCTAAAAAGCCCGTTGGCAAAAAGCCCGCCGCCAAGAAACCCGCCGCCAAAACGGCCAAAAAAGCCGCAAAAAAAACCGAACAGAAATAAGGACTTAAATCATGTCACTTTTAAATCAACTACCGAGCATCAAAGCTAACAGCAAAAAGCGTGTTGGCAGAGGCTATGGCTCAGCCAAAGGCGGCCACACCGCCGGCAGAGGCCAAAAAGGCCAAAAATCCCGTGGAGGAAGCAAAATTCCTCTTTGGTTTGAGGGTGGACAGCTGCCTTTAATCAAAAGACTGCCGTTTTTGCGAGGTAAAGGCAGGTTTAACGTGGTTCGCCCCACCGCAGAAATCACCTTAAACACCATTGAAAAAATGCAGGCAACGGAAATTTCCTTAGCCAGCCTCAAGGCAGAAAAAGTGATTGATGTCAGGTTCAAAAAGGCAAAAATTATTGCCACCGGTAAATTAACTCGAAAAGTTCAGGTCAAAGGCATCAAAGCTTCCCAGGCTGCAGCAGCAGCAATCGAAGCGCTCGGTGGATCAGTTGAATAGTTGTTCAGCCTTTGCAGTTGAGTTATACTAACCACCTGGCGGTTTCACCAGAAACAAACATGAAAAGATTTACTGCCTTTATTAAAAAAGTAACGCAGAACCGGGACCTCCGGAAAAAGCTGCTGTTTACCGCAGGCATATTTTTAGTATACCGTTTTTTGGCTCACGTCCCCCTGCCTTCCATTGATATCGCCCAACTCAGAACGCTTTTTGCCTCCAACCAATTTTTGAGCTTGCTCAATATTTTTTCCGGTGGCACTTTGGCTAATTTTTCCGTGGTGGCTTTGGGAATCAACCCCTACATTACCGCCTCAATTATTATGCAGTTGATGGGTATGGTGGTGCCGCAGATCAAAGAAATGCAGAAAGAAGGCGAGTCGGGCCGGGAAAAAGTCAATCAATACACCCGGATGCTGACAGTGCCTCTAGCGGTGGCGCAGAGTGTTTCGGTACTGGCGCTTCTGCGGGCGCAAGGCCTGGTGCAAAGCACCGAACCAATCGCCATTATTGCCATGATTATCACCCTGGTAGCCGGCGCCATGATTATCACTTGGCTTGGCGAACTGGTTTCTCAATATGGACTGGGTAATGGCATCTCAATTATTCTTTTGGGTGCTATTATCAGCCAGCTTCCCACTGCCGCTGGCCAGGTTTTAGCCATTACCACTACTGATCAATTACTGACCATGATTTCCTTTATTGCAGTGTTCTTGTTGATTATCGCAGTTGTAGTTTTTATGAACGAATCAATTCGTAAGATACCGGTGCAGTATGCCAAGCGCCAGCGTGGCAGCAGAGTTTACGGTGGCCAAATGTCTCACTTACCGGTGAAAGTGAATGTGGCCGGAGTGATGCCAATTATCTTTGCTGTGACGATCATGATCGTGCCCTCATTTTTAGCCAGAATTTTGCTTGCCAGTGGCAACACCCGCTTGCTTGATATCGGCCAGTGGCTAACGCTCAATTTCAGCGAAACTTCTACGCTTTACATGGTAGTGTACTTTTTAGTGGTCTTTTTCTTTAGTTATTTCTCAGCTTTAATTTTCTTCAATACCGAAGATATTTCGGAGGAACTGAAGAAAAGTGGCGCCTTTATCCCCGGCATCAGACCGGGAGGCCCAACCAAAAAATACCTCGAATTTGTCGTGACCAGAATTACTTTCGCGGGTGCAATTTTTCTCAGTACCATTGCCATCCTGCCTTCCATAGCTCAGATATTTACCGGTATTACTGCCTTGGCCATCAGCGGTACGAGTGTGCTGATTGTGGTGTCGGTTATTTTGGAAACCGCCAAACAGGCAGAAAGTATGGTTATAGACCAAAACTATGACCAGTACAGGTAAGTATGAATTACAAATCACCGTCTTTTTCAAGGCAAACATAGGAGAAAATAATGCGATTGATCTTAATCGGCATCCAGGGTGCCGGCAAATCAACCCAGGGTAATTATTTGTCTGAACGCTACAAAATTCCCTACCTTTCGTCAGGGCATATTTTTCGGGAAATGGCTCGGGAAAAAACTCAACTTGGCCGTTGGCTGAAGGAAACGATTAATTCCGGCGCGCTGGTGCCAGACGACACCGTTTTGGAAGTAGTACTAACTTATTTGGAAAAACCTGAGTACGCCAATGGTTATATTTTGGATGGATTTCCCCGGACCGTCACTCAAGCTTCGGCTTTTAATGGCGGCGTTGATAAAGTCGTTTACATTGAGGTTTCTCAAAAAGAAGCGCTTTGGCGGATTTCCGGCCGCGAGGAAGAGCGCGACGACGAAACGCTCAAGGCTATCAGAAAAAGGATTGAGCTCTTTTACGAAGTCACCAAACCGGTGCTCGGTTTTTACGAAGAGCAAGGCAAGCTGATTACTATCGACGGTGAGCAGCCGATCGAGAAAGTTTCGGCAGATATTGTGGCCGCTTTGGATGAACATTTTAGCAACAAATAACTGGAAAAAATTAAACGGGCGGCAAGCGAGATTGGTTTTGTCGCCTGTTTTTGTACAATAAGGATTGTGTAGGATTATGCAGGATTTGGATAAAAAATTGGCTAAAAAAATAACGGCCATGCGTGAAGGTGGCCGGGTTTTAGGCAAAATTAAGCGCCAACTGGTGGATTTTTGCCAACCAGGTTTGGCTTTTGAAGCAGTAGAAGCCCAGGCGCAAGAGCTGATCAGAGCAGCGAGTATGACACCGAGTTTTTCCACCGTGCCCGGCTACTACTGGGCCACTTGCATCATGAAAAATGAAGAAATTTGTCATGGCATTCCGGTGGATAAAACCATGGAGGATGGCGATTTAATCACCATTGATGTGGGTTTGATCAATCAGGGCTACCACCTTGATACCACGATCTCTTTTGGCGTGGGCCAAGTGAGCGGAAAAATGCAGCGTTTTTTGGAAGATGGCCAAAGTATTTTGCGCAAGGCTATCAATCGAGCTAAAGTTGGCAGCTCAGTTTACGATATCAGCTACCAGATGGATAAGGGGCTGCAGAAAAAGGGCTATGGCGTGGTTTATCAGCTCACCGGGCATGGTATTGGCGAAGAACTACACATGGAGCCGGAAATTCCGGTTTTTGCCCATAAACCCCACAAAAAGATTATCCTTCAAGCAGGTCAAACTTTGGCCATTGAAGTCATGTACACCATGGGTAAGCCTCAGCTAGTGACAGCTGCCGACGGCTGGACTTACAAGACGGCTGATGGCTCGCTTTCGGGCATGTTTGAAGAAACGGTCTTAGTGACTGAAAATGGCCCGGAGATACTGACAAAAGCCAATTAATTTGCTATAATAAGCGCTTCGTTATGGGAAAAGTACAAGAACACAAACGATCAGCTAAAACCAAAAAACAGGTGGATACAACCGGTAAAAAGGCAGACCGCCCCGACCGGTTTGAAATTGAGGGTGTGGTGGAACAATGCCTGCCCAACACTATGTTTAGGGTGAAAATTACCGACTCTGAAGTAGAGCCGATGGTTGGTCGTGAAGTGCTGGGCACTTTAGTGGGTAAAATGAGGCTTTACCGAATCAGAGTGATGCCAGGCGACTACATCAAGGGCTATATCACAAAATATGACCTCAATAAGTGTAAAATCACCTATAGGTCAACGAAAAGTGGTTCGCAGTAAAATTACTGCTTTTAATTTTCATATTTCTGAGGTATAGTTCAAGCCTGCTCGACAAAGAAAGCAACATGAAAGTTAAGTCATCTATTAAGAAAATGTGCTTGCACTGCAAGATTATCCGCCGCAAAGGTGTGGTGCGGGTAGTGTGTCCGGTGTATCCTAAGCACAAGCAAAGGCAAGGCTAAAGGAACAATATGCCCCGTATCGTTGGAATCGACATACCTGATGAAAAGAAGATTCTGTACTCGTTGCAGTATCTTTATGGTGTGGGCCCGACTCGCGCCAAGAAAATTCTTGCTCAAGCCCAGGTAGGCGAAAACAAAAGAGCCAGAGATCTTGATGCCAATGAGCTCAACCGGATTCAGCGCGCTCTGGACGACTACATGCTTGAGGGTGATCTGAGAAGAGATGTTAATGATAATGTTGACCGCTTGAAAAGAATTCGTTCCTATCGGGGTTTGCGCCACAAAATGGGGCTTCCCACCCGCGGCCAACGCACCCGGACCAACTCCAGAAACGCTCGTGGCGCTTCAGGACAAAGAAGGACAGTTGGTTCAATGACCAAGGAAATGGCGGCCAAGTTAGAAGCGGCCAAGAAGTAAGATCGGGCAAAATATGGCAAAACAACAAATTAAAAAGAAAACCACTCCGCGCAAAAACAACGCCGTCGTTCCTAAAGGCAGAATGTATGTCACTGCCACTTTTAACAGTACTTTAGTCAGTATTACCGATGACAAAGGCAACGTGTTGTGTTGGTCAACTGCCGGCGAGTCAGGTTTTTCCGGCTCAAGGAAGTCTACGCCCTACGCGGCCACAGTGACGGTAGAAAACGCGGTCAACAAAGCCAGAGGCTACGGCATGAACGCTATGGATGTTTTCCTCAAAGGCCCAGGACCAGGACGGGATGTGGCGCTGAGAGTATTGCGGGCACAAGGAATTAGAGTGCCGATGATTGTAGACAAAACCCCAGACCCTCACAATGGTACCAGACCAAGAAAAGCCAAGCACAACAAATAACGGCAGTTCAAAAAGGATATATGGCACGCTATACAGGACCAAAAAACAAATTATCTCGGCAAATCGGTGAAGACCTTGGACTCAAGGCCAATCCGCTTAAGGTTGCCAGAAGGATGAGAATTCGCCCGGGCCAACATGGAGCCAGGGGGCGGAGAAAGCTGTCTGAGTATGGTATCCAGCTTAAGGAAAAACAAAAAGTTAAATATATTTACGGCATTTTGGAAAAGCAGCTCCACAGTTTGTATGAAGAAGCTAGCAAAAATCCCACCGCTACCGGCTCGGCTCTCTTGAGCTTGCTTGAGAGAAGGCTGGACAACGTGGTTTACCGCATGGGTTGGGCACCAACCAGGTCGGCAGCCAGACAGATAGTTTCGCATGGCCATGTGCGAATTAATGATAGAAAAATGAATGTGCCGTCTTATCGAGTTCAAGTTGATGATATTATCACTCTTTCGGATAAAGCCATGAAAATTCCTGTAGTGCTTCAACAACTAGAAGCCCAAGCAGAAACCAAGGACTGGTTGGAAAGAAAGAACGCAGTTGGCAAAGTTGCCAGATTGCCCGAAAGAGACGATATTACCGAAGGCATTGAGGAGCAGTTGGTAGTCGAGTACTACAGTCGCTAAAGGAACTTAATTAGTAAGTAGTAAAAAGTATTAACTTATCCGGACACGGATTTTCCCCGCCCCAGGCGGAGAAGAGGAGAAACAAGGAGAAAACATTATGAGTCAAGATATCTCAAACTACCCGGTCATGAACCCAACCTTCCAGATGGAAGAGAAAAAACTGGCCGACAACCAAGCTATTGTGACGATTGAGCCACTTGAAAGCGGCTATGGTCACACCGTTGGCAATGCCTTGAGGCGGGTACTTTTAACTTCTTTGCCCGGACATGCCATTACTCAGGTGAGGGTTGAGGGCGCTGAGCACCTCTACAGCACTTTGGAAGGCATGACCGAAGATGTGTTCGAATTATCGCTTAACATCAAGCAAATTAGAGTAAAATCGACTAGTAATGATCCGGGAACACTGAGACTTTCAGTTCAGGGTCCTGCTCAAGTCACTGCAGCTGACATTGAAGCTTCGGCCGGTTTTGAAATTCTCAACCCCGAGCTTCACTTGGCTACTTTAACAGCTAAAACCAATCTCGATCTGGAGATGACGGTTGAGGCAGGTTTGGGTTACGAAGTAGCTGATGAAAAAAAGGCCAGCGCCATTGGCGACATTATTGTTGACGCACTCTATTCACCCATTGTTAAAGTTTCCTATGAAGTGGAACAAACCCGGGTGGGCCGCCGCACCGACTACGACAAAATTATTCTGGATATTACTACTGACGGCAGCATCGAACCAATCGAAGCGGTCAAACAGGCAGCCAGGATTTTGGCCAAGCAATTTGTGCAAGTTTTTGAGCCCGTAGTAATTGAAGAAGAAGTGCATGAAGATGAACTTTCGCCTGAGGAGGCAGAAGTTTTGCGACTGACTGTGGAAGAACTGGATCTCCCCACCAGGATTGCCAATGCCCTGAGAAAAGGTGGTTTCAAAACAGTGGGTGACTTGGCCGGCGCGGATAAAGATGTAGTGGCGAAGGTGAAAAACTTAGGAGAGAAAAGCGTTGATGTTATCAACAGCGCCTTGCAAAAGAAAGGCGTAAGCCTGGGAGAATAAGATGAGACACAGAGTACAAAAGCGCAAGTTTAACCGCGACACCAACAATCGCAAAGCCTTGTTGAGGAACTTGGTTCGTCAGTTGGTTGAGCATGGTTCAATTACTACCAGCGAAGCCAAAGCTAAAGAAACTAAAAGAGTAGCTGACAAATTAATTGGCAAAGCTAAAACTGACAACTTGGCTACCAGAAGAAAGTTGCACACTTTTTTTGGCAAGCGCGATGTGGTCAATACTTTAATTGAGCGGGTAGCACCGGTGTTTACCAAAAGAAAATCTGGTTTTACCAGAATTGTGAAAATTGGTAGTCGTCGTGGCGACAACAGCCCGGTGGTAAAACTCGAACTGGTGGAGCAACGAGAGTTATTGCATACTTTGCGAAATCCTGAAGCGAAAGTAGCAGCTAAAACCACCAAATCTGTCAAGACCACTAAAACTATCAGGGCGGCCACCAAGACAACTAAAACAACCAAGAAGAAGGCGGCATAAATTATGCAAAAAACTTACATGCACAAACCGGCTGATGTGAAAAGAGAATGGCACTTGATGGATGCTCAAGATCAGGTATTGGGTCGTTTCGCTACTCAGGTGGCAGAGAAACTCATCGGCAAGCACAAAAAAGAATTCACCCCTCATGTTGACGGCGGTGATTATGTGGTGGTTATTAACGCGGTTGAGATTGCGGTGACCGGCAACAAGAGAACTGACAAAAAATATTACCGTCATTCAGGTTTTCCCGGCGGCTTGAAAGTTCGCACTTTTGACGAACTTCAGCAGAAATTTCCTGAAAAAATTATTGAATTAGCCGTTAAAAACATGCTACCTAAAAATAAGCATCAAGATGAGCGCATGACTCGACTCAAAGTCTACGCTGGTAGTGAGCATAAGCATCAGAGCCAACTCACCGCTAAGGACAAGGGAGCAAAATAAGGAAAGTATGGCATTAAAATTAGGCAAAAAACAAAACCGCGTTAAGAAAATTATTAAGAAAGCCAGCCAAACCAATGTTCGCGCGGCGGGAGCAGACAGCGCTGTTAATTCCAACCTTACTCTGCCAACAGGTAGATTTACTGAGGGTCTGGGTCGTAGGAAAGTGGCTATAGCCAGGGTCAGGCTTTACGAGTCTAAGGGCGATTTTGTAGTTAATGGCCAATTAGTCACCGATTATTTTGCCGGAGTGATGAATGTAGTCAAGCTTTATAATCAGCCGTTTGAAATTACCAATACTAAAGACAAATTTGCCGTCACCGTGAAAGTGAGTGGTTCCGGACTGCCAGCGCAATTAGAAGCAATGGTTCACGGTATTGCTCGCGCTTTGGTTGAGTATGATCCGGAAAATCGGCCTCTTTTGAAACAAGCGGGCTTGCTCACCAGAGATCCGAGAATGAAGGAAACGCGCAAACCTGGCAGGGGCGGTAAAGCCAGACGCAAGCGTCAATCACCAAAGCGGTAAGGTGGGAATTTTCCAGTCGCCTTTGGGATATCTTCTCTTGAGGTAGGCCATCATGTCATCCATAGTCCAAGTTTGCGTATCATCAAGCTCGTTTTTGTTTATTCTGGGATTGGTGTAAACTTTGCCATTGCCCAACTGAATTTTGGTTACTCCTGGAGGCAAATGCTGAAAAATGATCACTCTGTACACGTTTTCGACTAATGGGCTTAAAGGAATTTTTGAACCTGTTTCTTCGTCAAAATAAAATCCAGAATTCAGCGCTCTGATGGCCTCATCAATTTTCAACGCCATTTGAATAATTTTTGCCTCTTGCTCTTCCCCCACATCCACCGCGTGAGGTTTTTTAGTAGGCAAGTTAAAATTTATTCCAAATATCTCAACCATCAATGCCTTTCTTTAACTACTAGCACTACTATACCTTTTTAGGCTCCAATTCCAAAGCCAAAGGCTAAAAGTAAAAAAGCCAATTCCAAAAAAGCTGGCCATGACACCAGTGTAGGTGGGTGGCTGGTTGATGAGAATTTGACTGGGAATGGTGATCATCATGCCTACTGGTACCAAGAAAAACAATGCCAAGCGAATTGGTTCCAGGTAAATGGTGACGGGAAACCGAGCCATGTCCATCAGGTCGCGATAAAGCCAGGTGGCGCCATCGATTTCGGTGGTGAGGATGCCGATGGCTAGGATGATGATGTGTAGCGCTGCAGCAATGAGGAAAGCATTGGCGAGCAGAAGCAAGTACCAGGCTAGTGAAGCAACGGTGATGGTTAGCTCAAGCTGCAGCGCAATCCAAATACTAATCACCGTAGTAGGAATGACAAAAACAGCATCATTGAAATCGGGGTGGCCAGTGAGGGTTTGAAAAAGCGTATTAACTGGCTTGGCCAGGAGAAAATCCAACTCACCGCGCCTAACTTGTTGAGAAAACATGTACACTCCTCGGAAAAACACCTGAGACATCAAATCAATGAACTGATAGGTTAGGAAAAAGACAATCATTTCGTCAGTGGTGTAACCGGCAAAAGTATCAATAGTTTCTCTGATCAAAAACAAAACCAAAAGCGACATGGCAAACCTGATCACTTTGCCGGTGAAAAATAACGAATTTGTCCAACGATTGACAAAAGTTTGTTGCAGCACGTTGCTGGCCAGAATTCTCCAGACTTTAAAGTGGGTTTTCAGTCGTTTTAAGTTCATTATATTCCTATTGTCCGGCAGCATCATAACTTTTCAAGCCCCGGCCCCAAATATATTTCACCAGCCAGCCAAAAAATACAATCCAAGCCAAGAGCGTGAGCGTGTGTGTGAGCAATTCCTGGGGATTGAGTTTATCAAGAAACAACTGAGTCTGCATAAAGGCAAAATAAGGGAACGGAGTCATAAAAATAATCTTTTGCAGTAGTTCTGGCAAAATATTGAGAGGGAAGAGTTTGCCGGCAGTGATGTTAATGATCATGAAAAAGAGAAACCTTGGACCCCAAGTGTCCGGACTCCAAAAACCAAAAGCGCCAAAAAGCAAAGTAATCAGAAAATTCAAAATAATGCCACCCATCATCCAAACCAGAAATAGCAAAAAATTGTTTAAGCCAGGCAAAAAGATGACCGGCTGAAAAATCAAAAATAGTAGGGAAGTTTCAATGACCAAAAACCCGACATTTTTTAATTTATCGGCAATTTCTTGAGTGGCAAAATAGCCATAAACATTCATTGGTTTAATTAAAAACTGACTTAACTCACCGGAATAAACAATATTGGCTAAATTATTGAGAGCGGTAGCAATAATCGCGCTTTGCAAAAAAGCGGCCAGAAAAATATAGGTGATCATTTCTTGCTGATTGTAGGCAAAAGCGCTCTCAGTGGCGCCAAAAATGACCGTCCAGAGGGTCAGCGCCATGATGGTGGAGAGAAACTGGCGAAAGCGCCACATCAAGATACTGGCCCGGTAGACCAGACCGTTTTCCCAAGCCACTTTGGTTAAAACCCAATATTTTCGCATGATGATTACCGCGCAGCCCTTTTTTCACCCTTTTTCACAGATTTTCACGCTTTTTGACCCAGGCTTTCACGCTTTTTTCACAACTTTTCACGCCGCTTGAGTATCACTGAAGACTTCACGGATAATGGCCTCAATTGGCGGCTCTTCAATATTCAAATCTTCTACCGGCAGCTTGTTGAGAATCTTGCCTGCCTGGGTAGTGGCTTGTTTGCGCGGCACCAGCAAAGTAGCCGTGTAAGCAGAACCGTCTTGGTGGTACTCTTTGATCTCACCAAATTTTTTGAGGTCTTTTTCTTTGACTTCCTGGCTAAAAACCAGGGACAGAATTTTGTTGCGGGCGTACTTGTCAATAATATTTTGCAGCTTGCCGTCAAAAACTTTTTTGCCCTCATCAATAATAATGGCCCGCTCACACAGCTCCTTGACGTCGTCCATGTAGTGACTGGTGAGAATAATGGTAGCGCCGAACTCTTGGTTGTACTGCTTGATGAAATCGCGCAGAGTTTTCTGCATCACTACGTCCAGGCCAATGGTCGGCTCATCCAGAAACAGCACTTTAGGATTGTGCAGCAGGGCGGCGATCAGTTCGCACTTCATTCTCTGGCCGAGTGAAAGCTTGCGCACCTGGACATTGAGAATTTTACGCACATCCAGCAAATCCACCAGTTTGTCGAGTGTTTTTTGGAACTCTTGATCAGGAATTTCGTAAATGGCTTTGTTGAGCAAGAAAGTTTCCATGGCCGGCAGGTCCCACCAGAGTTGATTTTTTTGGCCCATCACCAGCGCAAACTGCTTTTGAAACTCCGGTTTGCGATCCCAAGGGTTGTAGCCGAGTACACTAACCGCGCCGCCGGAAGGATAGAGCAAGCCCGAGAGCACTTTCAGGGTAGTAGTTTTGCCGGCGCCGTTTTGGCCAATAAAGCCCACTACTTCACCTTCAAAAATTTCAAAACTAATGTCATCGACCGCCCTGACGGTTTCGTACTCGCGGTGCCAGAGCGACTTAATCGAACCCCAAAGCCCCGGCTCTTTGTGATAAACCTTAAAGTGTTTTTTGAGATTTTTGACAGAAATGATTGTTTTTTTCGACATAGATATTGTTGTATTGTAACGTAATTTTTACGAGCTTGCTGAGGAATATTGCTTCAAACTGTGTTGCCACACGATTTTGCTGAGAGTGACGCTACCCACCGCTGCCACTGCCGACAAGAGCAGTAGCCACCAACTACCCCTGCCCAGCAAAAACAAAGTGGGAATATAGCCGAAAAAGGCCATTGGAATCAAGGTAACCGCCACCAGCTGAAAACTGAAGGGAAACAACGGCTGGGGATATTGGCCAAAATCGCTGATTTTCATGAAAACTTCAAAAACTTGCGAAGCTCTGGTGAGGTAGAAAGCCATGGAAGAATACAAAGACACAATGCCGTAGCAAACCACGATCCCCAGTACAAACGCCACCAAAAACATTAACAGGCCAGCCGGCGTAATCACCGCTTTTAAAGTAAACATTTGGTAAAAAAGCAGCAGCGCCAAGCTTATCATCAACACAAATTGCTCCACTTCCGGCTTGGAGTAAAACGACATAAATTGAGAATCAACCGGTTTGGTCAGGTAAAAATCCAACTTTCCTTGCCGAATATCGAAATAAACAAACTCCCGTGCGCCTTTCATAAAAAGTACAAAACAGCAGGTAAAAATTAGGTGAAAAACCAGAAAGAGCAAATAGCCCTCTGCTTCCGACCAGCCAGCCACCACAGGAGTAATGGTGTAAGCAATCTTGACCATAAAAAACATCACCACAACGTAGGCGGGAGCGTAAAGCGACTGCACCACAAAGTTGACCTTGTAAGCCATGATGGCGTTGAGGTGATAAATGAAAAATTTTCGGTAAAGATTGAGGTACTTGAGCGCTTTTTTCATTTAAATACCCGTGCTTTCATAACTTTTAGAGCCGGCGCGCCAAAGTAAGTCGCGCAAGTAAGTGACGACAACGATCCAGCCGCAAAGAATCCCCAACCCCGCCAGAGCGGTAGTTTTTGGCAGTTCGTGATTCATCATCTGAATGGGCGTGTAAGCCAGGTGTTGAAAAGGCAGAAAGAAAGAGATCTGCTGAAACAACTGAGGAAAAAAGCTAATCGGTACCAAAACACCTGACAAAAATCTAATAACGATCAGCAGCGACCAGCGGATAGCAAAAACATCGTTAAACCAGAAACACAAGCCGGAAATCAAGCTGTACAAACTGAAAGTGAAAATAAAAATTATCGGCATGAAGAGCAAGAGCAAGGCAAAATCACCCAAGCCGGCGTTGAGTGAGTAGCCCAACAGATACAAAATTGGCAAGATCACCAGGAACTTAAATAAAGTTTCTAAAATTATCGTCCCGCTTTCAAAAGAGAAGTAATGCCAGACGGGCGAAATGGGTTTGAGCAAAAACTTGGACAAGTAGCCCAGCTTGATATCTTCATCAATGTACCAAGTGTGTAGGTTGGACAAACTGTACAGAATGGCCGCCAGGAAAAAATAGCGCACGGTTTGGTCTGAGGCCATGATTTGATTGTCACCGCTTTTTTGCACGCCAATCCAAACCAGCGACATCAAAATTACCATGGTGGCGTACTTGAGTGTCCGCAGCACAAAGTCGAAGCGATACTGCATCGTGTCTTGAATGCTGATTTTGGTGACCAAAAGATACTTTTTCATTTTTTGCGCCAATCAAGGTACCAAGCAAGGCCTTTAATTCCCCACGCTGGTGTATTTTTTGATTGAAATTTTGTAAAACCAACCTGCGAAAATTATAAACCCTAAAGTAAAAATCAAGAAATACAATATGAGGGCGTAATTTTCTCTGCCCAGCAAAGCCTCGCTCGGCAAACTAGTCACTAAAGCCAAGGGGAAAAGAGTGGTAAAAACAAACGAGGCCACGCCAGTGTAAATTGAGCGGGGAAACTGATAAATATCCCTCAGAGAAGGCATAATACTAGTGACGTTATCCAGTCTCTCAAACCAAAAGGCGATCGTGGCCGTTACAAACCAGCCGGTGTAAAGGAAAATTAAGCTGATCAACACTAAAGCAATGAAAAGGGCGATGTGTACGATAGAAAGCTCGATCTGCAGGTTTTTAAGCGCCCAAATGAGCACAAATATGCCAATAAGGAGCCTGGGAACGTTGTCATAGCTGTTGCGGTGAACCAATAAGAGGTAAGTGGTGTTGATTGGCCGGATGAGTAGGTCGGAGAGTTGGCCGGAATAAATCATCCGCCGGAAACGCATCATGTTGGGCGCGAACCAACCCCAAGTGAAAGCATCCAGGATAGTGTAGGTGGCCACCACCAAGTAAAGTTCCATCTCGCTCCAGCCGGCGATGTTGTCATTGACACCAATCAACAGCCTGAAGAAAAAGAAATTAAAAGCTGTCCACATCACCGAGACAAAGCTCCAGAAGAAAAAATCAGTCCGGTAGGTCATCATTTGCATTAGCATCAGCTTGCGAAAGTGCCAAAAAAGTTGCCAGTATTTTTTCAGTCCCTTGTTTGTCATTTAGCCTCCCACAGAAGAATACTGTAGCCTGGCTTTTTTCCAGACGAAAGCGGTCAAGGCAAGCATACCTAAAATTACTCCGGTCATATAAAGATAATCAAATGGAACTAAACTGTACTGTCCCTGCAAGAGCATAACAGGGACGACAAACAAGTACTTGAAGGGCAGCAGCTCGACGATGTTACGCATCAGTTCAGGCAGAAAAATCACTGGCATAATGCTGCCGCTGAATAGCGCCACTGTTACCCACTTAAAGTGCTCCAATCCGTTGGAGCCTTCCAGCCAGAAAGTTAGCAGCACAATCCAGAGGCCAAAAATAAATTGGATCAGGTGGGCGGCGAAAAGGACCAGCAAAAATTGCGGCGCGTTGGCAAAAAAGTCCGGTAGGCTGAAGCCGGGAATGAAGAAGTTGATAATGAAAACTAGCAGGCCCAGGACGGGCAAAAAGAGCAAGAAAGCAAAAAACTTGCTGGCCACGCTGGAAGTATAGATTTCCAACAGGTAAGAGAAAGGTCGAATCAGGTAGAAATCGATTTTGCCGTCGCGGATTTGTTCAGCCCGCCAGCCTTCAAAGTGAACAACAGTCAAGCGGTCAATCACCGCCACCATCACGTAATACTGCATCACCTGGATCAGCGAGTAGTCTTGAATGGTGGCCGCGCCACGGTAGATAGCCTGCCAGATAAAAATCATGGTGATGTAGGGGACCAAGTCCATCAACAGCCACAAAAAAGTTTCCGCCCTGAACTGCAGAGAGGTCATCAGACTGAGCCGGAAAAAAGCCAGGTATTTTTTCATGATTGGTCAGCGCTATCAGGGTGTAATGAGGCAGCACTAATTTAATTATTGTAGCAGCAAAAACCCCGACAGGCGCCGGGGTTATTTTTGGTTTTTTAGTTTTGGGCGCGGTTTTACCAAACCTTCACTTTGAGCGGTTTGCCGACGCGGAAATTGACCACCCGGTGACCTTTGATAGTCTGGCGCTTGTTCTCATCGCCAAAAGGCACCACTTCTTTATCGCCAACTTGGCCGATATAAAAGGTCCCGAATCCGGAAATGACTACTTTTTCTCCTTTTTGCAGTGATCTGCTGATCTCCTCAAAAAGCGCTTCAATGGCATCGTCTGCCGCTCTTTTGGTGAGGTGAGCTTTTTTGGCAACGATTGAAACAAGCTGAGATTTTGTCATGTAAACTTTCTAGATTACTTATTTGTACTTAGCTGCTGAACTATGAATTATAGCGGTTGAGCATTGAATGTAAAGGGCAATTTCCGCGATAGCAAGCGCATTTATTATGTGTTTATTATATATAATTGTGCCGTTTTAAGAAAGCGATAAATGCTCCCAGCAAATCGTAGCCGAGATCGCGAAAAGTGCCGTATCTGCCTGGTACGAAGGACTGGTGAAACTCATCCGACAAGGCGTAAAGGAAGGTAATGAAAAAAGCGATTTGCCAGATTTGGAAAGGGCCGTGTTTTTTCTGGGGGATGGTTTGTTGAATACCCCAATGCAGGAGCAGAAAAAGGACAGCATAAACAAAAATATGGGCTAGTTTTTTGAAGGCATAATCGCTCCAGGAAACAGCCAGTCCGGGCAGATTGGTTTGGGAGGAAAGCAGGAAGATGAAAATGGCCCAGAGTACGGAAGGTCCGAAGGCTTTAGCCCACAGCGCTAATGATTTGAACAATTCTTTTTTCATACAGTAACAAAACTCCGCTGGAGCTAATTGCGAACCCACCTAGTATAACATTTAGCAAGCTTTTCTGTGAGGGTGGTTGAGCCGGCGTCTTGGCGTAGATGGCCTTGCCGGTAGCTTGGGTTGGAGCATTGTTTTCAGAGGCGTTCTCAGGGGTGGCGGTGAAGTCAGGCAGTGGCTGGTTGGGGCTGGGGGTGGAAGTTTGGTGGGTGGTGGAGTTGGTGGGGGCGGTGGGGTTGGTGGAATTGGCGGTGGAACCTGGCTGGTTTTCGGTGGTGGAGCTGGTAGAGTTTTGGCCGCCAGGCGAGGTTTGCTGTGGGTAGATGGTTTCACCCTTGGTACAGCCAGAGTAACTGGCGGTGGCAACAGTCTCGCCGGTGGGGGTTTCGATAAAGACTGAATCGCCGGTGTTGTTGAGCATGGCCTGCTGCCAGGAGGTTTTCTGGGTTTGGCCTGGGGGGATGGCGCCTGAGAGGCCACGGAAGTTGTTTTGTTCATCCCGGATTTTCCAGTTTTCCAGGTTGAGGGTGGTAGGGCCGTGATTTTTGATGATGATCCATTCCGGCTGGTTTTCCAAAGGGCAGGGGTGGATTTCTTCGATGGTGAGTTGAGGCGGAGCGGAACTGGGTGGCGGACTGGTGGATGGTGAAGGTGTGGGGGTGGTGGCAGCGGTGGGAGGAGGTGTGGGTGTGGGGAGCAGGTTGGGACTGCCGGGAGTGGGGTCGGTGAGGAGGAAGACATTTTCGTTGGTGGCGCGGCGGCTCCAGCTTTTGCCGGGGGTGGAAGTTTCGTACTGCATGGCGTCGATTTGTTCGCCACTGGCATTGTAAAGCACCACGCCGTCCGCGCCATTATTCAGCTTCATGGAAGATAGCTCAAAAACTGCGTAGCCACCGGCTTCCAGCGTCAGGTTGCCAATGGTGTAAATCAGAGCCGGCGAAGCCAGTTGGTCGTAGAGCGTCCAGCCAGTGAGATTCACCGGCTCAATATCGGGATTGTGCAGCTCCACCCACTCCGGCCCGTCTTGGGGCTGGGGAAAAACTTCGGAGATGACGGGGGCAGCGGAGGCCGAGATGGGGAGAAGCAAGAAAAAGCACAATGCAATCGGAAAGATGAGCAACAAATGCGTCATGGCTCTTTGATAGCACCAATTTCTGGCTTTAAGTGTAGAGGGACCGGAGTTCTCTAATGATGTCCCAAGATGTTCACAGAGTCTGAAGAGTCGGGATATTGAAGATTGAGATCATAAAGCAGGTTATACATCGTTACTTGAGCACGGAAAATGGGAGGGTAATCGGCGGAGCCGACAAAAAACTCTTCTTTAAATACCCCAGGCTCCACTTCTTTTTTGCTATAGATCATGGGTTTTATTTCAGCGTTGAAATATTGCAAAACCTCATCCCAATCTTCGCGGGCAATATCCCGCCGCATGTGCCAACTATCAAGCATTAAATAAACCAATTGGGTGAAGAAATAATGAGGATCTTCTGTTGCTGGCCTGGAAAGCAAACCTTTCTCAAGCATGATTTGATTTAATGCCGGCATTTTTTCTTGATCATGTAAAAGTCCGGCAAAGTCATAGAAGAGACGATTAACTAAATTATTGTTGAAATGATCTAAAATTTGCTCCCATTTCTCCGGCGGCACATTAGGCCAGACACCACCATCTCTCCAGAACATCTTTTCAAAGATATGATAAGCAGCATTCATATCATTTCCAGGATGAGTAGTCAGAATTCCGGCTTCAAGGAGCATGTTGGCGAAAGTTTCCAGTGACTGAGTAACCGAGGCCGGCGCATATGGTGGATCAATAGTAATATCTCTGGCAAATTCCTGATCGTCAACCAGATCTGTAAGTGGGGCAATTTCTCTGATAGCACACGTTTTGTAGATATGCCAAGCTAGATTACTTCGGTCGTTTGCATTGAAATCTCCGGCGATATCAGAAAGGCGCTTAGTTACTAGAATGCTGGTGATTGCTTGAAACAAGCTGTTGTATTCATGTGGACCTTCCGTCCGCAGCACTTCCGAGTAAGCTACTCTCAGTTGTTTGGCTTCATCCTCATATTTCACTAATTTACTCTGCAAATCAAACAAAAGCTTCAATTCTTCGGTGTTATTTTCATTTAGCGCTTGTTTGAGTAGGAATGGTAAAAATTTCGGATTTCTTATTTGTTGAGAAACAAGTTTTTTTACAAAGCCTATAAAATTTTGACTGGCTTCTTCTCGCATGTGCTCGACAGTGCGCTGATAGGCAAACTCAGGATTGGTGGGGATTTCAGAAACCTTGTGCCAGGCATCTGTGTAATTAAGCAATTGCCACTCGTGCATTGGGTCAGTGATACCGATTTCATTAAGTGCGTCAGGGTTGCCTTCGGCAAATGGCTGCAGCCGGTTGGCATACCGCTCAAGATAAGTTGCTGCTAATTGTCTCATTTCTTCCCTGGTTTGCTGCACTCTCTCACGTTTGCTGGTGGCTTCCTTATAAGCCCGAGCTGCTTCAGGAAAATTTTGCTCAAACAAGATTGTCAAAGCAGTATTGGGATATCGGTCAAAGGCAGCCGCTCGTTCACCTGGTTCCATATCCATCATGCCGGTGGTTGGTTGCTCACGAAATCTGATTAAGTCGTAGTGTCTGATACCTTCATCGGGCAAGGCTTCATTGATTCCTCCGGGAAGATTGACGCCTATCTCAGCCAGTCTTTCTTTAATAATTAAAGCAGAGCCTCCTGGAGCCAGAGCAGAAACAGCTTTAATTTCTACTCCCATCGCTCTAGCGCCGGTGACGCCGACTTTTTGAATAATTGAAACATTGACATCCATATTGGAGATATCTTTAGGTTCAGAAAAGCCACCGATGTTTTCGGCGCTGATTTGCAGGGTTGAAACCAGAGTAATAAAGTCAAGATTGGCTGCATTTGCTAGCAAATGCAGTTTGTCGACAAAACCAGCAAAATAATCTTCAAAACTTTCTCCTTCGCGCTTTTCCGCTTCGTAGCAATTTCTGGCTAGAATCTTGAGGTGAATCGCTGACCCTTCAATCACTTCTCCTTGAGGAGTTTCTTTTCTTCTTGCCCAGGTACTGAGAGGGAAGAGGTGTTCTTTACCTTGGAAATGCTTTAGCCACAGTTGGTGTAGGGTAGGAGCTGAAACTTCGTAAGCACCACTACCCTCCGGCGGATAAGGACGTTTGAGAGCGGCTGCGGCGCCAGCCCTGAACTCCGGATTTCCCACCAGCCTGGTGACAGGATAACCGGCAACTGCAGTACCGACAAGGGCTGCCGCTGCTTTGAGAAAAGTTCTGCGAGACACTCCTGGTTTTTGAGTTTCTTCCTCAGGCTTAGGTCCCCGATCTTTTTTTCTGGAGCGCTTGGTTTCTGTTGGCATCACTATTCATGGTATGAGAATTTGGGGTTAAAAGCAATGTTGATTAGTAGAATTGCTGTGGTGGTTAAAATCAGGAATCCAGCAAATTCAAGTAATTGGGGCCAGAAAAAAACGATTACATGATAAGAACCCTCAGGAAGAACCCATGCATTGGCCCAACCATTATAGATGACATGATCTAAAAGGTGTAGATTTGACAAATTGATAGCTATCCAGCCATTTTCATAAGTTTGTGATAGGGCAACCAGGCCGATATCTGGATTGTCGACCTTAAAACCATATTGATATGTACCAACTTTCCATAAATTACTGATTTTGGCATGATTTATAATTTTCTCGGATTCACTTTGTGGTTTGATCACAATCCTACTTATAAAATCGAGCGGAACAGGATAAATTTCAATGTTTTCAATAATATTTTCACTGATTTCAGAGCCAAATGATCGGTTTTCCCAACTCAAATAATAGCCCTCATTTTCCAAATAAGGCCATGGCAAAATTCCATAACTTATTTCTCGAGAGCTGTCGGGAATTAGTTCTTCAAGATCCGAGCGTCCGGCAGCGATGTTTTGCAGGTTTAGTTTAATTGTTCTACCGGAGATATTCTCAATTTGCCACCTCATTAGATACGAGCTGTGTTGATTTAGATCGAAAAGGTCAGCGCCATCGCAGGCAACACCCAAATCAACACTTTGATAAACAACATTATCTGCAACTATTTTTTTAATTGATTCGTTTTTTCGCATTAAATCACAATTTGACACACTATTGGGGTTGGCGAATTCAGGACTGTAAGGTATGGAGCTGATCTGAATAACTAATTCAGAGCTAGGCTTCAAATCAACTGTGTGTTCTTGAGTCATAGAATCCCATGACTCAGTTGATAAAGAAATTGATGCGACTCTATTAGAGTCGATAAACCTCTGGTCTTCTTCTTCTTCTATCTCAGCAAAATTAAAGGCAGATATTACTACGGGTCTATTTATTTGAAGATTAGCTTCGGTTTGAATAGTTTGTCCTTGTTGGATCTCAATTTGTTTTTCACCTATTTCTATAATAACGTTTTGAAACTCTAGTGGTATTGGTAAAGCGACGGAGGGGAGGGATGGCAGAGCAAATTGATCAGAGCCAGTTTTTATAATGATCTGTTGATTAAAATCGACTGTCACTAAACCATTTGTAAAATTGAGACTAATCTGAGCCATATGTTCTTCTCCTTGTGCTAATGGCGGAAGAATTAATTTTGCATTATCAGTTAGTTCAGCTATGTTTTCCTTGATAATAAGCTGATTATGTCCATATTCAACAAAAGGCGTTTGATCTTTTAGGTAATCTGCAAATGGGTACATTATTGGCTGTTTATCTATAAATAGATTGTGGTTACCAGACACATATGGGCCGTTGCCTTGATAGATAGGATCTCGCTTGCTGTAAGTGACATCGCCAATTGCTAAAACTAATGAGTCGGGAACGTAGACGAAAGATTTGCTTCCCACCAAGAGCCTAACATCATAAATTGATAGAAAATTCTCCTGCCAAGCAGGTTTCAAGCCTATTTCAGCTAATAAGTTTTTAATTTCTGGTTTTTTAACTGTATCAGTGTTGTCATTAGGATTAATAATACTTTCATCTAAAAGTAGATAGGAGATATCAAATTTTTCTAGCGTTTCTATAAAGGTTTGTGGGTCATTTCCATATAAGGCTGCAGAAAGTTCTTTGTAGAGAGTTTCATTATGAGGATTCCAGCGGTCAAAGTCTCTGACTGTCATTGGTTGATTCATGCCAAACCAGATAAATCCAGCTCCTTCGTAACCCCAATCATAAAATTCCCAACCTATAGGAGTTTGCAATGGTAAGTTAATTATTCTGGCTTGATCGGGCTGTGTTTCCAGCCAGTCATAAAGGGAAAAATAAGGTTGAGGAATATCATTTAATAATTTTTTGTTGATAAGCTGACCTTGCAATAGGGGTAAACCATACAAGCCCAAAACAAAACTAACAAGGAATACTAAGGAAATGTTAATTGCCAAAGATACTTTAATAATTTTTCTAATAAATTTCATAACTTCATTCATAAAAACTGAAAAATAAACTGAGGTTGAGAACATAAGTAAAAGAGAAAACTTAGTGAAAGGAGTCCTCAGTCCTTCTCTAAAGATAGCAACATTATCTCTTAACCAACCGAAAATATAATTAAAAGGCGGATTCATATTCATCAGCATAAATATGGATAAGAGTATGATTGGCAGCAAAGCTGTTTCCACCTTCTTTTTTTTAAGCACACTGACTGTCAACCCAATCAAAGAAAAAGCGAAAATTGCATATCCAATTGAAATTATCCAAATATTGCCAATGTGTTCTTTCCACTGCGGTAGTAAATCGCCGAATCTACCATCATTTTTGAGATCTAGCCAGTTGAAAAGGAAATTTCGGAAAATAGCTACATCTTGAATTTTTCCGAAATTAGCGTTGTGTAAGAATGATTCTGGAGAAAAAAGTCGGTTAATGTGTGAATTAGCAGGAATTTTAGCCGCATCTGTTAATAAAAAGTACAGATTTGGCAGTAACCAAAAACTATTGGCTGCTAAGGTTGCACCAATAACAAACAGGCTTTTTTTGAAGAAATTTCTTTTTCGTTCTTCCAGATTTAAAACTATTAAAAACAAAATCAGAGCTCCGAAGTAAGCGAACCAAAGTTGAGAGGCATAAGCCATTGGAGTGGAGAAGAGGGAAATAACAAAAAATGCAAGTAAATATTTTGGATTTTCTGAATATAAAGACTTTATTGTGAACAAGAAGAGCCAGCCCAAAACTGAGTATTGAACCGCGAACATCTCAAACACTACGTAAAAATGTTGGACAGTTCCAAGATTGAAAATATAAACTAAAGCTCCTAAAAATGCCGAAGCATGAATAATGTATCCTGATTTTTCTTCAAAAATCCCATTTTTAATAAAATAATAAATTCCCAACGGACCCATAATAAAACAGAGATAAACAAACCCAAGTCTGAGAAAATGGTCTGGTAAGACAAATGATCCGAGCCATAGAGTAATAATTCTGGGTAAGTCACTCATATGCGAGTGAGCAGCTACTGCACCCAAACCCTGATCTTGTCTCCAAACTCCAAAAATAACATTAGAAATTTGTGAGGGGAAATTAAATTCCGGATGCAATGTATCCCAGCCAGTCAGCCATTTTCCCGGAACGTAGTTTGTGATAATAATCAGTAAAGTAATCAGGAAAATTGATGCTGGCCAAAAAAAATTATTAAACCACTTTTTAGTGGGGATATGGGCAGCAATATTTTTCATCATCTATTCAAAAGAGCCAGTCTAATAACTGAACTAGCTCTAGAAAGCTGCAAAGAGAGGTCTTGTTTAAACAGTTGCCACTGCAAGTTAAGGGTCTCTGCTACAGCTTTTAAAATTACCTTGGTACTATTACCGGTAGGCTGACCAATAAATCTTTGGTAATGTTGAACACCAACCTGAGTAATATTAAAGCGCATTCTATAGGTTTTGAGAAGCATCTCTGTAGAGATCATGGCCCCATCAGAGAAAAGTGGTTCAATTTCAACCAAAACTCTCTTGTGGATAAGTTTAAAGGCACAATCAATGTCTTTAACTTCCTTGGGGAAATTAAGCATAATTCGATTCCAAACTTTTAAAGCAGAGGTAAGTAGATGCCGTTTCCAACCTTCAGCTCTTTCTAAACGGTATCCAATGACAAGATCACTTTCATCAACGTACTCTATAAAGTGGATAATTTCTGAAATGTCGAATTGTAAGTCACTGTCAGTGAAGAAAACCCATTCATATTGAGCTTCCTTAAAACCTCTTTTCAGAGCTCCGCCGTAACCTCGGTTTGTTTGAGTCACTACTCTTACTTTTGGATATTTCTTAGCTAGGCGCTTACTAATTTGCAGAGTTGAGTCGGTGCTTCCATCGTTTATGATGACTATTTCGAATTTTTTAGCTACTTTTGAAGCAACCGCCAGAGCTTGCTTGACAACTTCCTCAATATTTCCTGCTTCGTTATAAGCCGGAAAGAAAATCGATAATTCTGATAATCGCTTGAGTTTAGTTTTCATCTGATATTTTTTTCCTCAAGGCATTTTTTATATAAGTCTTGAACAGGATACCAGACTGCAGCACCATCTTCTTCTGTGATGCTATAACGTGAACTTTGGGCACACTGAAACTTGGCTTCATTCTCAATTTCTTTTTCTTTTAATTCAGAAAATCTAATGATAGCGAAAACAATTGCTCCTACAAGAGAAAATATGCCAATTAAGATTAGTAGACCTTGTTTCATATTACTTTCTCATGAATAAAGCTACTTATTAAAAATGCAAGTATGAGGTTTTCAAAAAGGCCAAGGCAATTTTTGCCTTGGCCTTTTTAGTTGCGCTTAAGGAGTTGACACCGTTTCGGCACGAATCAATCTAAATTGATACCTTGGTGTTCCATCTTCGTGGTTGCCCCATTGCATTCTTTCCACAGTCACTACAGTAACCTTTTCGCAGTTTTCTGGTAAGTCGCACTGACCAATGAAACCTGTTTCAGGGACTCCTTGACCAAGTCTGGCTCGATAATGATTTATCAGTCTTTGTTCTGTTTCTTGAACGTGATCAGGTTCACCGTTCCAAATTCGACCCCAACCTTGGAATCCAGCCTCAACGTGAACTGAATTGGTGGGAAATCTATATACATTATCAGTTCTGTTAATGATAAGCACTAATACGGCTCGTCCTGGTCCGCCCTCGACTCGCCCAATTCCCGGCAGTTCAGCATATTCTCCAGTATGAACCATCCAGCTATACATAGGAACCTGAGGACCAGACTCATGATTGGAATACTGGTTGTAATCATTAGTTCCATCCGTGTATCCTGCCAATGGTGGAAAACCATTTAACTCGGCATTTAAGTAAGCTTGGAAATCTGCTGCGTTATCAGGAATTGGATCAAGCACTTTCGGTTCAATATCACTCAATCTTAGTTCTGAATCAGGAGTGAAACCTTCTGCAGCAGAGAGATCAATTTCAGAAACGTTGCTGTCAGAGTCCATTAATTGAAACATGCTGTTTTCACCCTCTGCCGCGCTAGCATAAGGCTGATCCCAATATGAAGCTTCTCCTGATGGTGCGGAAATAGTTTCGGTAGTTGTTACAGTAGTTGTTGAAACAACATCTAATGAATTCTCTTCTATTTTTTCAGTACTTGGTGTTTCTGCAACAACTTCTTCTTCTATATCCGTATTTTCTAAAGATTCTAACTCAGCCCGATCTGTGTCAGCGCCAGTCACTTCTTCAGCTTCTTTGATTACATCAGTTTCTACCTCCTCTAATATTTCCAGATCAACCTGAGGGGTGGCTTGCGCCTCAGCCTCAATAGCGGCAACTCGTTCCTCTACGGAACCAAGCCGTTCGTTCAATTGATTCAAATTGGTCTCAAGCCCTGCTTCCACTCTATCCGCAGCTTGTCTGGCAGCCTCATCTGCTATAAGAGCCGAGTTTTGATCACTACTGTCACGACAGGCAACGGTAGTGGCAATGACAGTTAAACCTAGAGCACCGGCGGCGACATTTTTTCCATCCAACCCTCTGTTTTCTGGTTTTTCTGGGAAACGTTGTGACATGATTTTTTCCTTATAATTACTAACATTCAATGTGATTGGATCCAATCACATTATTATATTTATATCAAAGTATATAATATCATTATATGGCTGTTCTTGTCAATAGTTTAATATTTAGATAAATATATAATAAGAACTCTATTGGAGTTCAGTAAACAAATCTTCTAACTCGGAAAGATCAATTTCAGCAAATATGTTTTTGATCAACTTATTAATGCCCACAGTCGGTTTAGAACCTGAGAAGGCTAGAGCTTGCGCCTGATGCCTGAGCGTGTCAGTTAAGTAGATAGCAAAACTATTTCTAACTCTATCGAGATAAGCGAGCAATTTACCTCTCAACTTTTCCTGCTCGTCTTTATCGACTAAGTTGAAATCAAACGCAAGCTGATTGTTTGGTTGTTTGTCCTGATAAGCTTGATATTTTTGCCAAAATTCGGTTAAAATCTGCCCCAATTCAGATTCACCGACCTGAAAAATCCGCAGTCGCTGATTCATCAACTCTGCCAGTATTTTTTGAGCTAACCTGGTTTGTTCGATTGATTTGAGAGTGCTAGCCAACTGGTTATACTCAGCATCATCAGCTAATGCAATAATTTTTTCAAGCACTTGACTAGTCAGGCGTGACGCCGATCCGGGTTCCAGAGCATTTCTCAACTTGGTAACTAATTTCTGCACCCTTGATTTATTGATGACTTCTTTAATTTCGAGACCATTAAAGTGTATGCTACGAGAACCAGGTTCACCGTTTCTGGCCGCTCTACCAGACATTTGTTTAATCAATCTATTAATCCAGCCCGCCGTAGCCGAAGTTGCTTGAGGACAAACGATGACGTGTAAACCACCGTTTTCAATGATCGTTTCGGTTTGGTCCGGCAAATTAAAAGCTGCAAGGATAGCCTCGAGGGTTTCGTTTGAGATTCCTGTACCGGCAAAAATTTGTTTTAGAACCAGCTCATCGTTGATAGTTAAAATTCGATCAGTAAGCACTTGAGCTCGTTGTTTAAGGGCCTTATCTATTGATTTCAACAAGCTATTTTCCGAGGCCTCTGGGAATCGAGTCTTCATCTCTGCAAGGATTGTAATTTTCTCTAGTTCCAACAGTTCGCTAATACTGTTTTGAAGTGTATTGGCAAAAATTTCCTTGACATTACCGCCTAAAACTACATCTGTACCTCGGCCGGCCATATTGGTAGCGATCACTATTTTCCCATATCCTTCGGAATCTAGCCTGGCAGCTTCGTTAATAATCAGCGATTCTTCTTTTGCATTTTCTGGCCGACCATTTAAGAGTTCGTGAACTATGCCAGATTTTTTTAAAGCCGCACTAATGCGCTCTGATTGCTCAATGGTTTGAGTGGCAACCAAAATTGGCCTACCTGCTTGACTTATGGTCTGAATTTCTTGAACAATCGCTTGGATTTGACCGGATTCATCGTCATGAATTTGTGGTGAAAAAGTGTTGATTTCTCTAAAAACCTGGTCGCCAACACGATATTCCAGAACAACACTACCATCACTGTTTTGAACAGCCGAGGCAATCAGCGGCTCTTTAGCGCCGACCTTATTAAGTAGTTGAAATAAGTGGTGAGGAGGAAAACTGACAGCTTTAGTATGGAACAAGTGTGCGAACATCTCTGTAATCTGAGGAGTTAAGCTGCCGCTCATGCCGGCTACCTTGTGGTGATTTTCAGCATAAAATCCAAACAGAGTGGTCACCGCTGAAACTTCTGGTTGCTCCATTAATGGCAACCCTTCCTTAATGCTGAGAGCGCCATGTAAACCTTGGGTATAATGGCTATTCGGTTGAATTCTACCGGTAGTTGGGTCAATAATAATTACTTGGTCATCCACAACGATATAATCTACGTCTCGCTGCAACGAATAATTTGCTTTTAGGGCTAGTTGAAGATGGGCTTGAAATTCGTCATTTTGCCAGATTTCCTCTTGATCTGGGTTGAGTCCGAGAGTGTGCAATTGAGGTGAATGCTTCATTCTGCTGGCGATTAAATCCCAACCCTCATCGGTTAAAGAAATGCTACGATCATTGGCATGGAAATCATAATGATGGTCGGCAGCGTGATATTTTTTTTCCAAAGCAGAAAATTCTTCCTGGGTTACTCTGAGTTGCTTTTCTAGAACTTGTTTCTGGTAGTTATCCGACTTTAGAGTAGCTTGTTCGGCGCGCTTGGTTAGTAACGCGATTTTATCATCTAATTGATTGAGCTTTCGCCCTAAAGAGTACTTGTCTGTAAGACCTATCACTATTTTTTGGCAAGCCGCAAGCAATGGTTCGTTGATGGGCTCAATTAACTGATCGGCCAAGATAAGCGGGCTAGTTTGATCAACGATCGAATCAACTTCATCAAAAATGATGAATCTTGGCATTAGTGGTTTCCCGTGCTTGTAGTCAAGCCTAATTTCATCTGATTTTTTGGCGCACTGATCACGGAGATAGGCAAAGGGCAAGGCATTATTTTCGCAATAAACAATATCGGCGCTTAAAGCCATTCTGGGGGTGCAAGGTATAGGTGCATTTTGTTGCGGGCTTTTATTATCGGCTTGATCCGAGTTTGGGGGGACAAGTATAAAAGCTAGCTCATCATCTTTGCCTAAAAAAGCCGCACTCAAACCTAAGGCGTTATAAATTTTTCCCATTTTTTCCATGTCTCTTCTGCCAAGGTAATCATTGGGCACCACAATATGTACGCCTTGATCAATTAAAGAGTTGAGAATGGCAGCTGTAGCCGCGATAATGGTTTTGCCAGTGCCAGTGGGAATGTCAGCCATCGAGCCTTCGTGTAGAGCTAAACTTGCTGCCAACTGAACGTCATAAGGTTTTAGGTTTAGCTCTTGGTGAAAAACCTCCCTCACGAGAGCGAAAACTCGTGGAGCATATTCGGTTAGACGTTGATCGATCAGCTGGTCACTAGCTTCGGGATTAGAGGCAAGCCAGGTTGTCAATTCCTGGCGAATTTTTTCAAAAACAGCTTTGGGCTGTAGTGGTTCAGCCTCGGCTGGTTTAAGCAGCTGAGCCTGAGCCTCAACTTCAGTGAGAAAAGGCCGTATGGCTGCAGGGTCAAAATTAGCAACAGTGTCGCCAAAACCCCAGGGATTAACTGATGACTCAGTTTTGAGCTTATTTTTAATAACCTTAAGCCAGTTTTTAACTTCCGGAAAAAGGGAGCGTGGTTCGCTAATTTCTCTTCTGAGTCGGTCCGGACTGATCATATAGGGAGCAGGTTGCTGCTTAAAGTATATATCAGAAGTTTGATGATGGGCTATGTTGAACCGTCTAATTACTCGAAACAACCCGTATATTTCCAGGAGTCAAGAGTCTTTAGCATGTTGAAACGCAGTTAATTATTTGATTTTTCTTTTAACAGCGTAAGCGCCGACACCGGTGGTTAAAATACCAACTACCGCCAGTGTTGATTGCAGGTCTAAACTTGTGTAAACTTCTGAGGCATCGTGCACTCTTGCCAGTACCCGACCGCCAGCTTTAGCAACTTTCTGCTTCTGCTTGCAAACTTGCTCAGCTTTGGTTTTGCAGTTGGTAACTTGACCGTAAGCGCCGGCCTCACACTCGGTTTCGACCACCTGCTTACATTCTTGCTCTTGCTTGGCCAGGACATCATTATCGTCCTCAGCTTTGACGTTACCGGTAGTACCGGCCACGGCAGCCAGGGCTATCAACAGAGCCAAAAACATTTGTTTAATCTTCATAATATTTCTTTCAGCAAGGTGGGGCAGATTCTTGGCTTGAAGGTAAAAAATAGTTTCAAATTATTACAATTAAGAGGCATTATAAGCGCGGCATGGCCCTTTGTCAATAGTTATAGGGCTGTGAGGAAATGGTAATAGTTGTGTCAGAACGACTCGCAGCCCAAACCTTACAGTAACCAAGCCTCTAGACGACTACGAAAAAGAACTGGCCGACTTTCTTGAAAAAGGAGAGTATGTTAGTGATCCTAATTTTGCTGAGACTAAAGCCATGATCGAAGAGGCCGCTAAAAGGAATTTAAGCAGCACCTCAGATTAAAACTACACTTCTTGCAAGCTTAGAATGTTAAAATGTGCTTAATTGCAAAATAAGGACATTACTATGGTGCCAAAAAACCGACCACAAGAAAGTGAATTAATTTTATATCGCACTGCTGAGGGTGATATTACCGTAGATGTACTTTTTAAAGATGAAACAGTTTGGTTAACTCAAAAAAGAATGGCAGAACTATTTGATGTTGATAGGTCTGTAATTACAAAGCATCTAAAAAATATTTTTAGTGAAGGTGAGCTGAGTCAAAAAGCAGTTAGTGCAATTTTTGCACATACTGCTTCAGATGGTAAGACATATAATACCAATTTCTACAACTTGGACGCAATCATCTCTCTTGGCTACAGGGTTAACTCCTCCCGAGCTACCCAATTTCGTATTTGGGCCACAAAAACACTACGCAACTACATTATTAAAGGTTTTGCCATTGATGAAGCCAGGCTAAAAAATGGCTCACACTTTGGTAAAGACTACTTTGCCGAGTTACTCGAGAAAATTAGAGAAATTCGCGCCAGTGAGCGACGATTTTACCAAAAAATTACCGATTTGTACGCACAGGCAAGCATAGATTATGACCCAAAAGCGAAAATAACTCGAGAGTTTTTTGCCTCTGTTCAAAACAAACTGCACTGGGCAATTACGGGCAACACGGCAGCAGAGATTATTGCTGATCGAGCTGATGCTAATCAACCAAATATGGGTTTAAATACCTGGAAGAATGCGCCTAAGGGGAAAATTTTAAAAAGCGATACTCAGGTGGCAAAAAATTATTTATCACCAGATGAGCTGCAGAAGCTAAATAGGATCGTTTCTATGTATTTAGATTATGCCGAATTGCAAGCAGAGCGACAGGTACCAATGAAAATGATGGATTGGATTGAACGATTAGATGCGTTTTTGCAGTTTAACGAATATGAGATACTAGATAATCCTGGTGAAGTTTCTACTGTGGTAGCAAAAAAATTAGCTAGTGATGAATATGATGAGTTTAGAGTTAAACAAGATGAAGAATTTGAATCAGATTTTGATCAAGCTGTAAAGAAATTTTTGAAAAAAGCGTAGGACGTCCAAGCTTCACCAGCTATTCTCGTTTGTAATGACGGAATGGCAGATTGGTTATACCAGCAAGCGAGAAACTTCTCCGGTTGTTTCTTTCGTTACCAAATCACCCTTGTCTTAAAACAACCCAAAAAAGTCCATCATGCACATCACCAACTGGCAAACCCACAAACAGCGCCTGCTTGCCAACCCGGCCTTCAAAAAGGAGCTGGACGATCTGGAGCTTAACTATCAAGTGGCTCGTTTGCTCATCGAGGCCCGGATTAAGAAAGGCCTAACTCAGCAGGAACTGGCTGCTTTAATCAACACCAAACAAGCGGTCATTTCTCGGGTAGAAACCGGTCAAACTATGCCGTCTTTATCGCTGCTCAAACGGTTGGCCGGAGCTTTGGGGACCACATTCAAACTAGAAATAAAATAACGCCTCTACTTCAAGTGCCAATAAACACTCATATAATTGTCATCGTGGAAAATGAAAACGCCGTTGCCGCCGTCTCCCAGACAGTTTCTGCAAAAATAAGCCTCGCCGTCCTGGACCGCCTTAACCGAGTGTGAGCTCATGCCCACCATGTCCAGCGCCGGGTGAGTGTTGCCACCGTACATCCAGTTGTAACAAGTATTGCTGCCGTAGTTTTGAGTAATCCGCACATCACTCATCGGCCAGTCCCAACTGCCTTTACCAGAGCTGGTGGAACCACTCGGATCATGCCCGCAGCCGGTAGACCAAGTCACTGTTTTGGACTTCAACTTGTCCAACGGATTAATGTGATTACTGTAGTACCAGCCCCAACTACCGGTGTTCTGAAACTGCTTAACGTTATAGCGGTAAATACTAAAATGCAGGTGAGCGCCGGTAGAGAAGCCGGAATTGCCCATGGTACCAATAGTTTCGCCGCGCTTAACTTTGACCTCATTGCCTTCACGAATCACCACGTTGGCCGCGCCGGAAATCTGAGCTAACTCTTTTCTAGCCTGGGCCAATAGCTCCTGATACCTGGTTTCGTTGCTTTTGGTGACGTTAAGAATCGCTTCCTGCTCTTGTTTGCTGGCCGCCAACTCCTGGCGTTTGCCCTCAAGCTGCTGCCGCTTTTCCAGCACTTCATCTTGCTTCACTTCCTTGAGCGATTTTTGCTCATCAAAATGCAGCCGCTGTGACTCAGCCCGCGTCATGGCGTAGGCGGTTTGCTCACCGGCTTTGGCCAGATACTTGTACTGAGTCACGAACGAATTAAACGAGTCCGACTCGAGCAGTAGTGACAGCGGATTGGTTTGGGTGCGCTTATACTGAGCCTTGACCCGATTAACCAACATCGTCGAGAGCCTGTCCAGGGAAACTCCCAGGCCGTTAATCCGCTCAGTTAGCTCGGAAATTTCTCTTTCCAGGGTGTTAATTTCAGCCAGCAGCTGATTGATTTGCACTTGCTGAAGGTTGATTTGGCCGTTGAGAACGCTGATGGTGTTGGTGAGGGTGTTTTTTTCGTTACTAATCACCCCGAGCACTTTTTCCAGACAGGCCGTTTTTTTGTTGTAGCAGGCCATTTTTTCGTCAGCGTCGTCTTCTTTTTCGCACTTATACTTAGCCTCGCAATCTTCGTTGGCCCGAGCTTTTTGCGTGGAAATACCGGAAAAAATTAAGGTGAAGCCGAAAAATACTAAAAATACTGCCAGGATTTTGGGGAAAGTGAAGAGTTTGTCGGCAGTGCTTCGCATGGTAATACTTTTTTAGTTTACTTGAGAGAGAAAGTCAAGGGCTCTAGCGGCGAATTAGTCTACCCACCGCCAGCAAGCCTGCCATTCCCCCCAACAGCATCCCCGCGCCAACTCCGATAGCCAGTTGAGTCAACAAAATCTCAATTGAAACCGGCAGCAGCTGCACCTCGCCCAGGAAATCTTGAATCCAGGGGGTGAGATAAAGCAGGACGGCGTACATACTAACCCAGCCAACGAGCGCCCCGGTCAGCCCATAAATCATGCCCTCGAGCATGAACGGCGCTTTGATGTAGCTTTTGGTAGCGCCAATCAGGCGCATAATGTTGATAGCCGTTTTTTTGGAAGAAGCTTTCATGGTAATGATGACAAAAATAATCAAGAAAGAGATGAAAGCCAGAATACCGGCCACCGCCAGACCTACTTGCCTGATACTTCTGGTCCAGTGCGACAGTTGCTCGACCACGCTTTCCTGGAAATCGACATCTTCCACGCTGCGCAACCCCTCAAGATCGGACTTGACTTGCTGAAGATAGGCAATATCGGTGGCGGCCACTTCAATGCTGGCGGGCAAAATATCCGCCGTCACCAGTTCCAGCAGTAGCGGCTCGTCTTGGTTGTTGGCTTGGTAAATGTCCAGCGCTTCTTCTTTGGTGACCACCGTGACTTGTTCCACGTAAGGTTTGGCTGTCATGATCTCGGCAGCGCTGGTAATGGCGTTCTCTTCGGCGTCAATCTCAAAAAAGGCGATAATTTGCGGCTGAGTTTCGAAGTGCTCCAAAACTACGTTGGTGCCCAGGATCATCAGCGAGAAACTGAAAGCCACAAAAAAAGTCACCGTCACCATCATAATCGAAACTAAAGCCTGGTAAGGCGATCTTCGGATGGTAGTTAGGGCAGTGGTCAGTGCTTGCATGGCTTAATTTTCTTCTTCCTCTTTGTTGGCTTTTTTCTCTTTTGGTAGCTTGGATTTTTTGGATTTTTCGGGCTTGGAGTCGCTGGGTTTGGCTTTTGCAGGCTCGATCTCATCAGCGGCCGGCTTCTTTTTCTTTAAAACCAGATCCGGAGGTTTGAAAGTTTCACCCCAAATATTTTCTGTTTTAATGTCGGCAGGATCCTCATCGGTGCCGGCAGTACTGGCAGGCTCCTTTTCCTTTTTAACCTTCTTCTTACCGCCGGCATCCTTCACAATTTGGCCTTTTTCCAAGAAAATTGTTCTCATGCCGGCCAGCTCACTCATGATTTCCTGGTCGTGGGTGGCGAAAATCACTGTAGTGCCCAGCTCATTGATTTTGTGGATCAGACGGGCAATTTTCAGGGAAGTGTCTTTATCAAGGTTGCCGGTCGGTTCGTCCGCAAAAATAATGCTGGGACCGGTAGCCAGCGCCCTGGCAATACTAATCCTTTGCGCCTCGCCACCTGAGAGCTGAGTGGGGAAAAGTTGAGCTTTATCCGTGAGTTCTACCAGTTTCAACAAGTCCGTTACCCGCTCTTCAATTTCATCACTCTTTTTACCGATAATCATCAGCGGCAAGGCAATGTTTTCCCAAACATTTAGTTCATGAAGCAGGCGGTAATTTTGAAAAATCACCCCGATTTTCCTCCGATGTTCATGTAGTTGTGAGTTTTTCAGTTGATTGACGCTGTAATCTTCAAAAAGAATTTCTCCCGCTGTGGGTGTGTACTCCTTGGTAATCAAGCGCATCAGGGTGGTTTTGCCGCTACCCGAGTGGCCGGTGATGAAAACAAAATCACCCGGATCTACTGAAAAACTAACGTCTTTAACGCCGTAAGAATCTTCAGTGAATTGTTTGGTAACATTGTCAAAAATTAGCATAAAGGCAGGACGGTTTTATTCTATCAGTTGTGCTTCTCCTTCAACGTTGAGGACTTCCACTCGACCAACATCCATCAGCCAACCGGCTTTTTGACCTTTGAAAGTTTCTCCCCAAACCCTCACTTCCATACCCACCAACTTGTCCAGATCAGTGACTGAGGACGTTAAATAAACGGTTTGAGCTTTGCCACCGGGTCTGAGCAGGCTATGGGAGCCTTCGCCGTCAATGCCGCCTGACTCAAGATAGCCCTGGGCGGAATCTTTGAAAGTTTGCTCGTCGGCGCTGCCAAAAACATCACCGGCCTTGACATCGTCCTCAGCTACTCGCTTAATGACTCCGTCCTTGGGCACACCGGTATCATTGCTGTGAACCATACGGTTGGCGGCATAACCGGTGCCAACTCCAGCCAAGATGGCGATAATTCCAAACATCACAATTGGTTTTTTCAGAAATTTATTGAGTTTTTTCATAGGCGAAACTTGATTATCATTGATTTGTTCGGTGGGGTCAACCACTGGCTGAGCCGGCTCATTTTCCGGCATAGTTGATGGTGGGGTGGTGAGATCTAGTTTTCGCATATATCCTTAGTATAAAGAACTCGTTGTAAAATGCCAATCAGCTTTCTTTTGTTCCTACTATTTATAATTTGATTTCTTCCGCGATAAATTCGTCAAGATTACCGTCTAAAACACCGGCTGTATCGCTGGTTTCCACCTGGGTGCGGGTGTCTTTGACCAGATGATAAGGATGAAGGACGTAATTGCGAATTTGGTTGCCCCAACTGGCTTGGTGATGCTCGCCTTTTTCTTCTTTGAGTTCGCGGTCCAGTCTGGCTTCTTCCAGTTTGGCCAGCTGAGCCTTGAGTTTTTGCAGGGCGCGCTGCTTGTTTTGCACTTGCGTTCTTTCTTCCCGGCACTTGACCGTAATGCCGGTAGGCAAGTGGGTGAGCTCAACGGCGGTGGCTACTTTGTTGACATTTTGGCCGCCGGCGCCGCCCGCCCGGGAAAAATTCCAGGAGAGATCGTTTTCGTTGAGCTCGATTTCGTCCGAAGTTTCGTCAATCAGCGGCAGCACTTCTACCAGGGCAAAAGAAGTTTGGCGCAAGTTGTCGGCGTTAAAGGGACTTTGCCGCACCAGCCGGTGAGTGCCGGCCTCGCCCTTGAGGTAACCATAAGCGTAGTCCGCCTCAACCGCGTACTCTGCCGCCTTAATGCCGGCTTCTTCCCCTCTGGACTCAGAGAGCAGGGTGTACTGCCAGTTTTTTTTGTCGAAGTAGCGCAGGTACATCCGGCGCAGCATCTCCGCCCAGTCCATAGCTTCAGTGCCGCCTTGCCCGGAGTGAACGGACAGAATGGCGCCGTTTTCGTCGAACTCGCCACTCAAGTAATGCCTCAGTTCCAGCTCTTTCAAGCCGGACTCCAGTTTTTTTAAGGTTTGTTGGAACTCTTGGTTGAGCTCTTCGTTTTCGTTGGCTGCCTCGCCTAGTAGCTCGAGGTAAGCTTGGGTGTCTTGGGTGAGGTTTTGTACTCGGTCAAAAAGCTCGATTTTATTTTTAAGACTGGCCAGCCGCCTCATGATGGCTTTGGCTTCCGGTTGCTGCCAAAAGTCGGGCGCGTAAGTTTGTTTTTCCAGTTCTTGAACTTGGTTTTTGAAGCTGGACAAGTCGCCGGTGTTTAAGTACTGCTCGGCTTTTTCGATCAGCAGGGTGGCGGCTTCTCTTGGCAATGAGTTCATACGAGTTATTGTAACACTAGGTCTGGCATTTGCAGCAGAGTGTCGGTTTCCAGGTTAAACTCGATTTCCTGGTTTGGGGTGGTGATTTTGACCGGAATGGTCCTAATGCCGGGCTGTTTTTGGATGGCTAACTGGGTGGGAGAGTTTGAGGTAGCGGCAGGCTTTTTCAGGTGAATTTTAAGTTGGCCGGAGCTATTTTCCGGCAAAGTAAGCAGAAAACCGATTTGTTTTAACTTGGTGTTTTCGGGGGTGGTGATAAAAGTGGTGTCAAAGTTGGTAATGGCCTGATCTTGATACTCAACTTTTTCCACTTCCCAGGCGGCTGGTAGCAGCACTCGCTGATAATTAACATAACCGTTGTGCGGCGCTTCCTGGATCGAGCTGCTGGCCTCAATCAAAAAAATTTCTTGTTGAGTTTTGGGCTGATTATGGTTGGTAAAGTTGATGTTGAGTTGCATTGCTGCCGGCTGCCAGACAAGATCATAGTTTCTGGTAATACCGACATTGGCTTTGTTGATGCCGACATTTGACTCAAGCAAGTAAAAGTACTCTTCTGCCTGGTAATTGTTGAGCCGGCCCGAAGCACCCAAGGCCTCAATGGCTGGCTGAAGGGCCTCGTTGGGGCTGTAGGCCAGCAGTTGCTTGGTGTTGATACCGTTGAGAAGAATTTGCCCTGCTTCCAACTTTTTTTCGTTTGGCAACTGAGTGAGCGCCAGCTGAAATTGCAACCAAGCCAGTTCCAGCAAGTGCTTTTTTTGAGCGCTGCCGGGAAAGAAAGTGTCGCGACCCGAGCGCAGAGCGGTGCTAAGGGATTCCGGTGTTAGGTTGGTGTCGTAGTCTAGGACCCGCACCGGCCCGGTCATGGCCAGCAAGTCTTCAACCAAAGGCAAATTAAGAGCTACCATGCCGCCAAGATGCTTTTTGCCGGCAATTTCAAAGAAATCCAGCATCTGTTGGCCGCTTTCCCGAAAATCGGCTTGCCAGTTGGCATCGGGTAATCTCAAACCTTTATTTCCGGCCAAGTACTCCCGCACTCCCGGTGGTGGCTCTATATATCCCGTAAACTGGCCGTCGGCATCATAAATGTCTTCCACCACTAGGTTAGTAATTCGGCCATTTTCCATCGTTACCAAGGCATAGGAGCCGGGAAAACCACCCGTTGCCCTTAGCTCATCGCTGTTTTGCAGCACCACTACCCAAGCTTGGCTGTTTTGACTCAAGTAGTTGAGCAGAGCAGTGACTGCCGTCAGTTTTTGCTGGTATGCTTTGAAATCGTGGTTTTTTAGCAGCGGCCGCAAGATTACCGCTCTATCCAGATTTGTCAGCAAAGGTTGTAAATCTGGCTCAACTTGATTAAGCAACCGGGCGGCCGCTGCTAAATCCAGCACCACTTCAGGCTCGTTGGCCGGCAGTACTTCAGCCAACTGCTCTTGCAACTCAGGCCACTGTTTGAGTAACCGCAGGCTGTTTTTCCAAACCTCAACCACTGGTACCCGGCGCAGAGAAACCACCGACAAAACTTCAACTCCCGGCGCGGCCACTTTTCCCCACCCAACAGCGCCATCAAGATCGTTACTTTGCCAGCGCTGCACCGCTACACCACTGGCCGCGCCGGCCAATAAAACCAGCACACCTAGCAAAACCACCAGCGTCAAAGCAATTTTTCGCCCAATAGGCACAAATAATTGAAAATTCATCAACTCAAGTATACATCAATATGTGTCAAGCCTAACGATAGACAGCCTGAGTAATCTGGTCGCCTTGGCTCAATTGAGTCACCACGTCCATGCCCGAGGTCACCCGGCCAAAAACCGCGTGCTTGCCGTCCAACCACGGCGTAGCCTCCAGAGTGATAAACACCTGGCTGCCACCGGTATTAGGGCCGCTGTTAGCCATCGACAAAATGCCGGCGCCATCATGTTTCAACTCCGGATGAAACTCGTCGGCAATAGCATAGCCCGGGCCGCCGGTTCCCCATCCAGCCTCAGTGCCGGCTTCTTTGGTGAGCGGATCGCCAAACTGAACCACAAAATCCGGCACTACCCGGTGGATCACAATGCCGTCATAATACCCACTCTTGACCAAATTCAGGAAATTGGTCGTTGTCAGCGGCGCCTGTTCAGTGAAAAGCTCAATCACCACTTCGCCTTTAGTAGTGGTCAGCACCACTTGGCTGGCCACAATTTGTTCAAAATCCTCCAAATTTTTCAAGGCTTTATTAGGCATAAGACTACCTCCGTTATTCTGTTGATAATTGATATTATTGCCCTCGATATCCGTTTCTAAACTGTAGCTTTCAGAATCACTAAAGGTCAACTCATTTGGTTCCGGTTGAGGCGGAGTACAAGCAGACAAAACCAAAGCTCCGCTCAACGCCACTACCGCATACTTAATTTTTGGCGAAAACCACATAAAAATCCTTTATTTACGTCTTACTTCGTAATTGGTCAAATATTTAATAAACACTGCCGGTGCATCTTCCAAGAAAAACTGCTGGAACTCTTCATAAATTTCCGTTCGCTCCTGCTGGTTAAAATTCTGCCGCCCTTGCTCCAGCAAATTATCAATCCGGGTGTTTTTGTAACCGGTAAAGTTGGTACTTTGCTCAGAGTGCCACAGGTGATACTGATCAGGATCCGAAGGCGACTCTTGCCCGACTAACAGCACCTGAAAATTGCTGGTATCCGGGAAGTTAGAAATTCTGATTTTCACATTGATTTTGGCGTTTTCGCAGGTAGATTTATCATCAACTGCGCTGCTGGTTTGGCAATCCTGATAGGCTTTCTCGCCAAAAGTTTCCCACTGATTCTTGATTTCTTCCGCTTCTTTTTGGAAAAGAGCAGTAGTGGTGAGCTCAAAACCGAGTGGCTCGGGTGGAATTTCAGCCAACAATCTTTCCACCCCTCTTTCCCAATCTTTTTCGTAGGTTTTAGCACCCTCCAAGTACGCCCAGGATTTAGGATTGATTGGCCCGTAAGCCCGCACTTCTTCAGGGGCTTTATCCAGAGCATAAGAAAGCGCTTGCCTGACATTTTTGTTGAAAAGCGGAGTGCGAATATTGAAAAAAACAGCCAAGTACCGGTTAGTGGCCACTGTTTCAGTCACCTGAGTAGTGGGCCAGTCCATAATATCGTAATGTCCGGCTAGTTCAGGCAAAATATCTACCTCGCCTTTTTTGAAAGCGGTGACAGCGTCTTGTTCTGTTAAGTAAAACTTATAAACAAACCGCTCGCTGTTGCCATCAATGGTAATTTTTGAGAGATGTTGGCCGCGAAGTTCATAATCCGTGATCCGGTACTCGCCAATCCCTACCAAACTGGGGCGGTCCATAAAGAAGTAATGACTCATTCGGCCGGACTTAAAAAGCGGCTGCGACACCACTCCAGGAAAAGGCGCGTAAGCATCAGGCAATTTAAAAACAATGTCGTTGGGGGTAATAATGGTTTCTACTTCGCTCAAGTTGAAATTAATATCTTCAGGTCTTAAGGGTGTGCCATCTTGCCAATAAATATTGTCTTTGAGTACAAACCGGTAGGTTTTGCCGTCCTGCTCAATGGTCCAGCGCTCGGCCAGTAGTGGCTCTACCGAGCCGTCTTCTTTAATTTGCGTCAGACCGGCACTGAGTTGATGGGTAATGACATCGGGCAAGTTAACAAAAGTGTACTCACCAATCAAACCAATATACTGGCGATTGCTTTTTTCCATACTGCTGGCCACTCGAGGCACAATAAAAGAAAAAATCAAGATGGCGCCCAAGACCGAAAGAAAAAAGGTGATGCCATATTTTTTGGTGTAGGCAGTTAAGTACCAGTAAAACTTGCGCATAATTATTCAAGCTATTGTGCGATCAGAATGCCGATTGAAGCGATGGTGAAAAGCACAACCAACCCAATTGTCGCATAAAAGAGCACTTTTTCCAGGCCCCTCTTGGTGTGATAGGTTTCGCCACCACCACCCCAAGCCGAACCTAGTCCTGTTCCTTGAGCTTGCAGCAGAATGGTCACCACAAGCAACAATGAAACGATGATTTGCAAGATAAGCCAAAAAGTTTGCATATTTTTTTATTCTACCACTTATTTTGCTACTTCCTGATGTCTGGTTTCGCGGATAACAGTGACGGTGACCGTGCCAGGATAAGTGACTTTGTTTTTAATCTCGTCACGGATTTTCATGCTCAGCACTTTCACGTCGGCGTCTTTGGAACCTTCTGGCTCAAGCAACACCCGCACTTCGCGGCCGGCCTGAATAGCGTAGGCCTGCTTAACTGAATCATGAGCGGTGGCAATTTCTTCCAACTGTTCCAGACGCTCTACGTACTCTTCGTAGTTTTCGTAGCGAGCGCCCGGTCTGGCTCCGGAAATAGCGTCGGCGATATAAACCACCATTTGCTCTGGTCCGGTAAATGGCTCGTCTTCGTGGTGTTGGGCGATGGCATCAATTACCGGCTGGGGCAGGTTGTAGCGCTTGGCTATTTTTACCCCCAGCTCAACGTGGCTGCCTTCTTCCTCGTCGGAAACTTTACCGATATCATGCAGCAAACAACCCAGTTTGACGGTGTTCACATCTATACCAAGTTCATGCGCCAGCTTAATGCCGATTTTAGTCTCTTCCAAGGTGTGGGCGATGAGATTTTGACCGTAGGAGAACCGGTACTTGAACTTGCCCAGCATCTTAACCAGATCTTTGGGCAAGTTGTAAACATTGACCTCGTGGCAGAGTTTTTTGCCGGCCTCAAAAGTAAGTTTATCAATTTCTTTCTCGACCTTATCCACCACCTCTTCGATCCTTGAAGGCTGAATTCTGCCGTCTTTGATTAACCGTTCCAAAGAAATTCGGGCAATTTCACGCCGGACCGGGTCAAAACAAGAAAGCCTCACTTCGGTGGGGGACATATCCAGATCCACATCCACCCCAGTGCGTCTTTCAAAAGCATTGATATTACGCCCGCTTTTACCAATAATCTTGCCTTTGGCATCTTCTGAAGGCAGTTGAACGACGGACACGGTGTATTCCGGCACGTAGTCGGTGGCGCCGTGCTTCATGGCGTCGATCAGGATTTCCTTGACCCGCTCGTCGGCTTCAGATTCGGCCTCTTCTTCTTTTTGACGGATGAACTGAGCCATTTCTTTGGCCAGTTTTTTCTCCAGATTTTCGAAAAGAGCTTCTTTGGCCTCTTCTTTGGTAAGTTCGGCCACTTTTTCCAGGCGTTCAATTACATCCTGTCTGCGCTTAGCCAGATCAGCCTTAAGTTTTTCCACCTCTTTTCTGTCAGTTTCCAACTGGCTTTCCTTGCGGTCCATTTGGCTGAGGCGGTCATCAATTCTGTCCAATTTTTCGTTGAGGTTGCGCTGTTGTTCTTCCAATTGCTTGGCCAACTCGCGGCTTTCGTTTTCCGCTTTACTGCGAATGGAAAGGGCTTCCGACTTTGCCTCCACCAAAACCTCTCGGGCTTTGGCCTCGGCATCACGAACAATCTCGCGGCTTTTCTGCAACTCTTCATTAGTGGGTTGGAGCTGAGCGGGTTGGTTGCTTGGTTGAGTCGAAGCAGCTTTTTTTGCTGGTCGTTGTTTGACCCGAAAGCCCGCGTTGGCAGGCGATTTTATTTTTTGACTTTTTTGCTTGGATGACTCTTCTTGAGTGCCAAAAAGTGTAGATAGATTTCCAAAGAATGACATATTTCTCCTTTATATTGCATAGTACAGATTCATAGCTAACAATGCTGTGATGGAGAAAGTAAGGCTAGAAAAGAAGACGTACGGCACTTGTGGCCGTTTTATAGGTCTATATCAGGCAAATTAAGAACTTGTGTAGGCTTAATCTATAAATATGCATGTTATCGCTAATTAGTCTTGCTTGTATTACCAATTACTTTCTAAAATCCTGCCAGGTTTGGCCTGGTAAGAATGTGCTCAATCACAGCACATATTACATTGCATTGTACTCTTTTAAGAGCAAATTTGCAACGTATTTTGTGCTATAAGGCTAATTTGCCTTATCTTTGGCTTGGTTCTTTTTTGTTTCTTTGGCTTTACCACTGACGGCAGCGCGGATTTGCTGATCAACTTTTTTCATGAATTCAGGATTTTCTGCCAAGTATGTTTTAGCGGCTTCTCGGCCCTGTGCCAAGACTTCACTCTCATACTTGTAGAAACTGCCCGCTTTTTCAATGATCCCAAGCTGGGAGCCGAGGTCAATGATGTCTCCGGTGAGAGAAATGCCGTTTTCATCCATGTCGAACTCAGCTTCTTTGAACGGAGGGGCAATTTTGTTTTTCTTAACTTTGACTCGATGCCGGCTGCCCACCACTTGGTCACCTTCTTGAATATTACCAATTTTTCTAATATCCAGTCTTTGAGAAGCGTAGAACTTCAGGGCATTGCCGCCGGTGGTAGTTTCCGGACTGCCGAACATAACGCCAATTTTATGACGAATTTGATTGGTGAAGATCACCAGCGTGTTGGTTTTGCCAATAGTGCCGGTGAGTTTTCTCATGGCTTGAGACATCAGGCGGGCTTGCATGCCCATGGGTGCATCGCCCATTTCACCTTCAATCTCGGCTTTAGGGACCAGGGCTGCCACTGAGTCGATTACTACCAAGCTAACCCCGCCAGAGCGAATCAGAGTTTCCGTAATTTCCAGAGCCTGTTCGCCGTAATCCGGCTGGGAAATCAGCAGTTCGTCAAGATTGACCCCAATGGCTTTCGCCCGGGCCGGATCTAGAGCGTGTTCAACATCCACGAAAGCAGCCACGCCGCCTTCTTTTTGCACATTGGCAATCGCGTGCAGACAGAGAGTGGTTTTGCCGGAAGCTTCCGGACCATATATCTCCACAATTCTGCCTTTGGGATAGCCGCCGATGCCTAGAGCAATATCCAGCGTCAAGGAGCCGCTGGAAATTGACGGAACTTTAGGAGCGCTCTTCATGGATTCTCCTAATTTCATAATCGAGCCTTCACCGAATTCTTTTTCAATTTGCTGCATAGCTATATTGACTGCTTGCAGTTTACCAGTTGCTGCTGTAGGTGCGGTGGGTTTCTTGGCCATAAATCTCCTTATGCTTGTTTTGGGTTTATTTAGTATTACTATACTAACTAAACCATATTTATTAAATAATTGCTACTGATATTTGTGTGTATAATATGTGCTTGAGCTTGCATCTAGTGTAGTAATTTGGTGAGAGTTGTGAGGTTTAACAAAAAACGGGCTGTAGCTCAGATGGCTAGAGTGCGCGCCTGGGGGGCGCGAGGTCGCAGGTTCGAGCCCTGTCAGCCCGACAAAAGCTGGAGTTTTGTCAGGAGTACCATGAAAACCATTATTTTCTCCGACACCCACCTCACCAGGAGGTTTAATTTGCGTAAGTTTATGTTCTTGGCCAACTTGATCAAGGACGCTGATCGGGTAGTGATCAATGGCGATTTTTGGGACAATACTTACACGGATTTTGATGGCTTTATCAATTCTAAGTGGAAGCTACTCTTTCCTATTCTCAAGAGCAAGGAAACCATTTACCTGTATGGCAATCATGACCGGGACTGGCAGGTTGATGACCGAGCGCGCCTATTTTCAGATTATCAAGGTTATGAATATCAAATTAATAATGGTTATTATGAGTTGCTCATCACTCATGGTCATACCATTAGAGAAGGCCTGGAAAGACTCAATAGGCTTTATGGCATCAGAAGATTTAAAAAACTCGGCCAATTTATTTTTGAAATAATTGAGTGGTTGGGAGTCAAATTGGTTCGCCGGTTTGGCAAAAACATTTTCCCCCATCGCTTTTTAGATAATCGAGCCATTAAGGCTCACGCTATCACTTTACCTCCCGGACAATATTTGGTCTGCGGCCATACTCATTTGGCTTTTTTCAAGCCCGGAAATCAGTATATTAACACCGGGTCAATCAGGTTTGGTCACGCTCACTACCTTGAGTTAACTGGTAAAACTTTAAAACTCCATCGCTGGCGCTATTAAAAAAAGCGAGTAATTGCGTTATGATAGCCATGACCAATATGGCAAAAATTCCTTTATCCAAATCTCCCCAGTCTCCGGATCGCAAACAGTTGTTGGAGGAACGACTGCGAAATTCAATTGAAGAACGGCGAAAACTGGTTGCCATGGAAAGCTCAGAAATGGAAACTGTTCAGCAGTACGCCAAGCGAAAGGGCGGTTTTGTGGCTCGCAGCATTAACAGATTACAGCAACTCCTCAAGGAAGATGAAACCCAGATATGACTTTTGAGGCAGTTTACGCCCGGCTTAATCCAGAGCAAAAAAAAGCGGTTGATACCACCGAGGGCCCGGTGATGGTAGTAGCCGGTCCGGGCACGGGCAAAACCCAAGTTTTAGCCGCCCGCATCGCCAATATTCTTCGCCAAACCGACACCAAGCCTCACAACATTTTAGCCCTAACTTTCACTGAGTCGGCCGCCAAAAATATGCGCGAACGGGTGGTGCGGATGATCGGCAAAACTGGCTATTATGTTCAAATTAGCACTTTTCACTCTTTTTGCAGTGAGATTATTCGCTCCAATCCCGAGTTTTTTCCTATCGACAGAGGCAGCGAGCCGCTAAGTGATCTGGAACGCTACGATCTTTTTCAGTCAATTATCTATGATTTGGATTTGTTGGCAATCAAGCCGATGACGATGAAGCTTTACTACATTCGCGACATTATGAGAGGAGTTTCCGATCTTAAAAGAGAAGGTGTTTCTCCTGAAGAATTTGCCAAAATTGTCGCTAAGGAAGCAGCGGCATTTGAAAATGAGAAGCAGGAATTGAGTCAGGCCGTGGCTAAGCGCCGGGAAAGTAATTTGAAAAAGCAGCAAGAGCTGATCTTGGTTTATCAAGAGTATGAAAAACGTTTGCGAGCCAGGCTGCGGTATGACTTTGACGACATGATTATTCTGGTGGTTCAGGCGTTCAAAGAGCATGAGTTACTGTTGAGGGAGTATCAGGAAAAGCTGCATTATTTTTTGGTGGATGAGTATCAGGATACTAATAATGCGCAAAATATGGTGGTGGACTTGCTGGCGGGGTATTGGGGTGAGCAGGCCAATATTTTTGTGGTGGGTGATCCGCACCAGGCTATTTACCGGTTTCAAGGCGCTTCGGTAGAAAACATGTTGGGGTTTATTGATAAGTATGATGAGGCGCTGGTGGTGACCCTGGCAACGGGGTACCGGTGTTTTGGTTCTGTTTATGATGCCGCCCACACCTCGATTACTCACAACGAACTCACCAGCGCCGAAGCTTTCAAGATTAAACAACACCAACAAACCATGGAAGAAGCGCTCAACAAAAAGCTGCTTAGTCCCAAAGGCCAGGGAGAAAAAATTCGCGTTTTTGACGCGCCCTCACAAACGGTGGAGCTGATCTATGTGGCCGAGCAGATCCAAAAGCTCATTGCTGCTGGTGTGTCACCGGAAGAAATTGCCGTGCTTTTTCGTCATAATCGCGATGTAGTTGAGTTGCAAGAAATTCTGGAAAAATGGTTGATACCTTATGAAATCGATGGCGGCGCCAATATTTTGGAGGCCGAGGAGATCCGCCAACTGCTAGAGTTTTTTGCTGTCATTGATGGCATTGGTAAAAATGAAGATGAAAGCAATCTTTTTGAAGTGATGTGTTACGAGTGGCTCGGGTTGGACAAGTTGCTGGTAATGAAAATTGCCAGAGCCGCGGGCGCCGCCAAACTCAGCATTATCGACACCATTTTAGCCGGTTATGACCATTTTCAAGCCAAACTTGAAGCTAATGGTACTTCCAGGGAGGAATTTGCTCGCCTAGAGCTTTTCGTCGAGAAATTAATGCTTTGGGCTAGCCAAGACGCACAACTGGTTTTCCCCCAATGGTTTGAACTGATCATCACTGAGAGTGGTTATCTGGACTGGATTTTGCAGCATGAAGCTAAAATTGAGTTGTTGACTAACCTGAACTCGCTTTATCGGGAAGTAAAATCTCTGGCTGGCAGCAGGCGGAGACTGCGGCTGCGGGATTTTTTGGAAACTGTCGAGATCATGTACGAACACAAGATTTCTCTTCAGGCAGAGGATTTGAACGTGACTACCGGCGCGGTCCGGCTTTCCACCGTCCACAAAGCCAAAGGCCAGGAGTGGCAGCACGTGTTTGTTATTCACTGTCTTGATGGCAAGTGGGGCAATAATCACCGGCGCGAACTTTTACCTTTGCCTGAGGGATTGATCAAAAATACTGATCTGTCTAAAAAAGAGTTGAATGAAGACGAGCGGCGGCTGTTTTATGTGGCTATCACTCGGTCTAAAGGCACGGTGCAACTGAGTTATCCACAGACGATTGTGGCCGGCAACAGCTCGAAGGAAGTGGTTGGCAGCATGTTTATTACGGAAATTGAGCCAGAGGTGGAACGAGTTCCTGAAACTGAAACCAAGCAGTTTTTTGCGTCAGCCCAGGAGAGCTTAGCCAAGCTGCTTTTACCGGCCGATGTTTCAAAAAGAAGTATTTCGGAAGAAGAATTTTTCAAAAAAATTGTCAGCACGATGCCGCTGTCTGTGACCGCTCTCAACACCTACCTGAAAGATCCCCAAGAATTTGTTAACAATGTGCTGCTGAGAGTGCCGAGAGCAAAGGCTACGCCTATGGCTTTTGGGACGGCCATTCATAAGGCTTTAGAAGAGTATTTCAAGCACTTTCAACAACACAACTCACCTCTGGAATTAGAAAAACTGCAGGCGATTTTTACGGAGAGCTTGAGTAAAGAATTGATCAACCCCGAAGATTTTGTCCGCCGGCTTGAGTATGGGCACAAAATTTTGGCAGCCTACCATGAGCAGAACAATTTTGAAAATATCAAACCATTGTTTATTGAGCGATTTTTTGGTACCGGTTTTAGTAAAACCATGCTTGGTGATATCCGCTTAACCGGTCGGATAGACCGGGTGGATTGGATAGATACAGCCAGTAAAACCGTTAGAGTTATAGATTACAAAACCGGTGTGCCCAAAACTATTGGGTTTATTGAAGGTAAGACTAAATCGGTTAAGCTTTCCGAGCGCGAACAACTCCTTCCTGACAGCATTAAGGGGCCATACAAACGTCAGCTTTTATTTTACAAACTATTGACAGATTTGGATCCCACTTTTATTCCCACCGTTACTGAAGGGGTTTTTGATTTTGTGGAGCCGGACAAAAATTCCGGCAAGCTGGTTCGGCGGCAGTTCACTCTCCACCTCAGCGATGTCAAGGATCTCAAGGAGCTGATTTACACGGTGATGAGCGAAATTAGGAGTCTCAAGTTTTTGGAAAATCTTACTTAAATTAATGAGTTTTTAGTTTTTCCAACTTTTGATGATAAAGTAAACTGAATCGGCAAAATCAGGGCTAACAGCAATGTTGGTCCAGTGAGGATACCAAATCGCAAAATTAACTGCAATCAACACCACCGCCACTAAGCTGATTTTCTTGACCAGAGGGCGCTTTTTTTCTATCCACATTTGCCAAAGCCAGTAAGCCAAGATGATACAGAGCAAGGGCACTGCCGGAGTGTAATGATAAAAGAACATAATTCGTGGCGAAAACTGCCAAGGTAACCAAACGGCTAAATAAACGGCCAGTAGATATAATAATGGCAACCCGCCCTTGGTTTTGCCTTTTTTGACCAAGAGATCACCCAGCGTCCAGAGTATCGTTGCCGCTCCCAACCAAAACAACAGCGGGTTGCCAACAGCATAAATATTGCCTTCCTTGTCCGATGCCTGCCTTTCTACTGCAATCCAGACAGGTTTTAGGTTTAAGAACCATTGCCAAGGCTTTGATTGAGCGGGGTGAGTAGCTTCTAAATTGATCTGATAACGCCAGGTTTGATTGTGCATTTCAATCAAGTGTGTTAAATCCTTGCCTTGCCAGAACATTTGTGCATAGCTCAATAAATAAATAAATGCCGGCACTACCACCAAAGAGGCAGCAATTTTGGCCAGATTGAGCATCGCAACTCCTACATTTTTTTGGAAATTTTTCTTGGTTAAATAAAATTTGCTCAAGATTACTGCTTCTATCAATCCGGTAATCAGCAAAGCAAACACCCCCGACCATTTGGTGGCGGTAGCCAGACCTCCGGCCACTCCGGTCAAGAGCAACCATTTTGAAAACTGATATTGACGCCGGCCATACTTAATCAGCTTCAAGTGTTTGAAGTAAAACAAAAGCGTTAGCAGGATAAAAAAAGCCACATGAATATCATTCATGGCAATTCTAGACATAACTAAAAGTAAGCCATCAAAAGCAGCCAGCAACGCCGCCAGTAAACTTAAAGCTTTGTTTTCAAAAAGTTCTTTAGCCAAGAGTGCTGTCAGCCAAATTATCGCCGTACCAAAAAGAGCGGAACTAAACCTCCAGGAAAAAGCGTTCTCACCTAGGGTATAGATAAAAAACGCCTGAGTGTACTTAGCCAGCGGTGGGTGCAACCAATCCACCGCAGTGTCAGGTTCTGGAGGCGGATTCCACCACTCAAAAGCGCGCGGATCGTTGCGCGCCATTAGTTTAGCGGTGGCAGCGTGATAAACCTCATCAAATATATACGTCACCGGTTTATGAAGCAGAAAAACTCGGCTCACAAAAGCAAACAGCAGGATTAGCAGCAAAATAGTCGAGTAATATCGATCAACATTTATTTTGATCATTTTAAGAAAGGACGTAAATAATAATCATCACTGCCAAACCAAAGAGAGAAGCAATGGCCAAAAGCGGCCGGTCAGTCAACAACACTTTTTCCGGTGACTCGCCGCGATTGTTCTCATAAACCAGCTGCAGATACCGCATAATCCCCAAAATCACGAAAGGCAAGGAAAACATCAGTAATTTTTGCGACTGCAAAGCTTTGGGCAAATAAGTGTAGAGATTTAAAAAGCGATGATCGGGGGTATCTATCTCATTTTGAAAAGCAAAAAGCGCAAAAGTTAGCCAGGTTGAATTAGCGAACATGCCCGTATACTGATCCAGCAATCGTTGACTGTACCTTTTGAGCGCCTTACGAGTTGGCCCTACCTCTTCCGCCCGGTTTTTCATTAGGGTTCTTTCGCTTTGTCGTTTGCCCACCGCCAAGAAGAGTGAGGCGGAAATCACCGTCAACAAAAACCAAACATTCATATGCAGATTGACCACCACCGCACCGGCATAAATTCTGATCAAAAAACCGGTAGCAATTGAACCCACATCTAAAATTGGAATATGTTTTAGTTTGGTAGCATACAAGATTTGCAGTAATAAATAGCCAAGCAGCATCAATCTAAAGAAAACCGGAAACCAAAATGATGCCAGCAATACCACTGACAAACCAATCACCACCGCCAGCATGGCCACTTCCTTGGGTAATTTACCGGAAGCAATCGGCCTATTTTTTTTCACCGGGTGCTGTCGGTCTGCTTCGTAATCAATGATGTCGTTAATGAAATAAACAGTTGACGTTAGAACAGAAAATAATATGGCTGCCAAAGTAACAATAGTGAAATATGACAAGCCGTCAGGGGGGTCATAAAAGAAGAACCCGGAAAATACTAAAGTGGCATAGAGTGAAAGGTTCTTAATCCATTGCACCGGTCTGGCGGATTTAATTAGTAGCGCCAAGATGTTGCTGTCACTCATTGTTTATGCTTTCTCCCGTGCCTGTAGGGTTTTCCATTTTGCCCAAATTAAGAAGCCAAAAACTCCTACAACAACCAGGGTGATAGTGACTATTTTACCAATTGTATTCAAGTAAAGCGAAAGGATTCCCAGAACTAAGCTGGCAAACCAGTAAAATACGGCAATTTTTCTCTTACTCCATTTTAAGACGTCAAGTAATTTATGGTGTAAATGTCCACGGTCTCCCCACAAAGGTGATTTTCCTGCTCTGATTCGGCGTAAAATGGTGAAAATAGCATCCGCGGTGGGTACTGCCAACACCATCAGGGTTGTAGCCACTTTAGCGCCGCTGATAATCGCCAAAATGCTGAGAAAATATCCGGCTAAGGAACCAGCGCCATAACCGGGCATAATTTTTTGCGGATACCAGTTCCAAAGCAAAAAACCGGCGTAAGCTCCAGCAATGATAAAACTAAAGTGCGCAGTGTCGAATTGAGTGGGGTCATCAATAAATCTCAACGATAAAATGCCGACAAATATCAGAGCAATAGCCACAAATCCGGGCATTTGTCCATCCAAACCCTTAGACCAATTAACAATATTCATGTTCCATAAAATAAAAATCAAAGCAAACAAATCAGCCAGCACCCAGATTGTTCTGGTTCGGCCGAAGATATCGATGGCTAGTTGAGGATGATTGAGATGAATTACTCCCGCGCTGAACGGGTCACTGATGTAAGCGATCCCGATACCGGAACCGACCACTATTAAAGCCGCTGCCAGGCCGGTTAGCAGCCTAATTAAAGGGTGAATATCAAAAATATCATCAAAAATTCCTACTACAGTTAGTAGTAACGCTCCCGCCATGATGGCAATGAGGTAGCGATCAACTTGGAGGAAAAGCAAGGCGGCCATCAGGATGCTCAGGAAAATTACAATGCCGCCGCCTCTGGGAACGGGTTTGGAGTGGGTGTTTTTCAATCTAAGCTTGGAATTGTGTTCTCCCAGCCAATGATTTTTTCGATACCACTTGATTACCAATGGCGCAAGGCCGGCTGCAATTATAAAAGTGAAGATAAAACCAAGCATGGCTACCAAGTAATATATATGATTCTTAACAAAGCCAACAGTAAAAGAAACTGAATCACTACGGTGAAGAATCCAAACAACCTCAGCAAAATAATTTCATAGTCTTTCATGGCTGAGAGTAATAAAAGGTGGATGAAATTAATTGCAAAAGCTATGCCCGGAAACAAAAACAACCAAGGTTTAGTTGCCAGCTGCTGGTTGGGTTGAGCCAGAGAATAAAACATCGGCACTGCGGGTTGAGCAGCAATAAAGTATGAAACAGCAGCTACAGTAATCAGCAGCGAAATGGCAACAGAATAAGACAGTGGTTTTTTGGCAGATTCAGGAATGACAAACTTTGGCAATCTGAAAAAGGTTCGCTTAACTATTTTCATCATTTGCTATTCTACGCCACAGGATATAGTTGTCAAAGGTCGCTGCTGGCCGGTAGTGAGCATGAAGATAAGTGTAAAAATCAGGGAAATTGTAGCCTTCACTTTTCATCACCACGATATAGCGCGGAGCTTCCTCAACCACTGCCTCCATGGTTTGGTCATAAACTTCCAGGTCTTTGATGTGAAAGGCTACCGTAAATTTTCCCACCGGACTGGCTCCGGATTGGGCATAAAGCATCGGGTTGGTGCCCCAAACAAAAATTTTGTTTTCGCCTGAGGCTCTGATGATTTTTGCGGCGGTATAGTTATCGTCCATCAGATAATTAAAACGGCGATTATACTCCTGAACACTTATTTGGCCGGTTCTGAGTTCCCACCAGTTTTGGTAATAGGCTTTGACGGGGTAAACTCCAACCTGCAGTAGGAGCATCACCGTCCCAAACAAACCAACCCCACCAAGCGTAGCTAACCAGTTACCAGCCATGGAAAAATTAAATTGCTTTTTCTTTCTAATAACATCAAATAAATCATTGAAAAATATACCCATCAAAAGACTAAGCGGGGGCAATGCTTGCAGGAAATAATGTGGATATGGGCGGTTAGAAAGCAAACTGGCAAAAAGCGCCAAAATAAACCAGGCCAGTAAAAACTGGATGCCGGGTTTGAACAACTTTTTAAAAAAGGCGGCCAGCAAAATTAGCGCTGTCGCAATAGCAAATTTTCCCTGAAGGGTAAAAGCAAAAATAAGCAACCGGTTATCAAAAGGCAGTCCCCAGTTGCCGGCGTAATGGAAATTGTAAAGCAGGCCATACTGTAAGTAATCCGCCCCCGAGCCCTTGGCCACGAAGTACAGGGCCGAAACCACAATAGGAATCAGTATGCCGGCAATCAATAATCCCCACTGCCTGATCACCCTAAGCAAGAGCGGTCGCCACTTTTTCATTTGCTTGGGTGCGAAGGTAAAAGTGTTAGCCAAAATAAAGAAGCCGATAGTACCAAAAGCCGCAAAATCAAACAAGGCCGGCACTTTGGTTAAAACACCCAACCCAAAAGCCATGCCGGCGCCAAGCAGTAGCCAGACTTCTTTTTTATCAAGCTTGAGCGCCGTTTTTGGTTTGACCAACTTAGCAAAGTAACTCGAGTATGATACTAGCACCGCGCCCAGCATCACTAAGCCAATTACGAAAAGTTCACCATTGGGAATGTTGCCCTCAAACCAGGGCAAGGTAGTGAAAAGAGCAAAAATAATTGTGGCTATTCCTGCGGCCAGTCGCCTTTGAGAAAGTCTGAGAGCAAAAAGGTAAAACAAAACTGTGGTGGCGCTCATCCAGAAAAAATTAAGAATCCTAAAATTAAGCTGAGTGCCCACTTGAGCCAACCAATAAATAATGGGTGTTTTGTGGTCTACGATGTCAGTATAAAGTTGGGCGCCTTTATTCAAAGCCTGGCCAATGGTGAGGTAAATGCCTTCATCGCCGTACCAGTAAGGTTCGTAAAAATTGGGCACTCTTAATATCACCACCAGGCCCAGTGCCACCAACAGCAAGGCGTGTTGATCCAAAAATTTATCTAACTTTTTGATGGACTTGAGGGCATTTGCTAACACAAAAACAGTATACTGAGGTTTTTTAAGAATGGAAAGTATGGAACTCATTGCCAAACCCCACTCATCCTACTGTTTAAACTTTTTCAGTCACTTTGTACTCAATATACTTGCCTAGCATCAACCGCGTGTGAGCGTCAATTCCCGGCAAGGCAGAAAAGAAAAAGCCGACAATAGGCAAGAGGAAAAATTCAAGCGGCTGTAAAATATAAGAAAGCGGATTTTTGCGGTTGGGGCGCGGCGGTCTATTTAAAGCATCAATCACAAAAATCACCACCATCGAAATCAGGGCCATAGTTAGCAAAGTAGAAGTAACTTGCGGCAGTGTTTTCCCTAGGACAGTGCGATTAAACTCTTCATTTAAAAGTGGCGGCAAGAAAGCGGAGATAGTAATGGCAAACCAGTTCACCGGCCAGAGGAAATGATCCTCAATCGTTTGTGAAACCCTAATAGTTTTATCCAGAAAAGGAATGTCTTTGGCCTCAATATATTTGCGGATAATATAAGCATCATCACTAACACCCCAAGCCCAGCGCTTGAGTTGCTCATATTGATTGACAAAAGTCCCCCACCAACTCGAAGACTCGGCAGCATCGGCATAAATAGGCAGAAAAATCGGCAACACTTCAAAATCTCCTTTTTTGGCAAAATAAGACTTAAAGAAAAGCCGGTAATCTTCAGGAATGACATCGGTGTCCCAGTAGCCAATTTCGTGGACATGTTTGAGCGAAGTCGAGTAAGTAGAAAAATTGATCAATCTATCCGAGCGCATTAAAATATGCATTTGAATGACTGAGAACATCGAAGCCAGAACTCTCACTGGTGCCGGCACTCGCCAAATGTTGTTGTAAAAAACAATCGCTCCTTGCCAAATGGCATTAAAAGGTTTTTTGGTGGCAAGAAAACTATGAGTGAAGGCGGCAAAATAATGTTTGTGAAACTGGGCATCGGCATCTTCGCTAGTAATAGTGATGTTTTCTATTGGCATACCAATTTCATCAACCAGTTTTCTCTTGGCAATTTTCGCCCCCCAACAAGTATTGGAAGATTTGCCCTTCACTTCTCCTTCAATATCCGGATGCTTGGTAGTCCACAAGTTGCCGAATTTACCTTTGAATTGTTGTTCTATCTTGGCTGCTTTATCAGTCGCGTCCTGACCTTCTCGCTCTTCAAACGAAACCATAATATGAATATTTTTTCGCGGATAACTTTGCTTAGAAAGTGCCAAAATCGTTCGCTCTAAAATTTCCACTGGTTCTTTATAGGTGGGAATGACCACAATATGATGAATAGAGTTCCATTTTTTGGGAAAGGTTTTTTTCAGATTTTCTACCCAGTCAAACCTGGAAGCGGCCTTAATCCTGAAATGAGCTACTACGGCCAGCACCGCCATAGTTAGTGAGCGAAAAAGCCAATAAACCGCGAAAGCAATGACGTAATAAGCTACCAGGGTGGGAACAAAAAATGAACCCCAGAAAGGAAAGAGGATCAGCGACCAAGAAAACAAGCCCGGCAAAATTTCCAGCCCGCGCTGGGTTTTGACCGGATGGCGTTTAACGTATGTTCTAAGCCAATTTCCCATATCTTCCTTACTCACTATAGCAAATTAAAAGTCCTAAGAGCATTGTCGTACAGCTGCTCTAAGCTGGTTTGCTTGATTTCCGCGATTGCGGCCGCGGTTTTTGTCACCATCCAAGGCTCGCAAATTTTACCCCGAAACTCTTGAGGAGGCAAATAGGGAGCGTCGGTTTCGGTTAAAACCCTGTCTTTTGGCGTTATTGCCAGCAATTTTCTGATGTTTTCTGCCTTTGGATAAGTGATATTGCCGGCAAAACTAATCAAGGCGCCTTGACGAACTGCTTCCTGAATATAGCTTTCCGGACCAGAAGCGCAGTGCAGAATCCAGGTGAGTTGTGAAGCATAGTCTTTCATCATTGCCAAAGTGTCCCAGTAGGCGTTGTCGCTCTCTGGTGTTATTGGGGTGTTTTTATCCCTTACATGGATGCTGATCGGCAATTGATACTTTAAAGCCAGCTTGAGATGAGCCTGAAAAAGTTCTTTTTGTTTGGCAATAATTATTTTTTTTTCTTCGTTCTCTTTGAGCCAAAAGTAATCCAGACCAGTTTCACCAATGCCGGCTAATTTTACTGAGTGCTTGGCTGCTAAATCATTTAACTTGCTGATAGTTTCCTCAAGATTGAGCTGGGCTGCTTCACTGGGATGAATGCCAAGGCCACCTAAAATATTTGGCTGCTGTCCAGCCAGCTCAAGGCTCAATTCAGAGCTGGGCAAACTAGTGCCGGGGACAAAAGTATGAGTGACGCCGTTTTGATTGGCTTCCTGCCAATGTTGCTGCCATTTTTCTGCCAGCGGCGCCAGATTTAAGTGACCATGGGTGTCAAAAAAATTCATGTCAATCTCTAATTTCTAATCCAGCCTGGGAAATAAAGGCTTCAGGGGCTCGATTTCTTCAGCCTGAAAATGAGTAATAATTTGTTCGGCGGTGTCGGGCATCAAGGGCTGCAGTTTTCCGGCGATCAGCAATAGGTCTGAGATGGCTTGTTCCAGGATGGGTTGGGCAGCGGTTGCTTCAAGTTTCCAGGGTTGGGCTTCTGCCAAGTATTTGTCTAACTCGGCCACGCTTTTGGTTTTGCCGCCCGTTTGAGTGATCAGCGTTTGCAGCGCCTCGCCCAAGTTGTAGCTGGCCATCAACTTTTGATATTCATCAGGGCTAGCTAGGGGATTTTCAGTGCTTGGTGCTGTTGGCCGGTGGGCATAATTGGTTTTTTGGCTGATAGCTGCCAATCGGGAACAAAGGTTGCCTAAACCATTGGCTAAGTCCGCTGTATAAACTGTGTCCAGCTTTTCCCAAGTAACGTCCATATCTTCGCCAAAGGGTCCAAGATTGATGAGTAAGTACCTGGCGCCATCAACCCCGTAGCGCTCCACCATCTCGGTGGGAGTGATAACGTTGCCGAGCGACTTGCTCATTTTTTGGCCACCGACATTAATAAAGCCGTTGATTAAAATTTTGGCTGAAGTGGGCAATCCGGCCGACATCAGCATGGCTTGCCACATGGCCGATTGCTGCCTGAGGTTGTCTTTGCCGGCAACTTGAACTCCCGGCCAATATTTTTGGTAATTGGCTTGATCTTCCGGCCAGCCCAAAGTAGAAACATAATTCACCAAAGCGTCAAACCAAACATACATCACGTGTTGGTCGTCGCCAGGCACAGGAATGCCCCAGGGCATTTTTTCTTTAAGGCGGGAAATGCTGAAGTCTTCCAGGCCTTGCTCAACAAAACTAGTAATTTCCGCCAACTTTCCCCTTGGTACCATGAAAGCCTCGGTGTTTTCATAAAGATTTTGTAACTCATCCTGATATTTAGAAAAGCGGAAAAAGTAGTTTTCTTCCTCACGGGTTTCCAGCACTTTATTTGGATGTAGCGGGCATTTACCATTTTCCAGCTCAGAAGCCTGTTTTTCCAGCTCGCAACCAACACAGTACATGACCTTATACATGCGCTTATAAATATCTCCATTGGCTTCGCACCGGCGCCAAAACTCTTGGGCTGCTTTTTTGTGCTTGGGATCGGTGGTGCGGATAAAATGCGTGTAACTCAAGTTCAGCAATTTTTTTAAATTTTCAAAGTGAGCAGCGTACTCGTCTGCATAAGCTTGAGGTTCTTTGTTTTCCTCCAAAGCTTTTTCGTAAATTTTCTGCCCATGCTCATCGGTGCCGGTATTGAAAACTACTTCCCGGCCCAGAGCACGCTGATGCCTGGCAATGACATCGGCAGCCACAATTTCCAGCGCAAAGCCGATATGAGGCGAAGCATTCACATACGGCAAAGTAGTGGTGATATAAAAATAAGGCTCAATCATTCCAGGTTGGATTATACAGGATCTTTACTGATGTCTAAACCTGTTATTGACGCGGTTGGCCAAAAACTCAAAAATCGCTGCCGACCCAACCAGCGGCGCGGCCCAGCTCCACTCAAAAATCACTCTTTGCAGTCTAAAAAAAACTAAAATAGCGATGACCAGGCTCAGAATTAAACCGCGGCGGGTATTAAGCATCAGATAGCTAAAAAAAAGTAAGTTGGCAAAAAAGAGCAACAGGGTGAAAGGTAGATAAGAATTGGGAAAAAGGACGTTAGCAATTTCGTTGGGATAGATATTGGCTAATAGCCAAAAGATTGATAAGTAAAGCAGCATGCTAACTAAAAGCAGTGGCAAAAACTTGAGGTATTTTTCACTTTTTTTTGAGCCAGCTATTTTTCTAATAGCAGGTTTTCCAACAGCAGGATTTTTACTTACCGGTGGCCGAACTCGTTTTTTCCTAACTGCCGCCTTGCCAATTTTAGGAGATAATCTGGATTTGGCTTTTTGCATCTTCACTTAATTTAGTATACTGTATCCACGATGTTTGAAGCATTAGTAATCATTATTTTAGTGGTAGGCTTGGTTGGTTTGTACTTGGCGATGAAGCAGTTGATGCAAAATCAAAAACACGACCAACTGGAAGAAATAGTTGATAAAGTTTTTGGTATGAGCGCCACTAAAGTAGCTGAGCAAAGCAAGCAAATTTTAGCTGGCGAAAAAGAAACGATCAAAACTGACCTCGACAACAAGCAAAAAGCTTTCGAAAAACTGGTGACTCAGTTTCAGGAAGAAGTTCGTGAGCGGCAACGGGAGATCAGGGACCTGGAAAAAGATCGAAGCAAAAAGTTCTCAGAACTCAACACCGCCATGGAAGAGCACCGCAAACTTACCGATGAACTTTCAATTTCCACCAGACAGCTGGCCAAAGTACTGTCCAATAACCAACAGCGCGGCGGTTGGGGAGAGCGAATTATTGAAGACCTCTTGACTTCCAATGGCTTGATTGAAGGTGTTCATTATTCGAGGCAGACGACACTAAAGTCTGGTTTGCGCCCAGACATCAGTCTGCTTTTACCAAATAACCGCACAGTACCAGTCGACGTCAAGTTTCCTTACCAAGAAATTCAGAAAATGTCAGTTGCCGAAGGTAAATCACAGCAAAACAGTCATTTTAACCAATTCCGCCGCGACCTGAAAACCAAAATCAACAAAGTGGCTGAGTATATTGACTCGGAGTCGAAAACCCTCGACTATGCCATCATGTTTGTGCCAAATGAGATGGTTTTTTCCTATATCAACCAAAAATGTCCTGACCTGATAGACGAAGCCATGAGCAAGCGGGTGATGATCGTTTCACCGTTTACCTTTTTGATTGTGGCCAGGACAGTGCTGGAGAGTTATCGCAATTTTATGATTGGCGACACTCTTAAAGAAATAGTGAGCTATGTCGATGAGTTTGCTGGTGAGTGGGTCAAATTTGTAGAAAAGTTTGAAAAGTATGGCCGTTCTATCGACCGCTTGCAGAGTGACTATCAGGAAATTAGCAGCACCAGGGTGAGGCAGATGGAGAGGCGGATTGGCAAGATAAATTCATATCGAGAAGGCAGTTTGTTGCCCGGAAACGTGGTTGAGGGTAAGGTCAAGCAGCTAGATGGTGGTTTGTTTACAGAAGAAGAAGATTAACGATTTAAAGCTCCTGCTCAAAGAAAACTAAGTCTCTTTGTACAGCCGTACTCCAATTTGGTACCAAGTTATGGTCAGCTCCCGGGTATTTGAAGTATTGATAAACAATTGGTTCTAAAAGGTTGCTGGTTTCGCTGGCGGCAATTTCGTTTTGAATCTCAGCGACCTTGGCTTCGTTGGTGGCCACCACTTCATTTTCCAACTCCTCCCGCAGTTCGTTCAGCCGCTCTTGCAACCTTGCTCGCCTGGAATTTTCTTTATCAACTTTGGCAAAAAACTCATCGCTCCAAACCGACAGCGCGGCTGTATCGGCAGTGCCATGATGTAACTGAAGCGGTCCAGTCAGGAGCGGCAGATGCTGGGTGAGAGAGAAATCAAAGACGTCATACTTGGCTTCAAGGTTGGCCACGTATTTTCTAAAATCTTTGCCCTCGTCGGCGTCTTCGTCGCTGAAAAATAACACCGAGTAGGGAAATGGTGCTACCACCGGCGCCCAAAGAGTGGCGGGGTAAGATTGGTTGGTAATTTCCAACGCTGTAAGAGCAATCTGGCCGCCATTGCTGTGGGCCCAAATACCGATGTGACTGGGGGTATATTTAGTGGTGGCTTCAGGCGTTAGCGGCACGCCCAACTCCTCAAGACTGCGAATTAATTCAATGACCACCATCGGTTTTTCAAATCGAGCCAGCCAAGAGTCAGCCGGCTCCGGCTCACTATCGCCATAGCCAAAGAAATCCGGCGCCAGAGTAATATAGCCGTTTTCCGCGAAGGCCGCCGCCGCATTTTTAGTGCCCATGCCGGTGTAGTAGGAAGCCAACGGCGCCCAGCCCCTAACCATCACAATAGCTTGTGGATTGACGGGTAGTTCTTTGGGAATGTTTAACTGCCCCGACATCTTTCTGCCTAGTGGACTGTAAGAAAATTGATACGCGGTGTAGGTGGGATAGTCTTGAATAACGTCTTCTATAGTAATGTCACGAGCGGTAAAATCATATGAGCGCAAATTTTGAATAGTGTAGGGCAGGTAAGGAAGAGTTTCCTCCGGCTGAATTAACTCAGCTAAGGGGTTCTTCAGGTTGACTGGAGAATTGTCGCCGCGCAAGAAAGGCCCTGCAAAAACGCCAGCAGCAAAGATAAAAAGAATGGCTAGAAGGCCGAAAACAGTTCTTTTAATCATGAGCTCCAATCTTAAGGCCAAGCGCTTGTAAAATCAACCGCAAACACTAACTCCGGCAACTATTTTTCAATCTGGTAGCCGGTTTTTTCTATGGTTTTTCGAATGGTGGCCTCATCAATCACCTTTGGATCATAAATAACTTTGGTGCTGGCCTTGGCGTAACTGGTAGTCGCCTCCACTACCCCCTCTAAGTCTTCCAGTTCGCCGTCAATATTGAGACCGCAACTAACGCAGTGCATACCGCTAATTTTCAACTCAATCAGTTGAGTTTCCGCCTCAGCTTTAGCTTTTCTCTGCAAAATATTAAACATTTCTCTCCTTAAATTACTTCCAAAGTACCTGAATACATACCCATCGAGCAGGTATAAGTGTACTGGCCCTTTTGAGTGGGCGTAAAATTAAACACTTGCCTGTCTGTGGAATCCAAAAAGGTTCTAATACCAAACTCGCGCAGCACAAAGGAAAGGGCGCAGGAATATGCCTCATTGCTTTCCAGAGTAAGTTCTACGGGAGTTCCGGCCGCCACCTGGATGTAGTTGGGGCTGTAGCCGTTGTTGAGGACATTAATTTTGACCTTTTGAATACCGTTGATGGCCAGGGTTGAAGCGTTTGGTTTGGTTTTTTCGTTTGAGAAGAAGGAAGTCACTGGCCTCGCTATTTTTTGCAGAGTCACCGGTGAGCCGGCAACCAGCAAAATGCCGTTAAGACTGTAAATGGCCATAGCAATCAAAGCATAAGCGGCGACTTTTGAGAAAATTTTGTTCCATGTTTCTGAAAGTTTAGCTGTCAAGACTCCGATCAAAGTAAAAAGAGGACTGGTGCCAAGAACAAAAGCAAACATGATCAAAGCTCCATGCACAGGGTTGCCGCTGTTAATGGCCAGCACTTCCATGGCCTGAGTGACACCGCAAGGAATAAAAATAGTCATGAATCCCAAAACCGCCGGTGCGAACAAAGCCTTGCTCTTGCTGGTATTGCGAATGTAGCGCTGCAAAAACTTGGGCGGTTTGAAAGCCAGAACCCGAAAAACCGGGTGAACATCGAGCAAGTTCATGGCTGTTGCAAACATGAAGAGAGCGGCAAAAACCTGAAAAGCGGCGCTGACTTCCAGGCTCAGCGAAACAACTGAGCCCAACGCGCCCAGCAAAAAGCCCAGCAGAGTATGAGACACCAGTTTGGCGCCCATAAACATTAGTACCGGCAGCCAGTCTAGCTCATCAAACGATTTCCAACTCAATTTTTTCTTGGATTTTTGCGATTTTTCAGTTTTAGCGTCGTCAATTTCCGCTTCTTTTTGATTGGCGATGGCGCTGGTGAGCAAGCCTCCCTGCACGGCCAAGCATGACAGCCCGCCTGTAGTCAGTCCGGTAAGAAAGATAACAAATAAGTCCATAGGTAGCCTCCAATTTATATTTTAACTGTTTTTAATCTTAAAGCATTCATCACTACTGACACGCTCGAGAAAGCCATAGCCGCGCCGGCCAGGATGGGGTTCAAAACAAGGCCAAAAAACGGGAAAAGCCCGCCCATGGCCACGGGAATCAGGGTGAGGTTATAGGCAAAGGCCCAAAACAGGTTTTGTTTGATGTTGCGCATGGTGGCTTTAGAAAGTTTGAGGGCGGCGGGGACCAGGCTAATATCACTCCTCAGTAGAGTAATGCCGGCGGACTCTATGGCCACGTCTGTGCCGCCGCCCATAGCGATACCAACATCGGCTGTGGCCAAAGCTGGCGCGTCGTTGATGCCATCCCCAACCATCGCCACCACGCCATATTTTTCTCTAAGTTCTCTAACGATTCTTTCTTTGTCAGCAGGCATGACTTCGGCTTCGACCTTATCTATACCCACTGTCTTGGCAATCGCTGTGGCGGTTTCGTAGTTGTCGCCGGTGACCATGACCGGAGTAATGCCCAGTTGCTTGAGAGCAGTGATTGTTTTTTTAGCCTGAGGTTTGACGGTATCAGCAATACTCATCACTCCAGCCAATTGAGAGTTGGCGGCAATCAAAGCCAGCGAGTGCCCGAGCTCTTTCCAGGCTTGAATAGCAACCTTGACTTCATCGGGAATTTTAATTTTATTTTCTTGCATTAACCGTTCATTACCAATTAACAGCGCCAGCTTGCCAACCTGAGCGCTCACGCCTTTGCCGGGAATATCCCGAAAAGCTTTCACCTTAATTTTTTGAGCCGAAATTTTTTCATTTTTCAAAAAAGTGACGACGGATTCAGCCAACGGATGATGCGACTGTTCTTCTACCGCCAAAACTGCAGCCTGCAGCGCACTGGTAGCTTCTTGAGCAAACCAAGTGTTTTGCACCGCTGGTTTGCCTTCAGTGATGGTGCCGGTTTTGTCAAAAACTACCACTTTTACCTTGTTAGCCACCTCCAACGCCTGGGCGTCTTTGATCAAGATACCTCTTTGCGCGCCTTCACCAATACCCACCATTAAAGATGTTGGCGTGGCCAGACCCAAAGCGCAAGGGCAGGCAATAATTAGCACGTTAATCATACTTACCAGCCCAAACAAATAACTAGGTTCCGGGCCAAAAATCAGCCAAATTATGAAAGTCACCGCCGCCAAGAAAATCACCACCGGCACAAAGTGAGCGGCAATGGTATCAACCAGTTTTTGGATCGGCGGGCGGCTGCCTTGCGCTGTTTTCACCAGCCGAATAATATTGGCCAGCATGGTGTCGCTGCCGATTTTTTCAGCCTTAATTTCCAGACTACCAGAGGTATTGAGAGTGGCGCCGATAACTTTGCTGCCCTTGATTTTCGTAACAGGCAGACTTTCGCCAGTAACCATGCTTTCATTGACGGCGCTTTGACTGGCAATCACCGCGCCGTCCACCGGAATTTTCTCCCCCGGTTTGACCAGCAGAATATCACCGACCTTAACTTGCTCAATAGAAACCTGCTGCCACTGGCCGTTAACTTTCAGGTGAGCCTGGGTAGGCTGGAGGTTTAAAAGTTTCTTGATAGCTGCCGAAGTCTGGCCTTTGGCTCGGATTTCCAGAAATTTTCCCAGCAGGATGAAAAAAATGATTGCTCCCGCCGCCTCAAAATAAATATGCGGCTCTATGCCTTGGGTTTCCAGCCAGTTGCCAAAAAGAACTACAAACAGCGAATAAAAGTAGGCGGCTGAAGTACCCAGTGCCACCAGGGTATCCATGTTGGCGGTCCGGTTTTGCAGCGCAGACCAAGCGCTCTGGTAAAACCGCCGGCCTGCCCAGAACTGAACTGGTGTGGCCAGCGCCAGTTGCAGCCAGGGATTCATCAGCACCATCGGCGCCAACGGCAACATCCCCGACACCAAAAGCGCGGCCAGAATACCGGTAACGACCAGTTTAATTTTCAAGCTGGCAATTTCTTTGCTTCTTTCAGCTTCAGCCACATCTTCGGCGCCTTCAGTATGAAGATGAGCCTGGTATCCCAGAGAGCTCACCGCCTCCTCAATTTTTTCGGTTGCAGTATTTTGGTTTGCCAGCTCGACCGTAGCTTGCTCATTGGCATAGTTAACGCTGGCGGCTTTCACCCCCTCAGTTTTTTGCAGCTTTCTTTGAATATTGACCGCGCAGCTGGCACAGTGCATACCTGAAATATGGAAGGTGAGAGTTTTATTTGTTGACATATTGATTGGGGTTTTTCTCAAATTGTTTGATACAGCCGCTGGCACAAAAGTAATAATGTTCTCCCTGGTGAAGAGTGTGGTAACCGGCGGTTTTGGGCGAGACCCGCATTTGACAGACCGGATCATGAACTAACGGCACCAGCTCGTTCATGGAAAATTTCAGTTGTTTAAGAAAATTGCTGTCCTGGTTGGCTTCGATCAGAATTTCCCGCACCAGGTCACAAGCTTTAATAAAATTGGGATGGGCCAGGGAGTAATAAACCTGCTTGCCGTTTTTCTCGGTTTGAACGATTTTAGCTTCTCTCAGGATCATCAGGTGTTGGCTGACATTAGCCTGGGGTAGATCCAGCATCGAGTAAATTTCCGAAACAGTCAATTTTTGCTCGCGCAGCAGGTGAATGATCTCCAGTCGCCTGGGATGAGACATGGCTTTCAGCATTTCAGCGTGGAGGGCAAATATTTTTGAGTACATATTCGATTATTCGAATATATATGATGGGATTGGATCGGGCAAGGACCAAAGGATCAATGAGGGATAGGCAGATTAAAACCTGTGTTTTGGAGTGGGGATGTTGAGTTGACGAGAGTTTATTTGCCTGGATTGCGCCGCTACTGCTGAATCATAGTGATTACTCGAACGAGGAAGAGCGCCTCCACCCCTTCCTGCCGGCAGTTGATCCGGCAGACCTGAGCCTGTGCAAACAGTTTCTCCTGGCACGATTTTGTTTAACTGACGATTATATTTGGGTGCACCAGTACGACTTGGGTCTTGTGTGCCTAAGACGTTGTAAACAGTCACCAAGGCGCTAAGAGCTTCTGAATCAGAATAACCCATTTCTCTTAGGATTTTTAAAACTGTGTCGCCGGGATTAACTTCGTGACAAAATCCGCCCATGAGCTCTGGCGGTATGGGAGTATTTAGAAGGTCATTCAGATCACTTGGATCACTTGGATCACTGGGCGGGTTGGGAGGAGGTGTGAAATCAAGAGTGTTGATCCTGGTAGAGTTTCTGTTAGCATTCAAATAAAGTATAGCCAGTGCCACAATGATAAGAAGTGTGGTGCATCCCACAAACCTTATTTCATCACTTCCGGGTCTTTCAAATCTTGGCATAAGTACGGTATTTTAACACATTTACTTGTTTTGTCGGTATTTGCGTTTTTGTTCTTTATAAAACCGGTCGTTATGTTGGCCTTGAAACATTTCCACAGGATACTTCTTTTCGTTTTTAAGCATCTTGTCGTGAATGGCAGCTTCAAGGATGAGGGTTTTAAGGGTCGGCATTTGGTTTCTTTCTGTGAGGCGTGGTAGCGATTCCTACTTCCAACTGGCAAATTTGTTTTGATATTTTCGCTTTACTAAATCCCAACAGGCCACAGTCACTGACGCGTTAATTTGATTTTTCTCAATCAGAGCTTCGATTTCAGCAAAATTATAAACCATAACTTCGATATCTTCGTTTTCGTCTAAGTGTTGTTGAGAATTAAAAATGGCGTTTTCAACCAGATAGCAATAAACTTTCTCTGTTGCCTTGGTTGTGAGGCCCGAAAATACTCCCAAATATTCAAGAGAGTTAGTCTGGATGCCGGTTTCTTCTGCCAATTCATGCAAAGCCGTTTCTTCAATATTTTTGTGATTATTTTCTAGTCTTCCGGCTGGAAATTCCAAAATCACGTCATCGTATCCAGGCTTATATTGCTTCACTAGAACAATTTTTTCATCCGGTGTGACAGGGACCATCATAGCCACGTCGGCCAAGGTTGTAATAGTAAAGTCATCAACTATTTTTCCGTTAGGGAGCTTGTAGCTGCGCAGTTCAATGGGAAACCATTTGCTAGGCGAGACATCTTTTTTTGACAGCAATTGCCACTTTTTTATTTTCATAAGTAGAAGTATAGATGTCGAAGGAGCTAGGGGCAAGTTATTCACACAGGTGAGGCTCTGCTGGTTTCAGCCTCCTTTGAAACATTTTCGAACACCTAGGCCATCTCTGCATCGCTTTTATCTTGCTGCCAGCCATATTCTGAATAAGGAATTTCCTTGATAACGGCAGTGATAGCTTTGCGGATAGCACCAATTGTATTGGAGGGCAGTTTGTTTGCTTCAAACCATTTGAGCTCGCTACATTTATTTGGTTCTTTGTTGGTGATTTTGCCGCCCCATTTTTTAGCTAGAAAGTAAACGTCTACCCGCTCTGATTTGTCCAGGTCGGACTTGCGATGCATCACGTGGACGACTTTCAGATAGTCCGGCTTCAGAGAAATACCGGCTTCTTCTTTGGCTTCCCGAATAATGGCATCGGTAAAAGTTTCGCCCGCCTCAACATGACCGGCAATTAAGCCGTAATCACCATCGTGGTAACCGGTGTTCAATCTTTTCAGCAGCAGCACTTTTTTGCCTCTCATTAGTATCAAAAATGAGGCCACAATGTTTTTGTGTTTCATAATTACAGCATTTTGGTTGCGATACCTTTTGTTTTATCAACGCCCTCAACTTCATCAATAAAAAAGTCTATGCCGTCACATCTGATTTTCACATAGCCGGAATTTTTGAAAGTGCCCGGCGTTAGTTCGCCATGAGCAGCGAAACCCAGACGAGTAAGCAGGGTTCTTAAGTTGCCACCATGAGTGACCACCAAAACAGTTTTATTGGCGTAACCAACGGAAATTTCTCTCAGTGCCGTAATAAAACGGACAACTAATTCCTCATCACTCTCGTAACCCTCATTGAACTTAAACCGCCATCGTTCTTTTTCAGTTAGCTGCTCGTATTGATCCAACAGATGTCGGATGGCCTTTCCGTAGTCTTTACCAAAAGCGCCGTCATATTTGCCAAAAGTACGTTCTCTGAGAGCTTGGTGAGTAGTTACGACAAGCCGGCGGTTGAGCTTGAGTATTTCCGCGGTTTGGGTGGCTCTTGATAAATCGGAAGAAAAAATAGCATCAAATTCAATATCCTTGAGTTTTTCCGCTTGTTTTTGACTTTCTAGGATACCTTTTGCTGTTAGTTTTGAATCAAGTTGACCCTGGATACGATGAAGCGCGTTCCACTCTGTTTCGCCATGTCGAACTAGGTAAAGTGAGCAGTAGAAATTGTTTTTGTTTTTAGTCACGGTTTGGTGCTGTGAGCCATACGGGTCTGTAACCAAGATATTCTTGATTAACTAACGGCTTTTTAACAGGATAACAATAAAGAATATACTACTTAAAACATATATTAGGGCCATCACTCCATAATTCAATTGAATTTCAAAAATTATCGAAGCAATCACACCGAGATTAAATAGTAGCGCCACACTGGAACTAACTTGCGACTCTGATCCTCGGCCGGGAATTTGCTCAGTACCAATAAGCTTAGTAACTCCGTAGTTATAGATGTAATCAAAGGGATGCATGGGCAGTATGACACCAAAAAGTGCAATCAGTGCAGTTATAGATAATATATATGGATTTGCCAGAAATATACCGAGGGCTACCACCGATATGTATAACGGGTAACTGAAACGAATGCCGTATTGAGCACTTTTTCTTCCTGATGTTACTTTACAAGCAAACCACCCTGTCATCAATTGATTTCTTACTGTTTTTAATGTTTTCTTGATCGTCATAATTCTTGATTTTTGTGACCCCACCCGGATTCGAACCGGGGCTACCAGGATGAGAACCTGGCGTCCTAGGCCTCTAGACGATGGGGCCGATCATTAAAAGCATTTTTAAGTTATTAGATTGTTTTAAGAAGCTAAATTATATCAAGAAGCGGACCTGTTGAGCAAGTATCAGCCCATGTTATACTGAATAAGATGACTAAAGCTCCGAATTTTTTCAAAAATATTATTAAAATTGCCAGTTACACTTTTGTTGGCGTTTTTAGTTTGTTTACTTCCTTTTTTGTGATGTTTCTGGTCTTGATTGCTCTGGCAGCTGGACTGGCAGTTGGCAGTGTGGATACTGACACGACCGATCTTGATCTCGAACATCATGCCGGAACGCCCGACGCGGAGAGCCGGTTTGTCAGTTTGCCTATCAATGGCTTGATTCTGGGAGAAAGAGATGAGCTGCCCAGTTACATAGAATTTCTTTCTGATTTGGGCATTACTTATGGCTACGAAGTGAAGGAGAATCTGAAGATTTTGGCAGAAAATGATGAAATTGAGGGCGTGATTTTGGAAATCCATTCCCCTGGTGGCACCATTTATGGTACCGCGGCCATTGCTGATGGAGTTGATTATTACAAGAATATGACTGGCAAACCGGTGCTGGCTTATGTTGGCAGCACTGCTGCCTCGGGTTCTTATTGGGCTGCTGCCGGTGCTGATGAGATAGTGGCCGATCATGGCACGATGATTGGTAGTATCGGCGTTATTGCCGGGCCGTTCAAGTATTATGACGGCGTGATGGAGGAAGATGGCGGCCTGTTTGGTACAGGGGTGACTACCAGCAATGGCATTGAGACAGAATATATTACTGCCGGCAGATCGAAAGATTTGGGCAATCCCTATCGGCCTTTGACAGCGGAAGAAAGAAACACTTTGCAGCGGAGCGTAAATAATTCGTATCTAAAATTTGTTGATTATGTCGCGTCTGGTCGAGAACTGGAGGTAGAGTTCCTGAGGGAGGAGATAGGGGCGCTAATATTTGATGAAGTGCAAGCGTTGGATTTGGGTTTGATTGATGCCATTTCGTCGAAAGATAATGCTTATACTAGGCTGGCTACTCTGGCAGATGTCGGCGAGTTTGAGATTTTAAGACCCAGAAGCGCTGGCGGGTTTTGGAGCGCTTTTGCTGGCGTGTTGATGCCCAATTTTGGTCATTTGAGTGCCCAATCCAGCAAAAGTTTGCCTGCTTTTTGTACTGAGAGGATGGCGGTCCTGGTTTATTCAGGTGATGTTGCCGCTCTTTGTCAGTAATTTTCCATTTGCTTTTTTTGTTTAGTTTAGTACGGATTATGCTAGAAACTTGGTTTATGCTCCAGGGCAGTAATATTTAACCCAAGGAGGCTAGCTCATGAAATCAATCATCAAGAGCTTATTAACAATTATTACCGTTTTGGTGCTGTCGATAGGAGTAACATCAGCTTACTTTACCAGTCAGGCTACGGCTAATCCGGTGGTGTTTCCCAGTGGAACAGTCGATATTATTGTTACCCAGCAAGTTGCTGATGGAGACGATGATCTTTGGCCCGGTAGTAGTCATATTTTTGAATTTATAGTCCAAAATACAGGCACTTTGCCGGTAAATTTAAAGGGTTATTTTTCTGGGGAATGGAGCAATCCAGAATTATCTACGGACTTAATTTCATTTTCCAATTTTCAGGTTCTGAGCGGCGGTGATTGGCATCCTATGCATGTTGGTGGCTTGATGATCGGTCAAGAAACCGAGCTGATTGACACCTTCACCGGTTCTAATGTTTTGTCTTCGGGGGAACACAAGGTTTACAGAATTACCATGGGTCTTGACGAGACTGCAGGTGATGAGTATCAGGGAGAGCATTTGACCCTGGGATTGCATGTGGCGGCTAAACAAATTAATGATGGGGCAGATTGGCCTGCCGAGTATTAATAAACTGGAGTTGGGGCGGCGCTTTTCAAGCGCCACCCACCAAAACACAAAAATGAAAAAATTACTTCTCACAATTACAACTTTAACTTTTTTAGTCACACTTGGTTTAGTGTTGCACTACAATTTCCGCATCCATTTAGTTAAATCCGGCTCAATGGAGCCGGAGATCAACAAAGGCGATCTTATTATCACCGGAGGAAAAGATCATTACCAAATTGGCGACATTATCACTTTCCAACACGATCAAGGCAGGGTCACTCACCAAATTGCCGCCATTCAAACCCGCAACTCAATCACCAGCTTTCAAACCAAAGGCTTAGCCAACTCTGCCGCGGATAAGGAGTTGGTAAAGCTATCGGATGTCATCGGAGTCGTTAGGTTTGTTATTCCTAAACTAGGCGTCATTCTCCTGCTGCAGGAAAAGTATTATGTAGTTGCCGCTGTTTGGGTTATCAGTCTATTGATCATTGTTCTAGAGATACAAGAACTGGTTGCAAAATTAAAAGGGGCGGGCGCGTGATGCAGATGGTTGCCCGGTTTTTGCTATCCTTATTACTTTTGTTGTTGCTTGTTGTTCCGCCCGCCCACGCCTATTTTTCGGCAATTGCGAGCACGATTTTGTACATGGGCACCTTTGAGTATATCTATGCTGAACCAGACTTAATTCATCAAAGAAGCGGCGAAGCATTTATTCCGATCGAGCTAATTAACAACTCCTGGGAGCCTGTAGGAGACGTGACCACAGAGCCAGCCTGTTTCGAGAACGAACCATGTTTTATTTTGGGAGGCAGTCAAGAAAATTATGAAAACGCTGCAACTATTACTCAAAATATCGAAATCGGTGAGGCTCATCCCTCAACACTGGTTTTTGCTCTCAAGACCGATTACTCAGAATACTTGCCTGGTTTTGACAGCCCATACTTTCAAGTGTTTATTAACAACCTCAATATCTATGAGGAACATTTTTCCACCACCATTCCCAACGGTGGTTGGAGACAAATTTTTCTCCCTCTTCCTAATCTCGATCCAGGCATACACACAATAACTTTTGTTCAACAAAACACCGGCGATGATCAATTTCCCTCCATTGTTAGTTTGGCGGCCATTTCAACCGATGCTATTTTATTCGGCAGCCAAGATAAGATCATCATCACCGGATCCAACAACAACCTCATATCTGCCCAAGTGTTCAAATCAAACGGCTCTGAAACCTACCTAGCCACAACTCAACTAACTCTTGGCCTCGAAGTACTGAATCAAGCTACAGGCTTAGAATATTGGCCTGAAAATAATCCGGAAAGATCGGTGCAGATAAATTTATCAGCAGATTTATCTACCCCGGATCCTGCTGAAGTCACGCGCTTGGCCATTGAGCATGACCAGCAATTATCTTTAGTCATTAACCAACCCGATGATGCTTACGCCTATCTGCTGAGCGCCGAAAATTTAGCAGAGATCATCCGCCTTTTTCCTGCTGCTAAATTTAAAAATACAACAGTATTAACCATTCCAATTAATTTGCTTAATTATGAATATCCAACCCTAACTGTCATGAACAGGGCAGGCAATGCTTCTCCGCCGACCAGCTTGAATAGTCCGCCATAAGCTGAGATACTTGTTTGTGTTATAAAAAGTGGTCATAATAATTCGACGGTGATATCTGCTCTGAATAAAACATTAGCTCACTTATTTCGACCCGGCCGCTCCAACAATCATCGGCCACGACTTTTGCATCCTGAGTTGCTTTTTATTCTTTCTTTTTTAGTAGTTGTTTTTGGCTCAGCTGTCTATGTTGAGGCCCTACGCTATCAACCGCTTGAAAATATTTTGGGTTATGCCTCCAACATCAACCCAGACGATGTTGTGCGTCTTACCAATGCTGAGCGAGCCAAACAAGGCCTGCATGAGCTTACTTTCAACTCCACACTAGCAGCAGCCGCCCAAGCCAAGGGGCAGGACATGTTTAACAATCAATATTGGGCTCACACTTCACCAACAGGCAGAGAACCCTGGGATTTTATGAATGAGTCTGGGTATAGTTACCGCGTGGCAGGCGAAAATTTAGCCAGAGATTTTATGACCACTACAGCCATGATAGATGCCTGGATGGCTTCGCCAACCCATCGCGCCAATGTCGTTAATTCACGTTATACAGAAATTGGCATAGCAGTCATCAACGGCAATTTACAGGGGGTGGATACAACCTTAGTAGTACAAATGTTTGGTACGCCAAGAGCTGTGGCCGCTGTACCTACTACCACCAACCAAGCCGTGCAGACAACCGACAACGCCAACACTCAACTGCCATCAGCTCCACCAAATATCAATCCCCCAACTGTGGAACCACCGGCCCCAAATCCCACTACCAATCCCATAATTTATCAGGACGGCGAAACCGAGTTGGTCAGTCTTGATGCTTCTCGTCTCGCCAACAATACTATTCAGCCAACTTCGGTCACCCCGACCAATCCTCCTCAAGTCTTAGCGCAATTTTTAGTCCCGATTGGAGAAATTAACCCTCACATCCTGTTTTCCCCAAGAGAGCTGGCTAAAGCTTTTGCTTTGGCGGTTAGTATTTTGTTATTGTTGGTTTTGATATATGATCTACACCTTTCCAACAAACACCATACAGTGAGGTTGGTGGGTAAGAATTTGGGCCATATCATGCTTTTTCTCACGGTGGTATTTTTACTAATTTTCTTAAAAGGAGGAGTGGTGGGCTAGAATGAGAAAAGAATTTTTGCACCACTATCTGGCCTATACTATTTTAGTTTTGGCGTTAGTACTGATTGTTTTGAGTTTTTTCACGGTTTGGCCAAATGTCATTGCTCAAAGGTATCTCATCTTAATTCTCAGCGCCTTTTACTTTATGTGGGGAGTAATTTCACACACTAAAACAGACCACATTACTACCAAGGTTATTGTTGAGTACTTGGCTGTTTCAATCTTGGCCGGGCTTTTGCTATCACTGGTGACCTTTTAATATCAGTATGTTAGACTAACCGAGTATGAACTTATGTGACAAGGAGAGCCTATGAAAGGGATTATTTTGGCTGGTGGATCTGGAAGCCGCTTAAGTCCACTCACCAAAGTGACCAGCAAACAGCTACTGCCCATTTACAACAAACCCATGATTTATTATCCGTTGTTCACGCTTTTGAATGCCGGAATCAAAGATATTCTCATCATTGTTGCCCCTGACCACGCGGGCGACTTTCTCAAATTACTGGGCAGTGGGCGGGAGTTTAACTGCAAATTTACTTACGAAATTCAAGATAAACCCGAGGGGATTGCTCAGGCATTCATAATCGGAGAAAATTTTATCGGCAAAGACAGCGTCACTCTTATTCTTGGTGATAATATTTTTGAAGATGATTTTTCTACCGATATCAAGAATTTTCAATCAGGCGGCAGAGTTTTTGCCAAAGAAGTTGAAGACCCGCAACGGTTTGGGGTAGTAGAATTTGATGAAAACAGACAAGCTATTTCCATTGAAGAAAAACCAGCACAACCCAAATCTAACTTTGCAGTGACCGGCATGTACATTTACGATAACACCGTAGTTGAAAAAGCCCGATCGCTCCAGCCTTCAGCGCGGGGGGAGTACGAAATCACCGATGTCAACAACCTCTATCTTCAAGACGGAGCCCTGGATGTTGCCTTTGTTAAAAGCCGATGGTTTGATACCGGCACCTTTGAGTCACTGCATGCGGCCATTGAAGTCGCCCGGACCAAAGCTCTGGCAGAAGCATCATCCGAGCAATAAATTACAAATACTCAAGGAACTGGTATAGTAGTGCTAATGAATAAACTGATATTTTTATTTACTTCAGCTTTTATCTTGCTTGTCATGTTTCACCCTGGTCAAATCACGGCTCAGGAAGAAACAAGGGAAGCCACCGAAGGCGCCAACATTGACAAAATCACCGAGTTGAACAAACTTTATATTTTACAAATCGAGTCTTACCGTTTTGCAGAACGCGAACAAGTGATTGCTAAACAACAGTATCAAGATTTGCAAACCCTCCGGCTTTTGGAAGACGCGGTCAACGCCACTAAAAAAGCCCTAATTGAGCGCAATAACGTTTTGCTCACCTATCTTGAACTGCACTATTTTAACTTACAAGACGCCGCTGGCATCAATTTAACATACAAAGAAGACACTCTTAGCGTTCTGGTGGAACAGATTGGTGTATTAAGAACTTATGGTGAAAAGTTGGCCAACATTTCCAATCGAGACGAACTCAAAGAACGCACTGACGAATTTAAGGAAATATATCCTCAAATTGAGTCAGTAGCTTACCGCTCGCTAACTCTCATCTCCATAGGCAAACTCCAAACAGTTCATGATCGCGGCAGAATTATTTTAAATGATTTGAAAGCGCTTGAAGCGGATCAGGAAGCTGATACTTTTAGGAGTGCCCGGTACCAAAGAGCTATCACTGAAACTGAGCGCAATCTGGAAAATATTAATAATCAGCTCAGAGAAGCCAACAATAATTATGAGACGCGTTTTAAACAATTTAATCGCTCTGGTTATAACAATATTTTGGATAAATTGAAGCCGGTTTACACAGAATTATCTCAGCTTGTTGCTTATTTGAAAGAATTACTAACGATTTAAATTATGGCCATAAAATCAGATTTTAACCAGACTACTTTTTCAGAAAGACGACCATTTTACGAGCAAGAGCTTCATGTTTTGCCGCCGGAACCCGCTCCAGAACTTCCTGATGCTGAAAAACCAAAACCGATTTTTAAACGTAAAATTTTTTGGCTGATTTTGTCGTTGTTAATTTTGATCTTGATCATCGTGTTGATGGCGGCGCTCAATAATAAAGGAGCTACTCCAGAGCTTGAGCCGGTCATTGAAGAAACACCGCTGGTGCTGGAAAATCATGACCCTCTGCTCAGAAGAATAATGCAACTTGAAGCAGAATTAAAAGAAGCCGACCCGACTAAGCCAACATTGGTTTTTCCGGCATTAAAATTGGATATAGTTTTAGATAATTAGCTTAAAATCACCTAATGATTGGGGTTTGGTAATGAGTACAATTTTAGTTAGCCTTGGCTTAATTTCTGCGTTGATATCTTTGTTGAGTTATAAATTGGCTAAAAATAACCAATTCTACTCGGATGTTCCCTTGCCACTGTTGCTGTCAGGAATTTACGTTTGGGGAGATGGTTTAGTTCTCGGGCCTTTTTGGTTGGTAAGTATTTTATTGTGGTATTTTTTGGCTTATTCACCTACCCAAGTATTTCGCTACTTTTTGCTTTTTCTCGTTATCAGATCAGCTTACGAAATCATTTATTGGCTTCAGCATCAAATGTTGAAAAAAGATTATATTCCTCCTCTTTTTCGCCGCATCAAGTGGTTGACTGCCGAGCAGCACGGGATACTTTACCAATTATTACACACTGTCATAATTGTTCTGGCCATTTCAATTTATCTTTATACACTTGAAATCAACTAGCCATTTTTCCGAAGATATTTCTGCCAAGAGTACTGAGAGCAAAAAGCAATCCGCCAACAACGGCAATAGTTGCACCTGATGGCGTGTCTAAAATAGCAGACACCAAAATACCCAATGAAGTTATCGCCACAGCCAACAGGGGGGCGAGTATAAGTAGGGATTTGAGTGACTTGGCAAATTGTGAAGAAATACTGGCGGGGATAACGAGCAGGGCGTTAACCAAAACCACTCCCACTAATTTTACTCCGGCAATGATGCTCAGAGCTAACAGAAAATGGTAAGCCAGGTCAACAAGCTTGATATTAATGCCAATGATTTGAGCGTAATTGCTGTCAATGCTGACGATCAGCATTTTTTCCAGTAACCAAATGAACATAAGGCAAATCAAGAAGGTCAACATGAAAAGGAAAAAGAGCTCTGTGGCAGTAACAGAAAGAATGTTGCCAAACAAAAAGCTAAACAACTCCGGTTGGTATCCTGGTAGCAAAGAAAAAATCAGCACACTTAAACCCATTGATACAGGCAATAATATACCCAGCACCGCGTCCAGTGATAAGCGCGATTTTTTTTGTACTAATGGCAATGATACGGCTGCGGTCACAGCATAAATCGCACCCGACAAAACAGGGGAAATATGAAAAAATACCCCAAAGGCGACTCCGGCCAGGGCGCTATGAGCAATGGCGTCGCCAAAAAAAGCTCCTTTCCTAATCAAGGCAAACACACCCATAATACCCACCGCCACCGCTATCAATAATCCGGCAATGATTGCTCGTTGCATAAAGCCATATGAGAGAAGATCAAGCAAAGTTGTGAACATAATTTAGTGTCTGTGCTCCAGTTCGTGGACTTTTTCTTGATACAAAGATGCTAAGTTTTTTTTGGTTAGTACTTTTAAAGGATCGCCTTCAAAAATCACGGTTTTATTTAAACAAAAAACTTTATCAGCGTATTCTCTAACCAGGGAAATCTCATGAGAAGCGATCAGCGCGGTCACTTGTTTTTTAGCCACTAATTTTTTAATGAGTTGATAAAAAACCTTTTCTCCCCCCGGATCTACTCCGGCTTCCGGTTCATCCAACAAAAGCAAGCTGGGATTGTGCACAATGGCTCTGGCCAGGAGCACTCTTTGCAATTGTCCTCCGGAAAGATCTTTGATTTTTTCTTTAGCAAAGCTTTCTGCCTCGACTTTTTGCAAAGCAGCAGCAATCATCAAGTGTTTTTCTTGTCGGTTGTGCTTGCAGGTGCTTAGAGCCAAGAACAACAATTCGTGCGCAGTGACAGGAATGTAAGGATCAAATTGAAAACGTTGAGGCAAATAACCAACTTGATAGTTTTGATCACTAATTGTCTTGCTCAAAACTATCTCGCCGTTTGCCTTTTCTAATCCCAGAATCAGCCGAAATAAAGTAGTTTTCCCCGATCCGTTTGGCCCAATGACCACATTAATCGAGTTCTTGGCAACGCTCATATTAACGTTTTCCAAAGCGTTAATTTTTTGTTGTTCGTAACGAAAGCTGAGATTTTTAATGTTTAATAAAGCCATTTATTGTAAAGTCCTCTGAAACTCAAAAGTATTATATCTCATTAATTCAATGTATGTTTCTCTGCCCGGAACCCCTCCCAAAGGGTCAATTATTCCCATCGGTACCTGGTATTCTGACGCAATCGCCCTCAATCGCTCTGTAGGCAATTGTGGTTCTGAAAAAACAGCATCGATATTCCCGTTTGCCAGCAAATTAGAAAATTCAGCTAAATACTGTGGTCCTGGCAATTGCCCCGGGAACTCTTCAAAAACAGCCACCAGGTTTAAACCATATTCATCAGCATAATACTGCATGCTGTTGTGAAAAGTGGCAATATCTTTTTTGGGTAATGAGGCAATTATTTGCGTAATCTCAGTGTTGGTGGTTTCAAGTTCCGCGATATATTGCCGCAAATTGAGACGATAAGCTTCGGCATTTTCGGGATCAATTTCGCTCAGTTTTTCGGTAATTTGCTCTGACATAATGATAGCGTTTTTGATATTCAACCAATAATGAGGTTCATTTTCATGCTCGTTTTCTTCGTTATTTTCTTTATGAGCAACTAAGTCATTATCAAGAAAATGAATTCCCTGATTGATTGTCATTACCTTGGCCTCATCACCTGTTTTATAGGCCCATTCGTCAAGAATGCCGGCGGCAAAAATAACCTGACTGTTGTTAATAGCTTCAGCAGTTTTGGGCGTAGGTTCGAAAGTGTGAGGACTTGCTCCCGGAGGCAACAACAAATACACCTCAAAATTATCTCCGGCAATTTGCCTAGTCATATCATAGATGGGGTAGATGGTGGCAGCCACTACTTGCCGATCAACAACCTTTTCAGGCACAGCGAAATGTATCCAGATTGCCGCTACTAATACCGATAAAATGAAGAGAGTTGGTAAAAATTTCATAACTGCATTATAGTCAGAAGATTAAATTAATGCAACATTGTCGCATTATCCCAATTAAATGGCGGTCCAACTCGGGTGTTCTTGGTTGATAAACTCTGTTACAATATGATGGTGCGAAAGGAATTATTGATTTATGACATTCAACTTTAATGAATTTACAGATAAGGCAGAAAAAACTCTCGTCCATGTCAGGCAGGACCTTGGCACTTTGAGAACCGGCAGAGCCACAGCCCAGTTGCTTGATCCGGTCACAGTTGAAGCCTATGGCACCAGCATGAAAATAGGTGAGGTGGCCACCGTTCAAGCTCCTGATTCAACACTGTTGGTTGTTAGTCCTTGGGATAAATCCTTGATGGAAAACATTGAAAAAGGCATCGCCAAAGCTGGCTTGAATCTCAATCCGGTCGTCAGTGGCGATGTGATCAGGATCGCGGTACCACCGCTCACAGAGGAAAAACGCCGGGAAATGGTCAAGCTGCTGCAAAAGAAAATTGAAGCTGGCAGAGTGATGCTTAGAAACATTAGAGCCGCCACCAAGCAAGACATTGAAGATCAAAAAGGAGCAGAGGGAGTGAGTGAAGACGATATTAAGCGTGATTTGCAAGATCTTGATAAAAAGTTGCAAAATTATATAGACCAACTCGATCAGCTCGAGTCTTCCAAAGAGCAAGAACTAATGACCGTCTAGGAATGAAGGATTTATGTTTGCCGTAATTGCATTTATTTTAATTCTATCTTTTTTAGTTTTTATCCACGAACTGGGACATTTTCTGGCGGCCAAAAAATCAGGAGTGATTGTGGAAGAGTTTGGCATTGGTTATCCTCCCAGAGCGATTAAACTTTTCACCTGGAAAGAAACGGTTTTTACTCTCAATTACATTCCTTTTGGTGGTTTTGTGCGCCTGGCAGGCGAGCAAGCTGAGTACGAAGAAGTACACACCAAGGCAGAAAGGGAGAAATTCAAAAAAACTGATCAGGGCAAGTTTTACGCGGCTGCTACGCCGCAAAAGCTTTTGATTTTATTGGCCGGCGCGGCCTTTAACTTAATTTTTGGCCTTTTGGCTTTTACTTTCATTTACTCTCATTTGGGCATTCCCGAACCAATTAGTACCCCTCGCATTGGAGCGGTCATGCCTGATACGCCGGCAGCTGAAGCCGGTATGAGAGAAGGAGTGGAAATTTTACATATCAAAGCTGATGAAGTCACTCACTTAGTTAGCACCCCGGAACAAGTAGTAGATCTTGTGGCCGAAAATTCAGGCAAAACGGTCACAATTATGACTACTGGCAACTGCGAAGGATTTTCTTGTGCTGAATCTCTGGAAAGTTACGAAATTTACTTAAGGACAGAAGCGGAAACTCCGGAAGGCCAAGGCTCCATGGGGATTATTTTCCAGCCGACAGCATTTATTGAATACCCCTGGTGGCAAATGCCTTTCAAAAGCGCCTGGTATGGTTTGCAGCAAACTGTTTTTTTGAGCGAGCAGATTTTAATCGCTCTAGGCAGTATGATGAGCGATTTGATTTTTGGCGGCGAAGTGCCCCGGGATGTGGCCGGTCCAATCGGCATTGTTCATCAAGCTTCCACTGCCGGTATCTTTGCCGACGGCTTTGTTACGATCTTGTCTTTTGCGGCCATGCTTTCGATTAATTTGGCCATTATGAACGTTTTACCGATTCCTCCTCTTGATGGCGGCAGAGCGGTCTTTATAGTTTTTCAAAGTTTTGTCAGTGAAAAGTACGCTAAGCCACTTGAATATTACCTCAATTATGGTGGATACTTCTTATTACTGGTTTTAATTGTATTGATCACAGCCAGAGATATCTGGAGGATTTTTGGATAATGGCAAAAAAAAGAACCAAAAAACAAAAAATTACTGCCAAACATCAAGTGCCGCTCTCCTTTGAATTGCCGACGACAGATACTCCGAGGGCAAGTCGTGAACCATCTATTGCCGAGATTGCTTCTACGGGCGAAAAGGTTTATTTAATCAAAAATGACTTGATTAAGACCTTGCTATTAACAGCATTTATGTTTATTCTGCTATTTGGCATTTACATATTCATACGCTAGAATAAATTGCATTCCTACTGCAGATAATTAAAGGAGAAGTAATGAATAAAAAAACCCTGCTCATTTCACTTGGAATTTATCTTCTGAGTTCAATCGCGTCTTATGCCGTTTTTTCTAACCTGGGAAGCGCTGTTCAAGTAATTGAAAATGATCCTAGTCTCTTAGATCAAGATACTCAACTAGGAGCTCTTTTGAACATCGACCCCAATGAGCCCAGAGATCAAACTTGTCCGCTTAATGGAACTTTGTACACTCAAACTGAGCGCAATGCTTGGGAAAAACGCCGCCCATTGGCGGTAATGATTGAAAATTCTCCTGATGCCAGACCTCAGTCTGGTTTGTCGAGAGCAGATGTGGTTTTTGAAGCCATCGCGGAAGGCGGCGTTACTCGCTTTATGGCCATGTATTATTGTGCCGCTCAGCGTTACGACACCACCATTGCGCCGGTTCGCTCGGCCAGAACTTACTTTGTTGATTGGGCATCAGGATTTAACCTGCCCATGTACGTGCATGTTGGTGGAGCCAACACTCCTGGACCAACCAACGCCTTGGGTCAAATTAATGATTACGGCTGGGCGTTGCAAAATGACATCAATCAGTTTTCTGTTGGTTATCCCACTTTCATTAGAAACGCTGCGCGCTTGGGAAGACAAGTAGCCACCGAGCACACCATGGAAACTACGTCAGAAAAGCTCTGGGCGGTGGCAGCAGACAGAGGTTGGACCAATATGACTCCAGCCAGGACAGTGGCTGGCAGAGCTGCAGCCGCGACCGATTGGGCAGATGGTTTCACACCTTGGCAATATCAAGATTCCGTCCCCGCTTCCGGCAGTGTGAGAACAATTGCTCATGATTTTTGGTCCGGTTACAATCAGTACTCAATTAGATGGGAATACAATCCGGAAAACAACACCTACGCCAGATTTATGGGTGGCGAAGCTCACCTGGATCTCAACAATGATAGCCAGATTGAGGCAGCTAACGTCATTGTGCTGTTAGCCACTGAGAGAGGTCCGCTCAATGAACTCAAGCACATGCTTTACCAAACCACCGGTACTGGCAGGGCTTTGATTTTCAAAAACGGCGATGTCGTAGAAGCCAGATGGTCCAAGCAGACCCGAACCGATGAACTCAAGTTTACCGATGCTCGAGGCACACCCGTTCCTCTTGCTCGCGGCATGGTGTGGATTTCTGTTGTCAGTGATGCCACCAAGGTAAATTACTAATTGAGTACAAAAATTACTTGGTTTACAATAGGGTCATATGGCAGAACTCCAAGATTTCATGATTTCTCGTGTCAGAGTGAAAATGATCGAGCTTTTTTATTCGAACACGGAAGGAATGTTCTATGTCAGAGAAATTACCAGGCAAATCAAAGAAGAAATCAACGCGGTTAGACGTGAGCTGGATCGGATGATTAGCAACGGGATTCTCAAGAGTGAACAACGCGGCAACAGACTTTACTATTATCTCAACAAGCGTTACCCCTACTACAACGAAATCTTGCAGATGGTAGCTAAAAGCACCGGTTTGGGGCAAAAAATTCGTAAAATGCGCCGCAAATTGGGCAGAGTTTCTTTTGTGATGTTTTCTCTGAAATTTCTTAAACACATCCCACCTAAGCAAGGTGAAGTAGATTTGTTGGTGGTTGGTGATGTGGTGCTACCGGAATTAGACTCGTTGATCAAAAAAGAAGAGAAAAGTTTTGGCAGAGAGATCAATTACGCTGTTTTTGACGAGGAAGAGTTTGAGTTCCGTAAGACCCGCCGTGACCCGTTCATTATGGAAGTGCTGTATGGCAGCCGAGTAATGGTGATCGGCAGCGAAGAAGAGTTTGTGGAGCGCAAGATTCCTGGTATTGCTTAAATAATATGACCAGTACGCAAAAAACTTTGGTATTGATTTATATTCTCACTTTACTTGGTGCCTTGATTGCTCTGCCGCGCCAACTCAATATTGGTTTGCCTTTTTCAATTCCTAGAGTTCCACGCGAGTTTACTATTGGCTCGCCAGTGATTGATTTTACCCTAGGCGGGAAGCGCTATTACAAAACTTTTGAGTTTAGGCAGGGCCTTGATATTCAGGGCGGTATGCAAGTAGTCTTGAAGGCGGACATGTCTGGTTTGGCTGAACAAGATCGCTTAACTGCGTTGCAGTCAGCCCGCGAAGTGATTTTAAGAAGAGTGGATTTGTACGGTATTACCGAGCCAACCGTGCAAACTGCCATTTCCGGAGATGAGTACCGGCTGTTGGTGTCACTGCCCGGCGTGGATGACCCGCAGGAAGCATTGCGGTTGGTCGGCCAGACTGCTCAGTTGGATTTTAGATTGCTGAAGGAAGCTCCTCCTGAAGAACTGCCTCAAGTCGAAGAAGGCAGTGAAGAAGCTGAAATTATTACTCAACCATCGGTGGAGTTAGTGCCAACTGGCTTAACCGGACAGCAGCTCAACCGTTCCAGCGTTCAGTTTGACCCCACCACGGGCGAGCCGGTGGTGATGCTTGATTTCAATGATGAAGGCAGGGAGCTTTTTGCTGATATTACCACCCAAAACACCGGCGAGTTACTGGGGATTTTTATTGATAACGGTTTGCTGATGGCGCCGGTGATCAACCAGCCGATTATCAATGGTCAAGCCACCATCACCGGCGCCTTTACTCTCGACGAAGCCAAGCAACTCAACATTCAGCTCAACGCCGGCGCCTTGCCGATCCCGATTGAAGTGCTGGAGCAGAGAACGGTGGGCGCGAGTTTGGGGCAAGAGTACGTGGCGCAAAGTGTTGAGGCCGGGTTGATTGGTCTGGGGCTAGTGATGCTTTTTATGATCTTTTATTATGGCATTAAGGGTGTGATCGCCAGCATGGCTTTGGTAGTTTATGCGATTTTGACTGCCGCTACTTACAAAATCTTTGGCGTAGTTTTGACTTTGCCGGGCATTGCTGGTTTGTTGCTTTCTATTGGTATGGCGGTGGATGCCAACATTCTCATTTTTGAGCGCATGAAAGAAGAGCAGCGGGTGGGTAAGCCGTTTGCTCGGGCGATGGAGCTGGGTTTTGGCAGAGCTTGGGATAGCATCAAAGATGCTAATCTAGCGACGATTATTACCTCGCTGATTCTGATCAATCCTCTCAATTTCAACTTTTTGAATACCAGCGGCTTGGTGCGCGGTTTTGGTATTACCCTTTTTGTGGGGGTGCTGTTATCGCTTTTTACAGGCGTGGTAGTGACCAGAACTTTTATGCGAACTTTTCTCAAAGAAACTAAGTTGTCTACCAAGGAGGCGACAGCATGAAAATCATGAAGTACCGGCCGGTCTTTTTCGCGATTTCGCTACTGGTTTTAATTCCCAGCCTTTATTTTTTAATCAGACATGGCTTACAACCAGCCATTGATTTTGCCGGTGGCTCTTTGCTTGAGGTGAGAGTGGTTGAAGAAATTGAGTTTTCTCACGCCGAAGTGGAAGCAGTAGTTTCGGCTGTTTACGATGTTGATATGGTCCAGCCTATCAGCCATGACCAGTACTCGATTCAGGGCGATATTATTTCTAATGATCAAAAAGAGCAAGTTTTGGCTTTGCTGGCTGAGCGGTTTGGTGAAGTTGAGGAGCTGCGCTTTGAGTCGGTGGGAGCCACTGTCAGCCGGGAATTGTTAACTAAAACCATTACAGCGGTGATTTTAGTGGCCGGTATCATTACTCTTTATGTTTGGCGGCAGTTTCATGAACTGAAATTTGGTATTTGTGCAATTTTGGCCATGTTCCATGATTCGTTGGTGTTGCTGGGCGCTTTTAGCATTTTGGGTTACTTTTATGGAGTTCAGGTTGATATTTTGTTTGTCACTGCCCTGCTAACCACGCTTTCTTTTTCCATTCATGACACTATTGTGGTTTATGACCGTATTCGTGAGTTGCTGGCGAAAAATAAGAACGTGCGCTTTGAGACTATCGTGAATACAGCCGTCATTGAAACTCTCGGTCGCTCAATTAACAACTCGGTGACCATTATTGTTATGCTGGCGGCGCTGTTCATGCTGGGTGGCGAAACCATTCGCTGGTTCTCGCTGGCTCTCTTGATTGGAGCGGTGACTGGCACCTACTCTTCTACTTTTATTGCTGCTCCGCTTTTGCTTTTGTGGGATGATGTTCGTAGTAAGATAAGAAAGAGGAGGAGATAAAATGACGGAAAAGAGATTTCCAGCATCAGAAATTGAAGGTGCGGAACAAGCGCAGAATAAAGATAAAAAAGGTTTAGCGGATAGACATGCAGCCAGAGTCGAGGCTGCTGAGGCAAGTGTTGAGGAATGGAGAAATCGGGACAAAGCTGCTTTTAAAGCGTCTGTAACTCCGCCTCCGCTTAGGCGTCAAAATCGCTAATTATTTTTTTCGCCTCTTTCATCAGAGTTTCTTTCTGATTAAGTTGAGGATTTTCCAGAACCAGCTCAAAAAGTTGGTTTAAAACTTTGCCTACCTGCGGACCAGGCTGAAGATCAAAATTATCCATTAGATCATGGCCATCGATAGCCAAATCTCTGACCTCTAGCGGCTGGTTGAGTTGTTCGAGCATGCGCTGTTTCATTTCCTCAAGACGCCAGCTGGTTTTGCGTGCGCCGCTACCCAAGCGGTCTCCTTCACGCAGTTGCAAAATGTCATCAATATTTTCCAGGCCCACCTTGCGCATAAAACGCCGGATTGAAGCATCGCTATTTTTCGGTTGATAGTAAAACATGTGATAGCGAACCAGAGTAAAAATCCGGTTTTGGTCCTTTTTGGAAAGCCTGAGGCGGGCGGCAATTTTTTTAGCTATTCTGGCACCCACCACTTCGTGGTTGTAAAAAGTAATGCTGCCGTCCGTTTCGTTGTAGGTCTGAGGTTTAGCGATATCGTGGAGTAAAGTGGCCAGTTTGACCACTGGATCGCTGGATGGGCACTCAGCCAAAGCGTCCAGACTGTGAGTCCAAACATCGGTAGTGTGGTGGCCGCCTTGTTCAACACCTTTAGCCGCCAACAGCTCCGGCAAAATAATTTTCAGCAAGCCCGTGTCATCAAGCAGCTCAATGGCTGCTTTGGGATGATCACTGGCAATCATTTTCAAAAATTCCGCGCCAATTCGCTCCCAACTGATGTGCTCCAATAATTCCTGCTGCTTGATAATGGCTTCATAAGTTGAGTTGCCAATTTGCAGATTCAGTTGTACCGCCAGGCGCAAGGCCCGCAGGATGCGCAGAGCGTCTTCAGTAAATCTTTGTTCAGGATCGCCAACGGTGTTGATCATTCCGGCTGCCAGGTCGCGAAGACCATGGTGTGGGTCGATAATTTGGTATTGTTCCGGATTGAGGTTGATAAATTCTGAGTTTTCAGCTTCGTTTTCAGCTTCCGAAATTAATTGATCCAAGGACTCTGGTTTGATTTGCAGCGCCATGGCATTGATGGTGAAGTCGCGTCTCTCCAAATCTTCTTCTAGCGTTTGCCCCCAACTCACTGCTTCTGGGTGGCGGTGGTCGGCGTAAGCGCCGTCGGAGCGGTAGGTGGTAATTTCAAAATTTCTTTCTTGAGCGTTGATGGGCAGTTTGAAGTCATCGGGTTTTGGTACGACTAAAGAATCATGGATTTTTGAGGCTGCTTCCAGGTTGATTAACTTTTGCTTGGCAGTAGCGCTGAGAATGTCTTCAACCGCTGGCTCAGGCAAGTTGAACTGGGCTCTCAAATCTTGCGGGGTGATCATAACTGTGCCGAACTGATTTTCGTAAAAAGCTTCAGGAAAAAGTTTGAGGATTTCTTCCGGCCTGGCGTTGGTGGTGAAGTCGTAGTCGTAGGGCGGCGCGGCCTCAATTTCGCCCGCGGTGGCTTGACCGGCGCTGTGTGTTTTCATCATGTTCACCAAAATATCCCGCACCGCGCCGCCAACAATATAAGCAGCAAAACCAGCATCCCGCAAAGCCCGCAAAATATAAAGCGGCTCCCGACTTAAAGTAATAGTATGCAATTCCATAGTCCGATTATAACTAAAGTTCTCCTATTGAGCGACCTGGGTTTTCCCAGTACTATAAGCTGCATGAAGACTTGGAACTTACTCCACCAAGACACTCCCCAAACCATTGATGAAGTGATTAAAATTTTGCTCAAGAACCGGGGTATTGAAAATATTGATTCGTTTTTGAACGTCAAACACCCCGCGGATTTAACTTTGGCAGAAGTGGGCATCAACCAGCAGCAGATGAAAAAGGCTGTTAAAAGAATTATCAAAGCCCAAAAAACCGGCGAAAAAGTGCTGATTTTTGGCGATTATGACGCTGATGGCATTTGTGCCACTGCTATTCTTTGGCTGACTCTTCACCACCTAAAAATCAATGCTTGGCCCTTTATTCCTCACCGTGGCAAGCATGGCTACGGTGTTTCTGATGCAGCCCTGGATGGAATTTTAAGCGAAAAAGAAAAACCGGCATTGATTATTACCGTAGACAATGGCATTGTTGCCCACAAATCTCTGGCCAGGTTGTTGGAGCAAGAAAAAATTGATGTCATTGTCACCGACCACCATCAACCGGAAACTGATAATGACAAGCCCGTATTTCCGCCCGCCACGGCCGTAGTCCATACTACTCAACTTTGCGGCGCAACGGTATCATGGCTGCTCTCAAGAGAACTTGATAAAGACTTGGCTATGGAACAGTTGGATTTGGCTGGTATTGCCACTATTGCCGACCAGGTTTCGCTAATTGGCGCTAACAGAAGTTTTGCCAAATTTGGTTTGGAGGCTTTAGCCAAGACAGAGAAAATAGGCTTGAATCAACTCTTCCAGGCGGCGACAATCGAGAAAAAAAATATTTCCAGCGGCACGGTTGGTTTTAGTCTGGTGCCCAGAATTAATGCCATGGGTAGGCTTAAACATGGTCTGGATGCTCTCAGACTTTTGTGTACCAACAGTCACAGTCAAGCCACCAACTTAGTCAAAATTTTAATGGAGACCAACATTGAGCGCCAAGACCTCACCAACGAGCTGCTGGCAGACGCGATTTTGCAGGCAGAAAAACAAGCCAAGGAGCACCTCATTATTGTTTCTTCCCCCAACTATCATGAAGGAGTGATCGGCTTGATTGCCGGCCGGCTAATGGAAAAATATCACAAACCCGCCATCGCTTTGAGCCTTGATCACAACACCGCCAAAGCTTCCGCCAGAAGCGTTCCGGGCGTCAATATCACTGAACTGCTCCGGCAAGTTCAAGCCGATTTAATTGATGTCGGTGGCCATCCTTTAGCCGCTGGCTTTAGTGTAGAAGTAAAAAAACTGCCTCAGGTTAAGCAAAAACTAGCAGAAATTGCTTTGGTGGAAATTCCCGCTGAACTACTCCAACCAACCCTTGACATCGAACTGGAATTACCCTGGGAGTTGGTGGGCGAGGAACTAGTTGCCGCCACCGAAAAACTGGCTCCTTTTGGTCAAGACAACCCCAGACCATTTTTTTTGCTCAGCCACCTCAAGATTCTCAATGTCATGAGTATGGGTAAGGAAAATAATCATTTGAAAATGGTGGTGGGCCAGCCGGAGGCTGCCAATCCAGCTACCAGCACTAAAACCCTCAATATTTTAGCCTGGCGCAGGGGACATTTGGCAAAAGATCTTCAGGAAGGCCAAATAGTATCGTTGGTGGGATCGTTGGAACTCAATCACTGGAACGGCAAAACTAGCGTACAGATGGTGTTGAAAGAGTTAGCGGTTAATCAACCTTTTCCACCAATTGACGGGAATTAATCCCTGACTCCCTTTGACCCTTGGTAAAGAAATAATTTTGAAGCCTGAGTCTTTGAATTTCTAGTTGTTCTTCTATTGACCTGGAAGTTTCAACATCAGCCTGATTTATATTGAAGATGTCATAATGCTCAAACAATATGCTTGCAACATCCCACATTCTCCTTTGTCCAAATAATGAGTGTGCAAGCCCAGATTCAAAACCACCATCCACAGAATATTTATAATCCAAATAACGTTGATAATTAAAGATTAAAATTTCAATTACTTTACCCTGATGTTTGCCTTCATGAAATCTTACTTTCATCCTTTTCCATTTAACTTCTGCGCTTTGTCCCCGTCCGTTCCCAACCTCATCATCTGGAGTAACTGAAACAACACCCTCTTTAAAACTTTGAAGAATTATGGTCTCAATTTCATTGTATAGCTCTAGCTGATCTTCCTCGCTAAAAGTTATAAATTTTATTCCAGCATAGTCTTCAATATCTTCTACTGCTATTCTGCTTTCGCTCCCTCTTTGTAAAGCTTTAGCAATCATTTTTGCCACAGTCGAGGTCGGCGTTTTCTCCCTAGGTTGGGTCGTGAACTTTTTTCCACAATTTGAAGTGCGGACTTGCATGGTTTCTTTTTTCCAATATCTATCGCTAGGAGGTTGATCTATAGGTTCTTGACAAGTAAAAGACAGACATGTGTTCGTCTCATAGCTGTGCAATGAGTAAATATCTAAAGTATTCGTTTCACCAATCTTTTCCTCGGGGTCATAAAGATGCTTTTCAAATACTGCCTCCAAATCTTTTATTAGGCTTCTATATGAACCATTGCCCATTTTTTCTTCAATTTGTAATAAAAGTAAGACAATGCCTAGTTGTCGTTGCAATTCGTATTTAAATCTATTGCTAACATCATGGTTCCCAAGCAAGTATCTTCCAACTGCTAAAATTCCTCCTGCAGGGTACTCCGTTTGATTCAAAAGCCCAAGATTCTCCTCTTTTCCAGGATAAGCTGTATCGCGGATCTCATCAATGATCCTGTTCGCTGATTCCATAAGTCCCTCTAGGTGGTTGTTTAGAGCGGTATAGTCGCTCCCTGCTTGGTATTTCTTTAAGTGAGGAAAACACTGACAGAGAAAATTAAAAAAAGCTCTTTCCAGCTCAACTTTTTTAAGAATCTCTATACGTGAAGCCTCTCTCTCTGATCGTTGACTTTCTCTTTCCAATTTTTCCGGGTTTTCAGACAAATTTATGTTGCCTTCGCTACCGTTTTGCGATCGTGTTTTTGCCCTAAGTTGCCAAGCTTTTAACTTGTGAGCTGCAGCTTGCTCTTTGGATGGCCATTCCTGAGACAAATACAGTTTCATCAATTGATAAATTTTATCTTCATCAGCGAACATCGCGCGGATAAATTCTACAGCTGCCGGACCTAGCACGGAATCAAAAACCTCAATTTTAGGCTTGAACGGCTCATGCGTGCTGGGGGGTTGTTCAATAGTCTTACTTAACATTTCAGTTTATCGTGCAGCTAAGCACTAAAAAAAGCCCTCCTGAGGGGCTTTTTTCACAAAGGTACACCCCTCAGTTACCTAATACTAAGCGTAAAAATAACTCGAGAGAAATGCCTTAATTTGTGCATTTTTGATTAAATTCTACTTTTAATTACTATGTTTAGTCGTCGTCGGCAAGGCCATACGTTATGTAAGCAAATTGTATCAAGATTTAGCTGATTGTCAACCAGGCTAAGATTAGTTAAAATAAAGTTATAATACAAAAGCTTTTTGTTTGGGTGACGCCAAACAGCCACTTGGCAAGCGCTCAGGGTCGCAACTGAGCCGGGTAAGCCCGTGACAGCAGGAATGAAGGCAGCCTCCAGCTGTATTGAGAGGTGGCACCGCTTTTACTCGAAAGCCCTCTTAGAACCATCGCGGTGGTTTTAAGAGGGCTTTTTGGCTTTTAATTGATACTTAAACGAAGAAAGGAAACATGTCGTTGCTAACAGACAGAACAAAAGTCATTGACACTTCAGAGAAAGTAGGCGAAACCGTGACGCTTTTCGGTTGGGTGGCAACCAAACGGGATCACGGCAAGCTTACTTTCATTGATTTGCGGGACAAATCTGGGACGGTGCAGTGCGTGGGTTATCAGCTTTTGGGCGAGCTTACGCCTGAATCTGTAGTCAAAATCACTGGCGAGGTCAAAGCCCGGCCGGAAAAAATGATCAACCCAAATTTGTCTACCGGCACGGTTGAAATTGACGTCAAGGCATACGAAGTGCTCAATCCGGCCATAGAGTTGCCCATTCCGGTTGAGGGCGATGGTTATGAAATTAATGAAGAAGTTCGGCTGAAATACCGCTATCTTGACTTGCGCCGAGAGAGAATGCGCCGCAATCTTGAACTGCGCTCTGAGTTTACCAAAGCCATCAGAGCCGAGCTGGATCAGGCTGAGTTCACCGAAGTGGAAACTCCGATGCTCACCAAGTCTACCAAAGAAGGCTCCAGGGATTTTATCGTCCCGTCCCGGCATCAGCCTGGCAAGTTTTACGCTTTGCCGCAAAGTCCGCAGCAGTACAAACAGTTACTCATGACCGCTGGTGTGGAGCGCTACTTTCAGTTTGCCAGGTGCATTCGTGATGAGGACCTGCGCGCAGATCGAGGTTATGAGCACACCCAAATAGACCTAGAGATGAGTTTTGTTGAGAGAGAAGATGTCATGGCTGTCGTGGAGCAACTAGTGGCGAACTCAGTGCAAGCGGTGGGGGGAGTGTTGCGCGATACTAAGTTTCCCGTTCTTACCTACGAAGAAGCCATGGCTAAGCATGGCGATGATAAATTCGATCTTCGCACGCCGGAAGAAAAGGAGCGGGGAGTGCTGGGTTTTGCTTGGGTAGTGGACTATCCCTTTTTTAAGGCAGTTAATCCTCAAGACCCGGCCGAAGTGGCGGATGGCAAGAGCGGCTGGACTTTCACCCACAACCCCTTCAGCATGCCTAAAGTGGAATTTTTAGAAGATCACCTTGCCGGTCAAAACATTGGCAAAATCCTTACTACTCAGTATGACCTGGTTTGTAACGGTTACGAAATTGGTAGCGGTAGTATCAGGGCGCATAGGCCGGAAATTTTGACAGCCACCTTTAAGATCATGGGCTACTCGGATGAGGAGATTAAAAAAGGCGTGGGTCACATGCTGGAAGCTTTCGCGGTCGGCACTCCGCCGCATGGTGGCATTGCTCTGGGTTTGGAGCGTTTAATCATGATTTTGGCAGGAGAAAAGTCCCTCAAAGAAATAGTGGCTTTCCCCATGACTTCAACCGGCCGGGCGGCGGTAATGGCTGCTCCAGGCGAAGTGGAGGCAGCGCTGCTCAAAGAGCTGAAAATTAAAATCGCTTAGGATAACTAGCCTAGTTTTTAGCCGCGTACTTGCGTAAAATAAGATAGTGCTGATAACCAACCGGATTCGTACTGACCAAATTATTAGTCTTATTGCTTTGGGCCTGGTGATATTACTTTACCGGAGTTTGGAAGATGTTGGCCGAACAACGTCGGTTTTGGCTGATTGGCAGTTACAACGGGAAAAATTAGTTTACAGTACTCAAATGATGCCGGTTCCGCTGTGGCATCCCCCTCAGGCTACCGATTCCGCCAGCCCATTAACTCAAGAAGCCATGCTTGCCAACCTCACTGCTACCAGCGCAGCGGTGATCGACCTTGATTCCAGCACCATTTTGTTGGCCAAAAATGGCACGGAAAAATTGCTGCCGGCTTCTACCAGCAAGCTGATGACGGCTATTATCGCCAGGGAGTTATTTCAGCTGGATGAGGTGGTGACTGTTAACGAACCACCGGCGGTCAATGGAGCGGCCATTACTTTCCACCAGGGTGAACAACTAACAATGGACAGTCTGATTCAGGCGCTCTTGATTCAATCCGGCAACGACGCGGCTCTGATTATTGCCAACCACCATCCAAAAGGAGAAGCCGGTTTTGTCCGGGAGATGAACTTGAAAGCTCAGGCGCTCAACATGACCAACACCCACTTTCAAAACGTTATTGGCTTTGATCACCCAGAGCATTACTCTACCGCCATTGATCTGGCGCTTTTGAGCCGGGAAGCCATGAAAGACGAAGTGATTAGGGCTATTGTCAGGCAGCCCCGCACACTGATTACCGACATTACTGGCATGAGGCAACACTTTTTGTACAGCACCAACCTGCTTTTAGCTCAGGATCCCACGGTAGTGGGCATCAAAACCGGCACCACTGAAGGCGCTGGCGAGGTTTTAATTACTCAAGTTGAGCGAGAGGGCAGAAGAATCTTAATTGTGGTGATGGGCAGCGCTGATCGCTATCTCGACACCAAGGAACTGATAGAATGGACTTACAGTCATTACCAGTGGGTAGAGTTTGAAGACCTCAACTAAGTAGTGCTATACTCACTCTATTGTCTGCTCAAGTAAAAATTAAAGGCGCCTGAACCATGAACTTAACAATAATTGGAACCGGATTTGTTGGGGTTGTTTCTGCGGCAGTTTTTGCCTCTTTTGGTAATAAAGTTATTGGTCTTGATATTGATGAAAACAAAGTTTTAGCTTTGGAAAAAGGTGAAGTTCCGTTTTATGAGCCAAGCTTGCCGGAACTACTGCTTCAAGAGGTAGGGGTTGGCCGGTTGAGTTTTACTACCAATTACAAAAAAGCTATTGAAGACGCCGATATTATCATCATTGCGGTGGGTACGCCGTCTACGCCTGAAGGAAAGGCCGATCTGTCTTATGTGAACGCTGCCGCGGAGTCTTTGGCGCCATTTATCAAAAAAGAGGCCATTGTGGTGGTGAAATCCACTGTTCCTCCTGGCACACTTGATCTGGTTCAGGCTGAAATTAAAAAACACACCAAGACCAAGTTTTACTTGGCTTCCGTACCTGAATTTCTCAAAGAGGGTAGCGCGGTTGCCGACACTTTGCACCCGGATAGGGTGGTTTTGGGGGCAGTTGAAAATGAGGTTTTTGAGAAGTTGGAAGAACTGCACGCCCCTCTCCAAGCTCCAGTGGTGAGAATGAGTCCTGAATCAGCCCAGATGACCAAGTATGCGGCCAATGCTTATTTGGCCACCAGAATTACTTTCATCAATGATATCGCGGACTTGTGCGAACACAACAGCGCCGATATCGAGGATGTCATTAAAGGCATCGGTTTTGATAAGCGCATCGGTAGTCATTATTGGTATCCGGGATTGGGGTATGGCGGCTCCTGTTTCCCCAAGGACGTGAGGGAGCTGTCATTTTATTCTCGAGAAGTGGGTTTGGAGCAGAACTTATTGAATAAAGTTAATGAGCTAAATGAACTGAGAATCCCCAAAATTTTGCATAAAATTAAAACTGAGGCGAGCGGCATTAAAGGCAAAAAAGCCGCTGTGTTGGGACTGGCTTTCAAGCCTAATACCGACGACATGAGAGAGGCTCCCAGCACCAAAGTGATTCCTTGGTTGTTGCAAGAGGGCGCATTGGTGACGGGTTATGATCCCAAGGCTTTGGAGGCAGCCAAAAATCTTTTTCCGAACCAAGACAACCTAACTTTTCACAACAGTGTCGCTGACGCGGCTGTAGATGCTGACATTATTTTTTACCTGATCGAGTGGCCGGAAATTGTTGGTTTTGATTTATTGTCTGTGAGAGACAAAAATAAAGAGCAATGGGTGATTGATGCTCGCAACCAGCTGGACCGCTCTCAGGTGGAGGGCGCGGGCTTTAATTATTTGGGAATAGGAAGATAGCATGACCAGAATTCTCATTACCGGCGGCACCGGCTTTGCCGGTTCTCATTTGATCGAGGCCTTATTGAATGAGGGCTATGAAGATATTTATGCTACTTCGTATGGCCAGGTGCCCTCAGAGTTGAAACACCTGCTTCCCGAACATCATTTTCACCAAATTGACTTGACCGACGCGACGGCCACCACCGCTCTCATCAAAGAAATCCAGCCTGACCACATTTATCATTTAGCCTCTTTTGCTTTTGTCGGCGAGAGTTTTGCCAGAGCTGGCGAAGTTTTTCAAAATAATGTCACCCTGCAAATCAATCTTCTTGATGCAGTTAGAGAACATTGTCCCGGCGCCAGGGTTTTAATTGTTGGTTCTGCGGAGGAGTATGGTATTAGCGAATCACCCAATGAGCTGCCCATCAACGAAGAACACCCTTTGCGTCCGGTTAATCCCTACGCGGTCTCAAAAGTGACTCAAGATTTATTAGGCTACTCTTTCGGCAAATCGTTCAATCTGCAAATTTTGCGAGTCAGACCTTTCAATCATATTGGTGAAAGGCAAACTACCGATTTTGTTGTTCCCGCTTTTATCAGTCAAGTTGTAGCTATTGAGAATGGTAAACAAGACGTGCTGAGGGTAGGCAACCTCAACTCGGTGCGGGACTTTACGGATGTTAAAGATATGGTCCGCGCTTACATCACAGTCATGGAAAAGGGTCTGCCGCTGGAAGTTTATAACATTGGTAGTGGGCAGGGTATCAGCATGGCAGAGTTGTTAGAAAAGATTAAAGCTTTGGCTAAAACTGAAATCATTGTTGAAGAAGATCAAAGCAGAATGCGGCCGGCCGACATTCCGGAAATGGTGGCAGATCCTAGTAAAATTAAACAACTAGGCTGGCAGCCGCGTATATCTTTGGACGAAACTATCAGGCGAGTATTTCAAAGTATCAGGAAAGTAAAAATATGAAAAAAGCCTTTATTACCGGTATCACCGGACAAGACGGATCGTACCTGGCTGAGTTTTTGTTGGATAAGGGTTACCGGGTTTATGGCATGACCAGAAGAACCAGTACCCAAAACTTTGCCCGGATTCAGCATATTATTCATAACGAAAATTTGGAGCTGGTTTCAGGAGATCTGGTTGATCAGCACTCAATTACTTACGCGCTTCAGGAAATTCAGCCGGATGAAATTTATAACTTAGCTGCCCAGTCTTTTGTCAAAGCCAGTTGGTCGCAGCCGGTTTTAACGGGGGAGTTCACCGCCATTGGTGTCACTCGGGTTTTGGACGCGATGAAGCTGGTTTGTCCTCAGGCGAAGTTTTACCAGGCCAGTTCGAGTGAGATGTTTGGCAAAGTGCAAGAAGTGCCGCAAAATGAGAACACGCCGTTTTATCCGCGCTCTCCCTACGGGGTAGCCAAAGTTTACGGTCACTGGATTACGGTTAATTATCGTGAGTCTTTTGATATGTTCGCGGTTTCCGGGATTTTATTTAATCATGAGTCTCCTCGACGTGGCTTGGAGTTTGTGACCAGAAAGATCGCTAACGCAGTAGCTAGAATTAAACTGGGCAGACAGCAGTTTGTGGAACTCGGCAATCTTGATGCCAAAAGAGACTGGGGTTACGCCAAAGATTATGTTGAAGCCATGTGGCTGATGTTGCAACAGGAAGAACCGGAAGATTATGTTATCGCCACCGGAGAAACTCACTCAGTGCGCGAGTTTTTGGACTTGTCTTGTCAAGCCGCGGGGCTGGACAATTGGGAAAATTATTACCGGCACAACCCGGAATTTGACCGGCCGGCAGAAGTGGATTTGCTAGTGGGCGATGCTACTAAGGCCAAAGAAAAATTCGGCTGGCAACCGAAAGTTACTTTTGAAGAGCTGGTGAGTTTGATGGTAGAAGCTGAAATCAAGAAGGAAAGCAAGAGATCTGAATGAAGCAAGCCGCAATTATTATTCCCACCTATAATGAGCGCGAAAATATTAAACTGGTTATCCCTAAGCTCTTAGAAGTTTTTGCCACTATTAAAGACTGGCAAATGTCGATTTTGGTGGTTGATGACACTTCCCCGGACAAAACTTATGAGGTAGTAGAGGAATTTTCCCGAAAAAACCGCAATGTTCATTTACTGAAAAATAAAAACAAATCCGGCCTAGGAGGAGCCTATCTTAAAGGTATGGATTATGCTTTTAATTCATTGCAAGCTGACGCGGTTTTTGAGTTTGACGCGGATCTTTCCCATGATCCCAGCAAAATTCCGGTTTTTTTAGCAGAGCTGGAAAAAGGTGCGGATATGGTTTTGGGCTCGCGCTATATTCCGGGTGGTAGTATTCCTAAGAATTGGGGCTGGCACCGAAAATTTCTCAGTATTTTTGGTAATCTCACCATTGCTGCAGTTCTAACCAACTTCAGTATTCGTGATTGGACCACTGGTTATCGGGCTTTAACCAAAGAAGTATATAAAAAAGTGCATCCGTATTTGCACTCCGAACAGTTTAGTGGCTATACTTTTCAGATAGGATTTCTTCATCAAGCCATACAAAATGGATTTACTATAAAGGAGGTACCTTTTATGTTTGTAGACAGAACTATTGGAGAATCAAAAATTGGTCCGGAGTACATTAAAAATACTTTGTTGTATATTTTTAAAGTGAGAATTAGGCAGTTTTTACGGAGCGAGGTGTTTAAGTTTTTGGTAGTGGGCGGAATTGGCGCTATGGTTCAACTGGCTTCACTCCAGCTCTATCGCGCTCTTTTGCCTGACTTTCAGTTTTTAGTGATTACTAGTTACTTATTTGCCACGCTTTTAAGTATTGAAACCGCCATTATTTCCAACTTCACTTTCAACAATATTTGGACTTTCGCGGACAGGAAGTTGAAAGCGGCGCAAATACCCGGCAAATTTTTGCAATTTAATCTTACTTCTATGGGATCACTGGCCATTCAATTGGTAGTAGCCGGCTTGGGTGAGTTTGCGATTGGTTTATTCGATCTCTTTACTGTGCCGATTGTAGGTATCACTGTAGATACGGGATTGGTATACGTGGTAGCTGGTATTTTACTGGGTATGGCTTGGAACTTTTTTGCTTACACCACTTTTATTTGGAAAAAGAAAAAATAACGGTATATGCAAAAATATTTTTTGAGGGTCGGAAAGACAATCTCTGGTTTTACCATTTATGATTGGCTGGCTATTGGTCTGATAGCAATTGGCGCTTTTCTCAGACTGTACAACCTTGAGAACTCTCAGCAGTTTTTGGGTGATCAGGGTAGAGATTCGATGGTGGTTTCGCGCATTTTCAAGGAGGGAGATTTGGTTTTCATTGGCCCGGTGACCAGTGTTGGCAATATGTACTTGGGGCCGATTTATTATTATTTTATGCTGCCTTTTTTATGGCTGAGCTATCCCAGTCCTATGGGGCCAATTTATGCCATGGCAATTTTAGGAACGGTAACTATTGGCGTGTTGTATTGGGTGGGCAAGAAAATGTTTGGTGAAAGGGCGGCGCTGGCGGCGACTCTAATGTTTACTTTTTCCAGTGCGGTAGTGGTGCATTCCAGGTTCAGCTGGAATCCCAACCCAGCGCCGCTGCCCTCAATTCTAATGTTCTATTTTATTTACCTTGCCTGGAAGAAAAGTTCAGTTTATTGGCTAGCGGCTGCAACCATGTTTAGTATTCTTTTGCAACTTCACTATGTAGCCTTACTGGCAGGAGGAGTAATCGGTGTTATTTGGCTCACCTCTTTAATTCAGCAAATTCGCCAAAAAAAACCAATCAAAAAGTTGTTTCTTCATACCTTTGGCGCTGTCGCTATTGTGCTGTTGTTTTTTCTACCTCTCCTTTTGTTTGATCTGAAAAATAACTGGTTAAATTTTCAGGCTTTGCAAAATTTATTCACTGCTGAAGAAGCTTTTGAGGCCAGTCGTCCACCCGGAATCATCGATAAAACCATTGATATAGCCAGAGATTTTCGCAGTCGCGCTGCTTTGGTATTACTGAGCACTTATTTTGGGATGGTTAAAGCCAGAACCACTGTTTTAATATCAATTGTTGTGGCTGGAACGTTTTGGCTGAGCAAAAATCAAAAATCAAAAAAATTTGCCCCCACCTTGATTCTTTTGATCTATATTTTCATTACTATTCTAGGTTTGGCTTTTTATAATGGCAACGTTTACACCCACTATATTTCATTTATTTTTCCCGCAGTCTTTCTTTTTTTTGGTGTGCTGTTTGATTATTTCATTAAGCTTAATAAATACTTAGGCTGGAGTATTTTTTTAGCCGTTATGGCGGTGTTTTTGAGCTACAATCTCAACACAATGCCTTTTCAAGATGCTGGCTGGAAGTTGAGCGACATCAGCAGGACGGCTGATACCATTGCGGAACGAGTAGAGCCTGGTGAAAGTTACAACATTGTGCTGCTTTCCGAAACTCAAGATTTGTACGGCCAAAATTATCGTTATTTTCTAACCACCAAAAAAGGTAAGGAACCGATCAACCCCGAACGTCCTGTAGAAACTAGCAAGTTGTTTATTATTAATGAACAAAAAGTGGCTGAGGACGTGGTCAATCTCCCTATCTACGAAATTCAAATTTTTCCCAGCAAAGAACCGGTGGAAATTTATCAAGTGGAAGACGGCCCAGACATTTATGTGCTGGAAACGAAATAGTGTATGATAAAAAACATGAATCCCTATTTGTCTGTAGTAATCCCGTCTTATAACGAGAAACCCAACCTGGAAAAAGGGGTTTTAAATGAAGTTTTAGAGTACTTGCGCCGGCAAAATTACCAGTGGGAAATTATCTTGAGTGATGATGGCTCAACTGATGGAACGCTGGAAGCGCTCCGCAAATTTGCTAAAGGCCAGCCTAATATCAAAGTTCAAGCTAATGTTCACGCAGGTAAAGCGCCCACAGTTAAAGCAGGCATGCTGGCTGCTTCTGGCCAATGGCGACTTTTTACCGATTTTGACCAATCCACACCCATTAGCGAAGTAGAGAACCTGCTTGATTACGCCCGGCGCGGCTTTGATGTAGTCATTGGTTCCAGAGAGATGATTGGAGCCAAGCGCGACAAAGAGCCTTTTCACCGGCATTTAATGGGTCGAGGCTTCAACATTTTGGTGCAAATTTTGGCAGTACCCGGATTTTTGGATACTCAGTGCGGCTTTAAACTATTTTCCGCGGCGGCCACCGAAAAACTGTTTCACAGCCTTTATATTTACGGCGATCAAAAAGAGCGCAAAGATGCCTTTACTGGCGCTTTTGACGTGGAGTTGCTTTATTTAGCCAGAAAATTTAATTATAAAATTCGCGAAGTACCAATTTTTTGGAAACACAACGAAACCGATCGAGTCAGTCCAATTAAGGATTCGGTGCGGATGCTTCGTGACATTATGCGCATTAGAATTGCTGATATATCCGGAAAATATCATGAAAATGACAAAAGTCGTTAAGTACGGATTTTTATATTTTATTGCTTTAGTTTTTTTCAGTCTTTTTTCTTATTCGTTGACCGATCCCAACTTGGTTTTGTTGAATCATCCCGGATATTGGCAGTTCCAGCAAATGATGTGGCAGACCTTTTTTGCAAATAGACAACTGTTGGCTGCCAGTTACTTGATTTTACTTACTTTTTTATTTGTCATTTATTTTTTCTTAATCAAAGCTCTGCGGGCAGTTCAGCAAAAAATTCCGCTTCATCGGCAAATTATTGTTTACTTTTTGCTTATTTCTCCGCTGGTGTTTGCTTATAACGCCCTCTCTCATGATGTTTTTAACTACATCTTTAATGCCAGAATGATGGTTGAGTACGGCGCGGATCCGCACCTCCACACCGCCATTGAGTTCCCCAACGATCTCTGGACCAGATTTATGCATAATACTCACACCCCCGCGCCGTACGGTCGAGGCTGGACGCTGCTGTCACTACTGCCTTACAGCTTAGGGCTGGGCAAGTTTTTTCTAACCTGGTTGTCTTTCCGGTTTTTTGCCTTGATCAGCATCATCCTCACTTTTTTTGCTGTTCGTTTCTTTAGCTTGAAAGTATTGGGCAAAGAGCCAAAACTTTGGCTGCTGGCGGCCCTGTTTTTAAACCCGCTTTTGATTATTGAAGTGGGGGCCAACCAACACAATGACCTCTGGATGATGGCTCCGGCAGTTGCCGGTTTAGGAGCGCTGATTTTTGCTCTAAAACAAAAAAAGCCGAACTATCAATATTTAGTGGCTGGCTTATTACTTTGGGGAGTATCAATTTATCTCAAACTGGCAACCGTGGTTTTAGCTCCGCTAGTGATCGTGACCGTATTAATCTGGTATCTAAAAACCAAACTGGCCCGCAGTGATTTTTTATTGACAACGCTCAAATCATTTTTAGCTAAAATTTACCCCTACTTTCCGGATCTGGCCGTTATTTTATTATTCATGCTGCTTTTCACCAACCGCTCACAACAGTTTCACCCCTGGTACTTACTATGGATTCTGCCTTGGTTGCCACTGGTTAAAACTGGCTTATTGAGAGTTTTAATCTTGATTTTTTCCGTTACTTCAATGTGGCGCTACTTGCCGTGGTTGCTCGAAGGCGGATTTACTCCAGACGTTTTATGGCAACAGCGGGCAATTACTTGGATAGTGCCGCTAATTTACTTGCTCATCAAACTCAACTTCCGCTTTGCCAAGCATAAACTGGTAGAATAAAGCTATGCGTCGCCACGAAATTATTATCATAGGACTTTTAGGACTGTTTTACTTGGTAACACATTTGGCAAGCTTAGACTTGCTGCCGGTTTTTGCAGACGAAGGCATTTACATTCGCTGGGCGCAAATTATCATTGATGATCCGGGCAGGTATCTCTTTTTCGCTCTTAATGATGGTAAAACACCGCTGTTTATTTGGCTGATGGTGCCATTGCTAAAATATCTTGGTGATCCTCTCATTGCTGGTAGGCTGGCCTCGGTGTTGGTGGGATTGTTGCAGTTGCCGCTGTTTTATTTACTTCTCAAAGAATTAAAAGTCAATAATAAAATCGCCTATCTTGGTACTTTGCTGGTGACAATTTTGCCTTTTTGGTATTTCCATCATCGCTTGGCCTTGATGGACGGACTGTTGACTTTGGGCATGTCGCTAGCGCTGTGGGGCGCAATCAAGGCTTCAAGAGGAAAATTTCAATTAAAAACTGCCGCCATTGTTGGTTTGGGACTCGGATTGGCGTTGTGGAGTAAGTTGCCGGCTTTGTTGGCGACGCCAACACTTTTCGCTCCGGTAATATTTAAGCACCTTAACCACCTGAAAAAATCAATTCCGGGTTTGAAAACGGTAGCGTTGGGAACAGTGATTGGTTTGATTTTATTTTTGACTCTGGCTTTACAGCCCGCTTTTGGTCAGCTTTTTAATCGGGGAGGAGACTTTTTATATCCCTTTAGTGAAGTTTTCTTGAATGGTTTGTGGCAAGAGACCTTACCAAATGTGCCGACCTACATCAATTACTTTATTGCTTACCTGACTCCGAGCTTGATGGTCTTAGCGTTAGCTGGCTTGTTTTTATCGTATCAGCGGGAGCGAACTCACGCGCTGTTTTGGAGCGGAGTGATTTTTTGTGCTCCCATCGCGCTTTTAGGCAAGGTTGTTTACCCTCGATATTTGTTTCCGGCGGCAATTTATTTTACTTTAGCAGCAGTTGTTTCCCTTGACGCCATTTATCACTCTTGGTTTGATGAGCAGCAAGCTTCGCGCGCTAAAGAAATTAAAACCAAGTTGTTGGTTGGTGTTATTACGGCTTTGCTTTTGGCCAACACTGTTGCCTCAAGCCTGAGCTTCATGATTTATAGCCTAACTGATGTGGAAAAAATGCCTTTGGTGGCGGCGGATACCTCTCAATATCTCACTAGTTGGTCATCCGGCCATGGTCTTAAAGAAACGGCGGCTATGATCAAAGATGAGGCGCGAAGTAATAGCCTGGCGGTAGCAACAGAAGGCTATTTTGGCACGTTACCGGATGGCTTGTTGATGTACTTCCATGACGACTATCCCAATGTTGCTATTGACGGCATTGGTCAGCCGGTGAGCGGGATTCCTAGTGAGTTTCTTGAAAATGCCGCGCGTTATGACAAGATTTGGTTAGTGGTTAACAGTCACCGTCTGAATCTTAGTCTTCCTCACCAAAACAAAATTTACGAACACTGTCGCCCCTTGAATGCCCCTTGTCTTCAGGTTTGGGACATCACTGAAATTGAATTGTAGCTCTACATCAATCAATATCAAAATATTAATAATTTACCCAAATGCAATTTTAATTTATAATCTCGCACGTATAATCTGCTCATTAGAATATGGAGGTGGTCAAGCGCTATTTGCGCTACTCAACACAGCTTGCTCATTGGTTTATCAAACAGCCTTTTAAAAATAAAAAGGTTGAGGCTATTTCTATGCTGCTTTCAAGCGATACTTTCCGTCACGCTTGCAAAACTCCTATGAGTGTCTTGCTCTGCAACCTCGAGTCGGCGATGGATACTGAAGCGAATAGGGAAATTTTTCGCAGCTCCTTTTTGGCAGCCAAAAATCTGAGCTTAATTCTGGGCAACTTGGAAAATCCCAAAGCCCAAAGCGGAGTAGTGTTTGATGTGGGAGAAACGATTAAACAAGTAGTGATTTTGGTTAATAGCAAATTTCCTGGTACTAAAATTGAGTATAAGGTTCGGGAAGCTTTGATCACGGGAAACAAATTACTTTTTCAAGAGTCGATTCAATGTTTGCTAGTCAATGCCATTGAGGCGCAGATTGACGGAGTGAACGCCAGGCCGCTGGTGATTATTAGAGAGAGAATTATCAATCATGATTTACTCAGAATTGATGTCATTGACTTTGGTAAGGGCATGAGTTTAGCTGAACTGCGCTTAGCCAGTTTGAGAGGGATTAGTTATAAAAAGTCCGGCACCGGTTTGGGCCTGTCTTTTGCTATTGAAGCGATCGAGCAAGTTTTCGGTGGTAAAATCTGCATTTCTTCAGCTGTGGGCATGGGTACCAGGATTAAAATGGAAATACCGATTTAATAATTTTCGACTACAGAATAGCCAAAACCCCTAATGGTTTTGATAATTCCGGCGTATTCCTTGAGAATCACGCGAATTTTCCTGACATATGCATCAATAGTGGAGTGAGTAGGAAACCGCATTGATGAGCCCCAGATACCTTCAATAATTTGTTCTCTGCTAATGATTTGATTTTTGCGCACCATTAAAAAGTGCAAGATTTCCGACTCCTTTTTTCTGAGCTGGCAAGTAAAACCAGGCGTGGTTACTAAGCCGGTATTTGGCGCCAAAACGATTTTTCCGGCAGAGATGGTTTGAGTATTATTAATTTTCTCTGAATGCAGCGCTTTTTGCACATAGAGCTTGAGCATTCTTTTGCTGAACGGTTTGGGTAGGTACAGATCGGCGCCATTTTTCAGTCCTTGCAGGCTATTTTCCAGATCACCAACCGTAGAAAGAATGATAATTTTGGTGGGAAAACTGATGTCGTTGAGATACTCGGCAATTTCCAAGCCATCACCGTCATCCAGCAGCCGGTCAAGCAAAACTAAGTCAAACTTGGCTTTTTCTAACAAGTAGTAAGCAGCGTCTAAAGTGGCGGCGTGAAAAATTTCGGCCTCAAACTCTGACAGGATCATTTTTAACGTCTGGGCGAGGGTGGAATCATTCTCTACAATTAAGATTTTGTGCATGATTGGAATAATACTGATCAACCTTGCAAAAACAAGAGAAGAATGTAAGAATTTTTTTTGATATACTCTTTTCTTCGCTTAAATTTTCTCTCTCAAACCTAACTGAAAACGCCAGAACCTAGCTAAAAAGCAAAAATTTGATAAACTATACAGGTCATAATCCCGAGTAGTGAAATGGCATCACAACAGGCTCTGAACTTGTTATTCTAGGTTCGAATCCTAGCTCGGGATCAGTATCATTATATTTGTTGGTTTCCCAATGCAGAGCGGTTAGAATATGAGCATCAACAAACTATAGACTATCCTGTATGGTGATACTAATTTAAAAAAAATCTAAAAATAAATTAAGTAAGAAGCATTTTCATGAAACTGATAAAAAGATTCTTGACCGCCCTTTTCATACTTGCCCTATCACTTTTTACTATAGGTCTAATTTATGAAAATTGGACCACTAGCAATGTTCTCACACCAAGCACTGATTTTAGCCATGAGATCAATACAAAAGCAGAAACGGAAGCAGAAACGGAAGCAGAAACGGAAGCAGAAACGGAAGCAGAAACGGAAGCAGAAACAATTGAAGGTGATCTATTGGGCACTGGTTCAAAGCAAAAAATTACTATTTCTGTTGGTGAGAGAGAGGTGAAAATCGAAGTCATTGAGAATGGGAAAGTTGTTGCCTCCAATGTCTTTGATTATGGTTTTGTTAAACCATCAACGGAGTATTCTTTGATAAAGATAGACCAAAACAAATCGCAAGAATATTTAAGATGGGATCAGTACGTTGGTCCCCATCATGTAGAAACTCTCATACTAACGACAGGCGATGGCATTGTTAGACCTGCTCTGGCAGCTGACTATGAGAATGAAGTTTGGTATTTGCCATTTTGGAGCAGTCGTGACAGCACTTATATCAGGGATATAAACGATGACGGAATTGCAGAGGTTCTTGAATATGCTGATGAATTTCCATCAGACGCGCCAAGATTAATAGATCCGGAAATAGAAAAAATCACTCGAAGAGAATTTCCCGATGACTTGGGAGACGACATGTGGAGAATTGTATCTCGAGAAAATTTTGGAGAAGGTAGAGGACGTAAGGTTATTTGGAATGTTTATACTATTCTTAATGAGGATCCTTTATTGTTTAAAAAAGCTAATAAAGAAGAGTATGAGGAATTGACAGCAAATATTTTGGAAGCTATAAAATATGCAAGTAGGGAGACTAAATACTTCCCTGAAGTAATTAGTCGATATGACTTATCTCAAGAATCTATCAGCTTCAACAACTTTGTTAGAGATTTTTGGACTCAAGGTTTCCCATACACTGAGCCTTTTTAAGGTGATTATTTTTTTCAAACTCAATTAGTGCAAAATTTCGCTCAAACCACCCATATTTTCATTCATTATTTTATCCCAAGCCGTAACTATTTTTGC
>CAZWKL010000001.1:182496-294116 GCA_964633875.1 uncultured Pseudomonadales bacterium
TCAAACCACCCATATTTTCATTCATTATTTTATCCCAAGCCGTAACTATTTTTGCAACCTCACCGCTGTCGGGGATTTTGCCAAGATTAACAGTGCGAAGTTTGCTCAGACACTGCCCCTCTTGAGCTTCAAAATAAATCTCGAATTTCAGTTCTACAATTGCTTGGTGGCGATCAAGCAAAGGGACTATAATGAGTGTGCCTGTGGAAACCACTATCTCCGCGGCCAAAACGCTAAATTTTTGTGTTTCCCAAGCCTCAGTTTTACTCGTTGGTTTAAGGCCTACCTCTTCAGCACGAGGCTTTGACGACAAAAATCTTTGATAGGCGGAATAACTCGAAATTTCATACAGCCCACGTTTATAAACGTCTTTGGGCGGAGCAGTTTTGAAAAAACTTACCAACTTTTCTACAAATATATCTAAGGCAGCTCGTCCCACTTGACGTTGAAAAGAATCGGGGTTAGCAATTTTTTTCTCGGTTTGTCGAGGGGCTTGTTGGCGGGTTTCTGCTTCTAAAGGCATCATAATAGCAGGATTGTATTGTCCGCTCTGGATTTAGTAAACAGGGAATAGATAAAACCTAATCAAAATTAGACTTTAACCCCACCATTTCAATGTGACTAAAGCGCTTCTTAATCTCCTGCCAAAATTTGTCGGAAACCTGGTGTGAGTAAACCGCATTGGTACCGCGCTCCATACCCGAGCAAAGCCGCCGTTCCCAGTCGCGCATCACGTCCATCACGTCCCTGCCAACCCGGTGGAACTGCTCAGCCCACTGATCATTATTTTCCACAAAGCCATCATGAATTGGTTGAAATTCATCAAACAGTTTTTGGTTTTCGGCTGTCATCAACTCGTAGAACTTTTTGTACTTGGGTGTGGCCATAATCGCGCTATTTATATAATTTTTCTAAGTAAGCATCAAGCATATGCTTGGCGTTGAACTGTTCGGACAGTTCAATTGCCTTGGTCATTTTTTCCAGCCAATCCAAGCTGGGATAGTAAAGGTCATCTTTTTTTTGTGAGTAATAGGCCGGCACAATCTGTTTTTCCAAAGTGTTGTAGATGCTCTCAGCAATATGCTCAGAATCCAACTCCCAACCGATTTGGCTAATCTCTACTTCTGCGGCCCAGCCATCAGCCACTGTACACTGCAGTACCCCGTTACTAATAGCTTTCATGCCGGAAGTGCCGCAAGCTTCTTTGCCGTGTTCGGGGGTGTTTAACCAGATATCAACGCCTCGGGTTAAGTGTTGTCCTACCTCCATGTTGTAATCCGGAATAAACAGCACTTGACCAGCCAGTTCATTTTGCATCAAACCAATAATGGTCCGGAGCATCTCTTTGCCGGCTTCATTGCCTTGATGAACTTTACCGGCAATTAAAATTTGCACCGGGTGTTGAGCGTCATGAACAATAGCCTGAAGCCGTTCCATATCTCTAAAAAGGGCATCAAGCCGTTTGTAACCGGCCAGTCTGCGTGCCCAACCAATCACCAGTTGTTGCGGATCATAGCCGTAGCCGGTTTTGGTTTTTATAAACTCTTCGGTTTGACGCTTCAACTCGAGGTGCTTGAGCCAAATTTCATCAGGATGCTGGGCCGAGCGAACTGCTTCTGCCTGCCAAGTGGGCAGGTGAATACCGTTGGTGATATTGATCCACTGGTGCTCTGGCCAGTTTTGTTTTGACAACTCAGTGTGCAGTTGGCTAACACCGTTGGCTTTTCTGGAGGCATTCAAAGCATAGTCGGAAACAGAAAAGCTGCCGTTTTGAGTGAGGCCGGGTTGGAGTAGTTCATCAACACTGATCTGTAAGTGAGTGGCATACGGCTCGGCGTATTGACGGACCATTTTCTGGTCGTACTGTTTGTTGCCTGCCAGCACTAGAGTATGGTTGGTGTAAACGGTTTGTTGAATGGCTTTTTCTCTGGCCGCATGGTAATCAAGCTTTTCAGCACTCATAATTTTGTTGATTAGTTCCCAGTGCAAGAGCGCCGGCCGGCCTTCATTGAGGTGATAAACCGACGGCTCAAGGTGCAGCGCCCGGAGCAACTTGAGACTGCCAATGCCAAGCAGTAGTTGCTGTTCAAATTGGTAGGTGTCGTCGCCAAAATATAGCTGGCGGGTGAGTGAGCGGTAGTGTGGTTGGTTTTGATCAGTGTCAGCGTCCAAAAGGTAGAGGACGACGTTTTCTGAGAGAGTTTTTTTCCAAGTTCGCAACCAAATTAGTTGATCAGTCAACTGCACTTTCACAAAAAGCGGCTGCTCATTTTTGTAAACATGTTCCAGGCCCATCGAAACCGGATCATAGCCGTGATTTTCTTCAGTTTGCCAACCTTCCGGAGAAATCACCTGTCGCATTTGATCACCGCGGTAGAGCAGCCCAAAAGCCACCAGCGGCACGTTGTCATCGGCGGCTTGTTTGAGGGTGTCGCCAGCCAGAATGCCGAGACCACCGGCATACAGCGGCAGTTCATGAGTCAGTCCGTACTCGGCGCAAAAATAAGCAATGGGCTTGGCAGGCATAATTATTCTTACTAATGATAGTTAAATCTGCTACAGTGTACATAGTACAATAAAAAATCACTGAACGTAAGTTTTAAACCTGTCATGAATTATCAAGAAATAGCTGCCCAGCTTGGTGAAGAAGCCCAATCACTGCTGGAATATCGAGCCGAAAAAATTCCCGCTTCGAGCTTGGTTATTCCTGGCCCCAATAAAGTGCAAGAAGTGTTTGTTAAATCAGATCGTCCGGATCAGGTGCTGGAGTCTTTGCGCCAACTTTATGCTCATGGCCGCCTGGCGGGGACAGGCTATCTTTCTATTTTTCCGGTTGATCAGGGATTGGAGCACACGGCTGGCTATTCTTTTGCCGAAAATCCTCAATACTTTGATCCGGAAAACATTGTTAAATTTGCCATTGAAGGAGGCTGCAGCGCCGTTACTAGTAGCGCCGGAGCCTTAGGTTTGGTTTCCGACCAATACGCCAGAACCATTCCTTTTATTGTCAAACTTAATCACAGCGAACACCTGACTCATCCGGCCAAAACCAATCAAATTTTGTTTGCTACCGTCAACAAAGCCTGGAATATGGGCGCGCTGGGCGTCGGTGCAACGGTTTATTTTGGTTCGGAAGAATCGCACCGGCAAATTGAGGAAATCAGTCTGGCTTTTGAAGCGGCTCATAGCCTGGGAATGTTTACGGTGCTGTGGTGTTATCCGAGAAGCCCCAATTACATCAAGGATAATTATGATTACTCGAGCGCAGTTGATATCACTGCCCAGGCTTGTTATCTTGGCGCCAGCATGGGAGCCGATATTATTAAACAAAAAATGCCCGAGCCGCTTTACGGTTTTCAACAGCTGGGTTTTAGTAAGTACAACGAGCAGATGTATAGCAACTTGATTGGCACACATCCGATTGATTTGGTGCGCTACCAAGTATTGCATTGCTATGGGGGGAAAATTAGCCTGATTAATTCTGGTGGTGAAGCTGCGGGCGGCGATGATTTGCGCGCTGCCATTAGAGCTGCTGTTATCAATAAACGCGCCGGCGGCACTGGCTTAATGATGGGCCGGAAACTGTTTAAACGTTCTTGGAGTGAGGGCCTGGCCATTTTGCGCGCTGTCCAAGATGTTTATCTGGAGCCGCAAGTTACTGTTGCTTAGACCTGATAAAAATCAGATTGTGAAACTACCGTCTTTATAAATTATTATCTCGGAGCCGTCGGTTAACTCTGCCGTCACAGTGCGGTTGACCGTGCTAACCATATCGGTATGCACGGGCGAGTTGTTGTAACCCATTTTTTTCCACTCTTGATCAGTAACTTGACTGGGATCGCCCTTATAACAATCTTTGTAAGCCATACCAACAGCAATGTGCGTGTTACCATATGGCCCGCCAATGTTTTCGTCAAAAAGAGTCTCGGCCATTGGGTGGGTAATGCGGGAAAATTTTTTGTCTGTTAAAGAAAATTCACCCAGTTTATTGGCGTTTGCCGAAGCCAGCATACTTTTCAAAACTTTTTCACCCTGTTTGGCAGTAGCTTGAGTGACCACTCCTTTGGCAAAGTGTAACTCAATCCCGGACAGAATATTGCCGTACCGGTACAGCGGTTGATTAAAACGAATCCAACCCTCCGTGCCGCGCCAATCAGGAGAAGTGAAGTGTTCAAAGCTGGGAATATTGCTGCCGCCACCTGTTTTCCAAGCGCGATTTGGACCCAGTTGCACTCTTAGATTAACATCTTCGCCTTCAACCCGGAGAAACTCAATTGATAAACTATTAAGTTTATTCTTAATTTTATTTTGTTGACGAGCTAAAGCGCGCCATTCGCTAATCGGATCAGCTTGGTCGAGATAGCAGGCCTGGATTATTTGCTGCCAGTACTGCTCAATAGTCAAGCCGACAATCGCCGCTTTGGCCTCTGTACCCCACATGGCCGCGGTCCAGGAAAACTCACCCTGGCGTTCTTTTTCAAACAACCACTCTCTAAAAGGATACTGAGCAGCTCTGGACTTCATGATTTTTTCCGAATCAATGTCTTTAAGTTCTTTAGGGTTAACCTCGGCGATGATGCTAATGGCGTGATCAATGAGGCCAGCCTTAGCTCGCAGATATTTTTCCGGAAAAAAAGTGAGTTGTTTGTCGTTGGCTAAAGTATAAAAATCTCGGCTAAACAAAGTGGGCGCCAATCTCATCATCGGTTGGCCACCAGCTTTGAGAATAGCGTTTTGCAGCTCCAGCGCCAGAGGTTTGGCCACATCGGGGACAACGCACTCAACCACCTCATCCTTTTTCAGTCCGGCACCGGAATTGAGGGCAAAATTCACCAAGACATCAGCATATTTTGCCAGAATTTTTTGAGGAGGCAGGTAAGATTTGGTTTGATCCATATTATTTTTTTTCTAAAAACTCTCTTACCAATTGATAAGCTTTAGCCCGATGGGAAAGCTGGTTTTTAACATCAAGACCCAGTTCGGCAAAAGTTTGCCTGTATCCAGAAGGAATAAAAATCGGGTCATAACCGAAGCCGGCCGCACCGGCAGGCTCTAAAACAATCTCTCCCTCTACTTCACCGCGAAAGTAATTTTCTGCTTGAGTGGCGGGATCATAAAGACAAGCCACCGTTACAAACCTGGCCTGGCGATTGATTTGACCTTCAAGTTTTTGCAATAAAGCTTGATTTCTTTCTTCGTCACTACCCGAAAACCAGCGATTACTGTTTACACCCGGCCCATTACCTAAGGTCTCAACTTCAAGGCCTGAATCGTCAGCCAGCGCCGTCAAGTCCGACAACTGAGCAAAATACGCCGCTTTCAATTTGGCATTGGCTGCAAAAGTAGCCCCGGTTTCTTCAACATCTTCATACTCTTTGCCCAGTTGATCTAGAGAAATAATTTCTATCCCGGAGGGTTGAAGAATGGCTTGAGCTTCTTTAATTTTGCCGGCATTGGTACTGGCAAACAAAAGTTTCATGGCGGATTAATTGTCCCCACCCATGAGACCGCCCAGGCCGCCAGTCATGCTTTGCAGTTTTTTGGCAGCTAACTCTTGTGATTTTTTGATGGCTTCGTTGAGAACGTCTACCGCCTCATTACTGGTGACACCCTGTACTGAAAAATGCTTAATTTTCTGATCACCTGAAATAATCACCACGACGTCGTCGCGTTCGATAGTAATTTCTTCCTGCGCCAGCTCATCTTGCATTTGCTTGGCCTGTTTGCGCAGTTGATTAAGATCACCGAGTGCCTTAAATGGATTTGCCATTTTTTCCTTTCCTACTTATCACTTTTTTACCATAGTGACGAATACTTTGAACTTCAATTTTACTACATCAAAGCTTCAGATGCCACCTGCGCTAGTTCGGGGATTTTGTCTTTTTCTTTAATGTGTGGCTCGGTGAGCTCGGCGTGCTGGGGCGCATCTGCCATAACAGTAGTAATTACTACTTGGCCGCCGCAAATATCGCTAACAATTGGCTGGATTATTTCCAAAAATTTGCTGCTGGAAAGCTGTTCTTGATGGAATTGGTAATAGACTCCGATCAAGATATTGCCAAGCTCTCCGGAAATAGGCTTGGCGGACTGCAGCAGCGCCGCGAAGGTTGAGTTGGCTTGCGCCACCTGAGCCACGAACTCCGGCCATTTGCTGAGTAGCAAGACACCATTGCCTTGAGTTTGGTGATACTCTGCAGGCTCGATTTTGTCTGTCTGACGGGGAATGGTGATGGCTTCGCTCACTACCTTAACCGGCTTGGCGGGGTCTTTTTTTTTACTTGGCTTGCCATTTTTTTTGGCTCGCTCAACAATGGCCAACAACTTCAGTTCCAGAGGCAGATGGGGGATCGGTGAGGGCAAGGCAAAAGTTTCATTGAGCAGCTCGTTTAACAAAAACCTGACTACCGGTTCTTCTGCCACAGCTTCGCCCGCCGCCAAACCATGATGAATTTCCAGGCTATGATGAAGAGAGCGCATCACTTGTTTATAAAAATAATCGGCATCTACAGCCCTTTTTCTTAGTTCAGAGAAGATAGTGATAATGGCTCCGGCTTCTTTTTGTACCACAGCGGCAACTAAACTCCGAACTTCGTTTTCCAGCACGGCAGTAGCAAACTTTTCCACAGTTTGCTTGGTGATCACGCCTTCACCGGCCGCTGCTTCAGAAATCTTAATAGCATCTCTAAAACTGCCGTCGGCTATCGAAGCGATCATTGCTAGCGCCTCAGCTTCATGCTTGATCTTTTCACTCCGCAAAACAGTTGAGAGGGCATTCGATATCTCAACCGTGGTAGCTTTTCTGAACGCAACTAACTGTGATCTCGAGGCGATGGTGCCGGGAATTTTGTGCAGCTCGGTGGTGGCCAGGATGAAAACCACGTGTGCCGGCGGCTCTTCCAAAATCTTTAAAAGAGCATTAAAAGCCTCAGTGGTCAGCATGTGCGCTTCGTCCAGGATAAAAACAGACATCATTCCCTCTTGAGGGGGTAGCATGATTCTTTCTTTAAGAGCGCGGATGTCATCAATGCCACGGTTGCTGGCAGCGTCCATTTCTTGCACCACAAAAGAATTGCCCTGCAGGATTTTTTGGCCTAGATCATCCAGTTTGACAATGTCTTTTAATTGAGCGCCTTTTTGAGGTTTGTTTTTGAGGTAAACAGCCTCAACAACAGCAGTATTTTCTTGACTATTCAAGATTGCACCAATAATTCTGGAAGCTGAAGTTTTGCCCGTCCCTTTAGGGCCGGCAAACAAAAGCGCCTGAGGAATCTTGCCTTGATTGAGGAAAGATTGTAGCTGTTCCCGCACTGAGTCCAGGTGTAAGCCCGCGATTTGATAGGGTCGGTATTGGCGATTCCAGTTCATATTAGTCGTGATGATATCCTAGTAAGTGCATTAAGCCATGTTCCAGATAAAAGCAAAGTTGATCGTCTACCATTTTGCCGTACCGTTTGGCAGTTTTGACTGCTTCAGGGAAACTAATCACAACATCTCCCAGATGAGGCGGGATGCCTTCAGGCATAGGAAAATCATGAAGCTGGTCGCGCTCATGTTGAGGAAAAGAAAGCACGTCAGTGGCGCCCTGATGTTTTAGTCGCGACTCATTCAGTTCTTTGATTTTTCTTGTCCCCACAATAGAAACATCAAGTTGAGCATGCTCAACCTTGTGTTCGGCCAGGAGTTTTTTGGCAGCGGCCCTGATTTTTTTGCGGTCAACAGGATATCTGGATCCAACTGAAAGATTAATATCTATCATTCTGTATCTAATGTACTAAGTGCTCATCTTGCTGTAAATACTTGAAACTGAAAGCTAAATGTGCTCTTTGAGAGCGGAGTGAATGGCTAGAAGAGAACGCTCAACCGCTTCCCGAACCACTTGTTCAGCATTATCAAACTTCAAAGTTGCCCACTCAAGCGGATGACTACTCTCATATTCGTCCCTCAGTAACTCCAGAAAAGCCACTTTATCTTCATGCTCGGTTAAGTAGGCCATGACTGCATGTAAGGCGTTACGATCCAGAATGGCCAAAATCGTTTTATAAGCTGCTTGCATTGATTCTTCGTCGTCAAATTGATTGAGAACTTGCACCAAAATTTCGGACGGCACCAGCTTGCCGTAATAGGCAGAATTAAGTTGCTGAGTGGTATCGGTTTGCGGTAGTGAGTCTATCATGTAGCTAGATTGATTGGTCCTAAAGTTACTTTATCTTCTTCATCATTAATGAAAAATGCCAAAACTTTTCCGGAAGCGTTGGGGCTCCAAATCATACCTTCGCGAATTATTTCCGGAGAGCCGGTAAATTGATATTTGAGAGTGGAAATCATGCTGCCATCGGTGACCGAACAGACAATAGCTTTCAAATCAAAAGGATTGATGACCAAAAGTTTGCGGAATTGATACCACTGCTTCAGCTCAAGGTAGTTTTGTTGCCAATCAGGCAGGTAAGCCAGGGGCAAAGCAACGCCATACCTTTCACGCCTGGCTGCTTGATCAGACAGCTGGCCGCCCTCAAGCATCCAGTCGTAACTACCTCTGGTTTTACTTAATCCAGCCTCTTGGTATCTTTGATGATCTTGAAGTTGATCATTGGGAAACCGCCGCAAATGAGGCGCGGCCATCATTGTGCCCATAGCAAAAGGCAGTTTTTTGCCGTCTAATTCAGAAATGACCTCAAACCCAAAAATGTCAGATAGTTGTTGTTCTAAGTAAAGCAGGTCATTTTTTGCTAATTCTCCAGGATTGAGTTTGGCCACCTCCCTGAGTTTAAAAATAATCGCCTGATGTTCTTCCATGGTAATATTGTGAAGTAGTTCGGCATCCTTGGCTTTGGCAATTGCCTTAGTCACGGAGTGATCAACCGCCATTGAAGCCTGCTGATATTGGGGGGAATTTTGCGGCGCGAACCTGAGCTCATCAATGTTTAAGTTGGTGGCGTTTAGCCATTGTTCCACCACAGCCTGAGATCTGATGAGATTTTCGTGAGTGTCCTCAAGATACTGTTGAATGATTTTAAGTTTGAGCTTGTTTGATTTGGCAGGCATAAAGGTTTAAAGATTTTGTTGGGCTTGTTGCAGCCGTCTGATCACAGTCTCTTTACCAAGTACTTTGAGTGTATCAAATAACGGAGGCGTGGCTTTTTTAGCTGTTACAGCCAATCTCAACATCATGAAAAATTGCCCTTTATGCCAGTCATTTTGTTCTTGAAGTTTTCTAATTGAGGCCTCAACCTCCTCAACCTCCCAACTTTTTAGGTTTTTTAGAGTCTCTTGAGTTGCTTTAAGTTGTTCGATAACTTCCCCGGAGCTTGATTTTTTGAGCAAGAGAGCAGAGTCAAACTCAACTTCCCGGTAAAAAAAGTCTGTCAGCGCTTCTATATCGGCCAAAGTTACCAATCTTTCTTTAATTAAAGGTAAAATTTCGCTAGCTTTATCAGCGGGGAAATCAGGAGGTAGAAAATTGTTTAATCTCAAAAGTAGTTCCTCATCAGCCAAGTTTCTAATGTACACGCCGTTGAGCCAGTCAAGTTTTTTCAGGTCAAAAATTACTGACTTAGCACTCACCTCACTGGGATCAAACTCGCGAATGTAGCGCTCAAGATCCATCACTTCGTTTTCATCTTTTGGCGCCCAGCCTAGGATCATCAAAAAATTAAGTAAAGCTTCAGGCAAGTAGCCGCGGGCCAAAAATGATTCCACCGAAACACTACCTTTTCTTTTGCTCATTTTGCCTTTACCGTCAGGATTGAGAAAAACCGGAAAGTGGCAAAAAACCGGCTGCTTCCAGCCAAAAGCCTGGTAAAGCAAAATGTGTTTGGGTGTGGAACTAATCCACTCTTCACCGCGACAAATATGAGTGACATTCATATCGTAGTCATCTACCACCACAGCCAGGTGATAGGTAGGAAAGCCGTCTGACTTGATTAAGACTTGGTCATCAACACTGTTGGAGTTGAAAGAAATTTTCCCTCTAATTAAGTCTGTAAAAGTTAGCTCTTTATCAGCCGGTACCTTCAGGCGAATAACATGAGCCTCACCTGATTGAACCCGCTCTTCGGCAGCTTTTTTAGTAAGAGCGCGGCAGCGCTTGTCATACTGCGGCGGCTTTTTCTCCGCCATCATCTGCTCCCGAACTTGCTGCAGCCTTTCCGGACTGCAAAAACAGTAATAAGCATGATCGGACTCCACCAACTGCTTGGCTTTCTGTTGGTAAAGATCAAGCCGTTTTGATTGAATGTAGGGGCCTTCATCCCACCTGAGGTTAAACAGTTGCAGAATGTCTTTGAGCCGGTCGATAGCGCCCTCAACCTCGCGCTTTTGATCGGTATCCTCAATTCTGAGAATAAATTTGCCATTATTGCGTTTGGCCCAGGCATAGTTCTTCAGGGCAATGGACAAGCTGCCGACGTGCAATTCGCCTGTAGGGCTGGGGGCCATTCTGGTTATTACGGGTTGAAGCTTACTCATCACACTAGAAATTATATCACTTATATCTTGCTCAACCCTCACTCAGTCTGGGAAAATTATTTCTGCAAATATTCCGGGTCTACGGCCGGAACGTAGCCGATAAAATTATTATCTCCTTCAAAAACATAAATCGGCTGCAGGTACTCTTGTTCTTCAAAAGAGTCATAGTAGCCCAGAGTGACAGAACGGATTACGGCAGTTTCCACCTCATTGCCGCTCACAACAAAACCTTCTCCCGCCTGGAGGACTCGCCAGGCTTCAGTGCTGGTTCGCAGCGGGTAGGTGTGGTACTGGAAGTAATCAATCTCGTTGTATTTGTATTGGAGATCAACCACAGCGTCTCTACCTCTGAGACTGCCGCTTAAAAGAGCGCTAATTACTCCTCGGTAACCCTCAGGGCTAAACATCCTGTATTTACCATCAATGGGATAGCGATTAAGGTCAACCTGAAGAAAGTCTGCGTCGGAAAGAGAAACTGCCTCAGCCAGCTCGCCACCCAGTGATTTCAGCGGGGTAATCTCTCCTGAAGCAGTGGCTACGTCGGCAGGCAGCAATTGACCCGTTGTTAAGTATGATTTTACTTGTCTAACCGCTTCAAAATTGGCTGGTAAGTTGTTATTAATCAACAGTTCGGGCCGGCTTTGATAGTCGGTAGTCAACTCAAAATGGTGATTAATAATATCGAGATCAAAAGTGGTTTGGAGTGGTTGATTTTTGTTCCAGCGGTAAGTTCTGCTATTTAAAACCTGAGGTTCAGAGTTAAAGCTAAGCTTAGCAGCAAGGTTTTTGGCTTCCTGATCAGCCAGCAAACCAACGGCGGGTTTGGGCATAAAGAAAACTTTGGCTCTGTCAGGAAACTCAGCTAAGCCGCCGGTAGCAGTTTCAAGTCTGTACGAGCTAGGTTTATCAGCCACATTCTGGATTGAAAATGCCAGAGCAGGTAAAATGCCAAAACCAACTGTGGGCGGCGGGGGTGGCGGCGGATGAGTGGCTCGCCAATAGGTAGCAAAGGCGCTGATAGCTACTCGAGAGACCATCAGCGTTATCAACAACAGCGCTCCATATTTGACAACTTTGCGGCCCACAAGAGTAACTTGAGTCAAAGTAGGTCCGGTTTGGGCTTCGGTGCTCATATCTAGCGTCTATAGTATCAGGAATTAAGGTGAGGTAAAATACCCTCACCATGAAGATCACCATTTTAACGCTTTTTCCCACTTATTTCATCTCACCTTTTGAGCAGTCTATTTTGAAACGGGCCTTGGAACAGAAATTGGTAGAAGTGGAAGTCGTTGATGTTCGCGATTTTTCCCAGGATAAACACAGAAAAGCCGATGACCGGCCTTTTGGTGGTGGTCCTGGCATGGTGATGATGGTTGAACCGATTGATTTGGCGCTACAAAGTGTCAAAAAGAAAAGCCAAAGCGGCAAAAGGAAAGTGGTCCTCACTTCGGCTAAGGGGAAGTTGTACGACCAACAAAAAGCTTTGGCTTATAGTAAACTTGACGAACTGGTGATCATTTGCGGTCATTACGAAGGGGTGGATGAGCGAGTGGCTGAGCACTTAATCGATGAAGAAATTAGGATTGGCGACTATGTTTTAACCGGCGGTGAGCCAGCAGCAGCGGTGATTGCTGACAGCTTAATCCGTCTCCTCCCCGGAGTGTTGGGTAACGAAGAAAGTTTTTTGGATGAATCGCACGCGGTTCCGGGCCAACTTGGTTATCCTCAATATACCAGGCCACAAAACTATCGAGGTTGGGAAGTGCCTGAGGTTTTAGTAACCGGTGATCATGCCAAGATCAAAGAGTGGCGGGAAAAACAGAAACAATAACTTAAAACTCGATTTGAGCAATTGCCTCAACAATAGGGGTAAATTTAATTTCCAGCTCTCGCTGCAATTTTTCTGAGTTTAAAGCGGTATTTTTTTGGTAAGGCCGGTTGAGGCTGGCCAGATAACTATTGAGATCACCGGCTTGAATTTCGCTGTTAAAACCGTGAGCGTTTTTAATTGCCAAGGCAAAATCATAATCAGACCACTTTTCTCCACTGGCAGCATGGTAAAGACCGGTGCGGTTTTGGGCAATGACGGCATCAAGCACTCGAGCAAAGTCCGGCAAGAAAGTGGGGCCGAAAAAGTGATTTTTGAACTGAGGGTATAAGCTGTTGTTTTGCAGCCCTCCAACGATGCTATGGGCAATGTCTTTTTTAGGAAACGGTTTGGGCTTGAAAGGCTGGTCGATTCTGAGAATAGTCCAAGACAGCCCTTCAATATTCTGAATGATCGTTTCCGCTTCAGCCTTGGTTTGGCCATACCACTCAATCGGGTTGATGGGGTCGTTCTCGAGGTAAAGCTCTGTTTTTTCACCATTAAAAACATAGGCGGTTGAAATGTGAATCAAGTGCTGGTTGTTTTTTTGAGCCTCTAAAGCAAGATTTTCAGTGCCAGTGACGTTAACTTTATAAGCCAGGCCATCTTTGTTACCACGCTGCTCCCAGGCAGCGGTAACATCGGTAAAGGCCGCCAGATGAATAATCGCTTTAGCTTTAGATTCACCTAAAACTCGTGCCACCGCCTTACGGTTAGTAATATCAACCGGATTGACTGGATTACTAATATCTACTGGCTCAATCAAGTACTTATCACTAAAACTACTAATAAAACTTGAAGCTACCAAACCATTAGAGCCAGTCACTAAAACGGGTTGCTTCATGCAAATTTTTCCGGGTACTTGTCCCTGAGTGAGACAGAGCTTCTGTCTCTTTCCGAAATAATCATTTTTTCTTGAGGAATTGGCCAATTGACAGCCAGATCTTTATCAAATAAGGAGATAGCCAGGTCGTTATTGAGGTTGCGCCCAGCATACAGGGCATCAACGGCGTAAAGGTAATATGCTGGCCCTTCTAGCACCGCGAACGAATTGGCCAGCCCTCGGGAAATGTACAAAGAACCCTGTAGCTCGCCTTCATCCGGACCAAAAACAAAAGTTTCGACTTTCCCAAACGTGGCGGAGCCAGGACGGACGTCGGCCAGGGCGGAGAAACACCGGCCGGTTAGCACGGTAGCCAGTTTATTCCAATCCTCAGCGTGCATACCTCTAGCGACATTAGTAACAGACATCGACAAGTTGGTTTGTTTGATCATAAACTTGTCACCGGTCAGCTCGTCAATTTCTGGAACGCGTGCCAGCTCGGTGTAAAAACCGCGATTGTCGGCAAATATCCGGTGAGGCAGGTAGTAAAGGCCATCAATGCCGGTGCTGAACACCCCTGGACGTAACTCTTCGGCCTCTTCTTTTGAGTAGCTAAAACTTATCACTGGCGCCTTTCTGTCATTTTGCTGGTTGATAATTAGCTGCAAAAAAGTCTTGGCTTTTTAATTTGAGCGGTTGCCACCACTGTGGATTAGCTCTGTACCAATCAATAGTTTTGCTTAGGCCTTCTTCAATAGTCACTGAAGGCTTCCAGCCAAGGTCGCGATTAATTTTTGTCCAATCCACACTGTAGCGCTTGTCGTGTCCGGCCCGGTCTTTAACATGTTCAATCATCTCGGTAGAAGCGCCCATGAGCGAGATAATCATTTCCAGCACTTGCTTGTTGGGGACGTCTTCAGTCAGGCCGCCCACCAGGTAAGTTTCGCCATTGTTGGCGTTATTAAGCACGACCTCGATAGCCGAACAATGATCTTGCACGTACAGCCAGTCGCGCACTTGCAGGCCATCGCCGTAGAGTGGCACTTTTTTACCCTCAAGTAGCTGAGTAACGGCCAGGGCAATAAATTTCTCCGGGTGTTGGTACTCGCCGTAGTTGTTGGAGCAATTGGTGATGGTAAAAGGCAAACCGTAAGTTTCGCCGTAAGCGCGAACTAGATGGTCTGAGCCAGCTTTGCTGGCTGAATAAGGGCTGCGCGGATCATAGGGTGTGTTTTCATTGAACTGCTTATCGCTGCCCAGTTCCAGCGTGCCGAAAACTTCGTCTGTGGAAATGTGATGAAATTTTTTAATTTTGTGAGTCAAGGCAGCGTCCAACAAAACCTGAGTGCCCATGATATTAGTTTCCAAAAACACTGCCGGATTGAGAATTGATCTGTCTACGTGGCTTTCAGCCGCAAAATGAACAATCATCTCTACGTCTGCCACAATTTTATTAACCAACTCACGGTTAATAATATTGCCCTCCACAAAAGTGTAATTGGGATTGGTTTTCAAAGTCGCAAGATTTTCAAGATTGCCGGCATAAGTGAGAGCATCCAGATTGATGATTTTATCCTCGGGGTATTTTTTCATCCAGTAATGAATGAAGTTTGAGCCGATAAAGCCGGCTCCTCCGGTCACCAAAAGAGTATTGCTCATCTTACTTCTCCTTGTTGCAGTTGCATGATTCTTTTTTCAAGGCGAGTGGTTTTTCTGACTTCATAGCCATAAACAGTGTAATAATAGCCGGCCATAATAGCCAAAATTACTACTAGAGCGACCAAAAATCTGAAGACTTGCTGGTGGGTGAATGGTGGTTTTTCCATAGGTTTATTCGGTTTGACTAATTATAGCCGATTCGTTGGTGAAAATACTTTGCACTTGTTTTTCCAGAGCAGTTTGATCACGGACAGCATAAACCCACTGATTTTGATAAGCACGCACCGGCGGATGCCAAAGAGCGCCACTTTCGTCATCGGGGTAAATGGTGAGTGAGTGTGGGTTGAGGGCAATATCTTGGCGCACTGGAGCGAGTTGTTTCACTAAAGCCGCCAACTCGACTATGGGCAGGTACTGATCATATTGGTTGAGATAATGCTGGTAGAGTTTGCCCAAAAGCGCCAGGTCAAGGATGATATCGGGACTCATGATTTTCTGAATCAGCGAGTTAATAACCAGTTGTTGACGCTCAGACCTGGCTAGATCGTGACCTTGATCATCATCGCTGTGACGACTGCGAATATACTCCAGGGCTCTCTCCCCACTCATGGTTTCCGGACCCTCCACAAACGTCACGGTTTTGTAAAGTTTGGCAGGATCCCGTTCGACTGTGACGTCAACATCAGAGCGCGGAAACTGCTCATCGGTAAAGCCCTGAGGCACGTCTATCTTGATACCGCCAATTAAATCAACCAACTCAGCCAGCGAATCCATAGAAATCACCACCGTATGATGAACTGGCACATCGAGCATCTCAGCGATAGTTTCAGCGGGAAATCTCTCCGGCTCAGTCGGGTAGCGCTCTTGTCCGTAATAGTAAAGAGCATTGATTTTGGTAAGGTAGGTATCGCTCCAAAGGTCTCGGGGCAGCGATAGGGTATTGATCCGGCCGCTGGGAAGGTGAACAGAGGCTAACATGATGGTGTCTGTGAGCGGCGGCGCTCCTCCACGATTTTCGTGAGAATCAATGCCTAGAATCAGGATGTTTTTGTAATCGTTGCTGGCAATGACGGGAGTCTGCCAAGCTTCCTGAGCTAAAGCTCTCATTTCTGTGAAAGTCAGACCGGAATGCTCAGAAAATATTTTTAGTTGAGAGTAAAGGTAAAAACCCATGCCGCCGGCAAAAACTGCTGAAAAAACAAAAACCACTGCCAAACCGGACAAAATTACTACCAAAAGCCTCTTAGCCAGCTCTTTATTTGTCATATTTATTGTTCTAATCTTATCACTCTTCCTTGTTTTAGGTTACAATAATTTCTATGAACTTGAAACGGCTGTTTGTACCACTTGCTCTGGTAATAATTATTTTTGCTTGTAGCTGGTCGCTATTCCGTCCTGGTTTATTCGTTGTGCATGATTATCTTCACGCGGCCAGGATTGGAGAAATGGTCAGCATGCTGGCCGATGGCCAGCTGCCTCCCCGGTGGAGCAGTAATTTTGGTTTTGGGTATGGAATGCCACTTTTTCAGTTTTACGCGCCGCTACCTTATTTGCTTGGTTCCGCCTTTCATTTTGGCGGCTTACCCCTGGAACTAAATATCAAATTGCTGTTTATCCTCACCAATATCATGACCGCAGTCGGGACATACTTATTGGGTAAAAGATTGTTTGGAATTTATGGCGGAATTTTTGCCGCTGCCGCTGTGACGCTGGCTCCTTATCGGGCGCTAAATTTGTTTGTCCGGGGGGCATTAAGTGAAGCCTTTGGCATGATGTTTTTTCCTTGGATTTTACTATCTTTGTACTTAATTATTATCGAAAACCGCTCCCGTTATTGGTTGTTACTCAGCGTTGCTGTCACGGCGCTGCTGTTGAGTCATAATTTGTCTGCCTTGATTTTCCTGCCTCTATCGGGAATCACGGCCTTGGGCATGATTGTTTGGAAAAAATACTCTCAAGGCAGTAAGCTGGAGTTGCGTCAAAGTTTGTTTAGCTTAATTAAAGGATACAGCTTGGCAGCGCTGATTTCTGCGTTTTACACCGTGCCGGCGCTGTTGGAGAAAAGTCACACTAAAGTGGACCAATTTATTGTCGGTGGCTATTTTGATTACGCCGTGCATTTTTTGGGACTCAAGCAATTTTTCACGGAAAATTGGGGTTATGGGGCTTCGGCTTACGGCATGTATGATGAGATTTCTTTCTACCTGGGTTTTGGCCAAATTTTGGCCTTGGGAACGGCGTTGTTAGTGTTGATAGCCCTGATGATTAAAAACAAAAATATCAAAAGTTACGTCCCAAGTTTTTTTTGGGCAGGACTGCTGTTGATCACTCTTTATTTCACTCATGGTAAGTCGAAATTTGTTTGGGATTGGGTTGAGCCGCTCAAGTATCTGCAATTTCCTTGGAGGTGGTTAAGCGCCGCCACTCTTTTCCTAGCTTTATTCTCGGGGAGCGTGTTGGCCTTGTTGAAGCCAAAATTGAGTAAGTTGGTGTTCGTGAGCTTCTCTGTTTTAATAATTTTAGTCAATTGGCGCTATTTTACTCCGAGCGAATACTTGGAAAACAACAGCGAGCTTTATTATCTGGACGAGGCGCGGATCAAAAACGAGCTGAGCTACATTTTGCCTGATTACATTCCTGTCGAACTTGAAGCAAACCTTGAACCGGCCAAAACTGAGTTTTTCGACGAGTACGCAGGATTGGAAGTAATCTCGTTCAACTCGGTGAGCACAGAAATTAAAACCCATTTTGAGGAGGCGCAAACAATTATCTTTGCCCGGGCTGATTATCCTGGTTGGAAAGTTTATCTCAACGGCAAAGAAACCGCCAAGAGAGTGACGGAATCGGGTTTGATTGGCGTGGCGGTGCCTGCTGGCGAGAATCAAGTGGAAGTGAAGCTGGAAGCGACTCGAGTGAGGCAAGTCAGCGACCTCGTTGCTGCTGTTGGGTTGGTAATTTTGTTATTCTTCGCTACACTTGAGCTTATTAAAGGACAAAAAGCGCATGCCTGAAACTGAGCTAGCGATTATTAAACGCCGGTCGTTGGTGGGAGCGATCTCATACTTCCTCAGAACCTTGGTGCTACAAGGCATTGGTTTTATTTCCATTATAGTTTTGAGTAAATTTTTCTCACCTGAGGACTTTGGGATTTACGGCATTGTCATTCAAATTATCGGGATTTTGATTTTCTTTTCCGATATTGGTTTGGCCGCTTCTTTGATTCAGAAAAAAGCAGAGCCCACTAAAAAAGATTTGCAAACAGTTTTTGCTATTCAACAAATCTTGTCCTGGCTAATTGTGGGCGCAGTAGTGCTTTTAAGCCAGCTGGCCTTAATCCAGAACAAACTTGGACCTGATGGCACTTGGGTTTTGTATGCTTTGGCTATTTCTTTCCCGCTGGCCACCCTCAAGACTATCCCCTCAGTAATTTTGGAAAGAAAGTTGGAGTTTTCCAAGTTGGTGCTGCCACAAATATTTGAACAACTGGTTTTTCACAGTATTCTGATTTATTTGGCTTGGAACGGTGTGGGAGTTTTGGCTTATGCTTACGCAGTCATTGCCCGCTCAATTATTGGCGTGATAGTGATGAGCCTGATTCAACCCTGGCCGTTTGGCATCCGGCTGGACAAAAAGTCATTACTGGGACTGATTAATTTTGGAGTCAAGTTTCAACTCAACGACTTTCTGGCTAGAGTTAAAGATCAGCTTTTTTATCTGACTCTAGGTTTGGTTATTCCCACTCGCCAGTTTGGTTATATTCAGTGGGCTAAAAGTTGGTCGATGTATCCTTATAATTTAACTGTCCAAAATGTTTTAGCCATCACCTTTCCCAGTTTTTCACGCTTACAACATAATAAAGCGGCGCTAGCTAAAGCTATAGAAAAATCTCTTTTCTTTATCACTTTGGTTATTTTTCCCATTATAGTTGGTATGTCTTTGTTTATTATTCCTTTACTGACTTTGATTCCTGATTATCAAAAATGGCTGCCAGCCGCTGCCAGCTTGATTCTGTTTAGTGCCAGTATTGCTTGGGGAGCAGTTTCTACCCCACTCACCAACACCCTCAACGCCATCGGCCAAATCAACCAAACCCTCAAACTCATGCTTTTATGGACGACACTTACCTGGATACTGACTCCGGTTTTGTATGTTCTTTTGGGTTTCAACGGTGTTGCTTGGGCGGCGTTATTGATCAGCTTTACTTCAGCGCTGTCGGTTTATTATGTGCAAAAAGCAGTCTCGTTCAGTTTTCTGGACCAAGTTTGGCGACAGACTCTCGCTAGCCTGGTGATGGTGGTGCTTGGCTTGTTTGGTTGGCAGTATTGGCAGCAAGGTTTTACTCAACTACTAACAGGAATGCTCTTGGTAGGAGCCAGCTATCCGGCTGTACTTTTATTGATAGGAAAAGATAAAATACTTTCAGAAATCAACTTGATACTAGCTATTGTCCGCCGGAAAGGAACAGCGTGAGTTTATCTGCAGTGATCAACACCAAAAACGCCGTTAGCTCCAACTTTGACCATAAATTTGAGGACACTCTCAAGTCTGTCAAGTTTGCTGATGAAATTGTTGTGGTGGATATGCACAGTAGTGACGCAACGGTTAAAGTCGCCAAAAAGTACACTGATAAAATTTTTGAATTTGATGATCTGGGCTTTGTGGAACCTGCCAGAAATTTCGCTATTTCCAAGGCCACTCAGGAGTGGGTGTTGATAGTAGACGCTGACGAAATTATCAGTCCCACCCTAAAAAAACGTATCCAAGCCTTGGTGGGCGGTGATGCTACCGCCGATGCTTATTTCCTGCCGAGAAAAAATATTGTTTTCAAACGCTGGTACGAGCACGCCGGTTGGTGGCCGGATTATCAGCTCAGACTTTTTAAGAAAGAAGTAGTCACTTGGTCTGACAAAATACATTCTCAGCCAAGAATTAAAGGCACCGCTGATTACTTGGCCAAACGCGAGGACTACGCCATCGTTCACTACAACTACCAAACAGTCGAGCAGTATATTGAAAGGCTTAACCGCTATACCAGTCACGAAGCACGGCAGCGTGAACAAAAAAATATTACGGGCGGCACCATCGTTGAGTCATTTAGCGCCGAAGCCATGAGCCGGCTTTTTCTTCATCGTGGGGTAGACGCTGGCGCTCACGGAGTTGGTATTTCTCTCTTGCAAACTTTTTATGAAGTGGCGGTAGTGCTAAAGCAGTGGGAGCTCCAGGGTTTTCCCAAATCAGATAACAAAAATGACACCATCAAAGAATTGGAAGCGTTGCAGTTTACCCTCAACTTTTGGTTAGCTGATTGGCACGCAAAAAATAATAAAGGTATTTCTAGGCTTATTTGGAGGCTCCGGCGCAAGCTTGGGTTATAATAATATCGTGTTGCATGTATCGATTATCATCGTTGATTATAATAGCCACCGGGACACTCGGGAGTGCTTGCTGTCATTGGATAAAATCAAAGCCAAGGGCTTTAAGTGGAACGCCATTATTATTGATAATGGTTCCAAAGAACCGTTGGTATTGCCGCCAAACCTGATTAATAATAACTTCGAACTGATTCGCAGCTCTTCCAACCTGGGCTTTACCGGCGGCAACAACATGGGCATTTATCATTCTATTGAAAAATATAACTCTGATTACGTGGTACTGCTCAATAATGACACCGTTGTGGATCCCCACTTCCTGCAAGCACTGTTTGAGTGTATTGAGGAAAATCCCAAGTACGGGATTGTCGGCTCGAAAATTTACTTTTATCAAGGTAACGAGTTCCACCAAAATAGCTACAAAAAAGACCAGCTTGGCCAGGTTTTGTGGTATGCCGGCGGCAGCATTGATTGGCAGCATCTGGCCGCATTTCACCGGGGAGTGGATGAAGTTGATCGAGGACAGTTTGACCAACAAAAAACCAGTGATTTTGCCACTGGTTGCTCGCTGATCATCGGGCGGGAAATCCTCGAAAAAGTAGGCACTTTGGATAAGCGCTACTTTTTGTATTTAGAAGATGTCGATCTGAGTATGAGAGCCAGAAAAGCCGGTTATGAAATTGGTTTTTGCCCGGAATCTAAGGTGTGGCACAAAAATGCCAGTTCATCGGGAGGTTCAGGTTCAACTATTCATGATTACTATCAAGCCAGAAACAGATTGTTGTTTGCGGCTACTCACGGCGACTGGCAGGCTTGGTTGGCTGCCATCAGACTTGCTTGGCAAGATTTTTTATCAGGCAACGAAAAAAAGCGCCAAGGAGTGCTGCATGCTCTTACCAATCAATTCGGAAAGCAACCGGTAGTATGAGTAAAAAACCCACCATCACCGCTCTAGTTATTGCCCGCAACGAAGAAACTATGATTGCCAGCTGTCTCAACACTTTGCGTTGGTGCAACGAAATTATTGTTCTGGATGACGGCTCGGTGGACGAAACAGCCACTATTGCTGAGGAGTTGGGCGCTAAGATTATCTCTTTTAAACATCAATCTTTTGCCCGCAAAAGAGAAGAGTTGCTCAAACGGGCTAAAACCGACTGGGTCATTTACGTGGATGCGGACGAAAGAATCATTCCTACTTTAGCCAAGGAAATTATGGTGCTTTTGGAAACAGGCACGGCTTCAGCGCTGAAGTTTCGCCGCAACAATATTTATTATGGTAAAAGGCTCAAGTACGGTGGCTGGGGGCATGATTACGTTACCAGAGCTTTTCGGGCCGAAGCGCTCAAGGGTTGGTTCGGCGAGGTGCACGAAAGTCCTAAATTTATTGGCGACGAAGTGGAGGTTAAGACTCCAATTATTCATCTTACTCATCGTGACACTGCCAGCGGTTTGCTGAAATCGGCTTACTGGACACCGATGGAAGCCGAGGCTTTATATAAATCAGGAATCCCTAAAGTAGGCTTTTTTACCCTGATTAGAAAAGGCTCTTTAGAATTTTGCCGCCGGTTTATTTTTAAAGGCGGTTATAAAGAAGGCATGACTGGCTTCGTTGAGTCGCTGATTCAAGGTATTAACCGAGTGTTGGTTTATATTCAAGTCTGGGAAAGGCAGCAAAAGCCAACCATACAAGAGAAATATCAAAAGGTTGAAGACGAAATTCAAAACCTTTGGCAGGAGAAAAACGCTTAGAAAAACCCATGAAGATTGCCTTTTATTCTCCCTACATCCCCGACGTCACTATTGGTGGCGGCGAGAAACACTTGCTTGATATGGCGCTGGCTCTGGCAGACGAACACCAAGTTTATGTTTTAATTTCTGAAGGCAAGTATGATCGCGAACTTGAGTTCATCAAAGAAAAGTACGAGCGTTTTTTCGGTTTAGATTTAAGTCAGCTTAAGTTTATCAGCACACCTCTCGGTTCAGTGGCCGGTTTTTTTCATAAACTTTTATTTACCAGGCAGTTTGATTACTTGTTTTACTGGACGGATGGCTCACTATTTTTCAGCTTGGCTAAAACTAACAACCTGCACTTACAGATTCCTTTTACGATTTCAAGAAATGGTTTTTTTGACCGGCTTAAGTTGGCCAACTGGCGACAAAAAAATGCTAACTCCCACTTTACCAAAAAAGTCATTGAGCAGCGTTGGCGCACTAAAGTTCCTTATGTGATCAATCCGATGGTAGATTTGGCAGAGTTCTCGCCCAACACTAAAAAAGAAAAAATCATTCTCAATGTGGGCCGGTTTTTTCGCCAACTCCACTCAAAAAGACAAGACGTGATGGTGGAGGCATTTAAGCAATTGGTTGATAAAAATCCTCAACTGATGAAAGGTTGGCAGCTGGTGTTAGTAGGCAATGTGGAAGATAAAAGTTATTTTAATCAGGTTAAACAGGCGACCGGCGAGTACCAAATCAAGATCATTGAAAACGCTAAAAGGGCCGACTTGCTTGAGTATTACAATCGCGCCAGCATTTATTGGCACGCGACCGGCTTTGCCATTGATGAACAATTCGAACCGGAAAAAGTTGAACATTTTGGCATTACCACTCTGGAAGCCATGGCAGCCGGCGTCGTACCGGTAGTAATCAACAAAGGCGGCCAACCGGAAGTGTTGGGAGCCAAATTAAGCACGCATCTCTGGGAAACTATTGATGAGTTGAAGGCCATTACCATTTCTCTAATCAAAAACAAAGACAAATTAGAAAAAGGGCGAAAATTGGCGCTGAAGCAAGCGACAACTTTTTCAAAAGAGCGTTTTACTAAACGAGTCAAGCAAATGATAGCGGAAACTCAAGCAAAATAGTATGATAAGCCCAATATGAATCATCCCATCGATACTTCACAGCCAATTAGTGTGGTGGTTCCGACTTACAACGGTAAGCATTTGTTAAAAAAACACCTGCCTTCAGTTTTGGCAACCATGCGCAGCGGTGATGAGCTATTAATTGTTGATGATGCCAGCACCGATGACACTGCTCATTGGCTCAAAAAAGCTTTTCAGCTCAAAGAGGTGAACTTTGACCCGGAAATTGATGATTTGCCAGCCAAATATTTCCCGCCAGTCAACGATATGCAACTGAGAGTTTTGTTTGGCAAGTTCGCAGAAGCAGCCAAAAAAATCAGAGTCACCGTGATTAGAAACAAGGACAACCTGAGGTTTGCTGCCAGTGTCAATCTTGGTTTTGTGTTGTCTTCAAACAGACTAGTATTTTTACTTAATAATGACGTCAGTCCCGAACCCAACGTTGTTGAGAAACTGTTGCCGCACTTCAAAGACGAAGAAGTTTTTGGGGTTGCTTGTCTTGAATACGAAAACAACCGCGACGGCGAGATTTCTGGCAAAAATAAACTTTGGTTTGAAAAAGGTTTGTTTTGGCACAGCAAAGCTGATAATTTTATCAGTGGTGAAACCGCTTGGGTGAGCGGTGGTAGCGGTATGTTTGATCGGGAAAAATGGCTGGATCTAGAAGGTTTTGATCAGCGTTTTTATCCGGCTTACTGGGAAGACACAGATATTTCTTTCCGGGCTAAAAAATGGGGCTGGAAAGTTTTGTTTGAGGAAGAAGCCGTTGTTTATCACCAGCACGAATCCACCAACGAGAGCGTTTTTGGTCAAAAGAAAATAGAAGAAATCAGTTGGAAACACGCCAACGCTTTTGCCTGGAAAAATGGCAATTTATTCCAAAAACTGCAACACTTGCTTTGGAAACCATACTGGGCTTGGAAGCGATATTAACAGTGAGGATAATGAGGGGAGATCGGTGTTTTTTAATTTTCAAAATCAACCTCAAAAATACCTGACTACTATCGCACTGATAGTATTTTTGATTTTAATTCCAGTCATTCGTTATTGGGAGTATTTCTGCTGTTCAATAGATATCAATGAATACGAACAAAAATATAGTACTTCACAATATGTTTTGGGTGAAAAATCACCACAAAAAATTAGCGATTCGGAATTGTATGTGTACGCCGGTTATGCTTATGTGAAAGGCGAGGACCCGACCACTATCAATTTTGAACACCCTCCTTTGGCCAAATATTTCTATGGGCTGTTTCACCATCTCACCGGCAACCCCTACCGGGCTAACTTGCCTCTGTATGGTGGTATTTTGGGCTTATTTTACTTGTTATCGGGACTAGTTACGTCTAAAAAAGTTTGGCGTTGGTTGGCCTTGATGGTGATGGGTACTTTTGCGCTGATCCAAGTGCATTTACGTTACGCGCTTTTAGATTTGCCGCTACTTTTTGCTTATTTATTGTTTTTTTATGGATTGTTGGGCAATTTCAAGGGTAATAAAAAAGCACTCATAGTTGGCATTGGTTTGGGCATTGCTGCAACCGTAAAATATCCGTTTCCACTCGTAGCTCTGTTGGTGATGTTTTTAGCCATTGATGCGTGGAAGAAAAAAGAACTGAGAGAAGCTGTTATTGCCTTGATTATTTCAGCAATTATTTATTTTGCTTCTTATACAATGTTTTTTGTTCATAATCACAACCTTCTTGATTGGTTTGCTTTTGAAAAATACCGCCTGAGTTGGTTTATGGGAAAAACTGATGCGCCGAAGTTTCTGAACCTTCACACACTTTTTACTGGCCAATACAAAACTTGGTGGGAAGGAGGCGGTTACGAAAAAACTGCTCACTGGTCTATTACTTGGCCATTAGTGTTCGTGGGTTCGGTGGGAGGCTTTCTTCTTGGACTCAAAAGAAAAGAGTATCGTCTGTTGGTTTTAACTAGCTTTGCTTATTTACAACTTTTAATCTATGGACTAGGAGCAGCAGCTAGTGACAGGTTTTTCATCACACTGTTGCCGTTTTGGGTATTGGGAAGCGTTTATTTATTAATTACGATTAAAAAACTATGAAATTTTTTATGGCTGTAAAAAAATATTATTTACCGATTTTGCTTTTATTTTTAGTAGCCTTAACCAGGTTGCCATATCTTATCGACGGAGTTATTCCCTTTGGTTTTGACCACGGCAAAGATTCGCTGGCGATCATGAACATGTTGGTCTCCAAACAACTTACTTTTATTGGTCCCTGGACCAGTATTCCGGGTTTGTATTTTGGGCCGGGGTGGTATTACTTGCTGGCCCCCTTTTTCTTGTTTGGTAATTTTAATCCGGTTTCAGCTGTTTATGCCATGTTTATTTTGGTGATGATTCAAGTGTATTTGGCCTATAAGTATTTTGGTAAAATTGCGGCCATTATTATAGCCGGCGCCCCATTCTGGCTGATGATTTCCACCAGCGCTTGGAATCCTTTTCCTATGACTTTACTGACTTTAATTATTCTGATTGTTTTCAAAAAGATCAGAGAAGATGGGCTTTTAAATGAAAAACGAGCTTTAGTTTTAAGCTTAGCTGCCGGCTTTGGCTTTCATTTTTCGGCAGCTTATGCGATTTTTTATTTTCCTGCCGTTGCTTTAGTATTATTTTATTTAAAACCTAAAACCAATATTAAGGCTGTAGCTGCGGGAGCACTCGGGTTATTATTGCCTTTTAGCCCCCAACTACTTTTTGAACTCAGAAATAACTTTATCCAAACCAAGTCGGTTATCGATTATTTTAAAGCTGGCGAACCACATACTTTTGGTTTAGACAAGATTGTTAATGTGATTCGTACTACCTTCAACGATTTAGGCAATGGTTTTTTGCCCGAATTTAGATTACTGTCTAAAAACACTAACCGCTTGATTAAGCAATTAGTCCTGCTCAGCTTTTTGCCAATTATTTACAGTCAAATTAAGAACAAAAACAAAACTGTTGCCAAAGATTTTAATTATTATTTAGTATTATTCATTGCTTTCATACTGATTCCGATGATGGGCTTTTTCTTTCTGCACTTTAATGTTTGGTATGTTTACGCCATGATTCCGGTGATGGTGCTGTTGGTAGCTAGAATTATCATGATTGCTCCAAAATGGTACCAAATCATTTTTTGTACTTTAATGGTTCTGACTCCTGTTGTTAGTTATCTTGACTATTTGAGCGTTGATAAAGCCAAATTACTAACCAATCATTCATTTTTGCCGGTAAAAAAGGAAGCAATCAGGACAATTAGAGAAAAAGCTGGTGCTGAGCCCTTTGCTTCATATCATTACTTGCCGGATATTTATGATTTTTCTTACCAGTATTTGTATTTTAGTGATGCTCTCAATGGTAAAGAACTACCGGTTGAGTTTGCTTATATGCCAGAAGCGGTGCCCTATATAGTGCAAAAAGAATGGTTGTTGACCCAACTGCCTCGCCAACTGAAACAGCCAGACAAAATATTTTTCATAGTTGAAAAGCCAGAAAATGAAGAGTTTCTTTCTCAGTGGTGGGGTCAACAGCAGTTTGGCGAAATTACAGAAACCATCAAGATTAATGAGACAGTAACTGTTTATGTGGCTACGCCATAAAACTAGCATAGTCGAAAATAAATTTTTGCGTTAGGATAAAAGATATGAAGAAACACGTGCTGTCGGCTCTGATTATTTTTGCTTATTTTTTTCTAGTCCTAGATGCTTTTAATATACCCAATCCTTTTGATTCGATTTCTATTTTCGACTCCAGACTGATGGCGGTATTAGCGCCGCTACTTGGTTTTGCGTCCATCAAATTTTTTGGAACTAAGCCAGATTCTTTTTTTTGGAAAATTCATAATTACTTGTTATTTCCACTTTGGGGAATAGTGGCGGCTATTTTTTTAGGTTTAGAGCTGTACCATTACAACACTTATGTCCAAGAAATTTTTGGTTTCAATGTTTCCCGTCTTGTTTATCTGCCTCTGGCAATAGGAGCGACGGCTTTATTCACCAAGCCTGTTAAGTTCTACCAACAGCACTGGCGAGCGCTAATTTTTATTGCTCCTGGCGTATTGTTTGTGGCGGCGGCCCTAATTTATGTCAGAAATAATTTTATTTTTCGCTGGCTGGTGGCAGAAGATTCGTTGGTGGAATACGTCCAGTTTTTACTACTGATGGGTTCAGCGATTCTGGCTGGCGTGAGCGCCAAATTTTGGCTGAGGAAAAATAAATTAATTGGCCTTGTTTTGGTGGCAGCAACGCTTTTATTAGCGCTGGTAGCAGCAGAAGAAATATCCTGGGGACAGAGGCTCTTAAACATTGACACTCCGGAAGAGTTTGCGGCCAGAAATACCCAGGGAGAACTGACTTTACATAATATTAATTCAGTTTTTGGCTATGTTTATCGTGGCTACATGATCATTGGTTTGGTTGGCAGTTTGCTTTGGACTATTAAAGCTAGACTGGTGAAATTTTTTGGTGGTCAAATTGGAGCTTTACTGGAAGTATTGACACCGGATTGGTATTTGTTTTTTTACTTTTTTGTTGCTTTTGCTTATAATTTTGATCGGTTTTATGTGCGGCTCAGAAAAGGAGAGACTCTTTGGGAAGAGCCAATGGAGTTGTTGCTGATTCTGGGAATTTTCTTATTTTTTCTAGTTCAGTATTTTTCACTCACTCGCCTAGCAGCTAGGATACCGGCTCGTAAGGTGTCGTGATATGATGATTCCATGCTTTCTGTAGTGTTAGCCACTTACAATGAAGAAGCCAATCTCGAGCGTTGCTTGAGTTCGGTGGCTGAGTTTGCCGATGAGATAGTGGTGGTGGATGGCAGCTCCACTGATAATACCCGTCAGTTGGCCAAAAAACTGGGTGCCCGGGTCATTAAAACCACCAACAAGCCCAACTTTCACATCAATAAACAAATGGCTATGGATGCTGCTAAAGGCAAACTGGTGCTACAACTGGACGCGGATGAGGTAGTGGATGATGATCTGGCCACTTTTATTCTCGATGAGTATAAGGCTAGGTTTGAACACAACACTAAGTCGCCCGAAGCTCAGCCGGTAGCCTGGTGGCTGAATCGAAAAAACTACTTTCTTGGCTCTTTTTTGAAAAAAGGCGGCCAATATCCTGATCCGGTAATTAGGCTTTATATCAATGGTTTTGCTAAGTTGCCACAAAAAGATGTTCACGAACAGATGACTGTGACTGGTGAAGTTGGGGTGGCGGGCGGCCATCTTATCCACTACGGCAATCCTTCATTCGCGGATTACTTGAGAAAATTCAACACCTACACTTCTTTTAAGGCCGCCCAACTTAAAGAAGCGGGTACAAAAATTACCGTCGGCAACTCTTTTAAACACCTTGTTTGGCAACCGCTACAAACATTTTTTAGTCTTTACTGCCGCCACAAGGGTTTTGTGGATGGCGTACCCGGCTTTGTTTTTGCAGTGATGAGCGGACTGCATCATAGTATTGCTTACTTAAAATTATGGGAAACTTATGAAAGTACTGATCGACACTAGTCCGCTTTCCAGTGGTCACGCCATCAGAGGAGTGGGTACCTACACCAGAGAATTGGTGGAGCATCTTGAGCAAATCGAAGGCATTGAGGTTTTTCGCTCATCCACTCTGGGAAAAAAGAAAGATGTTAAGCCTGACATCACTCACTTTCCTTTTTTTGACCTCTTTTTTAACACTTTGCCAATTGAGATGAGTAAAAAGACGGTGGTGACAGTTCATGACGTTATTCCACTTAAATTTCCCGAATTTTATCCACCTGGAATCAAGGGCAAGTTGAGATTTGAGAAACAAAAGCTGGCTTTGAAAACGGCAAGCGGCGTTATTACCGACTCGGAGTCGTCAAAAACGGATATTATTGAACGTCTGGGAATTCCTGCAGAAAAAGTACACGTGGTTTATCTAGCAGCCAATCCCAATCTGGTAGCTCAAAAAGACGCAGTGATTGGTAAAATCCTCAAGCGCTACCAACTGCCCAAAGAGTACCTTTTGTACGTTGGTGACATTAATTACAATAAAAACATTCCTCAACTGATTAAAATGGTGAAGTTTTTACCTGAAAATCTGCACTTGGTTTGTGTGGGCAAGAACTTTGTTGAACAAGAAATTCCGGAATGGCAATGGGTTGAAACGCAGCTGGCGCTTAGCAACGTGGCGCCGAGAGTTCATTTTCTCACCAATGTTTTGACCGATTCTGAGGAGGATTTGGCGGCTATTTACTCCGGCGCTCTTTGTTATATTCAGCCGAGCTTGTATGAAGGTTTTGGTCTACCGGTTTTGGAAGCGATGCAGTGCCGCACTCCGGTGGTGGCCGCCAACACTTCCTCTCTACCCGAAGTAGGCGGAGAGCATGCTGTTTACACCGGTACCAGCGCGGAAGAGCTGGCGGCAGGAGTGGAACAAATTTTGAGCTGGTCTAAAACCAGACGCGAACAAAAAATCAAGGAAGCTTACAAATGGAGCCAAACTTTCAGTTGGCAAAAAACCGCGGCCAACACAGTTGAGGTTTACAAAAAAATACTGGGGCAAGAATAAAAAGAAAGGCAGTAATGAAAATAATCGTGACAGGCGGAGCCGGCTTTTTAGGCAGGCATTTATGTCGGGCGCTCAAAAATGCCGGACATGAAATTAAGATCATAGACCTCAAAGAAAATCCGGAATTTCCCACTGTGATAGCCGATGTTCGTGATAGCAAAAAAATGCTTGAGGAAATCAAGGATGCCGAGGTGGTTTTTCATTTGGCCTCGCTGATTGAGGCCGGTGAGTCGGTGAAACAACCAGCCAGGTACGCTGATTACAATATTATGGGCACGATTGCCGTGCTTGAGGCCATGAGGCAGAACAATATCAAGACTTTTATTTTTTCTTCAAGCGCGGCCATTTACGGTGAACCACTTCAAGTGCCGATTAAAGAAGACGATCGCACCCTGCCTATCAGCCCTTACGGGATGACCAAGCTAGCGATGGAGGGCTTGCTTTCTTCATACTGTCAGGCCTATGATTTTACCGGTGTGGCTTTGCGCTACTTCAATCTGTATGGCCCGGAGGAACATCATCAGCCTGAAACGCATGCTATTCCTCGGTTTATTAAACAAGTTCACGAGGGTAGTGAAGTAACGGTTTGGGGTGGTGGTGAACATCAGCGTGATTATGTTTATATTGATGATATTGTGGCAGCGCATTTGCAGGCTTTAAATTATGCGACCGCTCCGGAAAATCAGGCAAAATATCACTATTTCAATCTTTCGACGGAAAGAGCGGCTTCTGTCTTGGATATTGTGAAAATTGTTAGTGATGTTGTGAGTAAAGAAGCCAAGGTCAAGCATTTTCCTGAGAGGCCAGGGGATCCACTGGTGTTGGTGGCAGATGCCAGCAAAGCGAAGGAGCAATTGGGTTGGCAGGCAAAAGTGCAGCTGGAAGAAGGTTTGAAGAAAACAACGGAGTATTTTTTGAAGCTTTGGGAAAAGTAACTTACTGTCGCGGCTTGAACTTGATTTCCAAATTGCTGTTGAGCGCCTCCGCAAGTTTGGTTAAGAAATCAAGCGAAGGACTGGTATTACCGGCTTCAATTCTTGAGATCAAAGATTGACTGGTGCCAATTTTCTTGGCAAGTTGAGCTTGGGTGAGGTTGAGTTGATATCTTGCCCTAATTAAGTTGTTGACAACTTTTAGCCTGGGCTGTAATTTCTCATACTCCTTTTTAAATTCGGGATCTTTTAGCAACTCTTTTTTAACTTCAGAGTAAGGTATGGTTCTTGCTTTTAGTTTGTTTTTCATAATGTTCTAAAATGTTTGATGCATCAGCATGTTACAGTATTTCATTTCTTCTCGCAATCGCCGTTTTGATCTCCCGAAACGGCACTTTATTGGTTTTCTTTTTGAATGCGTGCAGTAAAACAAAGACACCACCGATTATAGTATATAAAATTCTCACTTGAATTTTACCGGTAATTCTAAGTTCATATATATTTGAATCTAGTTTTTTGCTAAATTGTGGTGATATAAATGGACCATTTTCTTCCAATGCATCGATCGCAGAAGCAATTTTTACCCCTGTCTGTGGTTGCTGATTTTTTATAAAGATTTCAACCGGGTTGTCGCCCCTGGTGTTTTTATAAAATAATACTTCCCAACTCATTTAACAGCCATTTTAAATTGAAAACCCTGCGCCAACCTTGCAAACAAGAACCTACAAAATGTTACAATAAGCAAACAATGACTATTCTTGTTACCGGCGCCGCTGGTTTTATCGGCTCACATACCTCTGAAGCGCTACTGAAGCAAGGCCATCAGGTGATTGGCCTTGACAATCTCAATGAGTATTACAATCCGGAATGGAAAAAAGAAAACCTGGTGCCGCTGCAAAAATACGACAGCTTTGTTTTCTATCAACAAGACATCCGTGATGCTGCCGGAGTAGAGGAGTTGTTTGAGCTTCATCAAGTAGAAGCCATTGTCCACTTGGCTGCCAGGGCTGGCGTGAGAGCCTCCATAGAAAATCCGCTCATCTATGAAGAAACCAATGTCCGCGGCACACTCAATCTCCTCGAGATTGCCAGGCAAAAAAAGATCAAGCAGTTTGTTTTTGCTTCCTCGAGTTCGGTCTATGGTAACCAGAAAAAAGTGCCTTTCAGCGAAACCGATCCTTGTAATCAGCCTATTAGCCCTTATGCGGCCACTAAAAAAGCCACGGAAATGCTGGCTCACACCTACGCTCATCTTTACGATATCAACTGCATTGGTTTGCGGTTTTTTACCGTTTATGGCCCGGCAGGCAGACCAGATATGGCGCCCTATCTTTTTACCGAGGCGATTTTGACAGGCCAACCGATTAAAAAATTTGGCGACGGCAATACCAGGAGGGATTACACTTATATCGATGACATTGTGGTGGGTGTGACAGCGGCCGTCAGCCTGAAAAGAAAGTTTGAAATTATTAATTTGGGCAATAATACTCCCGTTAGCCTCAATGAGTTTATTGAAACTTTGGAAAATATCACCGGCAAAAAGATGCTGATTGAGCAAAAAGAGCTGCAACCAGGCGATGTTGAGCAAACTTATGCTGATATTAGCAAGGCTCAGGAGTTGCTTGGTTTTCAGCCCAGGACGCCGTTTAGAGATGGGCTGGTAAAATTTGTCCAGTGGTATCAAGAAAATCGGCTTTAAATATTCATACATTCCCTTGCCATAACCTCGATATAAGGGTACGATATCTCCATGCACATTTCCTTTGTAATTCCCGTAGTTAATGAGAGAGAAAATGTAGCACAGCTGCATGCAGAAATAGTGGCTGCAGCCAAGAAAATAGGAAAAACTTATGAAATTATTTTTGTTGATGATGGCTCTACTGATGGTACTCAAAAAGAAATTCAAAAGCTAAAGCCGGTGCGATTGCTTGAAATGCGCCGCAACTTTGGCCAAACAGCGGCGCTCGATGCCGGCATTAAGGCTGCTCAGGGTGAGTTTTTAGTCACTTTGGATGGCGATTTGCAAAATGATCCGGCTGATGTGCCGGCAATGCTCAAAATGCTTCAAGATGAGCAGTTGGACGTGGTTTGTGGCTGGCGATTCCAGCGCCATGACAGTTTCACCAAGCGGTTTATTTCTGCCGGGGCGAGAAAGTTCAGAGGGATTTTGGTGGAGGACGGTATTCATGATTCCGGCTGTACTCTGCGGGTGTATAAGAAAGAGGCTTTTGATGATTTGGATTTGCGCGGCGAGATGCACCGTTTTATTCCGGCCATCTTGAAGTGGCGAGGGTTTAAAATTGGGGAGATGAAGGTCAATCACCGGCCCAGAATCCACGGACGCACCAAGTACGACATGAAGAGAACAGTTAAGGGCTTTTTGGATATGCTCAGCCTGTGGTTTTTTAGGAAGTATGCTAATCGGCCGCTGCATTTTTTGGGGGCAGTTGGGTTGGGGTGCTTTGCTTTGGGAGTAGCCCTTGGGGGCTACTTGGCTGTAGGCAGGTTGCTCGGGTGGTTTGGCTTGTCTCAAAGCATCTGGCCACTGACAGCGGTATTTTTGGTGCTGTTTGGCATGCAGATGTTTGTGAGCGGGTTGATTATGGATTTGGTGATGACTAGTAGTAGAGCGAAGAATTATTTTACGAAAAAGAACTCTTAATAGAAGATCCCGCATGCTTCAGATTATTCGAAAACTCAGCGATATTCTTCCCAGACGAGATAAGATCAGGATAGTGATTCTTTTTTTTATGATGCTTGGCGCTGGCATTCTTCAGTTGGTGGGCCTCGGAATGATTCTGGCTTTTATCTCCATTCTTGCTGATGCAGAAACTATTCTTAACCATGAACAGCTTGGCACCCTTTGGCAACTCCTCAACATTCAAGATTTTTATGGTTTACTTATTTGGGGATCGGCGGTTTTAGCTCTCATTTTTCTGATCAAAAGTCTTTACCTCATTTTTTACAACTACATACTGTCTAGATTTGCTCATAATAAGTTTCGCAATATTGCTACTGAATTATTTGCCAGTTATATGTTTTTGCCATACAGCTTTCACTTGCAAAACAACTCAGCCACCTTGATTCGCAACGTGACTGTTGAAACCAACATGTTGCTTAAGTTTCTGCTTATCCCCATGCTCTCGATTCTGATGGAATCAGTGATGATTATCACTGTGCTGATTTTTCTGTTCATTGTTGAGCCAACGGTAACAATCATGGCAGCTCTCTCGATTGGCCTAGCGGGCTTTTTGCTGATAAAACTGCTGAAAAAATATGAACAAGCCTATGGCAGAAAGGCTCAAAAAAGTCGAGGCGAGGTGATTCAGTACGTCAACGAAGGCTTGGGTGGTATTAAGGAAATTAAAGTACTTAATCGGCAGCAATACTTCATTAACAAACTTAGGTCCGCGATGGAAGTGCTTAAACAAGCCGAGACTTACAACGAAACTTCCAAAGAAAGCTTTCGGCCGGCAATAGAGTTGATTGCGGTGGGTGGGATGGTGACAATGGCGCTGATTATGGCCATACAAGGCAGAGGAGCGGAAGATATTATTCCTGTGTTGACGCTATTTGGTGTGGGCGCTTTTCAATTGCTGCCTTCTTTTGCCAAAATCACCAACCAATACAGCAAGCTGGATTATCATAGTCACACCATCATCCCCATTCATGAGGATTTGATGAAAGTATCAAGGAAAGTTAGAACAAATTTAAAGAAGGCCAGTTTCGAAACCCTGCCTCTCAATCAAGCAATTAAGTTAGATAAGGTTGGTTTTGCTTACTCTGATGATAGTAAGCCTGTTCTTAAAAATATTTCACTAAGTATTCCTAAGGGGGCGGCTGTTGGGATAGTGGGTAAATCTGGTGCGGGTAAGACCACTCTGGTGGATCTGATTTTGGGATTATTTGAGCCGACAAATGGGGAAATTTTGGTAGATGGAAAAGATATCAAAGAAAACCTGATTGCTTGGCAGAGCAATGTCGGCTATATTCCGCAAATTATCTATTTGGCCGATGATACAGTACGCAAAAATATTGCCTTTGGCTTGAACGATGAGGAAATTGATGAAGAGAAACTAATAAAAGCAGCGGAAATGGCTCAGCTAATCGAGGTAATCGATGAGTTACCAAAGGGTTTTGAGACACTAATCGGAGAGAATGGACTGAGGCTGAGTGGTGGCCAGAGGCAGAGAATAGGCATTGCTAGGGCTTTGTATCACGACCCAGATGTACTGGTGATGGATGAAGCCACATCTGCTCTGGACAATGAGACTGAGCAGTATATTATCAAATCTATTGAACGACTGAGGGGCGAGCGAACAATTATTATTATTGCTCATAGGCTGACCACGGTGCAAAATTGCGATCAGCTCTATTTACTTGAAGACGGAAAGGTGTTAAATTCGGGTACATATAAGGAGTTGTATGGGTAAAAAAATTCAAAAACCAATCTATGTCACTCAACCAGCTTTACCACCCCTTAAAGAATTTAATAACTACCTAAAAACAATCTGGAACAACAAAATTCTCACTAACAACGGACCGTTTCATGAGCAGTTTGAAGAGGAGTTAGCCGAATATTTGGGTGTAAAATATATCTCTCTTTTCTCTAATGGCACTCTGGCACTGATCACAGCCCTTCAGGCGCTCAGAATAACCGGCGAAGTCATTACTACCCCCTTTAGTTTTGTAGCCACCACTCACTCACTTTGGTGGAATAACATCCAACCAGTCTTTGCAGACATTGAGCCAGATACATTTAATCTGGATCCAGAAAAAGTAGAGGCGGCAATCACTCCAAAAACTACTGCGATCATGCCGGTGCATGTTTATGGCAATCCCTGCAATGTACAAGAGCTACAAAATATTGCCGATAAATATAACTTAAAAATCATTTATGATGCTGCTCATGCCTTTGGGGTAGAAGTTGATGGTGAATCAATACTTAACTTTGGCAATTTATCTGTACTCAGCTTTCATGCCACCAAAGTATTTAATACCTTTGAGGGTGGAGCTATCATCTCCCCAGACAAGAAAACTAAGCAGCACATCGATGATCTTAAAAACTTTGGCTTTAGGGGAGAAACTACTGTAGTAGCACCAGGCATAAATGCCAAGATGAATGAAATGCAGGCTGCTATGGGTATTTTGCAGCTAAAGTATGTTGATAAATATATTGCTGAGCGAAAAAAAATAGCTGATTTATATAGAGAAAAGCTGAGTGATGTTGAGGGAATTAGTTATTTAGAGGACATTGAAAGTGTAAAACACAATTATGCATATTTTCCAATTCTTATAGACAAAGAAAAATATGGGAAAAGTAGAGATGAGGTATACGAAAAGCTTAAAGAGCATGGAATACACGGGCGAAGATACTTTTATCCGCTTATAAGTCAATTTCCAACGTATAAAGGGTTGGATTCTGCTGATGTTGATAACTTGCCTGTGGCCGAGAGGATTACTAATCAAGTTTTATGTTTACCGATTTATCCAAACTTAGAAAAAAGTACCATTCAGAATGTAAGTAAACTAATAGGAGATCAATAATGAAAGGTGATAGGATTCACTTGAGAATAATTAATAAGTCAGATTTAGATCAGATGATCGCTTGGCTTAATACAGATGAAATAAGCCAAGTAATGGGATATTTGCCGATTTTTACGATCGAAAACCAAACACAATGGTATGAAGAAATGATATCTACTGATAACACATATGTTTTTGCAATATGTATAAATGATAGTAACAAACACATAGGAAATGTTGGTTTGGGTAATATAGACTACATCAACAGAAATGCTATGCTAAATATATTTATAGCGGACAAAGAAATGCAGGGGAAGGGATATGGCACAGAAACTATACGTCTAATTTTAAAGTTTGCGTTTAACAGATTAAATCTTCATAGAATATATTTGCAAACTTCAGAAAGGTTTACGGCTGCGTTGAAAATGTATGAAAAAATTGGATTTATAAAAGAGGGCATTAAAAGAGAGCATTATTACAGAAACGGCGACTATGAAGACAAACTTCTTTTTTCTATATTAAGAGATGAATTTATCCAATAATGAAAACAGATAATAAAACTCGCCAGTCTCAAATTAATCATTATAAAAAGCTTTTTGACAAATATAAAGGTACTCCAATGGCTGTAAGTTCTGAGTCAGAGGCTCATAAAAGTTTACGGTTTACTAAAATTTCACAAATTTTCCTTAACGAAAATAAAATTCAGGTGCATGATGTTGGCATGGGGCTCGGTGATTATTATGAATATTTGAAAAAAACTTTTCCTAATAAAATAATTGAATATTCTGGTTCTGAAATAGTAGAAGAATACTTTAGTGAAACTAAAACAAAATTTCCAGAATCAGAATTTTACTTAAGAGATATTGCTGAGAAACCAGGTGAAGAAAAATATGATTACGTAATATTAAGTGGTGTTTTCCATCAAAGAAGAGATTCTACAATTGGGGAGTGGGAAAATTTTGCTCAAAACATCATTAGAAATTCTTTTAAAATGTGCAATAAAGGAATTGCTTTTAATTTTATTAGCCCGTTTGTTGATTTTTATCAAACCGAAGTATATTACTGCAATCTTCCAAAACTAATTAATTTTATTAATGATGACTTAAGTAGGTTTTTTACACTAAATCACAACTACCCACTTTTTGAGTTTACAATGTTTGTTTATAAAGAAGAATATATTAAAAGCTTATACAAAGAAAAAGAATTCCAAAAATATTTTAAAATATGAACATCCTACTCACATCTTCAGGCAGAAGAAGTTATATTGTTAAATACTTTCAAGAACTTCTTAAAGACAAAGGAGTAGTACACGCTGCAAACTCAGAATGGTCACCAGCATTACAAGTAGCTGACAAGGCAGTAACTACGCCTCTAATATATGATTCTACATACATAGATTTTCTTCTTGATTATTCACTTGAACACGATATCAACGCCATTATTTCATTGTTTGATATTGATTTACCAATACTCGCTCAATCAAAAAAACGATTTGAGAGACATGGAATCCAAGTTGTCGTCTCAGATTATAATGTTACACAAATTTGCAATGATAAATGGAAAGCCTTTGAGTTTTTTAAACAAAATAATATAAATACTCCTAATACATATATTTCAATCTCCGAAGCTGTAAAGGATCTAAAAAATGAAAATATTTCATATCCCCTGATAATTAAACCAAGATGGGGAATGGGATCAATTGGCATTTATACTGCAGAAAATAAAAATGAGTTAGAAATTTTATATAAAAAGGTCAAAAATGAAATCCTTAAAACTTACTTGAAATTTGAATCTAAAGAGGATCTAAACAATGCAGTATTAATTCAAGAAAAACTCGATGGGCAAGAGTATGGCTTGGATATAGTTAATGACCTCAATAAAAATTATGTGACTACTTTTGTGAAGCGAAAATCAGCTATGCGGTCAGGTGAAACAGACCGAGCAGTTACAGAAGACAATCCATCATTAGAAAAATTTGGGGAGAAGATATCTCTAGCTTTGCAGCATATTGGTAATTTAGATACAGATTGCTTCGTTGTGGATAATAAGCCACTTATACTCGAAATGAACTGTAGGTTTGGCGGTGGATATCCGTTTTCTCACTTAGCAGGCGCAAATATTCCTCAAGCAATAATCCATTGGTTGAATGGTGAACAACCTCCCGAAGAAGTATTTAACTTGACTTATGGGGTTGAAGCCATAAAAGATATAAATATGATTTTGTTAGAAAAGCGGTAAATAATGTTTAAATTAAGTCAAAAAGAAATAATGGAAAACTGGGGTGATAATACAGAGCCCTTGGTTAGTGTTGGCTGTATCACTTATAATCATGAAGACTATATTGAAGAAGCAATTCAAAGCTTCTTGATGCAAAAAACAAATTTTCCATTTGAAGTAATTATTCACGATGATGCATCTACAGATGATACGGCTAAGATAATAAAAAGATATGCAAAAAAGTATCCAAATATTATTAAGCCAATTTTTCAAATAGAAAATCAGTATTCACAAATTAATGGGCCTATTTATCCCAGATTTGTATATCCAAAATGTAATGGGGAATACATTGCACTTTGTGAAGGTGATGATTACTGGACTGATCCATTTAAACTTCAGAAACAAGTTGACATATTGGAAAAACACTCGGGATGTAGCTGGAGTTTTCATCCTGCTCAAATTGTCAATCACATTAAACCTACTGGTAAAATTTGCAGGATTACCAATAATAATAAAGTTTTTGGAGAGCAGGATATATTTAAAATTAATAAAACTCGGTTTTCGCCTACAGCATCGATTCTATTTCGAACCCGACATATTAAACAACTTCCAAATTGGGTACTTAACGCACCAGTTGGCGATTTACCCTTAAAGTTATATTTAACAACTAAAGGTAAAGCATATTATATAAATGAAGCAATGTCTGCTTATCGTATAAATGTTGCCGTTTCTTGGAATTCAGACTATAAAAGTAACCTCAATAAGCGAAAAAAGCTTCATCTTGGCTTAATAAAAATGCTACATTCATTTAATATTTACACTAAGTACAAATATTATGAACAAATCATAAACAAACAAATTGAATATTTATTTAAAATCGTAAAATACTACCCATTAAAACTAAGATTAAAGTATTTATTCCTTATTATTAATAATACTAAAGTACTAAATATAGTAAAAATCAATACTATAATTCGAATACTAATATTAACATTATTACCACAAAGTAGTAAGTTGCTTATTAGAATAAAAGAAATAACCACTGCAATTACTCATGAATGGAGAAGTTATGCAAACACTTAGATTTATTATTAGAAGAAATTCACTATTAAGATATTTGATATTTGATATGTTTTTAAAATACCAAAAACAACTATTACAAAAGATAAATGCTACTGGAAATACTCATCAATGTTATATTTGTAAAAATACTTTTAATGGTTTTACAAAATATAGAGGAGGTACTAAAAACAAAAGTGAATTTTCTAGATTGATGCAAACAGTGGGTAGTAATATAGATCATTTTGGTTGCATGTATTGTGGATGCCATGACAGAGCTAGACACATATTTATGTATTTTGACAAATTAAATTTTTGGGAAGAAATGACTGATGCCAATATACTTCATTTTGCACCAGAAATTAATCTTCAAAATAAAATAGAATTATTAAATCCTAATAGGTATATTAAAGGAGATCTTTATCCTTATAAGGATGATCAAATAAAGATTGATATTACTAATATTCCATTTGAAAATGACTATTTTGACCTAGTTATTTCAAATCATGTTCTAGAACATATTCCAAATTATATTAAAGCATTGAAAGAAGTCCATAGAGTGCTTAAGCCGGGTGGAATTGCAATATTACAAACTCCTTACTCCAATGTCCTGAAGTATAATTTTGAACTTTCAACTATTAAGACCGATTATTTAAAACTTAAATATTATGGTCAAGAAGATCATGTTAGATATTTTAGTGGCAAGCAATTGTTCAAAAGTATTGAAAAAGTGGGATTTAAATCTCATATCAAGAAACATCAAGATTTATTTAACAAAGGATCTGCGCACAAGTTTGGGGTTAATATGAATGAAGATCTTTTAATGTTTGAAAAAGTAAATAATTTATGAAAAATAAAGCTGCAATTATAATCGTAAATTGGAACGGCTTAAAGTTTTTGGATGATTGTTTAACTGCTGTATTTGATCAAATATATAAAAACTTTGATGTCTATTTTGTAGACAATGGATCTAAAGATAGTTCAGTAAAATTTGTAGAATCTAAGTTTCCTAAGGTTGAGATTATTAAACTAGACAAGAATTATGGATTTGCTGAAGCAAATAATATTGGTATTAGACAAGCATTGTATGATAAAGATATCAAGTACCTTGTTTTTTTAAATAATGATACAAAGGTTGAGCCAGGTTGGTTGGCATCACTTGTAAATACTGCTGAAATGTCAAAAAATATAGGAATGGTTTCAAGTAAAGCATTATTTCCTAACGGAACAATACAAAATGCGGGGCTTAGTTTTGAAAAGGGGCTTGTCTCAGGAAAAAATGGTGGTTTGTCCTTAGGATACGGACTTCCAAAAAACCATCCTTCCTTTGCAAGTGATATTGAAATCTTTGCACCAGGTGGAGTAGCATGTTTGTACAAACGGGAGGTAATAGAGGAGGTGGGCTTATTTGATGAAGACTTTTTTGCCTATGCAGAAGATTATGATCTAGGATTCAGGGCACGATTGATGGGTTGGAAATCTTATTTGTCTGCAAAAGCACAACTAGTTCATTATCATTCTCAAACTGGTGGTGATAACTCTTTATTCAAACTTTTTCATACAACAAGAAACATAATCTTTGTAGCTTATAAGAATTTACCAATAAAATTTTTTCTAGATTTTTTTCTAAATTATCTAAAAAAAAGATATCTAGGAATTAAATTCAATCATACTAAAACTATAAAGACTCTAAAAAATAATAACAATTTCAGCTATTTTAGATTCGTGAGTAAATTAATTATTTCAATGGTCTACTACCTTCCAAAAATGACTTTGAAAAGAAATAAAATTCAAAGAGGAAGAAGAATTAAAAAAAATAACATACTCGAGTGGTATAGTAGATTTTCAAGAAATAATTATGAATGAAAATTTGACGAATAATTAATTTAAATAAATTTGAGACAAATTCTTTAAGTATAGCTCTTTATTATATTTTAAAATACTATTTCTCGCATTATTAGTTATTTCATTGTACACCCGATTATTTGATAACAAATATATGATTTTATTTGCTAAATCTAGTGAATCATTATTGTTGAAATACAGTCCATTTTCACCATGTATTATAACTTCATCTAATCCAATACCATTGGAGGAAACAACAGGTAATTCCATTGCCAAGGCTTCTAATTGTGACATCGGGTGTCCTTCCCAATGGCTTGGTATTATGAATAAATCCAATATTGAATAAAAGTTAATCATATTTTTTTGATATCCAAGGAAGGTAACATATTCAGTCAGAGAGTTTGTTCGTATATATTGAAGCAACTCATTCTCATCTTGCCCAGTTCCGGCAATAATAAATCTAATATTACTTCGACTTATTTTAGTTTTGACAATTTTTGCAGCTTCAAGAAAAACTTTCCAGCCCTTTCTTTGTATAATTCGTCCAGCATAACCAATGATGAAATCATTTTTATTTAAATTGTAAGATTTTTTTAATTTATCTTTGTCAAGTCTTAGCTGTTTTCTATCAAATTTATTCAAATCTACAAAATTGTGTAAAACGGTAATTTTTGATTTCATCAAGCCAGCATTAAAAATGAGCCTTTCCTCTAAAGCATTTGATACTGCTATATACCTGTATACAAATTGTTTTGATAATCTAATTAGAAAATTGTAATATATACTCTCTTTTAAAATTGCACCGTGCTCATGGTAAATTAATGTAATTTTTGGAATAAAGAATAATTTAATAATAATCCCAATGAATAATGATCTTAATAGATGACAATGTAAAATGTCAATTTTTTTATTTCTAATTATACTTACTAATCTAAATATTGGGATAATCGAAAATTTTGATTGTGAGTTATATCGAAAAAAATTTTTGCTATCAATTTTATAATCATTATTTGTACTCCTTAATGAATACCCAAAATGGATAAACTTTTGATTCTTATCTTCACAAATTGTTTTTACAATTGTTTGTGCTCCACCAAGACCAATATGATCAATTATATGTAAAATTGTATAATTTTGTTTCATATATCTAAGTTCAATCTCGCTATTACATTAAAGTTTGTTTTTAGAGGAACTGGCAAAATATCAGGATTGAAAACTTTCAATGCAGATACACCAAATACTCCGAATTGACTCCGAAGCTTGTCTACAAAATACTTGTTGACTAATGGAACTGAATGAAATTCAGTAGTAAAACTGTTATTTATGAGTTTATTTTTTAAACCCCAATAGGTATATACACTTGGGTGATATTTTTTATATTTAGTAAAACTTTTTTCCTTAATTATTTCAAATGGAACATTGGTAAGTTTATTTGGGGTACTAAAAATATACTGTCCATCTTCTTTTAAGACTCTTTTCACCTCTTTTAAATGCTGGTTGGTGTTAGGTATATGCTCCAACACATCGAAACTCATCACAATATCGAAACTATTATTCTTGAAAGGCAACTTTTTATCATTCAATTTTAATAATTTTATTCCAAATTCATCTTGCGAAAATTGTATGTAATTATCATTTACTTCTGTACCTGTAATATCATAGCCTTCATTTCTTAAAGTTTTGACCATATAACCTGTGCCAGAGCCAACTTCAAGGATTTTAGCCTTTTTGTTGAGCACTCCTGTTTTTTCCGAAAAAAACAAATTAGATTTAAAATTACCGCGGTTAATTTTCATAATATTTAATATAATGCGTTGAAATATTTCCCCATTTCATGTTTTCTGAGATTTGTTTGCTTTGCTTACCCATATCGCTTCTGTGTTGTGGATTATCAATGATTTTTGTTAGTGCAGCTGCAATTGCTTTACTGTTTCGTTTTTCGACCGCTATTCCATTCCCATCCAAAATCTCCTCAGTCCCACCAACATCAGTCAAAATAAGCGGTAACCCACAAGCTGCAGCCTCCAACACAGCATTACTCATCCCCTCAGCCAAAGAGGGTAGACACATAACATGACACTTAGGCAATGCTGTAGCAAGCTCATCGTGACTTAGTCTACCAGTAAACTCTACTGCATCTGTGATGCCTAGGGCGTTCACTTGCTGCTCTAGCTTTACTTTTAACTCACCCTCACCGATAAGCAGTAGCTTGCTTTTTGGGTGCTCTTCATGAAACGATGCAAACCCCTCAACCAGGTGCTCAAGTCCTTTTTTGGGACCCATTACCGTGCCACCAGCAGTAACGGTAAAGACCTTAAACTTGTCCTTTTCCGGCACTGGCTTGAATTTTTCGGTATCAACACCGTTAGAAATAATCTCAATTTTCCGATCCAGCGTTTGTTTGGCCAAATCAGCCAGCCACTGGCTGTTGGCAACCACCGCCTTGGCGTATTTCCAAGATAATTTAGCCAGGGGTTTATACAAGTAATAATACCAACCATACTTCTGATTATATCCAGGCACATCAACACCTCTGAGCGAAATAATGTAAGGCGCTTTGTGTTTGAAAAGCAACCCAGGAAGAGCGCTGGGGTAGCCAAAATAATGAGCCAGCTTATAATTATTTTTCCTCAACAGCGAAAAAATCTTTAAGGTTGAGAAAAAAGTAAACCTCAACATTTCCCAGGGTGTTTGCTTTTGATACTTTTCGGGCGGCTTTTTGCCAATGGGAACTCTATAAAGGGTGATATTTTTGCTAAATTTTTCCGTTGTCCAGGCATTATTGATTGAGCTGGTAATCACATCAATGGCCAAGTTTTCCTCTTTGGCAAACTCTCTTAGTAAATGGCTGGCAGCCGTAGCCACTCCGCCACCAAGGGGAGGGAGTTCGTAGACAACGAAAAGAATGCGAGTGGCGCTCATGCCAAATAGTATATCGCAGAATTAGCCAATACACAGCGAGAGTTGTATACTAAAAAGATGCGCTCTGTCTTGCTGATATTTTTATTTGGTGTAACTATAAAGTTTCTCCTCCTGCCTTTTGCCATGCATTCTGATTTACTCTCGATGTATTTTAGAGCTCATTTGATATCCGAGTATGGCCTCTGGGGATTACCCACCAATCAATACTTGGCCCACTTAATTTATGCAATCAATCTGAAAGTTATGTCACTTGTTGGCTTTGATGTTCAGAGCCTGTTTTCTTTACCATTTGGTTTGCGGGAAGGCTCACTAACTTCTTCGGTGGGGGATTGGTTGCGGTTTGCTGAAAACCCCAATATCAATGCTGCTTTGTTTTGGTTTAAATTACCACATCTTTTTGCCGACACCATCATCTTTGCTTTACTGCTCAAGTATTTTCGTAACCACAAACACAGGCTCCTTATTTTAACTTCCTGGTGGCTCAATCCGGTCAATATTTATGCCTTTTATATTTTCTCTAGGCATGATGTTTTTACTTTATTGGCGCTTCTATTAGCTATTCTTTTTACCACCAAAAACAAAATTGCGCCCGCAGCTCTCAGTCTTTTTGCCGCTATTCAAATAAGGGTGCAGCCTTTGTTGTTAGCGCCGGTGTTCTTGGTTAGTTGGTGGAAGAGCAACAGTTTTAAGAGCCTGATCAAGCCCGCTCTGATCTTTATGGCTGTCACTGCCGTCTATTTGTTAGCCATCAAATCCTTGCCTTTTGATTCCGAACTATACCTTAGTCTTGCTGGTTCAGCACCTCAAGCTTCAAATCAAGACAACGGACCAAGTGCCATTGGTATTCCCAGCAGGCACGCCGCGCAGGTATCGGGCACAACCATTTTGGGTATGCCTGTTTTTCTGGTTCTTTATGCTATTGTTGGATCAATTTATTTTTTTAGACATCAAAAGCCCAGTGCTGAAATGGCAAACCTGTGGCAGCTCAATCGAGTTTTACTAGTAGTGATGGCCATATATTTTGCTGTCAATCCCTTTTCTCCTCATTATTTTGTCTGGTTAAGCATTTTTATCACCCTGGCAATTGTTTTTCAGCCAAAGATTTTGCCTTGGTATGGATTGGGGGTGCTGGGTTGGGCAATAATGGGCATTTTTGGCCATGATGTTACCTGGTTTAGCCAGAACCTTTTGGTGCCGATTTCTACTGATCTATTTAGAACTCCGCAACTGCCACTCATTCTTCAAACCAGATTAAGCACGCTTGGATTTTTGCCGGAAATTGCTTATACCTTTGGCAGAATAACTCTGGCCACAGGTATGCTTGGAATTATCTGGACTTCAACTAGTAAAGAGTTGCTAAAAATAATGAAGCTTGTTTTGATACTGCCGCTCGCTTTCTTTTTATTATTGCCTGGTAACGTCCAAGCAGCGCCCGCTGCAATGCTAGAACAACCAAACTACGATCAGCGCCTTGACATTACTTCAACTCCAATAGGGCAAACTTTTGTATCTCCAGTTGACAGCTTTGGTAGCATTGAAGTGCGTCTGGGTACGGACAGGGTAGAGGGCGGCGAAGAATTCATTTTCCGACTGAAAGAAGCTAATAGTGAAGAATGGCTCTATGAGAATTTTTACAACCGACAAGATCTTTACAATGGCTATTTTTATCCCTTTGGTTTTCCTGAAGTTCAAGAGGCTGAAAGCAAAGAGTATTATTTTGAGATTGCTAGACCGAATTATGCCGGTTTGCCACTGCACGCATATCGTGATAGCTCCACCGAAAACTTGTCTTTTACCGTCATTGCCGATCAACCGATCAATATTTTAACCGAGAATATCAAGTCTGATTTGGTTGAGAAAATCGACCACCAAAAAGAGTTTTTTATTCTATATTTTCTTCTTCTGGCTCTAGTTGTTCTGTTAAATCTGGTTGTTCTGGGTCTGGCGGCATTTGAAAGTAGGAAATCATGAAACTTTCAATATCTGCCAGACATACAGATGTATCTGGACAAAAATAAACTTCAACTCTAGTATTATCAATCCCACGGCCGTGAATTTTTTCAAATCGCGCATTAATAAATGCTCTAATAATATCTTGCAAATGATAGCTTTTTCCGGATTCCCAAGATGCCCAAATCCTATTTGAACTACCAGCGTCTGTTAAGAACTTTTGAAATTCATAAGTCTTGTTCCTTTCCATAGATATAATTTTGGGATCTTCTATACCCGACAGATAATAATTTCTGCCATACTGCATCAGCAGCGCATCTGTTTCCGGATTATAATTATCAATAATTACTTGATATGCCACCGAGTGCTTGGCCTCCCCTTGGTCGTGATAACGAGCCTGCGAATTTAGAGCAAATTGCAAACCGACAACGACAATAACCAAAGCCAGCAACAAGGCTTGTGATAGTTTGGTCAAATGACGAGTCAAAACCCAAACTACAATCAAGGCGCCAATAATCGCGAATAGAGTCAGGTGAGAGGTGTAAACAAAAGAGGCATACCTGTCTGCCATTTTAATAAAGAAAAATGTTCCAAAGCTCAAAAGCACTGGCAGGAATAGAATCCGTTTCATTGGCAATTGTTTAAAACTTTTGCCATATAAAACCAGGGAAACACCAGCCAACAGTCCCAAGGCCAACAATAAATCTTTACTCAACGGATAACCGTAGATATGATTGAAATAGACCGTGTTGTTGCGGCCAAACCAACTAATCATCCCTGAAAACTTAAATAAGCCGGTGGCAATATAGGCCAGTCCTCCTAGAGCGCCAATAATTCCAACCAAACTAGGAATAGCATAGCGCTTGCTTCTAAAAAATAAAGCCAGCAGAATTACATAAAGCAAAAATGCTGGTAACAAGACTAGGCTATTAACATGAATGTGGTAGTTAAAATACAGCAGCACTAGGCTAATGACGGCTAAAGGGTAGTGATAGGGGAGAACTTTTTCTAATTTTTTCAATTTTTCGGGAACGCGCTTTTCATGCAAGGCTCGCATCAGCCCATAAACCAAGAGGCCAAAAAGAGGCAATAACAAGACGTACATCCTGATGTAGCGTGAAAGACTAATATAACTGGGAGCAAAAGTTGCAATTAGCGCCACTAGAATTCCAATCAGTACTGATCGAGAAAAATAATTGCCCAATAAATAAGCCACCGCGATAAGCAATACTCCAAAAATAACGGATGGAATCCTGGAACTCCACTCAGAAATACCGAAAATTTTGTAGGTTTGAGTAATTAGCCAAGTATGCGGCCATGCTCTCGAGTACATACAGCTACCATTACTGGTATCTAAGCAGGCTGGTTCGTTGTTAATCCAATTCCAGCGATGGTAATCTCCCGTATATAAAAGACCCGTCGCGGCGCTCACAACCTGAAATTCATCGCCTCTGAATTCTGACGCGCCCAAATTGTATGCCCTGACGCCCAATCCAATGATCATTAAAGCAGCCACCACTAATATCGCGGTTTTATGACTGATTTTTGCTTCAATTTCGTCAATCACTGATTTGGTAGGCTTGGAGTAGATCACCAGCAGTAGCCCAGACAACAGCAAAGCAATCACTGGATAATCAACAAATCTCAATAGACTGGCAACCAACGGCATGCCAAAAATCAAATCAGAGCTAAACAAAATATGCCTCAACAACAAATATCCGGTGCTGATTAAAAATACAACCTCAATTGCTGGTCGAAATTTATTAAATTGTGAGTGAGTTGCTTTCGCGAAAAGGTCTCTTCTGCTCCAAAACCAATAGATGGCAACTATCCACAAGAGCGGTAACATAATGTGATCGTAAGGAATAACAATTCCTACAGTGTATCTGGATAAAATTAGTAAAATGCTCAAAAATGCCGAAAAATCCAAATATTTTGTCATCGTAAAACCTCCGCGGGATCCTTGATTGAGAAATTACCAGCGCTAGTGCAATTGCCTCGAGCGTTACAGATTAATAAATCGTCTGTAAAATACTCTCCATAAACCGGTTGCTCTGCCACAACTCTTTTATTACCCCATGAAATTATCAAAAATTCTAACTCTCCAACCCTTACTTTACTAGCCTCATCCGACTTGTCGCCAAAATTTTTTCCTTCTATCGCAATTCGATCCCCCTGAATACTCCAGTTTTTTGATACAGATCTAATTTTGGGGATTCGTTCTAGGTTGTCATAAAACAAGGAGTATTGCTTGTAAGTGCCGAGAGTAAAGAGGAACAAAAGAAGACAAGCAACGAGCACTTTGGAGCCAAGTTCTATTTTTTTACGCTCCAATTTGTTTAGAGTCAATAGCCCACCCGCAATCAGTAATAATAACCCTAAGAATCTCCACAATTGTGGAATCGAGTCTCTCAGATATCGATGCGCTGTCACTCCGTACTCGACTGCTATAAAAATTAGCACCCAAAAACTAATGACGAGCATGGCAACGCTCAGCTGATTTTTTACTTGCATAAGACTAAGAAACATTTTTTTCTTTATATTCTTTGTTGCTCACAATTCTAGTAGTTGTAATCTTAAAAATCTCCCGGGAATTAGTTGCTGCTTCAAGACTACGGAGCCCCAGGAGCTAGGGTTGGTGTGGGTTGAGGTGAGATGTTAGGTAAAGCATAAAGCGGCTCACGATGTTCCGGCAATACTTCAAAAGGATAAACGTCAGGAATAAGCAACTCAATGTCGTATTGCAAAGTTCCTCTCATATTGTTTCTCATTTCGATTAACTTCGCCCCCACAAAAGGATCTCTTCCGGGACCATAGAACTTTTGAGCTAATTCAAAAAGAGTATCTCCCTTTTCGACAGGATATTTTGCACCCACAGGCCAAGTAGCTGGGTCTGATTTAACTATTTCTATAATCAATTTTTCACTCATACTACCATGACCCGTCAATTCACCGAGACCCACTCCTGCTGTGTTCATTTCTTGACCAATCGTTGATTGAAATTTAGATTCGTTAGAAGGTTTTAAAATTGGACCGCACCCCGTCATAGCAAGTAAAAATAGTAGTTCGAGGGATTGAGTTATTCGTCTCTGTTTTGGCCGTTCTCTTTCCTCAACTCCTTGAGTTTTACCAGCTCTATTCAATAACTCTCTGAGTTTATTAACATTTGGATTTTTAGTAAGTGCTTCTTCATTCATAACCGTAATTATACACTTCCATCCTACTCAAAAAAACAAGCAATTGTTGTTGCCTCTCGGGATTTCCCGTACAATGCAATTGTGCCACCGCAACTGCAAACCATCATCGCTTCCAAGGGCCTGCGTGACTCCCTCACCATGATTTTTGGTAATGCTGGCGCCGTCACTATGTCTGCCTTGGCAATTATCCTTATTTCCCGCTTGTTGGGGCCGGCCAGTTTTGGCGAGTTTAGTGTTGGTTTCGCGTTGGTGCTCCTGCTTTCGCGTGTCAATGATCTTGGGCTCACCAACGCCGTTCAACAGTACATTCCCCGGGCCAAAAACAACGAGGAAAAGGCCAGAATTTTCTCTTACACCATCAAAATCAAGCTCATCACCAGTTTGGTTTTGTTTGTGATTGGCCTGCTGATCACTCCTTTTTTGGCCGAATGGCTGAACTTTTCACGCCCGAGCATCTTGTATGGCGCTTTTGCCGCCAACATCGCCACCGTGCTTTATGAACACCTGGCCGCCATGTTGCAATCACTGCATAATATTAAAGGAACTGTCACCATTAACGCCCTTCAGGCAGGAACTAAGCTCATCGGCGCTTTGGTCTTTTTCCTTATTAGCTATACCAATCCGGTTCCGGTCTATTACTGGTATATGGCTGGCCCCATCGTGCCGGTCATTCTGGCTAGCCTGTTCTTGCCCAAATGGTTCACCCTCAAACTCAAAGACGATTATAAAGCCGAGAGCAAATTATTGAAGGCCATGGCCAGTCATGCCGCGATTGGTTTTATTGCCGCCGGTATCATTGAAAATGTTGATATTTTGTTTGTGCAAGGCTATCTCAATACTTACGAAACCGGCCTTTACAGTGGCGCTTCCCGCATTGCTATGATGTTGAGCTTGGCCGCTTACTCGCTGGCCAGCGTTCTCAACCCCAGAGTAGCTCGCTATACCGAAGCAGAGCACCTCAAGCGGTATCTCAAAAAAGCCATGTTGTTAATCGTTTTTTCTCTCCTGGGTTTTGTGCTTTCTATACCCTTGATCGAACCGCTAATTTTGTTCACCATTGGTCCCGAATACCTGGCCGCCGGCAATATTCTCATGATTTTGCTGGCCGCTTCTTTCCTCACTTTTGCTTCGGTGCCTTTGATCGCCCTCTTTTTTAGCTTCAAAAAAGCAGAGTGGTACTTTTCAGCCAGTGGCTTGATTCAACTAGCCATTATTTTGAGCGGCAGCATTTTGTTGGTGCCTACCCACGGCCTGGCTGCCGCTGCCTGGACTCGCTTGGCTTCTAAAGTCGCCCTTTTTACTTTCACCGCTCTGATGGCGGCTTACTTTTACCGGCGGAAAAAACTCCAAACTGGCCAGTCTTAGGCCGCTTTCAAAAGAGAAGAAAAATAGGTTATTGTTGGTTTCAAGCCGTCCTGAAAACTGGTTTGCGGCTCCCACTCGAGTATCTTTTTAGCCTTGCTGATATCCGGCCGCCGCCGGGTGGGATCGTCCGCCGGCAGTTTTTGGTACTCCAGTTTTGGCTCCCCGGCTTCCGGTCGAACAACTTGGTGCACTTCTGCAACCGTTTGCAAAACCGTATACTCATCAGCATTACCAATATTGATAGTTTCGCCCTTCAAACCCTCAAGCGCAGCCAGGCGCAGAATTCCTTCCACTTCATCATCAATAAAACAGTAGGAACGGGTCTGGCTGCCATCGCCAAAAATAGTGTAGGCTTCCTGGTTTAAGGCCTGGTTGATCAGGTTAGGAATGACCCGGCCATCCAAGGGATCCATCCGTGGGCCGTAAGTGTTGAAAATCCGCACAATCCTAATATCCATCTTAAAATCCCGCTCATGCACGCCGCAAATAGTTTCACCCATCCGCTTGCTTTCGTCATAGCAGGAACGCTCACCGTTGGGATTAACATTGCCCCAATAGCTTTCTTTTTGCGGATGCTCCAGCGGATCACCATAAATTTCCGAAGTGCTGGCAAAAACAAAGCGTGCCTGCGGATTGGTGGAGCGCAAGTACTGCAACAAGTTGTGAGTGCCGACGGTGTTCACCAAGTAGGTTGCTACCGGCTCAGCCTGATATCGAGGCGGGCTGGCAGGGGAAGCAAAATGCAAAACCGCATCAAGCTTCAACTTTCCAGGCAGGTATGAGTCAGCCTGCGTTATTACATCGGCCTCAATAAAAGTAAAGTTCTCGCTCTCAATATGTGCCAGGTTTTCCCTGCGACCGGTCATAAAATTATCCACCCCCACCACTCGCGCCCCCAGCGCCAACAAACGGTCGCAAAGATGCGAACCAATAAACCCGGCGGCTCCGGTCACTAACACTGTTTTATCGGTAAAATATGAAAGACTGTGATGCATAAGGCAGATTAACTAGATAGCTTTTAAAAAATCAGCAATCAAGGTATGATTATATGGTTAAATTGAACTTAGCACAACACGCTTGAAATAAGTGTATGAATAAATTCTGGCTTCTTTGGAGAAATTATCAACAATACTTGCCGCCCGCCATCATTTTATTAGTAGCTCTAATACTTAGATTGCCGTTGCTCAACGGCTCATTTTGGCTGGATGAAGCGGCACAAGCGCTTGAGTCCGCCCGGCCACTCTCAGCCCAGCTCGATATCATTCCCGATTTTCAACCACCACTATTACATCTCATCACTCATTTTGCGCTTTATGTTTCTAGCGCCGAGTGGTGGCTCAGAACCATTGGCGCTCTTATTCCTGGACTAATCACTGTTTGGGCCACTTTTGAACTTGGCAAAAAACTGGCCGGTGGCTTTGCCGGTTCGATTGCCGCTTTGCTGCTGGCTACCAACTCTTTTCATATTTTTTATTCCCAAGAACTCAGACCTTATTCGTTAGCAACCATGTTCGCACTGCTGGGTTGGCTGATTCTAGCCAACTGGAAGAAGTACCGGCCCAAAAACAGAGTGCTGGGACTAAGCGTTGTCACCGCCCTGGGACTATATTCGAGCTACCTTTATCCTTTTGTAGTTTTTTCCCAGGCCCTCTACTGTTTTATTTTTAAGAAAAAATTTCATCAACAATTTGTTACTGCCTTCAGCTTTGGCGCTTTGGCTTTTTTGCCTTGGTTGCCTACTTTTTTGCGACAACTTGAAGCAGGTCAGTATCTGCGCCAAGTTATACCAGGGTGGGAAACGGTGGTGAGTTTGTCACAGCTAAAAGCTCTACCTTTAACTTTGGGCAAGTTTCTTTATGGAATTATCAACATTGATTTTACTCCGGCCTATATTATTCCCACGCTCATGATCTCGAGCTTGCTGGCAATGCTGTTAGCTTCCGATTACCTAACTAACCGCACCAAAACCAGAAAATATTTCAAGATCATGACTGTCTGGATACTTTTTCCGCTACTCACTGCTTGGACAATTTCTTTTGTTGTTCCCGTCATCAGCCCCAAGCGCATCCTGTTTTTACTACCTCTCATGTACCTTTATATCGCTATTGTTGTCGGTCCATATTTGCAAGATAAAGCTACTAGTTTGAGAGGAGGCTTGGCGGTGTTAGTAATAATTATTCTGGCTCTCATCAACATGGGTGGCGTCATGCAATATTATTCGCAGCCAAGCTTGCAGCGCGAAAACTGGCGCCAACTCTACCGGCAAATGTCAATTCAATATCCAGCCGATACTAGTGTTGCGGTTTATTCCTTCCCGGAGCCTTTTGCGCCGATGCGCTGGTATGACACTCAAAATTATCCGGCAATCACTACTGGAGAATTGCATGTCGATCGGGTAAAAAACCTGCCTGGGCAGCTTAAAAACATCACCAATTATAGATATGTTTTGGTTTTTGATTACCTCATGGATCTGACTGATCCTCAACGAAAAGTACTCGCGGTGATTCGTGATTTCGGCTATCATGAAGTTGACCAGTTGGATTATCCCAACATCGGTTTTGTCAGGGTTTTTACTCAAAGCGAAACCGTAACCGCGCAATTATCAAACTAACCGGAAAGTCTTATGCGCCTGGGTATTGATATTACTTCGATTTTGTATCAGCGGGGAGTATCGCGCTATACCAATAATTTAGTGCGGGCTTTGGCTCAAGAAAAGAACTTAGAGCTGAATTTGTTTGGCTCTTCGCTCAGGCAATACAGCCAACTCAACAACATTGCTGATGACATTCTTGACTTAACTGAAAATGGTAAAAAAAGGATTTTCCGCCTACCTCCGACTGCTTTAGCTAAACTTTGGCGTTTTGGTCAAAAGAAAATTCATCCGGAAATGCCTGGTATTGAGGTTTTTCATTCCTGGGATTGGCTCCAGCCGCCAGATCAAACTTTTCCTCTGGTTTCTACTGTTCACGATTTGGCTTTGTTGAAGTTTCCTGAAACGGCCCACTCAAAGATCAAAAAAATGCATCAGCGTTCTTGGGAAGTGCTGAAAAAAAGACAGTCCCACCTGATCGCGGTCAGCCGCAGCACTAAAAAAGATCTTGTTGAGTTGCTTGGCTACCCGCCGTATTTGGTTCATGTCATTTATGAAGCTTTGCCGCGCGAGTACCGCCAGGTTTCTGATAGTCTTGATGAAGAAAAGTATGAAGTCATTAAATCTCGACTTGAACTGAACAAGCCTTATGTTTTTTTTGTTGGCACCAGAGAGCCGCGCAAAAATCTGGTGAGGCTGATTCAAGCCTGGGAACCGTTACACCAAGACGTTGCTTTGGTTATCGCCGGCGAGAGCGGCTGGGACGAAACCGAGGAATTCAATTCTGAAAAAATGCGCCAGAAAGGACTGAGGTTTCTGGACAAAGTCAGCGATGAAGAATTGGCCGTGCTTTACGCCGAAGCCCAAGTTTTTGCTTATCCGTCTTTGTATGAAGGTTTTGGCCTACCCATTTTGGAAGCTTTCCATGAAGGCACACCCGTGATCACCAGCAATAACTCAGGAATGCTGGAGGTGGCTGGCAATGCGGCCGAACTAATTGATCCCTACGAAGTAGCCAGTATCCGCCAAGGTTTGGAAAAAATCCTCAGCGAAAGTACGGCCGAGCAACAAAAACGCTTGCAACGGATGATTATTAGATTACAAATGTTTGGTTGGGACAGGGTAGCCAAAGAAACTCTCGAGGTGTATAAACAAGCTATCACGGATTTTAATGAATAAGCCAAAAACCATTCACATCGCCCTTGATGGCAACGAAGCCAATATTACTGATCGCGTCGGCAGCAATGTTTATGCTTTTGAAATTTTGTCTGCTCTCGAGAAAATCACCAGAAACAAACCAGACGTGCAATTTTCCGTGCTGCTGCGCTCAGAGCCAATTACTGACTTACCAACAGCCCGTGCCGGCTGGGAATACCAAATTTTTGGTCCGGCCAAGCTCTGGACTCAATGGGCGCTGCCACTGCACTTGTTTATGCATCGCCAGAAGTACGATCTTTTGTTCAGTCCCGGTCACTACACACCGCAACTCTGTCCTGTACCCTATGTTTCCTCGGTAATGGATACCGCTTATCTGGAATACCCTCAGTATTTCCAGCAAAAAGACTTGTTGCAACTGACTAAATGGACGGAAAGAGCCGTGAAGCACGCGGCTAAAGTGGTGGCCATCAGCGAGCAAACCAAAAAATCGGTCATTAAACATTACCACCGCTCTCCCAATGATGTCGTAGTGGCCTATCCGGCTTTCACCGGTCAAAATCTGGCGCTCAATTATCAGGAAACCAAAGCATTTTTTAAACGCCATACCATTTCCGAGCCTTACCTGCTTTTTGTCGGCACCCTTCAGCCCAGAAAAAACATTGTCACCTTAATTGAGGCTTTTGAAATTTTTAGCCGCATGGTGGCGGGCCGGGCTTTGAAATCCAGACGGTCTAAGCGCAAAACCACCCGACTCAAGCCTGCTAAGCTGGTGTTGGCGGGCAAAGTGGGTTGGCTGGCTGATGATATTCTTGAGCGTATTGAAAGCTCACCTGTCAAAAAACGGATCATTCGCACCGGCTTCATCAGTCAAGCAGAGAAGGGCACTTTGTACAAAAATGCTTTCGCCAGTATTTTAGTAGGCTTGTATGAAGGTTTCGGCATTCCGCCTCTGGAATCTTTAACCTGGCAGACCCCCCCCATTGTTTCCAACACCAGCAGTTTGCCTGAGGTAGTTGGCAAAGCCGGTTTGACCGCCCACCCGCTTAATCCACAACAAATCGCTGAGCAAATTTGGCAAGCTTACACCATGAACAACTCCCAAAAAGCCAGTTTCCGGCGCAAAGCCCGCGAACAACTCAAAAAATTTTCCTGGGAAAAATCAGCAGCAACCATTCTTGACACGCTGGAGGATCTCGCCCGTCATCAGTCACAGCACTAAATTATGAAAACCAACACCACCGTCATTAGCATTGACCCGGGCTTTGACCGGGTGGGTTGGGCAGTCGGCAGGATCAGCGGTAATAATTATACTTTGGTAGCGGCCGGCTGCCTGGAAACCAACAAAAAAACCGCCATTTTTGACCGCTATGGCGAGATTTTACAAGGCTTGGAAGAGATTTTAAGCCAGCACACTCCCCTTGAAGCTGCCATCGAAACTCTTTATTTTTCCAAAAATCGCAAAACCGCTATTCGCGTTAGTGAAGCCAGAGGCCTGATCATTGGTGCGCTGATGAAACATCAACTGAGTATTTTTGAGTACCATCCTGGTGAAGTTAAGCTCGCTGTCACCGGTTATGGTAATGCTGACAAGCCAGCCATAGCCAAAATGGTTCGTCTGCAGACCAATCTCAACCATGACAAACTCATCGACGACGCCATCGACGCGATTGCTGTTGGTATGACTCACGCCATCACTGCCGGCATGCGCCAGGCTACGGAACAGACCAAAGCAACACTCAACAAAGCCCGAAGTTCATAGTATGCTCAACTTATGTTTGCTTTAATTACGGGAAAACCTCTTATTTTCAAAGATCAACTGATTCTTGATGTTAATGGGGTTGGTTATGATATTCAGGCCAGCAACGCCACTCTTCAACACTGCGCCAACCAAGATGAAGTTTCTTTACACATTTATACTCATGTTCGTGAAGACAGAATTGAGCTGTATGGCTTTGTTCAGCCACAAGAAAAGGAGTTGTTTGAGCTGCTCATCGATGTGTCCGGGGTTGGTCCCAAGACTGCCTTGAGCATTACTGAAAAGGGTAGTGCCGCTTTGGTAGAAGCCGTGCAGCAAGCCAATGTTGCCTTTTTTAATAAAGTACCTCGAGTGGGTAAAAAATCTGCTCAAAAAATTATTATTGAGCTGAAAACCAAGTTGGGTGGGCTGAAGGACCTGGATCTCAAGCCTCTCTCCAGCAAAGAGTGGGAAATTAGCGAGGCGCTTCAATCTCTGGGTTTTTCCGAAAGTGACAGCGAGATGGTTTTAAAACAACTGGACGTGGAGGAGTTGGCTCTTGAAGAAGCCGTACAAAAGGCGATACAGTTAATGGGCAAAAGGCAGTATGAATAGCATCAACAACAACTTAGTCGATGAGTCCAACAATGAAGAAGAACTACTGTTCACTTCTCTTAGGGCTTCTGATTGGGGAGAGTTTCGAGGTCAAGAACAAATTAAACAATCGCTGCAAATTGCTATTCAAGCCGCCCGTGGGCGCCAGGAGTCTTTAGATCATATTTTGTTTTATGGCCCGCCAGGACTCGGCAAAACTACCCTCTCTCACCTGATTGCCAAGGAACTTGATGTCAATATTCGCATCACCTCGGGCACTGCTCTCACCAAAACCGGCGATTTAGCCGCTATTCTCACCAACCTCAGCCCGGGCGACATCTTGTTTGTAGATGAAATTCACCGCCTGCCCAAAAATGTCGAAGAAACCCTTTATCCGGCTATGGAAGATTTTGCCCTGGATATTGTGATTGGTAAAGGTCCCTCGGCGCGAACGATCAGGCTTGATTTGCCCAAGTTTACTTTAGTTGGGGCTACTACCAGGTTTGGTTTGTTGACTGGGCCGTTTCGCGACCGTTTTGGCCTGACCCACCGGCTCGAATACTACGACCCCGATATCCTGGCAGTAATTTTGCACAAAGCGGCAGAAAAACTCAGTATCAATTTGGAAGAACAGGCAGCTTTAGAAATTTCCAGACGCTCTCGCGGCACTCCCCGGATTGCCCTCAAATTGCTCAAGCGCGTGCGTGATTACGTGCAAGTAGGCGGCCGTGACGCTATTGAGCCTCAAGACGTAGTTTCAGCCCTAAAAATGTTTGCCATTGATGAAAGAGGCTTGAATGAGTCCGACCGCAAGCTAATTTTGCAAATCATCGAAAAACATCGAGGTGGCCCGGTGGGAATTTCTACTATTGCTGCTACCCTCAACGAAGACGCACTCACTATTGAAGAAGTTTTTGAGCCCTACCTGCTCCAGATTGGTATTCTCAAACGTACGCCCAAAGGCAGGATGATTACCAAAGCCGGCTACGAGCATCTGGGTCTCAACTACCCCCATACCGAGTAAATTCTGTTAGAATAAGGATATGAAGACTTCCAATACCGGCCGCACCTCCCTGAGTGAAAAAATTATCAACCGCCTGATTACTCTTTGGCTAGAGTTGGTCACCGGCTTTCTGTGGTGGTTGGTGGGTGAAATTCCCTCTCATACTTTTCGTAAATTTTTCTACCGCCTGGCCGGGATGAAAATTGGCAAAGGTAGTACTTTGCACATGCGAGCCAGAATTTTTGATCCCCGCCACATTGCAATCGGGAAAGACACCATCGTTGGTGAGCGGGCCACTTTAGATGGTCGCCAACAGCTCAAAAACTCTGAGGGTGGCCTGGAAATTGGTAGCCATGTCGATATCGCCTCCGAAGTAATGATCTGGACCAGCCAACATGATCTGGCCGACCCAAACCTTAAACCCATAGAAGCAAAAGTGAGCATTGGTGATTATGTTTTTATTGGCCCGCGTGCCATCATTCTTCCTGGAGTGAAGATTGGTAAAGGCGCGGTGGTGGCAGCTGGCGCGGTGGTTACCAAAAACGTACCTGACTTTACCATGGTAGCCGGAGTGCCCGCGGCTAAAATCGGCATGCGCCGGAATCAAAATCCAAATTACACCCTAGGCAGAGCCAGGTTGTTTCAATAAACTAAAATTATGGCTAAGCAAGAGACGCTTCTCACCATTATTGTTGTTTCGTACAACACCAAAGACTTGACGCTCCAAGCGCTTTACTCAGCCATTCAAGATATTCTGGCTTCTCCCGAATTAGCAGAAAAATGCGAAATTATTGTTATAGATAATAATTCCAAGGACGACTCCGTCGCCGCCTTGAAAAAATTTGCTAAAACCAGCTCGGTGCCGATCAAAATCATCACCAACTCAAGAAATCTGGGATTTTCAGCCGCTAATAATCAAGGCATTGATCAAGCTGCTGGCGAGTACCTGCTGCTGCTGAACTCAGACACGCTGGTACAAGCCGGCGCGCTGCAAAAAATGGTGATGAGCTTTCAGGAAATTCAGCGGGCCGAAAGCACGGCGGTACTAAGCAGCGAATCCGGCAAACTTGACAAACTGGGAATTTTGGCCGCTTCTCTCATTAACTGGGACGGCACTTATCAGCCGCAAGGTGGGGACAAACCCGCTCTCTTTTCGATTTTCACCCACATGTTTTTCTTGGATGATATCCCTTTTCTGGGCCGGTTTTTGCCCTCAACTCAGCATACTGGCAAAAATACCAGGTTCAGCAATCCCGACAACGACAAGCTGATTCAAAAATACTGGGTCGGTGGCACAGCCATGATGATTCATCGCGATGTCATTAAAGAAATCGGCAATTTGGACTCCAATATTTTCATGTACGGAGAAGACGTGGAATTTTGTATCAGAGCTAAAAAGCATCACTGGGACGTAGCCGAGCATCCCAATGCTAAAATTACTCACTTTTCCAGTGCCAGTGCCGGCAGCAAAAACGCCATTGTTGGTGAATTCAAGGGCTATTATTACATCTGGTCAAAACACCTGCCTTTGTGGCAACTGCCAATGCTGCGACTGATCCTGCAAGCCGGCGCTCTCCTGAGAAAATTTATCTTTGGTACAATGATGAAGGACGAAGCGCGGGCGGCGATTTACACCGAAGCCATGCAGGCGCTGCCTAAGAAATAAAATATGTTAAAAACTCGAGTACGCCGCTTGGTCAAGTGGCTTGACAAAAATATTCTCCTGGTATTAGGTGGTTTTTTGCTGGCTTTTATCCCGCTTTTTCCCAAGTTACCGCTGTTTGACGCCATTCCCGGCTACATTGTTCGCGTCAGACTTGAGGATCTTTTGGTAGGTGTGACCGCGATTGTTTGGCTGATTCAAGTCATTAGAAAAAAAGCCGAGTGGAAAACTCCCCTCACGCCATTTATTTTGGCCTATGCGGTTATTGGACTGCTATCAACCCTGTCTGCCGTATTTATCACTCAAACAGTACCGCTGGAGCCACTTCATGTTGGCAAAACCGTGCTGCATTACTTCCGTTATCTTGAGTATTTTGCCTTATTTTTCTTTATTTCCAGCGCGGTCAAAACTCGTAGAGATCTAAAAATCCTGATTTTTATCGTGCTGGGTACTCTTTTGGGCATTGGTATTTATGGCATCGGCCAAAAATACTTTTACTGGCCAGTGTACTCCACTATGAACCGAGAGTTTAGTAAAGGAATCAGGCTTTATCTCACCGAACACGCCCGGGTTCAGTCTACTTTTGGCGGTCATTATGACTTAGCTGGCTATTTGGTTTTGGTTTTGCCAATGCTTTTAGCTCTTTATTTAAGTGTTGCAAATGGTCTAAAAAAACACGGCCTGGGTATTTTATTTATCCTCAGTTTGTGGTTGGTGGTTGTCAGTGGCGCCAGATCTTCGTTCATTGCTTTTGTGGCCGCTTCAGCTTTAGTAGTACTTTTAAAAGCCTTAAAACAAGCCGCCTGGAAACAAAAAATTTTATATTTCCTGAGCAGGTATGCGGCAGTAATGTTCGCTACTCTAATCATGTTGTTCACCTTCGGAGACGATATGTATGATCGGTTAGTTCAAGGTTTGGAAGGTTATCCCACTGTTTATAATGCTTACAGGACCACCATCAAAGCTAGTAATAAAATCTCTGAAAACTATATCTTGATTCCACTGGGAGTGACTAAAGAATTTAGAAATAAACTGAGAAGCGGACAATTTTTTGGCAAACCGGAAAACGCCATTTCCACTGAAGACGCGGAGGTGTTGGTGGCATCAGATCAACGCCCTGTTTCTGACAAGCCCAGTGATGTTTATGTAGACGTTCCGGATATTAAAAGAGTAGCCACGATTTCAGCCGAGGGCAATCTTGAGTATCAAAACATTGAAGTTCCTCGCACTTACTCAGAAAATGCTAAAAAATATGGTTTGTCTGTAGCCATCCGTCTTGATTATCTTTGGCCCAAAGCTATTGAGGGTTTTATGTCCAATCCACTTCTGGGCAGTGGTTATGCCACTCTCACCAAAGAAACGGTTTATCACTTCACCGAAGCTGAAAGCACGGACAATAATTTCCTGAGAACGCTAGGTGAAACCGGCATTTTGGGCTTTGCTACTTTTTACGGCGCCATTGCCTTTGCCATCTATTGGGCCTATCAACTTTATAAGAAAGGCAGCAAGTCTGTTTTTGTCACTTCACTGGCCATTGGCTATATTGCTGCCAGTGTTGGCTTGCTGATTAACGCCACCTACATAGATGTTTACGCTGCTTCAAAAGTAGCTTTCACTTTCTGGAGTATGACCGGAATTCTGTTTGCTTTGGTGCAAATTGAGTTCGGCAACCAAGCTATTCCTTTTCTTAAATACATGAATCGTTTTGAAAATAGGCTGCGTCAATTTGTCGCTCGATAAATTATGAAGAATTTTGTTGCTCGCTATCCGCTGCTAATTTTGATTGTGCTACTGGCTTTTGCGGTGCGGCTCTATCGGCTTAATTATCCCTTGCTTGACTGGCACAGTTGGCGGCAAGCAGACACAGCCTCAGTCACCAGGGAATTCCAAAAAAACGGCATCGACCTCTTGGAGCCAAAGTACCACGATGTTTCCAGCATCCCCAGCGGCAGAGACAACCCGGCAGGCTACCGGATGGTTGAGCTTCCTTTAGTGAACGCTTTGATTGCCGGCTTACTGAGCATTTTTCCATCTTTGCCTTTGGTACCAACCAGCAGAATGGTTTCAATACTTTTTTCCTTGGGCACTTTGATAGCCATATTTTTACTGGTTAAAGAGTGGTCCGGCAAGAGAGTGGCTTACTTGTCCGCGCTAACTTTTGCAGTCTTGCCATACTCTATTTATTACTCACGCGCTATTTTGCCTGAACCAGCCATGCTTTTCTTTTCTACTTTTGCCATTTACAGCTTTGATAGATGGACTAGAATTCAACACGCCGGTTGGTACTTAAGCTCAGCTCTAAGTTTGGCCATCGCGCTACTGCTCAAACCTTTTGTGGTGTTTTTAGCGCCAGTATTTGCCGTGATAGTTTGGTTACAATTTGGCAAAAATTTTTGGAAAAACCTTTGGTTATATCTCTATGGCTTAATGGCTGTAGCGCCTCTTTTGCTTTGGCGCGACTGGATTGCCAACTACCCGGAGGGCATTCCTGCCTCTGATTGGCTTTACAACGGCAACGGTATTCGTTTCCGCCCGGCTTGGTTCAGGTGGCTGGGTTATGAACGGCTCACCAAACTGATGTTGGGCTTCTCGGGTTTGGTATTTTTACCTTTCGGCCTCATTGACAAAAACAAAGATACTCTTTTGTATCTAGCGTGGTGGTTGGGAATCGGCAGTTACCTGACAGTTTTCGCCACCGGTAACGTTCAACACGATTATTACCAAATCATCATGTTGCCAATTCTCAGCATTACTGTCGGCAAGGGTGTGGTTAAATTTTATCAATTCATCAACTACCAGTGGAAAAAAAGATTTTACCAGTTGCCTGTCTACAGCCATGTTACTGCTTTGACCTTGGTCAGTTGCGCCTTCCTCATCATGATTGCTTTTTCCTGGACTCAAGTGCGTGGTTATTTTAATGTTAATCATTGGGAGTATGTTCGGGCTGGTCAAATTGTTCGTGATAAAACACCCTCAGATGCTTTAATCATCGCTCCAGCCATGGGAGATACCGCCTTCCTCTTCCAAACCGACCGGCGCGGTTGGCCTATCGGTAGTGATATCAGCGACAAAATCGACAAAGGCGCCACTCATTACCTCACCACTTCGTATGATGATGAAGCTAAAACATTGGAAGAGAAATACTTTATCATCGAAAAAACCGACGAACACTTGCTGCTCGACCTCACTAACAGAAGGGAGGCAGAATGATGAAGGTTTTGATGCTAACCCCCTATCTCCCATATCCGCTGCTTTCTGGAGGACAGATCAGAACTTACAACCTGCTCAAAAAGCTTTCCAGTAAATACGATGTCACTCTTTTTGCTTTAATTAAAGACGAAGAAGAAAAAAAGTTTATTCCTGAACTTAAAAAATACTGTTCCCAAGTCAAGGTTTTCAAAAGATCCAGTCACCCTTTCACTTTAAGCAACATTCTCAAAACCGGCTTTTCTACTTTCCCGTTTTTAGTGATGCGCAATTTGGTTCCCGAAGTCATTTCTGCCGTTAGCAAAGAACTCAAAACTAACAATTACGACCTTATTCATGCCGAAACTTTCTACATGATGCCGCATATTCCCAAAACCCGGACTCCGATTATTTTGGTGGAACAAACCATTGAGTACCTGGGTTATGAAAGCTACGCCAAAAAAGCCAACTTTTTTTTGAAGCCCTTATTGATGATCGACATTTTCAAAATTAAATACTGGGAAAAACACTATTGGAATCTGGCTGATCGTCTGGTGGTGATGAGCAATGAAGACAAGCGCCTGGTTGCCAAAGACATTAGAAATCCAGAAAAAGTAGCTGTGGTTGAAAATGGCGTAGACACAGCTTGGTTTAACGAAATCAAACGCCAAGAGCCAAAAACACCCACGCTTCTTTCTGTTGGTACTTTCAAATGGCTGCCCAATATTGAAGCTGTCAGGTTTCTTGTCAACCAAGTTTGGCCGCTAGTCAAAAAGCGGGTGCCTCAGTTAAAACTTAATATCGTTGGTAACGCACCTACCGAAGAAGTGCTGGCTTATAGCAAAATGGCTGGTATTTCGGTTCCCGGCAGAGTAGAAGACATCAGAAAAGCTTTTGCTCAGGCTCATATTTTAGTGGCTCCCGTTTTCAGCGGCAAGGGCACCCGCTATAAAATTCTTGAGGCGATGGCTTCGGGAACACCAACCGTAGCTACCAGTACTGCGGTAGAAGGACTCAGAGTAGAACACAGCAAACATGTTATGATTGGCAATACTGCCGAAGAGCTGACAGACATGATTGTAGAGTTGATTGAGAATGAAGAAAAAAGAAAAACTTTGGCAAAAAATGGTAAAGCCTTTGTGCGCAGTCAATATGATTGGCAATTGATTTCACAAAAACTTGATAAAATATATCAAAAGATCGGTAATACTAGGAAGAAATAAGAAAAATGCTAGAAATTATCATCGTCAATTACAACAGTCAATTCTGGTTGAAAAAAACTCTCACTTCGCTCAAAGAAGAGTACTTGGATCAAACTAAAACCAAGGTTAAGGTCACCGTTGTTGATAATGGTTCTGAAGATGATTCGCTCAAGATGCTCAGAAGAGAGTATAGGTGGGTAGATATTGTTGAACTGGGTCAAAATCATGGTTTTGCTTATGCCAATAACCGCGCTCTGGAAAAATCTAAAGCTAAGTATGTGATGTTGTTGAACTCAGACGTCGAATTTACTTCCCAATCAAACTTGGATGTTTTGCTGGAGTTTATTGAAACTCATCCTCAAGTGGCCGCCATCAGTCCCAGGGTAGAGTTCACCAACGGCGAGATTGATCCTGCCAGCCACCGTGGCGAGCCCTCACTTTGGCCATCTATTACTTACATGTTGGGTCTGGAAAGTCTTTTTCCCAAAAGCAAGTTGTTTGGCCAGTATCATCAGTTTTATAAAGACTTGTCTTCAATCCACGTAGTGGACGCCGTTTCGGGAGCGGCCATGATTGTTAGGCAAGCGGCTATTGCTGAAGTTGGTTTGTTAGATGAACGATTTTTCATGTATGCTGAAGACCTGGATTGGTGCAAACGCTTTCGCGAAGCCGGCTACCAAATTATTTTTCATCCAGAAGTAAAAGTCATCCATCACAAAAATAAATCGGGTATAAAAAGTAGTTCGCAAAAAATTGCCAGAAAAACCAGAAGATACTTTTATGACACCATGTTACAATACTACGATAAACACTATAAAGATTTGTATCCAGGTTTTTTTAGGTCAGTAATTAAGTACATATTAGTTATTAAAAAAGGAGCACTCTAATGCATTCCCCAATCTATTTTGAAATAAGAGATCTGCGCGCCCAGAATACTCAAAAAGTTTTGGAGGCTATTTTGGTAGTTTTGGCTGCGCTTTTCGTCATCGCCTTGCTGCCGTCACTTTTGTATACCTACGTTTACGCTCAGGCTCAACTGTTGGAACAACCGCTGTTACTGGAATTACTGCCGGTGGTTACCTTTGCTCTCGCAGTTTTATATGTAATTTATGTGGTTGTCGGCAACATTCGCCGCACCAACCAAATCAAAGCTCTCAAGCTTCAAGTGGCTGAGTATGTCAATTTTGGCAAAGATACTGCTGATGAGATGATCACTCAAAAAGAACTTGACGAATTGGAGAACATCGTCGAACAAGCCATTAGCGAAGTCGAAGGAGCTGAAGCCAAAACCGGCAGAAGAAAAGCCTCCAGAAAGTCAGCTGCCAGAAAAACCAGTGCTAGAAGAACCACAAAGCCAGCTGCTAAAAGGAGAGCTACTAAGAAAAGTAAATGAGAATTGGCATAGATTGCCGGCTCGCAGGAACCAAGCACGCAGGCATAGGTAGGTATATTGAAAACCTCCTGCGCCACGCCTTAACAAACAACAATCACAACTGGGTGCTGTTTTTCTACGATGAAGAACAGGCCCAGTTAGTTTTGGGAAAGCTCTTCGGCCTGCCGCACGTTGCAATTATTTATTCACCAGTAAAGCATTATTCCGTTGCTGAGCAACTGAAGATGCCTGTTTATTTTTACCAAGCCAAACTCGACTTACTCCACGTTCCTCATTTCAATGCTCCTCTTTTGTATTTCAAACCTTTCGTAGTAACCATCCATGATTTACTTTGGCATCAACACCGTGGTTCAGCTGTCACCACTCTCAGCGCCCTGCAATACTGGCTTAAATACTTTTCTTATCGACTGACTGTGCGCAACGCTATTATGCGGGCCAGAAAAGTGATTGTACCGGCAAAAACAATTAAGCAAACGGTTGGCGAACGTTTTCCCATGGCTAAAAATAAAATCAAAGTAACCTATGAGGGTGTAGAAAAGTCACTGTTGAAAACAACTACCGAAAAACGCAAAAAAAATACTTTGCTTTATGTTGGCTCGCTTTACCCACACAAAAACGTCCGCTTGGTGATTGCCGCCCTACACCAACTGCCCCAATACAAACTGGAACTGGTAGGATCCAGAAATATTTTCGTCAAACAAACTCAAGATTTTATCAACTCTTTAGGATTGCAAAAACAAGTGCGCTTTCTCGGGTATTTGCCTGATCAGGCGTTGCAGAAAAAATACGCCCAAGTGACGGCCTTAGTGCAACCCTCCTTGTCGGAAGGCTTCGGTCTCACGGGAGTAGAAGCTATGGCTCAAGGCACACCCATTTTGGCATCTGATATTCCCATTTTTCGTGAAATTTATGGCGATGGAGCAATTTTATTCAACCCACACAAAATTGCTGCTTTTGTGGCTGCGATCAAAAAACTAGAAACCACAAAACTAGACTCCCTCAAAGAAAGAGCTAAAAAAATTGCCAATAGTTACAGTTGGCAGAAAATGGCCAAACAAACTATCTTTATTTATGAAAAAGCTCTCTGATCTGGCCGTTGCTTTCGTTTATGACAAAGCTACCACTCCATATGGTGGCGCTGAGCAAGTCATTAAATCTTTGCACAGCATTTTTCCAAATGCGCCACTTTTCACTTCTGTCTTTAATAAAAATGCTCTCAACTGGACAAAGGGTATGGAAATCCAACCCTCCTTTCTGCAAAAATTACCATATTTCAAAAATCATCCACAATTACTGGCAGCCTTGATGCCGATGGCCTTTGAATCACTCAATTTAGACAATTACGACCTGATCATTTCTGTTACCAGTGGGGAAGCTAAGGGTGTGATTACCAAGCCGCACCAACTTCATCTTTGTTACTTACTCACTCCACCGCGCTATATTTATTCTCATCGTCTGGAATACCTCGACGCTCAATTAATCACCCGACTGCCTATACTCCGGCAAATTGCTCACGCTCTGTTGGATTACCTGCGCTGGTGGGATCAGGCAGCTATTCATCGTCCGGATTTTATCGTACCAATTTCTGAATTAGTTAAAAGCAGAGCAGCAACCTATTATTCCCGACCTAGTGAGGCGGTTTTGTACCCGCCTGTACCGGAAATTTCAGAATCCAAAAAAGAGATCGGTTCCCTGCCTATTTCAGAATTTTATCTTTGCGCTTCAAGGTTGGTTCGGTACAAAAGAATTGATTTAGCCATCAAAGCAGCTCTCTATCTTCATAAAAAACTGGTGATCGTCGGTACGGGCAACCAACAAAAAGCACTGATTAAATTAGCCGGCAAAAGAGCGGCAGTACGCCGCCAAGACGAAACTTTAACAAAATTCTTTCACCGGACAACCGATAAAAACATCTTGTTCGTAGGAAAAACTACCAACTCGAACTTACTACAATTGATGCAACACACTCGAGCGCTACTAATGCCGGGTATAGAAGATTTTGGTATCACCGCTCTTCAAGCTAATCTTTATGGCAAACCGGTAATTCTTCACCAAAAAAGTGGCGCTGCTGAGTTGATTGAAAACCAGGTTCACGGCCTGCATCTAGAAGAAGAAAGTGAGTCAGCTTTGATCGCGGCCATAAAAAAACTTGAGGTAACAAGCCTAGATTCGAACCGTTTAATCAAAAATGCCCAGCGTTTTAAAACCCAATCTTTTACTACCCAATTCAGCAAAAAAGTGTATGATTTGTTCATAACATACTCGAAAAATCTGAGGAAAGGCGTTCATGAATCACCTTGATCATACTTACGCAGTTATTTTGGCCGGCGGCGGCGGCACTAGGCTTTGGCCAAAATCACGAACCAAAACACCCAAACAATTTCTCAAGCTCCTGAGCGAAAACACACTCATCCAGCAAACAGCCAACCGCATTACCAAACTCATTCCTTGGGAAAGAGTTATTGTAGTAACCAACAAAAAATATCAAAAAGATGTCGAGAAACAATTGCCAAATGTCCTTAAAGAAAATATTATTGGTGAGCCGCAAAAACGCGACACTGCCCTAGCCATGTTGGTCGGCTCACTTTTTGCTAAAAATCTTGATCCTAAAGCAGTGGTCATTAATCTGGCTTCCGATCATGGCGTCACCGATGAAATCGAGTTTGTTAGAGTAATTAACTCAGCCGCTCAAGTAGCAGCGGAGAGCGATTATTTGGTCACTGTTGGTATCACTCCCACCCACCCATCAACTGGTCTTGGTTACATCAAAATCGGCCAAGACATCAAAAAGTTGGCAAATAGCCTGACTCTTTTTAAAGTGGAAAGCTTTACCGAAAAACCCAACGAAGCCACCGCTAGAGGATTTATTTCTACCGGCAAGTATTTCTGGAATGCCAACAACTACGTCTGGAATGTTGATACTTTAGAACGAACATTTCAAAAATACATGCCAGAAATGTGGCAGCAAGCCAAGATTCTTTCCGGCCTTTCGATTCAGAAATTTCACGACCAACTTGAAGATCTATATGAGCAAGCCGAGTCAATCTCGATTGATTATGCGGTTTCTGAAAAAGCAGACAACTTAGTGCTCATTCCCGGTGATTTTGGCTGGAGTGATGTCGGTGATTGGAAAGTGGTTTATGATCTGGAAAAAAAGAATATTTCCGGCAACGTCGTTTTGGGGGAAGGCACTAATATTCACACTCTTTCTATTGAATCCCACAACAACTTAATTCATACTAATGGCCGGTTGGTGGCCATTGTTGGTGTGAATGACCTGGTGATCATTGACACTGATGAAATCTTGATGATCGTGCCTAAAAACAAAACCCAGGATGTAAAAAAAATAGTCACTCGCCTCAAAGAAGAAAAACAGAAAGAATATCTTTAGGCCCCCGGCATGCAATACGAACAGCAAAAACGAATTTTGGATCTTCTGGTGGCAGTCGTGTTAACGATCCTGTTTTTACCCATTTGGATTATTGTGCCATTTTTGATTTATCTTGAATCCGGCACGCCCATAATTTTCAAACATCGGCGCGTGGGCCAGGGCGGTGAAGAGTTTTACCTTTATAAATTTCGCTCAATGATTAAAAATGCTGATGAGATTCTCCACAAACATAACAAAAAATTGCTGAAAAAATTTAAAGAAAATGATTGGAAAATTGAAAATGACCCCAGAGTGACTACGCTCGGCAAAGCCTTGAGGTCGTTGACAATTGATGAGTTTCCACAAATTTATAATGTCCTCAGGGGCGAGATGAGCATGGTAGGGCCGAGAGCCTATGTTAAAAAAGAACTGGCAGAACAATCAAAGCGCTATCCCAAAACCAAAAACTTGATTAGAAACATCGTTTCTGTCAAACCGGGGATTACCGGCCCGTGGCAGACAAGCGGCAGAAACGAGATTCCTTTTGCCACTCGAGCTAAAATGGACGCCGATTACGCCCAAAAACGCTCCATCATCGAAGACATTAAAATCCTTTTGAAAACCCCGCGCGCCATGATTTCCAAATGGTAAGCTGGCAAGACCTTAAATATTTGCTAGAATGTGGTTTATGTTCAATTTTTCTACTGCTCAAATACCATTGCTGAAAAGAAAAAAGGCAGTTCCTGATACTGATGGAGTAGACACCAAAGCAACTGCGCTGGCAATGGATGGCACACTCAAATTACCCTGGTATCGCCGGCTAAGCAAACTACAAATTGGTCTGCTGGCAGGAGTAATAATTTTACTAACCGCCCTGATTACCATTGGTATTTTTACTTATGTGATAGCTAAAAACTTGTCCGTCCAAGCAAGAGAGGCCGAATTTACTGCCATGGAGGCTTATGACGCCTTTAAAGGCCAAAATCTGCCTTTAACAGAGGAAAAACTTTTGGTTTTGGATGCTCAACTGCAGGATTTTACTACTACCTACAAACAGCTTTCCTTCTATAAATTTGTGCCTTTTGCCAAAACTTACTATCTTGACGGTGAGCATGGTTTGAAAGCAGCCGCGGCAGGTATGTCGGCTGGAGAAAAAGCCATCGCCGCCATTACACCTTACGCCGACGTGCTGGGCTTTACCGGCGAAGACTCTTTTGAAGGCGGCACTACCGAAGACCGGATTAAGGTGATTTTGGACACCATTGATTTAGTTATGCCTGTTTTCAATGATATGACTGCTGATCTGCAAATCATGGAACAAGAATTGCTTGAGATAGATCCTAATGATTATCCTGAGTCTTTGGCGGGTAAACCGGTAAGACAATACGTCGAGCAAGTCCATGAACTAGCAAGCGGAGCAGTCACTGCTGTTACTGAGTACCGGCCAGTGATTGAGCAAATTCCTTACGTGGCCGGCGCCAATGGCGAAACCAGAAAGTACCTGATCTTGTTCCAAAACGACAACGAATTACGCCCCACCGGCGGTTTTCTTACCGCTTACGCCATTATTAATGTCACTGACGGGAAAGTTGAGGCTCAAAAATCTGATGACATTTACGAGCTTGATCAAAAATTCCGGGCTAACTTGCCGATTCCGGAAAAACTCGGCAGGTACCTTACCTCGGAGCGGTACTGGAACTTGAGAGATATGAATGTTTCACCCGACTTCAAGTCTTCCATGGATACTTTTTTTGAGAATTATCAAAACGTTCCTGGCGAACCCTCAGACGAGATTGATGGCATTATTGCTGTTGATACTCACTTTCTTACCAACTTACTCACCGTGTTGGGGCCGGTAGCAGTGCCTGGATACGGTACTTTTTCTTCAGAAATTGATCCGCGCTGCGACTGTCCACAAATCATTTACGTACTTTCCGAAATCATTACCCGTCCCACTCCATACATGCGCGAGGACAGAAAAGGCATTCTTGGCCCGCTCATGAGCGCGATTCTCAGCAAAGCCTATGGTGCACCTAAACAACAGTGGCCCGATCTTTTCGCCACCGGTTTTGCCAGCGTGCAAAATAAACACGCTCAGTTCTACTTCCTTAATGACGACATTCAAAAAGCCGCTGAAACTGTTGAAGTTGCAGGCAGAATGCTTCCGGTCGAAAACTCAGACTTCTTGGCCATCATCAACTCCAACTTGGCCGGAGCAAAATCCAACCTCTTTATTAATTACGACGTCAAACAAACCGTTGCCGAGCCTGAAAGCGGTTATATCACTAAAACTGTAGAAATAACCTACCGCAACACCCGCCGCGCTGACAACTGCAATCTTGAGGCCGGCCTGCTTTGCCTCAACGCCACTCTCAGAGACTGGACCAGAATTTATGTGCCCGCCGGCTCCGAACTGATTCAAGCCCAAGGTTTTTCCGAAGAACCGGAAACATACGAAGAAAGTGGCTTCACCGTCTTTGATGGCTTTTTCACCTTAGAGCCGCTGGCTCAAGCCAAGCTGGTCCTGACTTACAAAGTTCCTTACTTAGACACACAAAATTATCGCTTGCAAATCTGGAAACAGGGCGGAATTGAATCTTACAAATCTCTGCTTGATGTTACTGGCGGCCAAGAAGAAGTCTGGGTGGAAAAAGACACCACCTATCAGGTTGTTTTCTAAGCTATACTAGAGGCATGGACAGCCGCACACTTACCACTACGGGCATTGTGCTCAAACGCAAAAATATTGGTGAAACTGACCGCCTGGTTTCGTTGCTGACGGCTGATTACGGCAAAATCATGGTGGTAGCCAAAGGCATTCGCAAACTCAACTCTTCCAAAGGAGCCTACTTGGAGCCGGGCAATTTTGTGAAGGCCTTCCTAATCAACACCAAAAGTATGCCTCTGCTTACCCAAGCTATGCTTCTGGAAGATTGTGGCAGCATGGAGCAATCACTGCCTAATTTACGCGCTCTCTCCCAACTACTGGAAATCTTTGAAAAACTTTTTGTGGAAGAAAAAATCGAACCTCACACCTATGCTCTAGTGCTCAAACTCAGAAAACAAATTATCACCAACCAAGTTTCGCCCAAACACATGCGGGCGTTGCTTGGCCAACTAATCAACTCTCTTGGCTACCAACATCCTCAGGAATCAAAGTACGATACCATCAGCGACTACATCAGCGCTCTAACCGACAAACCGATGAACAGTTATGAGTTCTTAATGGTAAAATAACATTTGATGTCAGACACAACTGCGCCACCAACTTTAGAAAATATTGCTTCTTTGTGCAAGCGAAGAGGTTTTGTTTTTCCCACCTCTGAGATTTATGGCGGTTTAGCCAGCTCGTATGACTACGGACCGCTGGGATCAGTGCTGCTGCACAACATCCGCAATGCCTGGTGGCACGAATTTATCACTCTCCGCCCAGATATGGTAGGCCTGGATTCTCAGATTTTACTCCATCCGGAAACTTGGGTGGCATCCGGCCACGTCGACTCCTTTAATGATCCGATGGTGGAAGACACCGTTACTCACCTGAGGTATCGAGCCGACCACTTAATTGAAAAATGGCTTGAACAACAACGGCAGGCAGGTAAATTCGATTGGGAAAACCTGGTGGTTGAAGATTTGACCATCGAGGAAATGGCTGCTTTTATTGCTGAACACCAGCTGCAAAGTCCTGATGGTCACCCCGTTACTCCGCCCAAGTCGTTTAACTTGCTTTTCGAAACCGAGTTAGGCTCGGTGATGGGCGACAAAACCAAAGCCTATCTCAGGGGAGAAACGGCTCAAGGAATTTTTAGCAACTTCAAGCAAATCCTGGATTCTACCAGAGTGAGCATGCCTTTTGGCGCGGGGCAGATCGGCAAGAGTTTCCGCAATGAAATTACCACCGGCCAGTTTGTGTTTAGAACTTTAGAATTTGAGCAGGCCGAAATTGAGTATTTCTTCAACCCCGAAGAACAAAATTGGCAAGAGCTCTTCCAGATGTGGCAGGAGGCGATGTGGAATTTTGTCACCAAAACTTTGGGCATCAATGAAAAAAACCTGCAATGGCGCCAACACACCGATAAAGAACGCAGTCACTACAGCAAAGACACCTGGGACCTGGATTATAACTTCCCCTTTGGCTGGAAAGAACTCTGGGGTGTTGCTTACCGCGCCGATTACGACCTCAAACAGCAACAAAACCATTCCGGGCACAATCTTGAGTACCGCGACCCTCACTCGGGCAAGACTTATCTGCCGCACGTGATCGAGCCGGCAGTAGGGATCAATCGTATTTTCCTGATGCTCATCACCGATGCTTACTGGGAAGACCAGGCTAACAACCGGCTAGTGCTCAAACTTAAGCCTGCTTTGGCACCTTACAAAGTGGCGGTTTTCCCGTTGCTCAAAAACAAGCCGGAGCTGGTCAATAAAGCCAAAGAAGTTTTTGCCAAATTAAGCCAAAATTTTGCTGCAGCCTGGGATGATCGCGGCAACATTGGCAAGCGATATTTGTACCAAGACGAAATTGGCACGCCTTACTGTGTGACTGTAGATTTTGAAAGTCTCACCGACAATACAGTCACTGTCAGGGACCGTGACACCACCAAACAGGAAAGAGTGCAAGTTTCAGAGTTGAAAGAGTACCTTCGCCAGAGAATGAGCTAAAAACACCTCTACGCAGGTGTTTTTACCCTCTGGTCAAGAAAATGTAGCTTTTGCTAAAATATTTGAGACTGAGGTGAAACATGAATATGAAAAAAAATAAAAAGCTACTCGCCGGTATCGGCGCTTTGGTAATCTTAGTGATTGCCGGCGGCATCTTTGCCTACACTCAGCTCACCAAAAAACCTGCGACAACTGAGGGCGCGGAAAAAAGGAAAATTGCCGAGCCTCTCAACGTTATCCCCATAGCTGAGAGGCCTTACTTGCAAATAGCACCAGTGGCTGATGGCAGAAATATTCAGATCATTGTCAAAGAACTGAAAAAACCAGCCAACAACATGGAGTACGAACTAGAGTACCAGTCAGGCACGCTGCTACAAGGCATTTTCGGCTTACTTGATCTGAGCACCATTCCTGCCAGTGTTACTGAGTTGATGGGCAGTTGCAGCGCCGGTGGCGCCTGTACCTACCACGAAGATATTAAAGGCGGCACTTTGCTCACCAGATATGAAGGGCCAGAAAATTATGCGCTGAAATCTGACTGGAAATACTTTAACAATGTCGGTAGAGAAACCGAAATTAGTTCGAAAGATGCTAAATTTCAATTAAATTCCAGCGCTCTCTCGACTATTCGTTACCTGGTGATCTTCAATACCGCGGGCTACCCCGAGGGTCTGGAAGGACAGCTGGTATCTGAGATTTACTCTTTTGCCACCTCCGCCAATGTTTTATCTGGCACCGGCACCTTAACTATGCGGGCCGCAGAGGAGGGGGAGTTGAAAATCATGGGCTGGAACGGCACTGAGTGGGTGGAATTTGCAGGCGAGATTGATCCTGAAGATCCTAAAATGATCAGTGCTGAGGTTGAACTGATGGAACTTTATCTGGTAGTCAAATAACTTTTTCATTTCTAAATTACAATGCAAACAGGGCTTATCAACAGCCCTGTTTTTTAATCTTCATATAATTTTCTATAAGATAGTTGTTTTCGGATTAACTTTGTCTTTACAGCCCTGATTGCTACTGTCATACTAGCTTTAATTCTAAATGGAAGAAAATGGAGAATAAGCTTATATAAATGTTCATCGGCAAATATTATCACAAACTAGAAAGCAATGGCAGGATCGCCTTACCCAAAAGCTTTCGCGATGAACAAAACGACTGGGTAATTACTCGAGGACTGGATGGTAGCTTATTTCTCTTCTCGGCGGAGAGCTTTGCAACAGAAGTTGCCAAATTTGAAGCTCGCTCTTTTACAAAAAAGATTAATCGCGATTTTGTTCGTCTAATGACCAACGAAGCGCAAAAGGTGGGTGTGGACAAAAACGGTCGAGTGCAACTGCCCGAGTACTTGATTGAGTTTGCTCAATTACAAAAAGATATTGTCATTGTTGGCAGTTTGTCCCGGGTGGAAATCTGGGACCGCAATCGCTATCACCATTATCTTGACGAAATTGAGAATCAAGCAGAGGCAATAGCCGAAGCATTAAGTGAAAGCGCCAATGAATAATCAACATCTTACTGTTTTACGAACCGAGGCAGTGGCTGCTCTCCAGATTCAGCCTGAACGCTGGTATCTTGACGCTACTTTTGGCGGAGGCGGACACACCGCAGCTATCCTCAGTCAGGGTGGCAAAGTAATTGCTTTTGATTGGGATCAACAAGCCATCGCTGACGGCGAAGAAAAGTTCGCGACCGCAATTAAAGCCGGAAAGTTGATTTTAATCCGGGAAAGCTTCAGCAAAGTGGACACGGAAATCACCGCTCTCTTGGAAGCACAAAAAATCAGCCCCATTGATGGTGCCCTTTTTGATTTCGGCACCAGCACGGAACAGCTTACTTCCAGCGACAGAGGTTTCAGCTTTGAAGGTGAAGGCAAGCTTGACATGAGAATGGACACCAGGCTTGGCGTCACCGCTGCGGATATTTTGCAAGCTATCCCTGAGGCTCAGTTGGCGCGGTTGTTTTTTGATTACGGCGGAGAAACAGAGAGTAGAAAAATCGCTAAAGCTATTAAAAACTCACCCGAGCCAATTATCACCACTGGCCAACTCAGCCGGTTGATTGAAAAGGTCAAAGGCGGCAGGCGTGGCAAACTCCACCCCGCCACCAAAGTCTTTCAGGCTTTAAGAATCGCGGTTAATAGTGAGCTTGAGGAAATTGAGGCCGCCTTGCCTCAAACACTTAAGTTATTGCCTTCAAAGGGCAGAATCGTCACCATTGCTTTTCACGAAGGCGAAGACCGCCTGGCAAAAAGAGCATTTAAGCAATGGGAGCAAGATAATCTGGGTCAAATGCTCAAACTAATCACGCCTTCGACAGAAGAGGTGGCACAGAATCCGCGCTCAAGGAGCGCCAAAATGAGAATCTTTGAAAAAAATTAAAAATACAAAGAAGAAAAGCGAATATGAACAAATACTTAATTTTTTACTTCATTATGATCAGCTTACTAGCTGGTAAGGCTGCCAATACCATTTATCAAGGCAGTATGATTATCAACCATGGTAGCAAAATTGCTCAACTGCAAAAAGAAAAGCAAAGACTTAATAATCGCCAACTAGAATTAACCAACCAAATTGCTGAAAATTATTCAATCAACAGCATTTTGTCATCCGAGGAAATGGCTGAGTATACTACTATCGTTAACCCAATTGTGATCAAGGGTTCAACCAAAGTGGCGAGTATGCAGTAATATGACAGTCAACCTCAGGGAAAACGTTGTTATTATTTTTGTCTTCGTTGCCTTTGGCCTCATCATTTCGAGGCTGTTTTATTGGCAAATCATCAAGGGATCGCAGTTGCAAGCAGCGGCAGAAAATCAGTACTATCGTACTATTGTTAAAGAGGGCAGTCGGGGCATGATTTACACCGCCGACAATTTTCCCCTGGTCACCAACAGAGAAGTTTATCGTCTTTTTGCTCAACCACACCTACTAAAAATTTCCCCCGAACAAGCCGCCGAACAATTAACTCAAATTTTGGCTAAGTACGAATTGACCAACACAGATAAGGAAGGAGAAGAAGAAACCCTGGCTACCGAATTGCACACTGCCGTCAAGCAGGACTTGCTAAATAAATTATCCAGCCCCAAGTCTAAATGGATCAGTCTTTATTCCGACTTACCTCTGGAAATCAAGGAGCAAATTGAAGAGCTGGCAATTTTTGGTCTTGGCTTTGATGCTTACGAAAAACGACATTACCCGGAGGCTTCCATGGCGGCTCACATCACCGGTTTTGTTGGTAAAAACGAAGCTGGCCAAGATGTGGGCTACTTTGGTATTGAGGGAGCGCTGGAAAAAGAACTCCAGGCGCGCTCAACCAAAAGTACGGTTTTCACCGACGCGCTTGGTCTTGAGTTGGTTAATAAAGCTCAGCCAACCAGACCCGTTGATGGCAGGGACGTCACTATTACCGTCCGCCGAGACATTCAGCATTTAATTGAACAAGAATTGGTCAAAGGTATGGAAAAATACGGCGCTAAATCTGGAGAAATTATTGTTATGGAACCCAGCACCGGAAAAATCATGGGCATGACCGCCCAACCTTCTTACAGTCAAGCACAGTTTTTCAAATTTCCAGCAGAATACTATAAAAACCCTAGTTTGGCTGATTTGTATGAACCCGGTTCAACTTTCAAAATTTTGACTGTCGCCGCCGGCATTGACACCGGCAAAATCACGCCAAGTACACCCTGTACTAAGTGCTTCGGTCCCAGAAAATTTGGCCAATTTACCATCAAGACCTGGAATGATGTTTACCACCCCAACATTACCGTTGAGGAGGGGTTGGCAAAATCCGACAACACGGCCATGATTTTTATTGCCGAACTTCTCGGAGCTGATGATTTCCGACAATACCTAAAGCAGTTCGGAATTGGCAGCGCTATCGGTATCGAACTTCAGGAAGATACTTCATCGCCGTTTCCCCAAAGGTGGGGCGGGGTGGAGTTGGCTACTACTGCTTTTGGGCAAGGCATTAGCATCAACAGCATGCAGCTTCTTAGAGCAGTTTCGGCCATAGCCAATAATGGCAAAATGATGCAACCAATTATTGTGGAAAAAGTTACTGACAAAAGTACCGGAGAAGAAATCATTACTCCCATCAAGGTGGATAGAGAGGTGGTTAGTCCGGAAACAGCCCAACAAGTCACACAAATGATGATTACCGCCGCACAAGGAGGTGAGGCTCAGTGGACTGCCTCGAAAACTCATACTATTGCAGGCAAAACCGGAACTTCTCAGGTAGCAGTGGGTGGTGAGTACTCAGCTGATAAAACTATTGCTAGTTTTATTGGTTTTGCTCCTCCGGAAGATCCCAGGTTTATTATGTTGATTAAACTGAATGAGCCGCAAAGCTCCCCCTGGGCCGCGGAAACAGCCGCTCCCATGTGGTATAGCATCGCGGACAAACTTTACTTACTCTTAAACATTCCTCCAGACAGATAGACTTACCTGGAGTTTTAGCTATAATAAATACATGCTGAACGAACTGATTTACCTTGCCAAGCGCCCCTATCACTTGCTCAAAACAGGTCTCATCAACGGATTTAGGGCGGAGGTAGCCAACAACTTTCCTGCCAAAAAACTTCATGTCACGGCTATCACCGGCACTGACGGCAAAACTACTTCTGCTACCTTGCTTTACCATGTGCTCAAAGAAGCGGGTGTTAGAGTCGGCTTGCTTTCTACTGTCGCCGCCTATATTGGCGATGAGGAGATTGACACCGGCTTTCACGTCACTTCTCCTCAACCCTCAGATTTACATGAATTTATGCGAAGAATGGTAGACCAAGGCCTCACCCATATTGTTATGGAGGTGACTTCCCATGGTAGCTATCAGTATCGAACTTGGGGTATTCAACCACAACTGGCAGGTTTAACCAACATTGCCCATGAACACCTGGATTATCACGTCACTTACGAAAACTATTTGGCTGCCAAAACCGAGATACTAAAAAAAGCGCCCTCAGTCGTACTTAATGAAGATGACCCTGCTTATCTAAAAGTGAGAAAAAGGTTGGGTTTTGACCACACTATTGCTACTTATGCTGCCGAAATGCCGCTGCCACCAGCAGTTAAAAAAGCAATTACCAACAAGTTTCCTGAAACTTACAATAGAATGAACGCCAAATTAGTCTATGTTTTAGCAAAACAAATTGGCGTGCAAGACAGTGATTTTGCCAAAGCTATTGATACTTTTCCCGGAATTCCCGGCAGAATGGAAAAGATTCCCACCAAGAAAAGGCTCAAATTGATTGTCGATTTTGCTCATACCCCCCAGGCGCTTCAATCTGCCCTCACCACTTTGCAAAAAAACAACAAAAATGGCGGCAAGATTATCGCTGTCTTTGGCTGCGCCGGCCTCAGAGATCAGACCAAGCGGCCAGAAATGGGCAAAATTGCTGCTGAGTTGGCGGATTACGCGGTCTTCACTGCCGAAGACCCGAGAACAGAAGATGTCTGGTCGATTATCAGGCAAATGAAAGAACAGCTTGAAACCGGACATGACAAAATTCACTCTATCGCTGATAGGTATGAAGCCATTGAGTTTGCCATCAACACCTTAGCTCAACCTGGTGACACAGTGGTGGTTTTGGGCAAAGGCCACGAACAAAGCATGTGTTTTGGCACGACTGAGTATCCCTGGAGTGATAAGGAAGCAATTGTTTCAATTTTGGATAAAAATTAAAACGGAAACCAAAGTATGACTAAATACAAAGTAGTAACCATGGGTGGAGGCACCGGCACCTTTGCCGTTATTGCTGCTCTGAAAAAACTGCCAACAGATATTTCCAGTATTGTGGCTGTTTCAGATTCTGGCGGCTCTACCGGTAGAATCAGGGATGAGTTTGGGTTCCAACCGGTAGGAGATCTGCGGCAATCATTGGCGGCATTGGCCGATCCTAAAGGGCAAGAGTGGATTAGAAAAATCCTGCTCTACCGTTTTAATAAAGGCTCCGGTTTAAAAGGACACAATTTAGGAAACCTGATCTTAACCGCCCTTCAAGACATGAGCGGCAGCACCACTCAATCACTCGAAATAGCTTCCAATGTATTTCAGCTGGTGGGCAGAGTAATGCCAATAACCGAAGAAAATGTTGAGCTGGTTATTTACTATGACAACGGGCTTTTTACTGTGGGTGAACACATTCTTGACGAAATCATCGCTCCGCCGGAAAAAATTGACCGCGTGGAACTTAAGCCTCCGTGTACTATCAGCGCAACTGCCAGAGAAGCAATTTTAAGCGCGGACTATATTTTTATCGGTCCCGGCGATCTTTACGCCAGCCTGATGGCGGTTTTAGTGGTTGGTGGAGTTAAGGAAGCTCTGCAAGAATCAAAGGCAAAAGTTGTCTTTCTTGCTAATCTCATGACTAGAAAAACCCAAACTCACGGCATGACTGCTCAGGATCACTTGAGTGTGGTTGAAGCAGCCATGGGCAAAAAAGCAGATTTTGTTATTTTGAATAACGAGCCAATACCTACCCAAATTCTGGCTGCTTATAGCGCGGCCACTGAACTGCCGGTTGAAGATGACTTAGACAAGAGCAGCCGGGTGATTAGAGCGCCTTTAATCAGCAGCACTCGAGTTAAGAAAGACCAAGCCGATACGGCTTACCGCTCACTCTTAAGACATGATACCGGCAAACTGGCAGAGGTATTCGCCGCAATTTTAGAATAAACTGGAGTTATGGATATTTTGCAGTTCAAACATTTCTATTTAGTGGGTATTAAGGGGGTGGGCATGGCGGTGCTGGCCCAACTCCTAGACAGCGCCGGCAAGGAAGTGGCCGGCAGCGACGTGGAGGAAGATTTTATTACCCAGCAAATTCTTGAAGAAATTGGCGTAGCCATAGATGTCGGCTTCGAACCGGAGCTGCCGGCCACCACTGATTGCGTCATTTACACCGCTGCCCACCAAGGGCCTGATAATCCTCAGGTCATGGCTGCCCAACAACAAGGCTTGCCTGTTTTTTCTCATGCTGAAGCTTTGGGTCTTTTATTTAATCAAAAAAAAGGCATTGCTGTTTGCGGGGTGGGGGGCAAAACCACTACCAGCGCCATGCTTGCCTGGATTTTTGAAAAAACTAACAGAGAAATTGCCTATGCGGTTGGAGTACCAGAAATTATTGGTTTAGATCAAGCTGGCAAGTGGTCTGCAAAAAGCCAATATTTTATTGCTGAAGCCGACGAGTATGTGACCGACCCCAACGCCGCCAAAAACAAGCAAGAAATTACTCCGCGCTTCTCATTTCTTAAGCCCCATATCGTCATTGCTAAAAAAATACTCTGGGATCATCCTGATGTTTACCAAGACTACGACCATACTCTCACGGTTTTTAATCAATTTTTTTCACAAATTGATAACAATGGTACTTTAATCCTACCCATCTCCGAAAGACCAAAAGTATCTCATTCAAGCTCCCAGGACATCTGGGACTATGGTCCAGCCAAGGCTACTTTTATCATTGAGTTTGACGAAAAAAATACCACTGGCGGAAAAACCATCGGCTACCTGACCGAGCCGGTCACTCAACAAAAACATAAAGTTGAGCTGAGTATACCCGGCGCCTATAATTTTGATAACGCCGTTGCTGCTATCCTTGGCGCTTATGCGGCGGAAATTCCCATTCGAGAGTCGGTAGCAGCCTTGGCTTCGTTTAAGTCCACCAAAAGGCGTTTCGAAGCCATTGGAGAAAAAAATGGCATTAAATTTTACGACGATTACGCTCACCACCCAATGGAAGTGGCCAGTGTCATTGCCGCCCTTAAACAATGGTTTCCCAAACAAAAAAAAGTGATAGTTTTTCAACCCCACACCTACTCCAGAACCAAAGAATTATTTGCTGATTTTGTGGCCGCCTTGAGTCAAGCAGACGAACTGATTCTCAGCGAAATTTTTGCTTCCGCCAGAGAAACTGCTGATCCCAGTGTCTCCACTGCCACCTTGGCTCAAGCCATTCGGGCGAATAACCCCAACCTCACCGTTCACGAAGCCAGCGATGTGTCAGATACAGCTAAGGCCATGAAGTCAGTCCTCAATTCCGGAGATATTTGCCTCACTCTCGGAGCAGGTGATATATATAAAGTGCACAAAATGATATAGTAAAGCTATGACCAATTTACAAGCATTGCTTGCGGCCGGTTTGCCTGAACTCAAGTTCGAGTTTGACAAGCTTTTGGCGCCGCAAACATATTTTAAAATTGGCGGTCCGGCTGAAGCTTATATTTCCCTGGACAAACCGGAAAAGATCGCCGAACTGAAGCAATTTTGTGAAAAAAACCAACTCAGACTCACCATTCTTGGCGGTGCCAGCAATGTTATTGTGTCCGACAAAGGCGTGGCTGGAGTAGTGCTCAATATCAATATTACCGATATTGAGGACACCGGTGAAACCGCTGATGGTTATCACTTTGTGCAGGCTGGAGCCGGTATCAAAACTGCTCTGCTGGTCTCACAAACGGTGGCCATGGGCTATACAGGCTTGGAATACTTTTTGGGTGTTCCCGGCACTCTGGGCGGGGCTGTTTACAATAATTCTCACTACTTGTCAGATCTGATGGGCGAGCATATTTCCCGAGTCCAAATTATTGACGAAAGCTATCAGTTGGTTTGGCTTGACAAAGCGGCGTGTAAATTTGCTTACGACTATTCCAGGTTTCACGAAACCAGCGAAATTATTCTGCGGGTTGAGTTCGCCCTCAAACCCGGAAACAAGGAAGAGTCTCAGGCAAAAATTCGCGAGGCTACAGAGTACCGCGCCAAAACTCAGCCGCTAGGCCCGCCTAGTTCCGGCTGTATTTTTCGCAACACCCCCAACAATGACAAATTACGCCAGATGTTTCCTCAATTCGCCGAAAGAACCCACGTTCCTTCAGGCTTTCTCATCGATCAAGCTGGTCTGAAAGGCGAGAGAATTGGCAATATTGAAGTCAGTCAAAAACACGCGGCTTGGATGATCAATCACGGCCAAGGCAAGTCTGAAGATGTGCTGGCGTTAATTAAAAAAGTCAAAGAAACTATAAAGAATAAATATGATGTCGAGCTCGAAGAGGAAGTTTTTTTTCTCGACTAAACTCGACACATCAGCATGAAAGGACGCAGTATGGCTGCTTTATATGTTACCGGCGGCAACCCTTTGGTGGGCTCAGTGAGAATTGGCGGGGCGAAAAATGCTTCATATAAATTAATGATCGCTTCGCTGCTGGGGTCAGAAGAATCGAGATTGCTAAACTTCTCCCATATTAGCGACGTAAATTTAGTGGGAAAAATTATTGCTTACCTGGGAGCCGAGGTCAAACATGCGGGTGAGCGGGCAATTTTTATCAACCCCAAAAATCTCAGTGCTCATACCATTGACGCCACTCACGGAGAGCAAGGCAGATTTTCTACTATGTTCATTCCGCCGCTTTTGGCCAAATTCGGCAAAGCAGTGGTGCCGGCTCCGGGAGGAGATAAAATCGGCAAGCGTCCTTTGGATAGACATTTTGAAGGCTTGGAGGCCTTGGGGGCTAAGGTGGGAGTGGAAAATGGCATGTATGTGGCCGAGGCTGAAAAACTCACCGGCGCCACCTACCGTTTCAGCAAAAACACCCATACCGGCACGGAAACTCTAATTATGGCAGCAGCCCTAGCCGAAGGTACTACTATTTTGGAAAACGCGGCCGAAGAACCGGAAATTGACGACCTAATTAAGTTTCTCAACGCCATGGGGGCAAAAATTGACCGGCCGGTGGATAGGGTAGTGCGTATTCTTGGTGTAGAAAAACTCAGAGGCGCTATTCACAAGCTCCTTCCGGACAGAAACGAAGCGGTGAGCTACGCTTGTGCCGCTATCGCCACTAAGGGTGACATTATTATTGAAAATGCCAACGCAGATCACCTCCGGGCTTTTCTCGACAAACTTCAAGAAATCGGCGCCGGTTATACCGTGGACACCTATGGTATTCGTTTTTATTACAAAGGCGAATTGCGCGCCACCGATGTCACTACCGAAATTCACCCCGGCTTCATGACCGACTGGCAGCCGCTTTGGGCCACCCTTTGCACTCAATGTGCAGGCACGAGCACTATTCATGAAACCATTATGCCCAAACGCTTCCAGTACGTCGAGGCGCTTAACAAAATGGGGGCAAAAATTACTCAATTTAACCCTGATGTAACCAATCCTCAAGAAGTTTACAATTTTGATCTGGAAAACGACGAGCCGGGCAACCAACACGCTATCAAAATTGAAGGTCCTACTCCCTTGCAAGCAGGCGAGTTTGAAGTAGTTGACCTTAGACATGGCGCCACCCTGATTACCGCCGCGCTCATTGCCAACGGCACTTCCGTCATCACCGGGGTTGAACATGTAGACCGGGGCTATGAAGCTCTGGATAAGCGGCTGCGAATTATGGGCGCCCGTATCGAAAGAAAGTAATTTGTCAAAAAACAACTTGTCCTGATTTTTGGCAATATCTTGTAATACAATAGGAAGAAATTATGTCATCGCCATCATTAGCTCTTAGTGTCCTCTTGCTGTCTTTCATTATCACCAGCGTCCTGATTATTCCTTTTATTGATTTGCTTTATAAGCTCAGATTTCAAAGAGCTCAGCAAGCAGATACTCGAGATATTTTTGGCAAACTGACGCCAATTTTCAACAAATTTCATCAGAAAAAGGTCGGTGTTCCCGTGGGAGGAGGGCTGTTGGTACTTGGCGTAGTTTCAATCTTATTTGCTTTCATCATCCCGATCTTAGAATATTTTGGTATTCACATTACCAGTGTCTACCCCAACGCCATTGCCGAAGTCAATGTTCTTTTCTTCACTTTTCTTTCTTTTGGCATTTTGGGGCTTTATGACGATATAAAAAAGTTTTTTAAATTCAAATCTACCGGCATTTTTGGCCTAAGAATGAAACACAAGTTGTTGTTGCAAGTTTTTTTAGCCCTAGTGATTAGCTTGATGCTTTACTTTCAACTGGGTATTTCCTTTTTGAACATTCCTTTTATTGGCATTTTTGAGTTGGGCTGGCTGTATGTTCCTTTCGCTGCTTTTACCATTGTGGCTTTTGCCAACGCAGTTAATATCACCGATGGTTTGGATGGTTTGGCTTCCGGCGCCCTGATGATTTCGTTGTTTGGACTTTGGTTTTTATCCGGTTCTATCCTGGATGTTCCACTTTCAATCTTCATTGCTCTTTGGCTTGGTTCGTTGATTTCTTTCCTTTACTTTAATGTTTTTCCTGCCCGGATGTTTATGGGTGACGTTGGATCATTGGCCTTTGGCGCTACTTTGGCCGTGGTGGGCTTGCTGCTTGGTAAAGTCATTGCTTTGTTGGTGATTGGTTTTATTTTTGTCCTGGAAATTTCCAGCTCTGCCTTGCAACTTTTTTCCAAAAGAGTGCTGAAAAGAAAACTGCTGCCAGCGGCGCCGATTCATCTTTCACTCCAAGAGTACGGTTGGGAAGAGCCAAAAATTGTCCAAAGAGCTTGGCTGGTACAAATATTGCTGACTCTTTTTGGTATCTGGCTAACCTATCTCTAAAATGAAAAGAAATCTTTCGTCTCGCTTCACCGCGCCAAAATTACTCGCCATTCTTGCCTTAATACTTTCTTTGCTCGGGTTGCTTTTTGTTTTTGAATCTTCCCTAGCAGAAGCTTACGCCACTTTCGACAACCCCTATCACTTTTTGCAACAACACGCCATTGGTTTATTGATTGGACTGGTTTTATTTGTGGTCGCGCTCATCTTGCCATCAGACTTCTGGTTTAAAGTTTCACCTCTTCTATACGTGGTGGCCATTGTTTTTTTAGTGCTTGTTTTTGTCCCAGGAGTGGGCCTCGAACTAAACGGAGCTAGAAGGTGGTTTAATTTGGGTCCCGTCAGCTTCCAAGCTATTGAGTACGTCAAGTTCGGACTGATTGTTTACTTGGCCTTGTGGTTAAGCAAGCAGCAAAAACTGCTGCCTTTTTTAGTTTTGATAGGAGTGCCCGCAATACTCATAATCCTCCAACCAGACCTTGGCTCTCTAATTGCTTTATTGATGATTGTTTTTGGCATGTATTTTGTTAGCGGTGGTAGTCTCAAACATTTACTGGCGGTAGTAGGAGTGGGCTTGCCTGTCCTGCTGGGAACAATTTTGCTTTCTGATTATCGTCGTGCCAGATTAATGACTTTTCTTAACCCTGAATCAGACCCGAGCGGCACTAGTTTTCACATCCGACAAATTACTTTGGCCTTGGGTAGGGGTGGCTGGTTCGGCCAAGGTATCGGCAACTCAAGTCAAAAATATGCTTACATACCTGAGGTCAGCACCGATTCCATTTTTGCTGTCATTGCTGAAGAAATTGGTTTTTTAGGATCTTTGTTACTTATTTTAGTTTATTTCTGGTTTCTGGCTTTAATTTTCAAAGTAGCTAAGCAACAAACCGAGCCTCACAAAAGATTGTTGGCGTTTGGAATTTTCTTTTGGATTGCCCTCCAAGCAACTTTAAACCTATCGGCCGTAGTTGGATTGATACCTTTAACCGGTATACCACTGCCATTTTTCTCTTATGGCAGATCTTCACAGGTCATGGTATTGTTGGCGACAGGAATAATAATTAAATTAGGAAAAGAAGTTAAATGAGAATTTTGGTGTCCGGAGGGCATTTGACCCCAGCCCTGGCTTTTATTGAATATACAAAATCTAAATATCCAGAAAGTTTGATCTTTTTTGCCGGCAGGAAATATGCGAGAAAAGAAGAAAAACAGCTTGCCAACGAGCAGCAAGAGTCAGAAAAGTTTGGAGCAATCTTTGTTCCATTTAATTCCGGTAAGCTAGGGCAGGGTGGGACGGTCGAGAAAACCCTGGATTTTATCTCTCTCATCGGCGGAATCATCAAAGCTTTAATTTTAATCCCCCGCTACCAACCAAACGTTTTTGTTTCATTCGGAGGTTATCTGGCTGTTCCTCTGGCAATCGCGTCATGGTTCTGGAGAATACCGGTAGTCACCCACGAACAAACCAGAACCGCAGGTATCGCCAACAGTATCATTGCCAAATTTGCCAACAAAATTGCCGTGGCTTATCCCGAAGCAGCCAAACATTTTCCAGCCAGTAAAACCTCCGTTGTTGGCAACCCCATTCGTAGAATTTTATTAGACAACAAAACCGCAGAACAACCCAAGTGGTTTAAAACTACCTCCAAAAAACCACTTTTATATGTCACTGGTGGCAGTCAAGGTTCTGAAGTTATCAACACCACTGTAGCCAGAAGCTTGCCACAAATTCTCAAAGATTGGACCATTATCCACCAGTGCGGCCAAGCAACTGAGAAAAGAAATTACGTTGAGGAGCTGGAAAAAGCCAGCAATAAACTTAACCGCACTAAAAGAGGGCGTTATTTTGTCAGACCCTGGGTTACAGATGCTGAGCTATCCTGGATATATGCCAATACTGTGGCTATTGTGTCCAGAGCAGGCGCCAATACGGTTGCAGAAATAACCCACCTAAAATTACCGGCCATCCTCATCCCAATCCCTTTTTCTCACAAAGATGAGCAACTTCTCAATGCCAAGGCCTTATCAGACATTGGCGGCGCTATTCTGCTGCAACAAAAAGATTTTAATTCCAAATCATTAAGTGCCAATTTAGAAATTATTTTATCAAAACACGCTAGTTTTAGTAGAAAACTTGAGAGAATCAGCGATTCTCAAGCCAAAGCGGCAGAAAAATTATTCCAACTAGTAAAACCGTATTTATAAAGTTTATAAAGTAATAACAATACCCTGCTCATGAAAAAGAAAGTTTTCTGTTTTCTTATTTTAACTTTGTTAACTTTGAGCCTTTATTTCTCACTCAAGTTTTTTACTCTAAACTCTGTTTCTTGCTATCTTGAGGGCAAAGACAGTTGTGGCCAAGACCTGACTACCACTCTCGATAAAACTCTGCTGCAACAATCGCTTTTCTTCACTGACTTTGAAACAGTTTTAACCAGCGAGCCTCTAGCTTCCCTGCCTTACACCCTGGTTTCATATCAAAAAAAACTGCCCAATCAAATTCAAGTCACTTTTGTTGAAGAAACCTTACAATATTTTCTTCGAACCACTGACGGGCAAAGGCTGGCAGTGGGCACTGAAGGTTCGATTGTCAACCTTGCACAAAATGACGGCCAACTCCCGGAAATTCAGATCAATAAAACCCATGAAGAGCTATCAGCTAACAAAAAACTCAATCCAGAAATCCACAATGCTCTCGCGGCCCTCTTAAACTCTCTTTACAAATATCAGCTTTCTTTTCAAAATATTGAATGGAACAGTGCCAACGAAATTGAATTTTCTCTGAAAACCGGCCAAAAAGTAATTTTGGCTGCCGAAAATCCTCAGCATTCAATTGAAAAACTGCAGTTGATTTTAGACTCAGCAGAGATCAAAACTATAGAAGAACCAATCAATGAAATCGATTTGCGATTTGAAATGCCAGTACTACGCACTTCAAAATAATTTTGCTATGCTAATGGAAGAGTTTGTCCGAATATATGTCACAAAACCGAATTATTACCGCCATTGATGTTGGAACTGACAAGTGCGTCACTCTCATTGCCGCCCATGATACTCAGCTCAATAAACTAAGAGTGATGGGCGTTTCCGCTGTTCCCTCAAGAGGGATGAAGCGAAGTCAAATTATAGATCTGGAAAAAGTCCTAGAAACAATCACTGAAAGTTTAGATGGCGCTGAAAGAATGGCTGGTCTTGATGTTAAAAGCGCTTTCGTTTCGATATCCGGCGCCCATATCGACTCCCGTAATTCCAAAGGTGTCGTGGCCGTAGCTTCCCCCGATCAAGAAATCATTGCTGCTGATGTCGAGCGGGTTATTGACGCTTCGCGGGCAATTTCTCTTCCTTCAGACCGCGAAATCATTCACGTAATCCCCAAAGACTATAAGGTTGATTCTCAAGAAGGCATTAAAGACCCCGTTGGCATGACTGGGGTTAGACTGGAGTCGGAGGCTCATATCATCACTGGTATGACTCCAGCACTCCGGAATATGCAGAAATGCATCGAAGATATTGGTATTAGTGTTGAAGGTTTTGTTTTTTCCGGAATTGCAGCCGCAGAGGTGGTTTTGACAGAAACAGAAAAAGAACTGGGTGTAGCTGTCGTGGATATTGGCGCCGGCTCAACTTCCATGTGCGTGTTCGTGGATGGCTCTTTAGAGTATTCCGGTGCCATTCCGGTGGGCGCTCGACACATTACTCAAGACATCGCTCTGGGAGGGCGAGTTAGTTTGGACACAGCAGAAAGAATAAAAATTTCTCTTTCTGAAGACTCATTTCATTCATTTTCTCCATTGCCCGGCGAGTCCAAAAAAGATTACTCACTGAGGCGTAAAAAAGCAGATGAACTCAAGTTATCGGCCTTTGAAGGCCCCGATACAGACGAAGTCCTCTCAAAAAAATTTCTGGTAGAAAACATCATGATGCCAAGAATTCATGAAATTTTTGACCTGGTGGCCGCAGAACTCAAAGAGCACGGTTTAATTAAAGAGATTCGTGCCGGATTAGTGCTAACCGGAGGAGGAGCGGAAACAGTTAAAATTACTGAAATTATCAAAAGACACCTCAATCTCCCTGTAAGAATTGGTGAACCAATGGAGTTAGACGGTCTAATTGCCGATATTCAAAAACCTTCATATGCTACCAGTATTGGTTTGTTAGTTTATGGTAATAAGCAAGGTGGAGGCAATGTTGCCAGCAGCTTTAGTTTCGGTACTTTTTTTGATGGCTTTAAGTTGGATGGCATTGTGGGGAAAATAAGTAGGTTTGTTAAGTCACTGCTGCCTTAGTTCAATATTGATAATTCTTCATTACATGTTAGACTTTGATATATATTATGGCGTTAGTAAAACCCACCAATACCACATTTGCAAAAATTAAAGTCATTGGCGTGGGTGGCGGGGGCGGCAACGCTATCAACTCCATGATTGCTTCCAAAAAAATTAATGGTGTTGAATTTATCACCATCAACACTGATGCCCAGGCGCTCTTAACTTCCCAGGCAGAAACTAAACTCCAAATCGGCAGTAACTTTACTAAAGGATTGGGTTCTGGTGCAGATCCCGATGTTGGCCGGACTGCCGCCGAAGAATCATACGAAAAACTCAAAGACCTCTTGTTTGATACCGACATGGTTTTCATTACTGCCGGCATGGGTGGCGGCACTGGCACTGGCGCTTCGCCAATCATTGCCGAAATTGCCAAAGAAACCGGCGCCCTAACAGTGGCGGTGGTCACTAAGCCTTTTGCTTTCGAAGGCGTCAGGAGAATGCAAACTGCCGAGGAAGGTATTGATGGCCTCAAAGACGCGGTTGACACCTTAATTGTCATCCCCAATCAGCGCCTAATGGAAGTCGTAGACAAAAAAATGACTTTGTTGGACGCTTTCCGTTTGGCAGATAACGTTCTTGGCCAAGGCGTGCAAGGAATTTCTGATCTTATCACTGTTCCGGGGTTGATCAATGTTGACTTTGCTGATGTCAAAACCATCATGACCGAATCAGGTTCCGCTCTGATGGGAATCGGTGAGGCCAGCGGCGAAAATCGTGCTGCCACCGCGGCCAGAATGGCTGTTTCATCGCCATTACTTGAGGTTTCTATCGACGGCGCTAAAGGCATTCTTTACAACGTCATTGGTGGCGAGGACATGACCATGAGCGAGGTTTCTGACGCCTCCACCATTATTTCTCAAGCAGCAGATCCTGATGCCAATATTATCTTTGGTGCCACTATCGATGAAAACATGGGTTCAAATATTAAAATCAGCGTCATTGCTACCGGCTTTGATGACCGGCAAATGGGTTACGCTTCCAGCCGAAAATCCTTATTTGGCGCTTATTCCCGTGATTCTCGAGTCAGAATCAAGCAACAAGCCCAACAAGACGATGATGAAGAAGCGGACTTAGAACAAACCAGAATTGACCGAGCTCCTCAAGGTTTCACCCAACCCCTCACCGCTTCCCAAATCATGACCAACAAGCCGCAAGACCCATTCGTCAAATCCCAAGCTTTTGGAGACGATCTTCATAAACCCAACGGCCTCAAGCAACCAGAGGAAGAAGAAACTGCCACCGACAGCTTTGACAACCAAGAGTTTGAAGACGAATTCGAGATCCCGGCCTTCATGCGCAAGAAAAAATAGTTATTCTCTGGAAAAATAGCCTAGCAACTCATTAATTGACTGAGAAATTTCATCTACCATAAAGAGATGTCTGTTATTATGAATGATTTCATCAGGCAAAGAATCATAATCTGACGCGATCTCATCCAAAATTTGCCAAAAAAGTTCTTTTTCTCTCTTGCCCATTTTATTGGCTTCGGCAGCTTGCTTAATTATTTTTAAGTTCCGCAACCTCAGAGCAGAACGCATTCTCAACACATGAATTGACAGAGCTTGCTCTAAATCATCAATTGTTTGAATCAGTTGCTTGTCTGTTAATTGTTTAGTAATGTTCGCCAATTCATAAAACCGAGTTATTGTTCTTTCACTTTCTTTAGAAAAAGTTTGCTCTGGGCTTTGGACTATAAACATTTTCCTAATCGCAGCAAAAAGGCGCTGAATTTCGTTTAAATCCAAATTTTGCGGATTAAAGGCTTCTCTATCGTTGCGATTTTTTTCCCTATCTCTAAAAAAACTCATATATTTCAAAAGTATACAGACATCATTAATAACGTGCTATAATTAGGTAGTTAAAGTATAAAGGCGTTTGAGCTGAGTCATCACTTAGCAAGCCGGCTGAAGAAACCTAAAACGGAAGTAGAACAGCCCGGGTAAGCCCGTAACAGCCGGAAATAAGTAAAAACAGAGGTGGTACCGTCTAAAAGACCCTCCTGCGTTCATTAAATCAGTGGATGCAAGAGGGTTTTTTTGATACCAAAAATAAGGAAACAATGCTAAAAGAAAAAGAGCTGTCGCGCAACCCCAACTTCCCAGAGATGGAAAAATCCGTTCTAGCATATTGGGAAAAAACAGCTGCTTTCAAAAAGCAGGTGGAGATGCGCCCAAAAGACAAACAGTATGTCTTTTATGACGGCCCTCCCTTTGCCACCGGTTTGCCTCACTATGGCCACTTGCTTGGTTCAACCTCCAAGGATGTCATTGCCAGGTATTGGGCCATGAAAGGTTATCGGGTGGAAAGAGTTTGGGGCTGGGATTGTCATGGCTTGCCTATAGAAAACATGATCGAGCAGCAGCTGGGTATTAAAGGTGGTAAAAAAGGCATTGAAGAGCTGGGTATTGCTAAGTTCAACGCCGCCTGCCGAAAAGAAGTAATGAGACTTGATCAAGAGTGGGAGAGAATTATTGCCAGACTGGGTCGCTGGGTGGACTTTGCCAACAACTACAAAACCATGGACGCCGATTATATGGAATCGGTTTGGTGGGGTTTTAACCAGTTACACGAAAAAGGCCTGATTTATGAAGGCCGCAAGGTAGTGATGTACTGTCCGCGTTGTGCCACGCCGCTGTCAAATTTTGAGATCGCCATGGATAACTCTTACGAAATGGTCGAGGATTATTCCCTGGTGGTTAAATTTAAGGCTAAGGAGGCTGAAAATGAGTTTTTCTTAGCCTGGACTACTACTCCCTGGACTTTGCCGGGAAATGTTGGCTTGGCTGTTGATCCTGACGCTCGCTATATTCAAGTTGAAGTCAATCACGAGCTGCTCTGGCTGGCCGAAAAAAGGCTGGAGACGCTCTTAGCAACTACAGAGTACCAAATTGTTAAAACTGTTCAAGGCAGCGAGTTGGTGGGCCAAGCTTACGAACCTCTTTTTCCATACGTAGAAACACACCGGACTGAAAACGCCTGGACTATTTTGCCCGCAAGCTTTGTTAGCCTGGAGGAAGGCTCAGGCATTGTGCATACCGCGGCTATTTATGGTGAAGATGACTACGCCTTGGCGCTTGAATATGATTTGCCGCTGGTTCCCACCCTGGATGACAACGGTAAATTTAAAGATTTTGTCGAGCTGGTGGCCGGACAATTTTATAAAAAAGCGGAAGAGGCCATCAATGAGAATCTAACCAGTCGCGGTCTGATGTTTAAACTCGAGCGCTTTGAGCACTCTTATCCGTTCTGTTACCGCTGCGGTACGCCACTCTATTACAGCGCCGTTCCGGCTTGGTTTATCAATATCGGCAAAATGCGAGATCAGTTGTTAGAGCAAAATGAAAACATCAACTGGTATCCTGACCATTTAAAGTACGGCCGTTTTGGCAAGGGCATAGCCACCGCGCCGGATTGGAATATTTCCCGCTCTAGGTATTGGGGCACTCCCATGCCTGTTTGGCGCGACGAAGTTAGTGGCAAGTATCGCGTCATTGCCTCGAGAGATGAGTTGAGAGCGTGGGCGGTTGATCCCAGCGCCGCGGACAACCTTGACGACATTCACCGGGAGTTTATCGATGACATTGAGATTTGGGTGGATGATGACAAAACCATCAAAGGCAGAAGAATTCCGGAAGTTTTTGACTGTTGGGTTGAGTCCGGCTCGATGCCTTTTGCTCAAAGGCATTATCCGTTCGCGAATAAGCAAAAGTTTGAGGCCACTTATCCCGCTCAATTTGTCAGTGAGTACATTGCTCAAACCAGGGCTTGGTTTTACACCATGCACGTAGTGTCGGTGGGCATTTTTGGCAAAAACGCTGTGGAAAACATTCTCACTACCGGCACCATCATGGCAAAGGACGGCTCAAAAATGAGTAAGTCCAAAAAGAACTTTCCAGATCCCATGGACCTAATCAATAAATATGGGGTAGATAGTTTGAGGCTTTATTTAATGAGCTCGCCAGTAATGAAGGCGGAAAGCTTCAATTTCAACGAAAAAGAAGTGGGCGATATTCGCAAAAAAGTCTTCAATATTTGGTACAACTTGTTCGCTTTTTATAATCTCTATGCTGGCGACGAGCAAGCCAGCCTTGACCAGGCTCCTCAATCCAACGATATCATGGATAAATGGGTCTTAAGCAGGTTAAACACCGTCACCAAACAAGTGCTTGGACACATGGATGATTATGATGTGGTTCGCTCATCAAGAGTTTTGATGGATTATGTTGACGAGCTTTCAACTTGGTATCTGCGCCGTAGCCGAGATAGATTAAGAAACAGTGATAACTCAGCCATTTCCGCCCAAGTATTCGGACACGTGCTGCTGAGACTGGCTCAGTTGGCAGCGCCTTTCACACCTTTTTTCAGTGAGTGGCTTTATCACCAAATGACCGATGGCAACACCAGCATTCATCACACCGATCTGGCAAAGGCCAATGAGCAACTAATTGATCCCGGGCTGGAAGAAGCAATGGCAGTCATCAGGAAAGTGACTGAAAAAACTCACTCTGCCAGAAAAGAAGCTGGAATTAGGGTTCGGCAGCCGTTGGCTGAAGTTCGGGTGAGCTTTCCCAATCCTCAGCCCGCCGATGAGCTTTTGGAAGTGCTGATGGATGAGGTCAACGTTAAAGCGGTGAGTTGGGTTCAGCATGCCGACAGAAACGAGGTTGAGTTAAATCTTGAAATTTCTCCCGAGTTGGCAGCTGAGGGTGAAGCCAGAGAGCTGATGCGCCAGATTCAAAAACTCAGAAAAACCGCCGGTTTGGCAATCAATCAACAAGCCGCTGTGACCGCTCCCAGTTGGCCGGAAAGTTGGCAGCCTGAGATTGAAGCAAAAACCAACTCAAAACTAATGAGAGGTGCAGAGCTGGCGCTGGTTGAGTAGCAACGCCATTAACACTACAATAGCGGCATGAGGATGTGGTTTTTGCCCGCGATCTTTATCCTGTTTGCCTTGATTAGCGTCTTGACTTTGTCAAGCATTGCCCCGGAACTAGCTCCCAGGCAGTTTTTTTTCTTTTTGGCCGGCGGAGTAATTTTTTATCTCGTCTCAAAGCTGAGATTTGGAACAATCGAAAGACTGAGTCCGCTGGGATACGCAACCACTATCTTCCTGCTTATCCTGACCCTGATCATCTCCTTACAAACTAGAGACACTTCCCGTTGGATTGATGTAGCCGGTTTATTCAGACTACAACCATCGCAGTTGGCCATACCGGCAGTCGGACTTTTAACCAGTCATTTAATTCGCACCAGGTCGATGGCTAAATGGTCGCAGTTGTTTTTGATCCTAGTGATAGTTTTGATTCCGGCTATCCTCATTTTGATCGAGCCCGACCTAGGCACTACCCTGGTATACCTGGCCTGTCTGGGCACGGGTATTTATTTCAGCGACATCAGGCCGCGACAAATTTTAATTTTGCTTTCAAGCGCCGTGGTTGTGGGAGCTTTATCTTGGATGTTCATCCTCGAACCATATCAAAAACAAAGAATATTTTCCTTTATGGGCAGCGGTGAAAACACCACCAGTACTCAATTAACCACTCAGTACAACGCCAGACAATCACTCATTGCCGTTGGCTCCGGACAAATGGCTGGCAGGGGCTTGGGTCAGGGAGTGCAATCTCATCTTAGGTTTTTGCCGGAAAGACAAACTGATTTTATCTTTGCTTCCTTGGCTGAGGAGTTCGGCTTCATTGGTTCCGCCCTGATCATTTCCCTCTATTTCTTGATCTTTACATTCCTACTTTATATTGGTATCCAAGCTGAAAGGGTGAGCGCTCAAATTTTTTGTTTCATTACTGCCGCCATGATTTTGATCCAAACCACCATCAATATTGGGATGAATATTGGCATTTTACCGATCACCGGCCTAACCCTGCCGCTGCTTTCGTACGGAGGCAGCTCGCTGATTTCTATTGCCGGCATGTTTGGTGTGGTACAAACCATCACCAAGAACCAAAGTAAAAAGATCTCTCTACATTTGCGTTGATTCAATTTTCTCTCTTGTATGGTATAATTCTTCTTCGTTGTCCTACCGCTGGGTGACCATGCTTCGTAGGAAAGTATTAAACAACCAAGGAGTACCATGTACGCGATTATTAGGCTTACGGGCAAGCAATTTAAAGTAGAGCAGGGCGACAAAATTATTGTCGACAGATTGGCAGAAGAAGAGGGTAAAACCATTACTCTGACCGAAGTTTTGCTCATCAGCAAAGACGGTAAAACCACTGTGGGCGCTCCTCTGATTGATAAGGCCAGCGTCAAGCTCAAAGTCCTCGAGCACTTGAAAGGTGATAAAATCAGAGTGGCTAAATACAAGGCCAAGTCGCGTTATCGCAAAGTTTATGGCCACCGCCAGCTGCAAACCGCTCTGGAAGTAGTGGCTCTCAGCGTTAAGTAGCGCTGTCCTGAATACTAACCAAAGGTTGTCCTCTCAAGGAGCGGACGTCAATATGTCAACTTATTTATTTCAATTGGGCAATACCCCGGAATTATCTTTGGCCGAACTTGAAACGGTTTATCCTCAACTAAATTTCGTGAGGCTGATTACTGCCGTTGTTTCGGCAGAGCTTCAGTCAGACACTCAAGCTGAAGAAATTCTCAACAGAGTGGGCGGCACCATCAAAATCATCAAGGTTTTGGCTGAAAAACCCAACGCTGCTGCGGAAGATTTAAGCGACACCATCGTTGAGTTGCTCAGTACTGAAAGCAAAGTCCAGTTTGCTATCTCAGAGCTTGGCAGGGATCATCTGCCGGTTATTGATGCTGCTGAAATTAAAAGTCTGCTTCAAGCTCAAGGTATTAAAGCCAGATACCGGGAAGATTCCAGATATGGCTTGTCGGCTGCTATTTTACTGAATAATAAAAAAATCCGCGAACTTTACGTGGTGCAGACGCCGGACATTACCCTAGTTGCGGAAACTATAGCGGTACAAAATATTGATGATTGGACCAACCGCGACCGCAACAAACCCTACGCAGATGCTAAAAAAGGCATGTTGCCTCCTAAAGTAGCCCGAATGATGGTAAATTTGGCTGTTGGCGCTAGTAATGAGGGTGTTTTGCTCGATCCTTTCTGCGGCTCGGGAACGGTGCTTATGGAGGCGATGATGCTTGGTTTTACTGTGATTGGCAATGATCAAGACTCGGCCGCGGTGACAGGCACGCAAGCAAACCTGGCTTGGCTGAGCAATGAATACAGCCTCAACCAAAATTTTACTGTTCTGGCCCAAGACGCCACCAGGTTGAACTTACCTCAAAAGCAAAAAGTTGATTATCTCGTTACTGAACCATTTTTGGGCAAACCCAACCCCAACCCAGCCAAGCTTCCCTTTATTTTTACCGGCCTCGAGAGGCTATACTTGGGAGCGTTTAGGCAATGGGTGAGCTTGCTCAAAGACGAGGCTAGTTTAGCTGTCGTTTTCCCTTATGTTGAAGCTAATTTTAAAGGCGAAAAAAGGGTCTTTTCTCTCGAGAGTTTAATTGACAAGCTCCAAAAATTGGGTTACACTACCACTTCTCAGTCCATCATGTACCGCCGTCCCGGCGCTGTAGTACAAAGGCAAATCTATCAGTTTAAATTTAACCAACAGTAATTGAGAAAATTAGGAAAATAACAAATGTCAAAAGTCAAAGCATCGGGTAAAGTTGCCCAACAATCACAACGAAAACGCCATGGCAAAAGGCTGGGCGTTAAAAAATTCGGGGGTGAGGTAGTTATCCCCGGCAATATCATTGTCAGACAACGCGGAGCCAAGTACAAGGCAGGCGATGGCGTGGGTATGGGTAAAGACCACACCATTTTTGCTTTGGCAAAAGGCGCCGTGGCCTTTGGCAAGCGCTACGGCAAAACTGTAGTCAATGTTATTGCGACTAAATAGACCTGTTGCTATACTGAGGACATATGGCCAAACAATCTCAAAGCATCCAACTGCTCTCGGTGGCTGTCTTGCAACCGAATCCTTTCCAGCCCAGGAACAAACTACAAAAAGACGACTTGCAAGAGCTGGCTGATTCAATCCGGCAGCACGGCATTCTCGAGCCTTTATTGGTAGCTCACACACCTGCCGGTTATCAGATTATCGCCGGCGAAAGACGCTGGCGCGCGGCCCAAATGGCCGACCTTGATGAAGTCCCCGCCATCATCAAAGAGTGCACTCCCAGAGAAATGTTAGAGATGGCGCTAATTGAAAACGTTCAGCGCACCGATCTAACACCGATGGAAAGAGCCTACTCGTTTCAGCAGTTGATTCGCGAATTCAATTTTAGCTCAGGTGAAATTGCCAAAAGAATCAGTAAATCGGTAGCTTACATCAGCAACTCTTTGAAGCTGTTAGAGCTGCCTGATGCCATCAAAGACGGCTTAGTGAGCGGCTTGATTACCGAAGGGCATGCCCGGGCTATTTCCGGCATTCCCGACGCACCTACCATGATTCAAGCCTACAAACAAATCTTGAAGGAAGACGCTTCTGTCAGACGCGCCGAAGCTATCGCCCGAATTTTCCGGCGCCAGGGTGGGCCGTCCATCGATCCTAAAAAGAAAAAAGTTTACCAGGAAAGCAACGAACGAGTGATGCAGTGGGCTAAAAGTATTCAGTCAATCACCTCGGAAAAAACCAAAATCAGGCTCAGTCGTTCCTCGCGGCTTACTAGAATTACTATCACCCTTTATGGCCAACCGGAAGATACTCAAAAAGATCTCGAAAAACTAATTGAGGTCACTAACGCCAACCTTAATAATTAGCAGATTCAATCAGGCCAATTTTTTCTGCCGGCCAGTAACGAAAAAAGGCTTTACCCACAATGTTGCTGCGCGCAATCGGCCCCCAAGAGCGAGAGTCGCTGGAATGTTCACGATTATCACCCACCACAAAGTACTCATCCGGCCCCAACACCACTTTTCTATCCCGGGTAAAAGCGCCTGCCGAGGTTTCGTAAGTATCGGGAATATATGTTTCCAGCAGCTTTTCGTCGTTAATATACAAGCCGTTGCTTTTGACCTCTACACTTTCCCCGGGTAAAGCAATAATTCTTTTAATAAAATCACAGCCTGTTCCGGCCGTGCAATTGGCAGGTTCCGGTGCATGAAAAACAATCACGTCACCCCGCTTGGGTTCTCCCACCCGGTAACTCACCTTATCCGTAAGCACATACTCGCCGCTTTCAAATGACGGCAACATCGACTGACCATTAACTTGGTGCGGCTGGACTAAAAATAAGTAAACTACTAAAAAAAGCGACAGTCCGATCACAATCGTTTCAACTAAATCCAAAAAAAAGCTGCTCACAGATTTGAAGAGACTTGTCATACTGTGACATTATGAACTCGGAAACTCTCATATTCAAGCGCAAGTACTTCTGGGTTATACTGAAGGCATGGGCTACACCAAAAACGCTATTTCGGGGTTCAGTTGGCACACTTTGCTCAAGGTGCTGAGCATGGTTGCCACTCTGCTCAAAATTTCAGTGCTGGCCAGACTATTGAGTCCTAATGATTTTGGGCTTTTCTCGCTAATCATGATTGCTTTTGGTATTGTGGAAGCCGTTACTCAAACTGGAGTTAATCTCACTATTATTAACTCTGAGCGAAAAGTGCAGTACTTTCTCAACTCAGCCTGGGTTATAGCCATTATCCGCGGCTTTATTATGGGTATTATCATGCTGATTTTGGGGGTTTTAATGACCAATTATTACCACGAGCCGCAGCTCTCGTTCTTGGTTGCCGTCACTGCTTTGGTGCCGGTGATCAAAGGTTTCATCAACCCTTACATTGTCATTATGCAAAAGGAGTTCAGGTTTTTCAAAGACAGTCTTTACCGGTTTTCCTTGGTGGCGGTTGATGTTTTGTTGGCCATCATTTTTGGACTGATGCTCCAGTCAGTGATGGCGATGGTTTTGGCACTGATAGGCGCGGCTATTTTTGAAGTCATTATTTCTTTTGTTTTCTTCAAAGAGCGCCCGGCGTTTCAATACATTCACAGCCGGGGGAGAGTTATTCTTAATAATGCCAAAGGTTTGTCGGTGTCGGCAGCGCTCAGTTATGTCCATGAAAACATTGATGATCTGATTATCGGCAAGCTGGCAGGCACTTACAACCTGGGTTTGTATCATAATGGTTATAGCTTGGCTCACAAAACCAATTACGAACTTTCCAAAGCTGTGCAACACACTACTTTGCCGGTTTTTTCAAAAATAAAAAATGATGGTGAAAGACTGAGAAAAGCTTTTATCAAAACCTCAGTGGGCGCTTTGTTTTATGTTTTAGTAGCTTCGGTGCCGCTGCTGCTTTTTCCGGAGCAAATCGTAGATATCATTTTAGGCGATCAGTGGTTGGCAGTGGTGCCAATGCTGCCTTGGTTGGTGGGAGCAGGCTTGATTCACAGTTTTAACAACACCGCTTACAACCTGTTTTACGCCAAGGAAAGATTTGTGATCATCAACATGCATTTGTTTTTAACTATCGCCCTGCTGGTTTTGCTGCTACTTTACCTCACCACTACTGCGGGGATTTATGGCGCCGCCATGGCTATTTTTTACTCGCGCCTCTTGACCCTTCCTTTTATCTTGGTGGCAATAGTAAAATCGCTTAGAGAACCACAGAGATAAATTTATGCCACTTAGCATTATTATCATTACCAACCGCAACGATCAGAGGTTTCTGAAAAGTTTGGAGTCCGCCCAGTTTGCTGATGAAGTGCTGATCATTGATAACGCCAGCGGTAACGATTGGCAGAAATTAAGTCAGAAGTTTCATTTTAAAGTTGAAAGTCTGCCGGGCAAAATCAATAATTTCGCCGATGTGAGAAATAGCGCTATGGATAAGGCAAAAAATCAGTGGGTAATGTTTTTAGATAGTGACGAAGTGCTATCAAAAGGAGCCGGAAGCAAAATTGAACCAGTGCTGGCTAATCAAAATGCTGACGGAGCCATGATTACCAGGACAGATATTTTTCTGGGCAAGGAGCTGAGGTTTGGTGAAACCGGATCCAAAAAAATGCTCAGAATTTTTAAAAAAGATTTGGCTCATTTTAACCGGGCGGTGCATGAAGTGGCTAAAGTGGGCGGTACAGTGGTGGAAACCGAGATCGAAATTAAACACTATGCTCACAATACCATTAGCGAATTTATTGCCGATATCAGTTGGTATGCTGAAATAATTGCCCAGCAGCGTTTGATGAATAAGCCTGAATTACTGCTGAAACTGGTTTTTTACCCTTCCGGAAAGTTTGTCTTTAATTATTTTTTCAAACTGGGTTTTCTTGATGGTTGGCGTGGATTGGTCTACGCGGTTATTATGAGTATTCACTCTTTCAGTGTCAGAGCCTTTATTTATGAACAAAACAAAAAAGTCCCATCAGCTGCTTAAACACTTTTTTATTTTAATTGTGCTGGTTTTTTCATTGGGACAACTGCAAAGATTTCAGCTCACTCCCAACATTGCAGTTTATGCTCACGATTTACTGATTTTTGCCTGGTTGAGCTGGTTTGCGATTGTCAATAGAGCCATGATTGGCACTTATCTTAAATTCATTGTTGATTGGTTCCATAGCTACCGACTTATAGCCATGCTAGTAATTTGGGTCTTGGCCGGCATGGTTTTACACTTTGTTGTTTCCGGCTTTGTTGATTTGCATCCCTTCCTTTACTTGCTCAGAGCGATGATGTATCTCGCTTTGGCTCTGGCATCGAGAAAAGTTTTAAGGCCGTATTATCTGCGCTCGTTCTGGACCACTGCCGGTTTGATCATTCTTGCCCTTGGTTTGTTGCAGTATATTTTGCTGCCTGATATGAGATTTCTATTTATTTTTGGCTGGGATGATCACTATTACCGTTTAATCAGCAGCTTGTTTGACCCTGCCTTCACCGGCATGATTCTGGTTTTCTGTTTTGCTTACTTTTACTCCCTCAATTTCTATCCGGAAGAAGAGCAGCGTCACTTGAATTTTCTGCAAAAACCATTTTTCAAAATTTTAACGCTGTTACTGATTGCCAACGGCATTTTGCTGACATACTCTCGCTCTAGTTTGCTGGCCTTTGGTATTATGGTTGGCTTGTTGGGATTGGCAGCTGCCAGAAACATTTGGCGGCGGCGGCAAAGCAGTTGGTGGAAAAGAAAGTTTATCCTCACGGCTTTAGTTATGCCACCAATCATGTTCGGGGTATACCTAGCCGCTCCTAAGCCTGGTGGCCTGGGAGTAGATATGCTGCGTTCGGAAACTGCCCAAGCCAGAATTGATAATTCCGTCGCCGCTGTGACTCGAACCACTCCCAAAACTTTAATTATCGGTGAAGGACTTTTCACACCCACACTTACCAGCAGTAGCATTATTGGCATCAATCACGCTCGGGTGCCGGATAATCTCTTGGTGATGTTGCTCACCGCGGTTGGCATCCCTGGTTTGTTCTTGAGTTTATACGGGCTGCTGGCGCTGGGTCTTTATTTGTATCGGCATGACAAAATACTTTTCAGCGCTTATCTCGGCTTGTTGATCCACGCCCAGTTCAACAACACCCTGCTGCAACCTTTTGTGCTTTTGTATTTTCTAGGAGGAATTAGTAGTATCAACCACCTGGCTAATAGCGGAAACGCACGCTAAGCTCGATTTCCGTGAGGTTGCCCGCTTGGTCTGTAGCTTGAAAACTCAGGTCATTTTCGCCTTCATCCAACCTAATTTGGGTGGAAAAACTGCCGTCATTATTAACATAAGCCGACCTACCATTGATCAGCATGCTGGCCCTAGGCTCAGTTTTGCCGGAAATTCTGAAGTTCTCGTTTTCCTTGCCAATAATTTCTTGGCCATTTTGTAGATTATCCAGCTCAATGAAAGGCTTAGTAGTATCTAAATAAACAACTTGCCTTCTGCTCAGCGCCGACTCATTACCAGCGGCATCAGTAGCATAGGCCTCGATAATATTTTCTCCTTCTTGCAAGGTAATGTTGATCTTGAAAGTCCGGTCCTCACCAATGATGGTTTCTGCCACTCTTCGAGAGTTAATCAGCAAAACCAGCTCGCTGCCTGCCTCACCATCTCCAGTCAGCTCAATTCTGGATTCAGTAGTGGCATCAAACGGCACAATCACTCGAGGCGGCTGAGGCGGAATAGTGTCGGTCAGCTCAAAGGGGTTGGTGTTAAGCATTGAGTTGATCAGACTAATAAACCCAGGCAAGACCAGAAATAAAAACAGCCCGGAAATAATTAAAGCTATGCCACCAAACACCATAGTTTGGCGCAGCATTTTCTGTTTTTCCCTTTTGATTACTCGAGAAGTGGCTCTGCGACTATTTGCCATATATTGTGTAGTATATCAGTTTGTGGGTGGGTTCAATAGGGAGCCGAGAAGGGGATTCGAACCCCTGACCTACGGTTTACGATACCGCCGCTCTACCAGCTGAGCTATCTCGGCGAATTTCAGTGAAAGTATATCATGAGCCAGGCCTTTGTTATAACTGTTATAATCGGAACCGAGTGCCAAAAAAATCAATTGTCCAGCTGGCTCCTTTTTACTTTCCCCACCTTGGCGGCGTTGAAAAACATCTTTTGAAGGTGAATCGGGAGCTGCAACAACGAGGTTACGACATTGCTGTCATTACTCAGCAACATTTGCCTGACTTGCCGCTGAAAGAAAAAGTTGAAGGTAGTGTGGTTATCCGCCTGAAAACCTCTGGGGGATCCCATGGCAGCTGGATCCGTAAAACAAAGTACAAATTAAGTATTTGGCAAGGCGTTTTTAACCATTTGCCTCTACTCAGAAAAGCAGAGATCATCCAAATACACGATGTTTTCTTCTGGTTGTTACCATTTCTTGTTTTCCTGCCGCGAAAAAAATTATTCATGACTTTTCATGGCTATGAAGGCGGAGAGAAAATTGGCAGCCGGCAGCGTTTTTGGCACCAGCTTGCCAGCAAATTAACTCAAAACAATCTTTGCATCGGCGCTTTTCACCAGCGGTGGTACGGCGTACAACCAGGACAAATTTCCTATGGCGCTGTTGCCACCAGGCCAACGCCACCCAAAAAGCAGCCTCGTCGTCGTCTGGTTTTTATCGGCCGGCTTCATCCGGACACCGGCATTATGGCGCATCTTGAAGCTTTGAAAATTTTACAAAACAAAAACCCAAAGTACCGACTCGATGTTTATGGCGATGGTCCACAAATGCCAGTGGCGGCGGCATATACTAAAAAACACCGGCTCAACGCTGTTTTTCATGGTTTTAGCCATAAAACCGAGGAGTTAGTGGGAAAATACCAGGTTGCCTTCGTTTCCGGTTATCTCAGCATTCTGGAAGCCTTGGCCGCAAAAACCCTGCCAATTTGTTTTTATGATAATAATTTAAGAAAAGAGTACTTGGAATCTACGCCGTTCAGCCAGTGGCTAATCAAGGCCAGCAATCCTCGGCAAATCGCCCAAGCTGTTTTAAATGATGAGCAGTTGCACCAAAAAGCTGTTTCGTGGGCAAAAAAGCAGAGCTGGACAAAACTGACCAACAATTATCAACAACTTTGGTATCAAACCAAGTCTTCTTCCTCCAATTAGATGTATGGAAAATCATTAAAGTAAGATAAAATGTTTGAGTTATGCAAACAGCAATTTCCTGGCTTGAATCACTAGCCCAACAAATTCCGGTCACTTGGTTCGTTTTCTTGGGCGCGCTCATTGAAGAGGTCATCGCGCCGATTCCATCACCGCTGGTGATGATGTTGGGCGGATCAATTGCCGCTAGCCAGAACAGTCCGCTTTCGTTTTTGCTGTTGCTAACCCTGATTGGCTCGCTGAGCAAAACTTTGGGAAGCTTGATCATCTACGTGGTGGCTGATAAGGCTGAAAATATTTTTGTGGGCCGGTTTGGTAAATTTTTAGGCGTCTCTCGCTCCGATACTGAAGGCTTGGGGAAGTTTTTAAACAAAAACAACAAAGATAATTTAATGATCTTTCTCTTGAGAGCGGTGCCGATTATGCCCACGGCTCCGGTTTCTGTCATTGCGGGACTAATCAAAATCAAGCTCAAAACCTACCTTTTATACACCTTTCTAGGTTTAGTGGTCAGAAACTTGATCTACCTTTATCTGGGTTATACCAGTGCTGAAGCCATTGAATCTCTCAGCCAAGGCTTTGATAGCCTTGAAAAAATTGGCTACTTCATTTTAAGCATTTTTGGCGGCTTGACTTTGCTTTGGATGTACCGCAAACGCCAAAAGGGCTCATTGCTCTCCACCATAGACAGCGCCTTGAATTACTTCAAAAGAAAAGCCGCTTAATACCAAAACAACAGGTTTTTGTGCAGCATTATTTCCGTGAAAAGAAAAGCCAGATACAAGGCGAATAAGACCAAGCCCTCAACTTTGGAAACAGAGTTTTTGGTGCGGGCAAAGTAGTAAAAGAGCATTAAACCAAAAACTAAAAACAGCAAGCTAACCAGATAACTGTTGCTCAAAATTACCGGTTTGCCATAAATCAGTGTCAACAATCCCAGGAAAAAAGTGTTAAACGCCGCCGAGCCCACATAATTGCCAAACGCCACCTGGTTGCTACGCATCAGGGTTGAGCGCGCTACCATGGCCAATTCAGGAATGTTGGTACCGATGGCAATCAGAAGCAAACTGATCAAAAACGGTGATACATTCAATAATTCTGAGAAAAACAAGGTTTGTTCCACCACAAATTTACTGGCAATAAAAACAGTCGCCAAACCAAACAGCACTTTCAGCAACTCTCTACCCACAGCCACACTGGATTTTTGGCTCATGTGCTTGAGTTTTTCCAGCACACCTCTCTTGGTTTGGACACTAAACATGAGCAGGGCAAAAAGACAAATCGAGATGATGCTGTCAACTTTGCTGACTCGGCCATCCATCGCCAGAATAACCGGCATAGCTACAACTATGAGAGAAGCCAGTAAGTTAAAACCCTGAAACTCGGGTGTAATGCGAATTGGCCGCCCCAAAATCGCCAACAGGGGAATAATCAACATAAAAATCACAATGGAGCCGCCAATAAGATTGCCCACATAAATTTCCGGATCATTTTCAATGACTGCGTTGATGCCAACGGAAAACTCGCTAATCGAGGTGAAAAAGCCCAAAAGCAAAAAGGAAATGGCAAACTGAGATACTCTGATTGTTCTTGAGATTCTTTCAATCGCTTTAATAGCAATACCGGCGCCGATCCAGATACCGGTAAACGACAAAAAGTAAATGAGTATAGGTAGAAACATAGCCTCAATCATAGTATCAATTTTGAAAAACTTTTACTATCTGCATTCCGTCTGAAAGGTCAAGCTTTCACAGCTTTCTCAGTTTTTTTCTGATATTTTCAATGGCGAAATTAATGACGTAGCGAGGCTTGCTAATGACAAAATCATGCGCGTGCAGATAGTTGAAATCATAGCCGCCAAAACCGCGCTTAAAAATAGACAGACTGTAGTAGCGATGACTGGGATCATCGGCAACACCCCAAAAATTGTAGCGTTTCAAGCCACGCCGCTTGGCTTCTTTGATCGCTGCCCACTGAATTAAGTAAGCTCCCGGATACTTTCTGCCGGCCTCGGTGCTGGCGCCATAGTGATAGACGGCTTCTTGGCCGTAAAAAATAATCAGCGCCTGAGCTAAAAGAGTTTTTTCGAAATAGGCCGAGTAGAGCATGGCTTGGTTTTGCCCGGCAAAAGTCTTGAATTGCTCGTGGAGGAATTCGTAAGTAAAAGGAATAAAGTGTTGGCGCCGGGCAGTGGCCAGTTGAATTTCGTAAAAGGTTTTGATGTCTGCGGGGTTGGTGGAGGTAGTAATATTAAGCCCAGTTTTTTGGGCTTTTTTAATTTCGTAGCGAGTGGACTTGCGCATCTGCGCCAAAATTTCTTCTTCCGGCGGAGTAAGATCAAGTTGGTGAGTTAATTCCGCACCCAAGTGCATCGGTGATTTGCTGAACCCAAGCTTGGCAAAAAGTTTGACTGAAAAATCACTTGCTTCTAGTTGCGGTCTGACTCTAACAAAACTACAACCCGTACTTTGGGCCTGGTTTGTAATTTCCTCAACAAAAGCTTTGACTACCAACTGATTATCCCAGTCAATGACCGGTCCGCCTGGTACTGCGAAGTATTTACCGCGCTTGGCTGGTTCAATAATCGACAACATCACTCCCACCAAATGATCTCTCGAATAGAAACCCGCCCGGGCAATCGTTCGCCCCAAGTTTTCCTGAAAAACGCCCCAATACCAAGATTGCAAAAAACTAGCTTCTGGCCTTTGCGCCAAGAATTCTTCCCAAACGTGTTCGCTGCTAATTGGTTTAACGGTTATTTCCGGCATGAGCTACGAGTTCCGCTAGCGCTTTGGCTGCTGCTACGCTCACATTGGCGTGAGTGGGTAAATTAATAATTTGAGCTGTAATTCGCTCGGCAATCGGACATTGATGAGTATAAGTTGTTTTCCGGAGATACTTTCGCGGACCAATAGGAGCATCATACCAAATGTCGGCAAGATGATAGTGTTTATTTTTGAGCAAGGCTAGCAGCGCCGAGCGATTATTTACCAAAACCGGCAAGCGCAAACAACTCCCGTTCCGAGCACCCTCACGCGTAGTAGCCGGCACCATTTCTTCCGGCAGATTTTCTAGATAAACTTGAGTGATGGTTTGCCGGTGTTTGATTGTTGCCGGCATTTTTTTCAGCAACGAAAGCGCCAGCCAACATTGCCAGGCAGGCAAATCGTGAAAACCGCCGCCAGCGTCGTTCATTGGCTTTGACAAAAGGTTAAATTTATCAAAAAGCCGATGTAAAACCTTGCCTGCTTGCAGGCGGTAGGTTTTTCTAATTATCCAGGTGAGCAGGGGATGAAAGCGGTCTCTTAATTGCATCTTTAAGGAAATTTGCTTGGTAGTGAGCGCAGCCAAATCAGGCAAAAATTTTGGCTGGCGAACGATCAGCGCCCCACCGGAAACACTATCAATAACTTTGTCTTGACTGAAAGAAAGCACTACAAAATCACCAACACTGCCAGCCTCCCTGCCGTCACTATAAACTGTCCCAACACTGTGAGCCAAATCTTCAATCAAAACGAGGCCATGTTGCTCGCACACAATTTTGATCTCCGGCACTTGAGCCGGAAAACCCAAGCTGTTCTGCACCATCACCGCCTTAATCTTGGGGTTGCGTTTAACAGCTTTTTTCAGAGTTTGGGCAGAAAAATCCAGGCTAGTTTCATCGATATCGAGATACTCGATTTCCAGCCCTTGCTCAACTATAGCTTGATAAACCGCGTAACAAGTAAAGCCATTAATAGCCACCACAGCGCCTCGGGGCAACGCCGCCAGTTGCAAAGCCAAACTCAAAGCCTCCCTGCCTTTGTAAAGCAACTTCGCCTTGCCCTGATATTTATTCTCGAGGTAATTTTCCAGTTCTTGAACATACTCATTTTTATTGCGAATCAAAAGAGATCTCGCTGCTTGAGAAAAACTCACAAAACTAGAGCCGAGAGAGTTGAAAATCATATTTTTGCTTGATTATTAACAATAATAGCCGCTGTTTCTTGCGGGTGAGAAAACTGAGGAGCGTGTTTGGCAGCGGGTAGAGTTACCAGTTTCGCTTTTGGCAGCGCCGCTTGCATAGTTTGCCCGTCGCTGAGCGGAGTAACCCTATCTTTTTCGCCCCAGACTAGCAAAGTCGGGATATTGATATCAACAAGCAGCGGCACCATATCCACCGAAATCAGGTTAATCATGGTCTGCTTCATGATTGGAGAAGCTTGGTAATAATCCCGCTCACGGGCGAACGTGTAGAGGATCTTTTTGAGTTTTTCTGAAGGAGCCAGCAGTTTGCCAGCTTTTGCCAGCCACTTAAAAAAGGTTTTTTTCGCTCTTGTTTTCAGGTCCTTATGAATCACCCCCGCGCTGGCAATCAGGATCAGTGATTGTACTTTATGAGGAAAGCGGTGGGTGTAGGCTAAAGCTAAACGGCCGCCATTGGAGTGACCCAAAAGAATGGGTTTCTCTCGAGAATCCAGCAGCTTGTCCAGCCAAGCTATGTAATCGTCAAGCGTCCAGACTTTGTCGATAGCTTGGGTCAAACCGGGAACCGCCAGCAGCTCACACTCGTACCCATGTTTTTCCATGGCATCAATAAAATCCCGCCACTTATCAAGCGAGTAGGACCAGCCGTGAAGAATAATCATTTTTGTTTTTTTAGTCATCCTAACCCCCAGTGCCGGCGCCTTTTCTGCCAAACTTTCTCCCGCCGGCAAAGCTGTTTTGCGTCTGTTTGATCGAGTAAAAGCTGCTCAATAATTCCTTCCAAAAACCGTGAGCCTTTGAAAAAAATTGTTTCTCCGCCTTTAAGCGTATCACGTATATGAGCCAGCGCTTCTTTTGGTTCGAGAAAAGTAATTGTTTTTGTTTGGTCAAGAAGCGGCACGGTGTGTTTTTGCAATCGGGGACCGATCAGAATAATTTTATCAAACTTTTCTTGTGCCAACAGTTTGCCCAACTTTTGGTGCTCTTCAGCCTCCTGCTGCCCCAGCTCAATCATATCCCCAAGCACCACCCATTTACTATCCGCTTTGAGACTGGCAAAAAGCTCCAGCATCGCTCTCACTGAGTCATAATTAGCATTATAACTACTGTCAATAAGAGTAGTGTTTTTTATGCCCGCAAAAACCGAGCTTCTGCCCGGAGGTAGAGTAAAATTTTGGTAATTATAGTCATAAGCAAGATCTAGCTCCAGACACACGCTTAGACACATGGCAAGCGAAAGCCAGGTGTCTTTGGGCAGCAGCGAGCCGGTGAAGCTATGTTTTCGATTATTGATCAAAAACCGGGTGCCGTTTGTGCTAATTTCGTATTTGTTCAGCCAAATTTTTTCTTGGTAGCTTTCGATTTGGGCTTGAGAGCGGCTGACTTCTGCCTTGATCAACTTAGAGTCACCGTTGATGTACGCTTTCTGCTTGGTTTTGGCTAAGAAATAGCCAAACTCATGACTAACAGCCGCTTCAATAGAAGTGAATTCGCCGCTTTTGAGTTGAGAAGCAAAATTTTCTGTATGAGTACGGGAAACGTTGAGCCAAAGAGTCATATCCGGACTGAGCAAATCGGCAAGAAATTTGCCTTCATCCGGCCGGTCGCAATCGGCTTCAACAATATAAATCTTTTCCTTGGGTAGAGGAGTGAGAAGCGCCAGCGGCGCTCGTATGAAAAGCGCCGGCCATTCAAGCAAGCCAAATGACTGCCTGGAAATATCAAGAATATGAAAAGGAATGCCAAAGGCGCTGTTGGCCAGGTGAGAGTAGCGCGCCCGCTCACCCACTTGAGACTGCAACAAATGAAGCAGCGTCGTTTTACCATTGGAAGCGGTGATGACGATTAAATACGGCCGCCATCTTTTCAGTCTCAGCCGCGCCCAGAACTTAAAATAGCCGGCAAATAAAAAATAATACCGCTGCTTCAATTTTTTAAACACAAGGCAATTGTAGCAAACCGCCGGCAACTATGATAATCTTAATCTTAGAAAGGAGCCTATTATGAAGCTATTTATTACTTTAATTTCAAGCGCCATTGCCGTGGCCGTAGCTAGTTATATTGTCCCCGGGGTAGTGGTAGCCAGTTTTGCGACCGCTATTTTGGTGGCTATTGTTTTGGGTGTGATTAACGCCGTGATTCGGCCGGTTGTTACCTTCCTGACTTTGCCGGTTAATCTGCTGACACTCGGGTTGTTTACTTTTGTCATTAACGCCCTGATGGTGATGCTGGCTAGTGCGGTAGTGTCTGGTTTTACTGTTGACGGTTTCCTGGCAGCGCTGCTCTTTAGCATCGTGGTGTCACTGGTGAGCGCCATTGTTGATTCGCTGGTGAACAAAGAGAGCGGAGAGTAGAGAAAACTGGTGCGGTTTGGTTGGTTTGGGGGAATGCGGGTTTTAGCGCGCGCATTTTGGTGGAGTGGTATTAGAGCTAAAAAAATTAGGTGTTTTTCAAATAACCTTTATTTGTTCTGTGCCTGTCATTTTTTCTACTTTATATACTAACATGGAAACAAATTATGACAAATCAAAACAAAGTTCCCGCCAATTTCGAAACCCTGGCTTCAAAAGAGTCGTTGAAAAAAACCATAGCGGCTCTTCAAAATAAAAACTTTAAACCAATTCAGGTCAATACCAAAGCCGAGGCCCTGGCAAAAATCAAAGCGCTAATTCCTAAGGGCGCTTCCGTCATGAACGGTACCTCGGTGACTCTAGAGCAAATCAGATACTTAAAGTATCTCAAGTCGGACAAGCATCCTTGGGATGATTTGCATGCCAAAATTACCGCTGAAAACAACGACACCAAGCGCCATAAGCTGAGAAAACAATCGGTGCTTTCTGATTACTATTTAGGCAGCGTTCATGCCTTAACCGAAGACGGCCAACTGGTGATTGCCAGTAATACGGGCAGTCAGCTGCCTCATATTGTTTTTACTTCGCCTAATTTAATTTTCGTCGTTAGCACTAAAAAAATTGTCAGCGATCTCAATGAAGCGATGAGGCGCGTGGAAGAACACGCTACCCCTCTGGAAGATAAGCGCCTGATGGAAGCCATGAACTCGCACACTCAACTAAATAAAATTGTAATTCTCAAAAATGATCCCGATTTTCTCGGTCGCCAAATTCATATTATCTTGGTTGAAGAAAATTTAGGCTTTTAAAGTTAAAGTTTTCCATTCGGGCAAATAGCCGGTGAGCCAGGACTTGGTCTTACTCTGCGTCCTGACTAATTTTGACAAATGGGTTATCCTCCTCTTTTTCTTACAAAAAACCTGTGTCTGGTTTCTGCCTGCCAAGCGCAAAGGAAGGGAGGTTATGAAAAAACCTTTGTTTAAGCGGATTGAAGTGATGGAAGCGTTACTTGCGGAGATGATTACCAAGAAGCAGGCGGCAGAGGTGCTGGACTGCACCGTCCGGACGGTGGAAAATTATCAGCGGCGTTACCAAGAACGCGGCGAGGAAGGATTGCGTGATCGCCGGCACAGCAATTTTTTCCGTTTGACCGCTCAAGATCGCGGGCGAATTATTGCTCTCAAAAAAACCGATCCCTGGAGATCGGCGCGCAATATTGCCAACAAACTGAGTTTGCCGGTTCATGAAGTGACCGTCTGGCGGGTTTGCAAACAAGCCAATTTGACCCGGCAGAATGTCGCTCGTGTCAAAGCCATTCGGCGCTTTGAAGCGGCCAGTCCCAATGATTTATGGCAAACCGATATCATGGGCCGGATTGATTTTCCTAAACTTGGTTCGCTTTATTGAATTGCCACCATTGATGACCATAGTCGATTTTGTTTGGCTGGAAGATGGTTTAAATCGCAAAATAAAATTAATGTCTTTTTAGTTTGGTATCAAGCTCTATCACATTGGGGTTGTCCGAAAGCGATTTTGCAGGATCAGGGTTCGCAGTATAAAGCGCGCGCCCGGTTTGGTGTTGCCGATTACCAGTGGTACGCCAACGCCCTCGACATAAAATTGGTGTGGGCGCGGCGCGCGCAAACCAAGGGTAAGCTTGAAAGATTTTGGCGTTTCGTGCAAACCGACTTCGTTAAGGAAGTGTCAAGCACCCCTTTTCGTAGACACGGTTTCTAAATAGCGGGCGTGGAATTTGG
>CAZWKL010000002.1:0-151302 GCA_964633875.1 uncultured Pseudomonadales bacterium
GGTGGAAAAGGGTGCGTGACCAAGGACATTACTTGACACGTGTTCAGATATAGTATATATTTATACCATAAATGAACACGTACACCTCGCTGCATCAAGTTGAACAGCTCTTTAAGGATAAAAACCTCAAGGTTGTCACAGCCGAAAACTTACAAATCCTTTTCCCTGACAAATCTGACAGCGCCAGACAAGGCATCCTTAAGCGACTCCACCAGCAGGGAAGAGTCAACCGGCTCAAGCGCGGTCTTTACGAAATCAACGCCAGACCCCTTTCTGTTTTCGAGAAAGCCAATTTGCTCTATAGACCTTCCTACATTAGCCTGGAAACCGCCCTTAATTACTACGGTATTTTACCTCAATTTTCCCGGGTCATCACTTCTGTTACTCCCAAACATCCCAAACAATTCAGCGCTGACCAGCAGTTCGAGTACTCTCGCATTAAGCCCGGCTTATTTCATGGTTACCATCAAGAGCAAGACTTCCTGATTGCCACCCCGGAGAAAGCTCTGGCTGATATGGCCTATTTTGTCGACAAGGGTCTGCGTCGTTTTCATCAGGAAGAACTTGATCTCACTCAGGTTAACATCAAAGAACTGCATCAACAATACCCCTGGACTAAGGCTTATGTTAGACAGTAATACTCTCAGAAAGTTTGCTCGCCAATTTCAAATTGATGAAGCCAGCATTATCCGTGAATATCTCCAAATTGCCTTCCTTAATACTTGGTATACTCAAAAAGACCTCGATCGCACTTATTTTAAAGGCGGCACTGCCATTCGTCTCCTATTTAACTCTGGCCGTTTTTCCGAGGATTTAGATTTTACTACCAATCTCAATGTTTCAGCCCTCCAAACCAAGTTAGATGCGGCTGTCTTTTTACTGGGCAAAGAATTTCCCAATCTTAGCTGGAAACCTTTGCGCAATCTTGTTGGTATCAGCATGAAATTGTATCTTGGTATTCCCCAATCAACCCAGCCCTTGACTGTTAAACTAGATTTTTCTCAAAGAGAAGCGATCATTGAGCCACAAACTTCGACTATTTCTAGTCCTTATCCAATCGCTCTGATCGCTCTTATTCCGCACTTATCTAAGGAAGAGATTTTGGCAGAAAAAATTCGCGCAATCATGAACCGAGAGAAGGGTCGAGACATCTACGACCTTTTCTATCTGCTCAACCAACAGACTAAGCTCAAACCAGACCTGATCCAACAGAAATTTAACTACTACCAAGAAACCTTTGATCCTCAGGCTCTTATTGATCGTCTTCAAGCGGTTAAGCCAGAGCATATTCAGCAGGATTTGGATAAGTTTCTCCCTAAATCTACTCGCCAGTTGGTACGTGAACTACCGAGACTGACAGTCGAGAAACTTCAATTGGCATTACAGTGACTTGGTGACAACACTTGGGCGACCAGGACAAAAATTGACTTTTTCGGCCAATCCTGGCATAATACTATCCAGCCCCAAAAGTTACCCTGATTTTGTTTTACCAATTTACCAAGATAATTAAGTTAGATTCACTTTTTTCAATGTATTGCTACAGAAAATTCAACAATAATATTATTTAGTATCAGCACCAGCTGGTGTTTGTAGAAATTTATGCCAAACAAAACCACTGCATCAACAAGTGATGCAACCAAAACAGTAAAACCAGAGCCCAAAACCATTCCGGTGGTGCCGCTGCAAAGTCCCATGGATGAAAGCGCGGAGTTGCCGAAGGAAGAGCGGGCCGCCGCGGACCCAAATGCAAATGCAAATGAAAATTCAAGGCGCGGCAAAGACAGAGCCACCCGGATGATTACCGGCGTGCTGGACACTTCCCGCGACGGCCACGGCGTGCTGCGCGTGACTCTGAGCGGCGACGAAGAAGGCGATGCTTACATTTCCACTTCCCAAGTCAGGCGCTTCAAACTGCGCTCAGGCGACGTGGTGGAAGGACCAGTGCGCGAGCCTAAGGAAAACGAGCGCTACTGGGGGCTTTTAAAAGTAGACAAAGTCAACGGCCTGCCGGTTGAAGAAGTGCTCAACAGCAAGCGCACCGAGTTTATGCGCCTCACCCCGGTTTATCCCGACTCCCAGATTAAACTGGAAATTGGCGATGAGCCGCTTTCTCTCAGAATTATCGACATGATTGCCCCCATCGGCAAAGGGCAGAGAAGTCTTTTGGTTTCTCCTCCCAAGGCTGGCAAAACCACTTTGCTTAAAGATGTGGCCAGTGGTGTGGCCACCAATCACCCCGAGATTCACATTATGGCGGTTTTGGTGGGTGAGCGTCCGGAAGAAGTGACCGATATTCGTCGCCACATTGAACACCTCACCAAAGGCAAGGGTGAAGTAGCGGCCAGTAACTTTGATGAATCTGCCGAAGATCAAGTGCGAGTGGCCGAGCTGGCGCTGGCTAAAGCTAAGCGGATGGTGGAAATGGGCAAGGATGTTTTGATTCTGCTAGACTCTATTACCAGATTGGCGCGGGCGTATAATCTAGCCATTCCTACTTCCGGCCGAACTTTGTCCGGTGGTTTTGACCCCGCGGCGTTGTTTCCGCCCAAGAAATTCTTTGGCGCGGCCAGGAATTTTGAAATTCCCGGCTCACTGACCATTATCGGCACCGCTTTGGTGGATACCGGCTCGAGGATGGACGATCTGATTTATGAAGAGTTCAAAGGCACCGGCAACCAAGAAGTGCATTTGGATCGCCGCCTGGCAGAGCGCCGGGTCTATCCGTCCATTGACGTCCAAAAATCCGGCACTCGACGTGATGATCTGCTGATTGAAGGCATGACTTATCAGTCCATTACTACTTTGCACCGCATGTTGGATATGTTGGATAAAGATGAGCGGACCAGAACTCTGGTAGACCAACTCAAGCGGACCAAATCTAACAAAGAGTTTTTGGTTTCCTTGAAAGAGGCTTAATGGGTGTTTTTTCCAGAGATGATTACCCGTAGAGCGCTTATTGATAAAAAAGCACTCTGCGGGTAAAAATAGTGCTACCTCTTTCCTTTTTTTGAGGCTGCTAGTACGATACAGTAGAGTGTTATGGCAAGAAAAATCACAGTTAAACTCAAAGTGCCTGCCGTTTTCAAGGAAATCAGCGAGTTTTTCAACTTCCTCAAAGATTACGTCAGGCGTCGCTTTTACAAGTGGTTTGCCCGCTTTGAATTTTTCAAAGATGTAGTTGTCGATTTTCTTTACCAAAAACGGGGCCGCTATGTTCGGCCGTTTTTGCATTTTGGCACCATTGGTTTAGTTTTTTTTGTGATTACGGTTGGGCCGGTGATTTTTTCCGGTGGTCAAGAAGAGTCTCAGCAAGAGGTTTCTCAGGGAGTTTTGAGCGCCAGCGCTTATGGAGTTGGTTTTTCAACTCAGCAAGCAGAGGAAGTGCGCCAATTTCGGGGTGGGGAGATCATTACTCACAGTGTGCAGGAAGGGGAGACGCTTTCTCAGATTGCCGAGCGCTATAACTTGGATGTTTCGACTATTCTTTGGGAAAATGATCTAGCCGAAAACGCTGCCATTAAACCCGGCATGGAAATCAGGATTTTGCCGGTGGATGGGGTTAGGCACAAGGTGCAGCGGGGAGAAACGATTTATTCTGTTGGCCGCCGCTATGGTCTTGATAGTTCTCAGGCGCAGGTGATTGTTGACTATCCGTTTAACGAATTTTTGGATGATGAAACTTTTGAGTTGGCTACCGGCCAGTTTATCATGGTACCTCAAGGCGTGCCACCGCGCCAAACTGCCCCGACTCGCCAAACCACCACTACGTCCCGCACAGCAGTGACTACGCCTGACGCGGGCACCGTTAACGCCTTTGGTTCTTTTGTTTGGCCTGCAGCCGGTCGGATTTCTCAGGGCTACAGTTTTTATCACAAAGCCGTCGACATTTCCAACCTCAGCGGCGGCCCGATTTTGGCAGCAGACAGCGGCACGGTCATTGTGGCCGGCTGGCCGGACAACTGGGGTTATGGCAACCGAGTGGTGATTGATCACGGCAATGGCTATCAAACCCTTTATGGCCACATGAGCGTGCTGCAAGTTAGCCCGGGCCAGCGGGTTAATCGCGGCGACGTGGTGGGCCAGATGGGCAGCACCGGCCGCTCTACCGGTGTCCACCTCCACTTTGAAATCAGACAAGGCGGAGTGCTACACAACCCTTTGGGATTTTTAAGGTAAAATATACCAAGTTCAATTTTTATGACTGATTTAGTAACTTTAATTTTACAAGCTGGCGATGGCGGCAACGGCAGGGTGAGTTTCAGGCGGGAGAAATATGTGCTGAAAGGTGGCCCTGACGGTGGCAGTGGTGGTGATGGTGGAGATATTACAATAGTTGGCAGCCGCAAGCTTACCACGCTCAAGAAATATGCAGGAAAAGTGGCGTATAGTGCTAATCAGGGGCAGGCGGGCGGCAGTCGTAAGAAATACGGTCGCAAAGGCGAGCGCACTGTTTTGTCCGTTCCCATTGGTACGGAAATTTGGGTGGCGGCAGAAAACGAAACCGCCCGCCAGCGCCGGATGACGCTAGGCATTGACTCACTTTGGAAGAAAAATGACGTTAGCAAAGAAAAGTACTACCTGGAAAAAGAAGGCCAAAGTCCACCCAGCCTGCCCGAACAGCCCTGGCTCACCACCCTCGACGGCGAAACAATTTCAGCTCCCATCCAAACATTTGCCAGCACCGCCTATCACAGCCCGCAAAAAATCAAAATCGCCACTATCACTGAAGATGGCCAAGCAGTCATCATTTGCCAGGGCGGCTTTGGCGGCCGCGGCAACGTCAGTTTCAAGGGGCCGGAAAATACCACGCCGCTGGAGGCAGAGTACGGTACGCCCGGCGAAAAACGCGTCGTCATCCTGGAATTGAAGCTTTTGGCAGACATTGGCCTGGTGGGTTTTCCCAACGCCGGCAAAAGCACTTTGCTCTCGGTGCTCACCAGCGCCAGACCCAAAGTGGCCAATTATCCCTTTACTACCCTCGAGCCACACCTGGGGATCATGTCCGCCCATGACGCGGACAGCGAACTAATCATCGCCGATATCCCCGGCCTGATTGAGGGCGCCAGCGAGGGTAAGGGCCTCGGCCTCGATTTCCTCAGGCACATTGAAAACTGTTCGGCGCTTTTGTACGTTTTATCCCTGGATGAAGCAGTGGTTTTTGATGACTCGCTCGCGGCAGCAGAGAAGGCCGCCCAAGTACTCAGCCAGTTCACCAGCCTGCAGCAAGAGTTGGCCCAGCACAGCCAGTTACTGACGCAAAAACCTTTCCTCCTCGGCATCAACAAAGCCGATCTTTACGATCAAGAACTCAGCACCGCCATTAAGCAGGTTTTTAAAAAACAAGGTCTGGAAACGATCATGTTCAGCGCCGCCACCAGCGAAAACATTGACAAACTGCGCCAAAAACTTTTCCGCCTGACCGGGCCTGAATAATTTCAGCTTTGCGAGATTTTAGTACTAAAATATAAGGAGTCTTGTAGAATTTAGTACTAAAAATTCTACAAAAATCAAGTGTGCTCAACTGAAAGGCGCCAATCACCGTCCCCGTAGGTATTGCAAAAAGAGAGCGGGAGTTAAAATGAGGATATCTAACTCACTGTTAATTTTATCTGTTTTAAAGTGTTTTAAGTTGTATGAGATCAAGTATTTGGCTTCGGACTGATGGGCAGCAGCAACAATATGAGCGTCATTAATATCAATGACATAAGATCCGTATTCTTTCTTTAATTCTTCCACACCTTTGGACATTTTGAAAAGCTTGCAGCGCTCTTTCACCAGAGTTTCCAATTTGTCCCCTGATATACCAAGGCGCTTGTTGACGACGCGAAGTTCAACCAAAGAAATTGAGGATAAAATAGGCTTAATTTGTGATCGAAAGAGAAGAAAATGGGCAGCGCCAGTAGAAGAGAGTAATGAGGATATTACTACATCAGAATCAACAAATATCTGCATATAAATTATAGCTTCGCCCTAGCTTTGGAAATTTCTTTTTCAATCTTTGGTAAGTTTTGCTTATCTGCCTGATCAGCTTGATAAAGATCATAGTCAAGGCCGGTAAACAAGAAGGAAATTGAGGCTGAAGGAATCCTGTACAGCTTGCCAATTCTTTTGGCTACAATCTCACCACGGCTAATGAGGTCATAAACCGTATTTTTAGATAACTGCAACATCTCCGCAACCTGCTCTGGGGTGTATGCTTGGTTTGTATTTAAGCTAAGTTTCAACATGACTACATGGTACTAAACGTGACTAAAGATGTCAATAGTAAACTACCGCTAATCAAATCAGTTACCTACAACGGCTCTGGTTCCCCGGAAGCTTCAGGCGCTCCGGAAAGATCGTTCGCGTCCGCCGGCAGGGTAGCGTCGGGAGTTTCGTCGCGATTTAGCTCAACCCCACCCGGATTGCCCACTACGTTTTGTTGTGATTGCAGGTTTTGGTCGAGGATTGAGGGAGTGAGATTGGTGGTTTGGTCTGCGCCCGCACCAACCGCCCCAGCCGCGCCGCCAGCTTGACCGCCTGCAGCCTCTGTGGCTTCACCCCGCTCGGCCAGAATAGCTTCAACAGCCTCTAGCCTTTCAGTCACCTGAGTATAGTCCTCGGTGTCTGGATCGAGGAGAACCAGCACCTGCTGATAAGCAGACTGAGCCGCCTCATACCGCTCGAGGTTTTCCATGGCAATGGCGAAATTATAATAGCTGTTGGGGAAGTCGGGTTTGACTTCAATCGCGCCATTGAAAATGTTGGCCGCCTGCTCATATTCTTCTTGTCCGAGGAAAATTCCTCCCAAAGCAATCCGCAGGCTCGGATCGGTGGGATTGGTTTCGATAGCCGAAACATAACTTTGAATCGCCCACTGGACGGCTTCATCGGTGGCGCCAATCATTTGTTCATAAATTTGGGCCAAAGTGAGCCAGTTTTGGCTGTCGCCCGGATCGAGCATGGTGGCAGCCCGAGCCTCGCGAATGGACTGCTGCAGCAACTCAGAAACTTGCTGCCGGTCTTGTTCGGTGGCGTCGGTACGGTTGGAAATAGCAATGGCAATGAGTATGTTGGTCATAGCGTAGCGGCGGCGGAAGATGTCGAGATAAGGATTGAGAGCGATAGCCCGTTGCTGCAGCTCATAGGTGCGCACGGCGTCGTCGTTCACGGCCGCCTTGTTGGACTCGTTCATGTAGACCTGGGCAGCGTAACTGCGGCCGACAAAGTATGACAGCAGCAGCACTCCCAAAAGTAAAACTACAGCCACAACGTTGAAGGGATTGACCGTGCTGGTGCTTGTTGATGGCGCTGTTGCTGCCATCTCAGCTTCGGTGCGTGGTTGGTTGGTGACTCGGGCAGACAAAGTTTGCATTTGCACCGCTGGCAGGCGATGCCTTTCCGCCGCTCCCAGCACTGCCAGGGTAATACCAAGAATGGCGAGCATCACCAGATTGGCTGGCAGCACCAGGTGCAGCAGCAGCATACTCACCACCATCCAGGCTAAAGGCAGATTTTCCCGGCTCACAACTTTCATCGTTCTCAAAGTAGCCAAAGCCAAAATTACCCAAGCAGCCAATCCAAACAAACCCATAGTGGCAATCAGAGTGAGGGGCACGTTGGCGGCTTGATTGAAGTTGATGTTCCAGTACTCTTGGGTATTGGTCCAAATTGGCTTGAACTGAGCGTAAATGTTGGCGTAGCTTTCCGGTCCGACGCCAATAATGGCCGAACGAGGCGAGCGCAGCGCATCCAGCGCTACCGACCAACTGGCGGCATACGAAGGTAGCACCACGGCAGTGTCTTTGCCTGGTAAAATCGACCAGCCAAACACCGCCACTGCAATCAGCAGAATTGGTGCGGCCGCCATCATCAAGTTAGGCAAACGGCGATTAGTATAGTAGTAGCCGACAATTCCCACTAACCCCACCAAAGACACCTGCAGAGCGATAAGAGTAGAGCCAGCCAGGTTGAAAATCAGGCCGCCGGGGATCTCAAAATTCCAGATGGCGTTAAACCACTGAGCCGGACCAAGGCCTATAAACTGAAGCAAAGAAAGGGCGAACAAAACCACGCCCGCCAGGCCAAGCGCTGTCAAAAACGGCCGGGTGGAGTTTTTTGGCAGCAGAGAAGTGCCAAAAAGCGCGATCAAAACCATGGCAATATAAGCGCCGCCCGTGCCCAGCAAGTTTTCAACCGGATAATTGTTGGTGAAAAGCGAAGAAATCAGCGCCGCCACGCCAAAAATCACCAGCGGCGTAGTAAAAGGAGCCAACACAAAATCGAGGCTGTTTCTTTTAATGGCCCTGACCAGGTAGAAGATAGTCATCAGCAGGCCGGCGGCCAAAAGCAGATAAAGCTTGGTGTGGGCAATGAAAGAGTCGGTGAAAGGCAGCAGGAGCAAAATTACCGCGATGACAGCGCCAATAACGGTAGCCAGTGACAGAGATTGGGTGGAAAGGGCGCGAAAAGATGACATATTTTGCTTTCGGTTTTTAGATATTTTTAATATTTTCTCGAAGTAATTACCCTTCTATTTAATCAAGTTTTACCCCTGTTTGTAAAGGGGAAGAAGAGGTATTTGGGTAAAATAATATGGGGGTAAAATCCTCAAAATAACCCGATTCCTAGGAAACACAATCCTTGAAATTGACTGATTTTAAGGATTTTAACGTTTATAGCATTTTTTTGAGGGACTAAACTCAGCAAAACTGGCAAAAGGCAGTTGCAATAGGGTATAGTGTAGTCATATAGTAAAAACAGCCATGAAGCAACATTTTGCCCGACCCGCCCGCTTAGTTCAGTCCGGCCGCTTAGTTCAGTCCGGCCGCCCCAAAAGGCTTTCCAACCGAGGCTTCACCTTGATTGAGGTGATCATTATCGTTGCTTTGCTGGCGATTTTGGCCATTATTGCTTTCCAATACCTCAACGCCGGTGCCATGAAAAAAGCCCGCGATGCCGAGCGCAAGGACGATCTGCACCGGATTAAGGTGGCTTTTGAGGAGTACTACAGCGACAACGGTTGTTATCCGCCACCGGAAATTTTGGTCAATTGTAGTAGTTCGGATTTATCACCCTACATCAACCAAGTCCCCTGTGATCCGGCTACTGGCGAGCCGTATATTTACTTACCTCATCCCAGTACCAGCAATACCTGCGGCGGTTTTAGAGTTTTCGCACCGATGGAGTGGAGCGGTGATCCGGTGATTGAGACTCTTGGCTGTGTGGGTGGTTGCGGTTTGAGCGAAGATCATCTGGATTATTATGTCATTAGGCGTTGGCAGCCGGAAGATTATCAATACGGAGTTTCGGAAGGAGTGCCGGTGGCGATGGCGGCGGGCGATCCGGGGCTAACTTCGGGTTATTGCTGCAATAATGCAACTCCTAGCGAGGATCCTTGCGTTTGGTTTAACATGGCTGGTGGTGGGGTTTGTAACGGCCCAAGATATGCTGACTATAACTCATGTCAGAATGATCCCACTAACAATTGTAATCAGGATTAACGAGCACAAGTAAGAACAGAAGGACTTATGTACAAAAAATTTACTCGAAATTCCGGCTTCACACTACTAGAAATCTTGGTGGTGATGGTGATTATTGGTATCTTGGTGAGTATTGGGGTGAATACTTTCATTGGCGCCCAGCGAAAGGGCAGAGATTCGCGCCGGAAAGAGGATTTGCATCAAATTACTACAGCTTTGGAAGTGTATTACAATGACACTGGTAGGTATCCGGAGTCTAGTGGAACTGGTGAGATCATTGGCTGCGGCGCGCTAATTCCTGCACCCTGCAACTGGGGCGCTATTTTTGCCAGGGATGGCATCACTTACATGGTGCAACTGCCGGCGGATCCGGTGGATGGTATCCAATATTACTATGATTCTGATGACGGGACGGATTACGCCATTTTTGCTTATTTAGAAAATGACCAAGATGGTGACCTGGTGAAAGACGAAGATGGAGAAGTGATGGTTTACGAAGGCATGACCTGCAGCTCTGGCACTCTTTGTAATTATGGCTTGAGCAGCACCAATAGGTCACTAAATTCGGAGTTAGACGCAGCGGCAGCGGCCCATGGAGTACCGGAAGACCCGGGTGGAACAGCATCGCCAGAACCAACAGCAAGTCCGACTCCGACAGGAAGCCCATTTGTGCCGGAAGAAGCTATTCCGGCAAGTCCGACTGGACCTGGTTTGCCTGTTGATCCGGGAACTTAGAGTTAATTAAATTAAGGAGAAAAAGATGAAATCAGGTTTTACTTTAATCGAGCTGTTGGTAGTGATTAGCATCATTGGCATTTTAAGCGCCCTGTTGCTGGCCAACATGGTGGGGATTAGGGAGCGGGGCAGGGATACTAAGGTTAAAAATGACTTGAATCAACTGAAAACTGCTTTAAGGCTGTACTACAACGACAACCAGAGTTATCCGTTGGCAGCGGATTGGGTGGAATGTAGTGATATTCCTGGAGTGAATGCGGCTGGGGTGTTTCAGAATGCAGCCGGCACAACGATTTATATGCGCGATGTGCCGAGTAGTGGTGATGTTGAGTGCACCTACCAGAGTCGTGATAATGGTGAATCTTTTCTTTTAAGAGCGACGCTGCGCAATAGTGGCGACAAGGATATTCAAGCCAGCGCCGCCAGATGTGGCGGGCCGTCGCCTGCTCTTGGCGAAACCTACTATTACGAGTGTACTGATTAGTAACTTTTCTGGTCTACCAGACTGAAGTTGGTGAGAGCCAGCTTGCTTTGCCACGGACTCCTTAGACTTTATTAATAACTTACAACCTAGTCTTCACGCACCCTCTTTGATAGAATAAGAACATGAATATTCAAGACAAAATCGTTCCAGTTCTCAAAAAATATGGGGTAAAAAAAGCTTCTCTGTTTGGTTCTTATGCCCGGGGAGATTTCGATCAGCAAAGCGACATTGATTTATTAATTGAAGCCCCTCAGGGAATGGGAATGCAATTCATTATTCTCAAACATGAATTAGAGGATACCTTAAAGAAAAAAATCGATTTGCTCACTTATAAAAGTTTGGACAAATATCTCAAGCCATATATCCTTCAGTTTGAGAAGCCAATTTTATGAGGAAACAGCGCGAAAAGTGGCTAACAGCCGGCTTTTTAGTTAACTATCCACCAGTTGAAATTAACTTTTTCCGTGACCGGAGCGTCAAAGCCGACCACGAACTTGCCTTCGTTTGTGCTAGTGTCGGGATCCTCCGCCTGTTGTGACTTGACATACAGCACCTGATTTTGGGTGCTGCCCACGGGGGTGACGTACACAAGCGAGTTTTCGGTGATGAGTTTGGAACGGATGATGATTTCTTTAGCTCCGGCCGGCACAGCAGCCCGACCAGAGGTCTTGTTGCTCTCGACTTCGTCGTCATCTTCAGAAACACTTAGTTTTTCCGAACCCACGCCAATGCCGGCGGCAAAATCAGCTCGGCCCTCGGCAGAAATGGTAGCCACTGGAGTGCCAAGTTCGTTGATGATCTCAAAGCGGGACTCCTTGACTTCACCAGAAGTAGCATCGGCTCCGGCTACTTGTACCTGGAAGGGGTTGCCGAAATCAACTGGCTGGATCAGGTTGGCCAGCAAGGTGTCCTGAACTTCGAGGTTGCCGGCTACATTGAGGTTGCCGCTGATGGTAACATTGCCATCTTCGGTGAGCGTCATCAGGCCAGCCATGAGCGAAAGCGTGCCGGCGCCACTGGGCTGAATCTCCAAAAGCTGCTCGACGCCGGCCGGAGCCAAGTAGCCAATGCTGCCATCAGCAAGCCTCATGCCTTGACCCACCAGCAGCTGCTTGCCAACGCCGAGTGAGTCGGCGATAAAGCCGGAGCCGTTGGTTCTAAAGTAGTTGTCGATGAACAGAGCCTGGCCGGTGATAACTACGTCGGAGCTGGCCAGGTGTAAGTCCTCAAGCTGCCAGTTCAGATCAGCAGAGCTGGAAGCCTCGTAGCCGCTGCCAGCCACGGTGTCGTAAACCGGTTGCAGGCTGGGATTGGAGCCGCTACCAGAGCTACCACTTTCTTCCGCCACCACTTTTTCTTTGATGACCTGGATAATTGAGGGTTTTTCCTCAGCCAAAGCAATTTTGTTGCGTACCATGATGGTGTCAGCATAGAGAGTGCCGGAGATAGTGGCATCCATAAACTCGGCAGTCTCGGCTTTGACTCTTTCAAACTCAGCTACTCGCGATTCCAGCATGGCCAGGCGGGTAGAGTGGGCGCTGATGGTGGCAGCGGTGATGTTGCCGGCTTCGATGTTTTCAGCTACCAGCGTACCAGCAATGGTGGCGGTGTTGGCAGTGAGCTCGCCAAGTAGAGTAGTTTGAGCGGTGAGGTCCTGAGCGGCGAGGGTGCCGGAAAAAGTGGCGTCCTCAGCCACCAGCAGGTTGGCCAGCAAAGTTTCACCTGTTACTTCCAAGTTTTCCAAGTGAGCTACTGGAGAAATCAGTTCACTTGGGTTGGTAGGAGCGGGTGAGCTGCCAAGTTGCGCCACTACCGAAGCAACGTAATCGCTCAGTGGTAGGCCGGCGACGGTGATGGAGTCGGCGTCAAGCTCTCTCACCGAGATAGCGCCAGCACGGAGGCGGCCCACCACCACCTCCGCCATTTTGCCAATGACAGTAGCCAGAGAGTTGTCGGCGGTATCTCTAACCTGGTAAGCGCCACTATCTGTTGTTTCGATTACCAAGTTACCAGTGGAATCAATGAAGAAGTTGTTCAACTGGTCAGCGGTAATAGCGCTGGGATTAAGAGCGGCCAGTTGTGAAGAAAGCGAGGTAATCTGTCCTTGTTGTTGTTGGATACCTTTAACCAAGAGCGCTACCATGTGATGGTATTTAACACCGGAGAGAGAGCCATCAGACTCATACTGAGCCAAAAGCGGATTAACAGCAGCAACTTCTTCGGCAATCAAGCCAAGGTCATGGGATTTATCATTGATGTTCCAATCAAATTCCACTGGACGCAACTGCATGATGGTTTCAAGACCAAGTGATAGATTTTGTTTATTATCTTTGTATTGAGCCAAAGAAGAACAGATGGTGAAAGTGCCATTACCGTCTCGACAAACAGTATTAGCCGCTGCAGCAGCGAAAGTAATTCTAGCGTTGCCAGCAACATGGAATCTGACGGCTGGAGTTGCAGTTCCAATCCCCACACTACCAGCTGAAGTAATGACGAAATCACCATCATCAAAAGGACTGGCGCTATCTGGATTTATGCTGATCCAGAATCTACTAAAAGTATCTCCAGTACCTCTAATACCCATGCGAGTGAAGTTCTTTACTCCAGAGTTTGTGTTTTTGAAAAGATTTATACCATGACTCCAGCCGCCTGCACTAATACCCCCATTGCCAAAACTTGCAAGCCAAGAGCCACCAGTAACATGTAATTTGGTTTCTGGAGCGGTAGTGCCAAGTCCAACATTGCCCTGCTGATCGATAATGACCCTTGGATTTCCGCCGGTATAAACACTTACACCTCCGTAACCAGAAAGTTGAGCCGCTGGATTGGTTTGGTAATCTAGCTGCGACCAAATTAAGCCATAGTGTAGAATCGTTTTGGAGCCATGGGAAAATACTTGGGTTCCAACATTTCTGCCAATGCCATATTCAGCATCAATTTCAATATTGCCCGCAGCAACTTGGAGCTTTTGGACCGGATTGGTGGTACCAATGCCCACAAATCCCGAAGGATCAATAGTCATTCTAGCAGTGCCCGTGGTGGTTGTAGTGTCTGCAGCTGTGTAGAAATTAATTCTGGTGGCAGCGTTCAGGTAAGATAATCCTCCACCGACATTAATTGTGTTGTTTGTACTATTGGATACAGAATACATTAGGCTTAAAGGCTCTTCGGCATTTGCGTAATGTCTGCTGGCCAGAGCAGAGAACTTTTCGGTATTATTCGTGGTATTGCTTCCAAATAGAGCAGAGATTGGATTAAGCGCAATTCCTTGGTGTACAACATCAATAAAAGCCCTGGGATTAGTAACACCAATACCAACAAGACCCTCTGAGTTAATTCTCATTTTTTCAGATAAGTTACTACCATATAGAGTTGAAAAGCTCAACTCTCCAAATGGCAACAAGTTCTCGATGGATGTCAGCACTCCTGTAATCGAGGCTGCTTGTGTTTGTCCACCGGTGGTTCTATTTAGATTAAATCCAAGCTCGGCGATGTTGCTGGTGGATGCAGCTGAAGTATTGTAGATTTTCAGGCCGGTAGTACTGGTACCAAAGGCTCCTACTACTTCTAGACGTGCCGATGGACTATTAGTCCCAATCCCCACGTCACCAATGGTTGTCAAAGAAGTGGGGCCAGTTGGGCTAAGGAAGTAAGTAGGATCAGTGATGGCGTAAAACGTAGTTGAATAGACGTTGCCACTGTTGTTAACCCTAAAAGAAGCATCGGTGGCACCATTATAATGACCGGCAATGAAATCTTGAGCTTCATATTGATTTAACCGGAGCAGCGCTTCGCCGGTGGCAGCAGCGCCTTGATTGTGAACGGTGAGTTTAGAGCCGGGTGAGGTGGTGCCGATACCGACCAGGCCTGCAGAAGTAATAGTCATCCGGGCAGTGCCAGTGGTAGTGGTCGTATTAGCGGCGGTATAGAATTGAATTTGAGTGGCTGCATTTAAAACAGAAGCACCACCACCAATAAAGACATTATTAATAGAGTTGCTTGAAGTGGCAGCAATCAGCCCCAGGGGTTCTTCGGTAGAACCTGCGTAATGTCTGAGTCCGATATTGGCAAATTTGCTCGAATTGAGACTAGTGACATTACCAAATAAAGCTGTTATGTCATTTGATTCACCTACGACATCAAGTCTAGCAGCAGGGGCGGTGGTGAAACCTATACCTATGTTACCGTTTGAATGGATCGTCATCCGGGCAGTGCCGGTAGTAGTAGTGGTGTTGGCGGCGGTGTAAAGTCTTATTTCTGTAGCGGCATTCAAATTTGAAGTACCTCCACCAATACGAAGATTACTGGTAGAAGAACCTGAAACAACCCCAATTATGTTTATTGGTTCTTCAGCATTCGTGTAGTGTCTACTTCCGATATATGTTTGCTTATTAAAATTATTAGTAGTGTTGTTACCGAATAAGGCAGATAAATTGTCTGACCAACCCACTACATCCAGCATAGCTGCAGGACTGCTGGTGCCGATGCCAATGTTGGTGCCACTGTTATAAAGGAAAGAGTTAGCTATCCACGCTGTACCATTATGCCTGAGGGTTTGGCCACTGGTGCCGGCGGGAAGCGAGCTGGCTGTAGCGTTGTCCAGTTGTAACTTGGTCACAAACTCGTCATTATTAACCGCGTTAGCGCCAATCACCCGGCCGGAAAAGCGGCCAACAATGCCTGAACCTCCGGAAACATCCAGTAGGTAGGTGGGGGAGGTGGTGCCGATGCCGACACTGCCACCTAGGATTGCCATGGTGTTATCTTGAGAAATTGTTCTCGGTGTAGTATCCAGTCCGATACCAACAGAACGAGTGCCACTAACTGTAACAAATCCTCCAAGAGCGATGCTTCTGTCACCACTAGCATTTACCACTGACCCTATGGCGATACTTTTATCTCCGCTAGCTGTTCCACCTGTTCCTAGTGCTATTGAGTAGTCACCAATATTAGCTGGATCCCAACCACTACCATCGCCTTTGTTACCCACTCTCAAGGCTCCTTTGGCGCCATGCCAGAAGAAACGGGCATCCCACCCGTCATCGAAATATAGATTATAGCCGCCGTAAAAATTGACGTCATGAGTTTCATGTACGCTTGGATTGCCGACTTGAAGCTTGCTCACGGGATTGGTGGTGCCAATGCCGACGTTGCCGAGGTTGTTAATTCTCATTCTTTCAACCAAGCCGCCAGTACCAGCGGTGGAAAAAGCCAAACCGGTAATACCGCCCTGGTCATTTTCCATGACTGCGGCCACCCTCGCTCTGGTACCAACGCCACCTCCGGAACTGTCGTTGGAGTTAAAGTTAATTTGCCCGAAAGGCGCGCCCACCGTCCAGCCGTTACTATTTCTGGTATCATTGATGATAAAGGTAATTGGCGCCGAACCATCAAGTTCAGACAGACCGGCAATATGCAGCTTCCCGCTCGGACTAGTAGTGCCGATCCCCACATCACCACTGGTATTCCAAATACCAGAACCGGGGAAGTTAGTGTTGGCAGAAAAGGTTTGGGCGCCGGTCCAGGTGTTGGCGTTGGCTAGATTAAGCCCAAGCGTATAAGGCCCGCTGCCAGTGCGAGTGAGGGTGGCATTGGTGGCATCATTGACGTAGGGCAGGGCGCTAATAGCCTGGCCGGCCAAAGTGCTGGCGTTGATAGTGCCACTGCCAGAGTAGGTAAGTGAGGCGCCGCTGCCAACCACCATGGCAGCGACGGTGTTGGTGCCGCTAGTGATGTTGTTGAAAGCAATTGTGCCAGCCGCCAGCGAAGCTGGATCTGTCCAGGTCATGACGCCACCACCGCCTGAGGTCAATAAGTACCCATTAGTACCGGCATCGCCGCCCGCCCTCAAGGCAGTGGACAAATTTATGTCCCCAGAAACGTCAAGTTTGTAGCCGGGTGAGCTGGTGCCGATGCCCACATTGCCCGTTCCGCCGGGCATGAGCGCCAGGTGCTCGTTGCCGGCAGTAGTGATGTCGTTGGTGACACCGGAAAAATTAAGTGTGCCGGTCATGGTGTCGCCGGCTTCATCCACCCAATCATCAGTGCCAGCAGGGACGTAGGGCAATTCATCATAATGATAGCCGTCGAGCAGGTCGGCGTTGAGGTTGGTGACTAGCGTTGTTGAAGCAATGACAAACGGCGCCGTACCGGTGGCAAGGGTGCTGGTGAGCTGGCCGCTCATGGACAAGGTAGAAATGCCTGAAAGCGCCCCGGCATTGATAATCAGGCCATTGATGGTGTTGACAGTAGTTGGGGCGCTGATGGCCGAAGCAAAAGTCTTGGCTCCGGCAAAGGTTTGGGCGCCGGTAGTCACCACACCGCCGTAATCGATACTGGCTGGCTCCAGGTTAAGGATTTGGTCGTTCAAGGTCATACCATAAGCATTGGGAGTTGAGCCGATTACAGCCAGAGTAATGGGATCATGAGCCACAGCGGTGATATCCGAAAGATAGGCGATAGTTTCTCTGGTAGTACCAACCGGCGTAAAGTAAAGCTCGGAGCCATCGTACTCGAGAGCACCGGTTTGAGGGGTGGTGAGGTTAGTGCCGGCAGTAAGCTTGAGGGGGGCTAGAGAAGAAGTACCGGCGCCAAGGTGCAACAGCGCGGTGGGCGAGGTAGTGCCGATACCCACCCCAGTGCCATCATCAAAAACCAGACTGTTCACAATAGTGTTAGCGTCAGAAACCTTAGTGAGATAGTTGGCGGTGAGGGAGGAGCCATCCACCAGGGTTGAACCCCAAACCCGGCTATCTATTGAGCGCGACTGCAGTACACCAGCATTATGAGTAACCACGGTATCGGTAGCGCCAGCGCCCAAGGTAGAAATCCGGGCTTCACCGTTCACGTCCAGGCTGTGGGAGGGGTTGTTGGTGCCAATTCCAATCCTGCCATCTTCATCCACCACTGTCACATTGCCGTTGCCATCATTCCACTCAGTCAGATTGGCCGTTTGGCCAGATACGCCATTGACTACCAGCGGCTTACCTCCGGCATAAGTGGCGCTCACAGTAGCACCCGGAGCACGTAAATATCCCGACAAGAACAGATCAGACAGCACCGCCACCTCACCAATGCCATCCGGCGCCAACACAATATCCCCATCAGAACCCGAAGCAGTTTGCAAAACCAGACTTTGAGCCTCAATGGTGAAAGTGCCGCTAGTAGCCCGCAAATCAGGATTGAGGCTGCCCAAATTGATATCGCCATTTTCATCCATCACCAAAACCGTATTTTCGGTAGCCGGGTCTGCGGGAGGAAAACCCTGGAGGGTTTCGGAGTTAATAGCATAAGGCACAGTTTTGATGCTTTGCCTGGGTTCAAGAATTTCATATTCCTCGCCATTATCAATTTCAATTTGCAGCCAAACATTACTATGTTCGGTAAAAACGTCATCAGTAATCAGGCCGCCGCACTCATCTCCAAGCCCGGTGGAAAAAATACCGTCCTGATCAGGATCAATACCGCAAGTGCCTGAGTCCCAAAGCAGGTTACCGCCTTCTATGCCTGGTCCGTCGTCATAAAGCTTGAAGTGCATATTGGTTAAGTCCGGCACTGGATTGCGATTTTCGTCGGTAAGGCGGCCCTGAAAGGACAGCGTCCGGTTGGGCGGAGTCAAGGATGTTGGAAAGGCCAGGGGAGCATCAGCATCGCGAATAAACTGTTGATAACCGAAGAAGCTAGCCCCCAGCACGAACAAGACCATCATCGCTATATTGAGGTAAGGCAACAGTTTGTTTTTGGTGCCGCTTTCCACTCGATTAGAAAGAGCTGAGAGTTGCTGTTTTAGTCTGGTTCGGAACTCTTGCTGCCCTTGGGCTTTGGCTGGCGGCGGCTTAACGCCCCCATCTCCGCCCACTGCCCCAGGACCAGCCAGGCTTTTGAGAGGCAGAAGATTACCTTTAGCCGTTTTCATCTTCACTGGTGTCGGGGTGACTGCTACTTTGTCTAATTTGCCCACCTCCCAGGTGTCAATACTTTCCAGCGCCGTTGAAATTTGCCGCCGCCACTCGCCGGTATCTTGCAGCAAACTTCGACTTTCCAGCCAAGCCGCGAACTGAGCAATGCTCACCAACTTTCGGCGCACCGAAGATCGTTTTAAGCTCTTTTGCCTTTGATACCGCAGAAAACTGACCACTTTGGGTTTCGTGATAGCCTGATTAATGGCCGTTTCATTAGCAAATTGTAAAAATTGGTTGATGTCACTGCGGTAATTTTTGATGGTGGAATCTGAGCAGCCCTCACTCCTCAGTGCCAAAAGGTATTGGTAGAGCAGCACGTTAGTCTGGTAGGGAGGATAGTCGCTGACAAACTGCCTCACTAGCTGTTTCGGTGTTTGGGCAAACTGTCGGGCTTCAGGGTTTTTCTCGAGGAAAGTGGCCAGCTCCGCCTCAGTCCAGCGGTCGTAATCTTGTTTTTTCTCGAGGAAATAAATAAAAAGGAGAGTAGCAGCATCACGATCGCTACTTTCTACCTCTTGCAGCTCTAGAAAGGCGGCAAAAGTATCGAGGATGCTGGCGAGGTAATTGGCTTGGGCAGGCATATTTTTCAACAATTTTCAAAAATCGGGTTATTTAGTGGTTTGGCGGCCTTGCGCCGTTGAATCTTTGCAAAAAAGCCATTTTGGGCGGTTGAGTTGGTTTACCAGATTCATTAGACCGGTTAGACCACTGCTCTCAGTTTAGGCCACTTGGGGAGAGGGAGTCAATAGTCGAGTATCTTGAGGAAAGCAAAAATATTTCGTCATATTTGCCGCAAAAGCTCTACCAGGGGTAAGAAATATTCTTGCGGTAAATGTTTCACAGTTTTCATAGCTAACAGACTAGCACAAAATACCTCAGCGGGATGTTCGAGCAAGCGGCTTTTGAGCTAGTTTTGGCGGTTTATGTCCAATTTTCTCCACTTGTGTATACATTTAGAAATGTTGTAGTATGTGAAGCAGAATATAAACACAAGGCAAAAACCACAGTAAAACCAGGCAGAGAAGAGCTAATTTTGCTGAAAAAAGCTGCTTTTATCTGGCTGATACTATGTTTTGGGTGTAAAAATGTGGATAAACTAGCAAATATAGGCTCCATAAAAATTTCTAATAATTAACGCATAAGACGCAACTAACAAGCAAAAACCAGGCATACAAGCCTCTGATCTAAGAAAAATTAAGAAAAAAATGAAAAAAAACTCACAAAAACTGTTGCTAATGTTGTATCCGGCCCATCACAAAAACTTCAGTTTGAACTATCAACAAATAGAACTACTGTTGAATGATTTGTCGCCCGGCGGCCGACGTTCATTACTGCATCATCTTGAGAAAGAGGGCTATATTTTGCGCGAAAACTTGCTGGGGCAGAGCTGGATCACCATCACTGGTCAAGGCAAAAGGCAGTGTAAGCGCTTATTTCCGGCTTTTTCCGATCATTGGCAAGCATGGCAGGGGGAATGGGAGCTGCTAGTCTTTCTGAGCGCACCTAAGAATGATCCTCAATTTAGATACCTGCGCAACCTACTCTTGGAAGAGAGGGCGGTTTTTCTCTCAAGAGGCGTTTATGCTGTGCCTGGGAAACTTTCGGAAAAAGTCTTAGCGGTTGTAGAAAGCCTTTATCAGCGGGCGGTGGCTGTTTTTGCCATCAGCGAATGGAAGTTTGGCAGCGAGCAAGAAATTGTTATAGAACAATTGGGCTTAACCGACATCATTGAGGCTTACTCTGGTATTAGCAGAGAAATAAGAGAATTGCTAGAGAATTGTGATAAGAATGTAAGATTGACAAATCAACAAAAACTGCTGTTCATACCGGTTTTTGACCGATTTTGGGAAAATGTAACTATGGATACGGGTTTTGCTCGGTACTACGTTCCTAACGCTCCTACAGCCGCCGATATGCTCTCACAGTTGCAAAAGCTGCTGTTTTGCATGTATGCCGATAATAATTCTCTAATTTAGTCGAGTAGAAGGCGGTTTTGTAGTTACTGGACGATAGCTTTTTCTGTAATTTCGACAAAAATGCAAAAATAGGCGGCAATTTTCGGGTGTCGCTCAAACTCTCTTTTTCTAGGTAGGAAATGAGCAAAAGTTACAAAATATAACCCCGAAACCACAAATGCGGTAATAGCCTACTAGATCATGCGGGAATAGTTAGGAAAATATGCGGGAATATTTGTTTGGTTAAATTATGTCCGAATATAAGCAATAAATATGCGTCAATGGTGAATTTGAGAGTTTGTTGGGTGGAGGAGGTGCTTTTTATTGCAGTTTTGACGAAGAGCTTCGGCGCTGAAGTTTGGCGGCAAATTTTTTAGCCTGAAATTATTGCCGCCTCGTCAAGTGGCTTTTCTCATAATTATAGGTTCTGATTATTTGGCTGATGCAAGCATTGGCAATTGCGCCTAAGCTTTGACAATTAATTGAGGCTGGTTAGTGGCAGCTAAATATCCGGCAAAACAGCCATTCTTTACGGTCTTTTATCAGTTTTGGGTGAAGTATGGGTGGGGTATGGTGGAGGCGCTAGCTTTTGACAGCAATCAGGGTGTCGGGCGAGTCTGCTGAGGCCAGCTGCCAGCCCACCTTGATCAGGGCTAGGTGTTTGGCAGCGGCGGCCTTATCAACGGCCTTATCAACAGAGAAGGTCATGAACTTGGGATATTTATACCGGCCATTTTCGCCCGTTTTGGCCAGAGCCAGGGTTTCACCCGTTTGATCATCCATAAAGCGCAAAACCGCGTTCTGAAGGAGCATGCCGTCCTTACTCATGAGCAAGCCGGTGGGCTGGAACGACCTTTGGATGAGCGCCACAAATACCGCGGCTATAAAGAGCCCAAGCGCCAGAAAATTCCAGACACTGGGGAAGAGGATGGTGATAAAGGTGGCGAAGGCAAAACTTAGCCAGGAAATCAGGCCGCCAAAACGGAGTTTTTCCAGTATTTTGAAGGAAAGCGGCGATCGAGCATGACTTTCCAGATCTACCGGGATGCAAAGTTGGTGGTGGTAGGTGGCTTGAGCTGCTGCCTCGGCTATGGAGAATTGTTCACCGCGGTAGAAATCCCTGGGCAGGAGCTGACCGGGGCGGGGCAGCGCACTGGGGAAAGAAAAGCAGGGATGAATGACTCCGCAGACATAATTGCCCGGTGGCAGATCGGGCGGTTCAAAGAAGCCCTCGGCGTTGGTGATGGTTTGCAGGTAGACCCTTTTGCCTTCAGCATTGAGGCCGCTGAAAACTACCCGGGCATAATTGACGTCCTCGCCTGTTTCAGCCTGAAAAACCAAGCCGTGATAGTTTTTTTGCCGGGGGATCAGCCCAGCCAGGGCGGCTAGGAGGGGCAGCATGCTTAGCGAAGCATGCTGCCCAAACTTGACCAGCAAAAGCCCAAAACTTACCAAAGCCGGCAATAAAAGGCTGATGGCGGCGCCAAAATTAAGCCATCTGGCGTACAAAGGCGCTTGCTCCTCACCTGGGATCTGTAACAGCTTATCTCTAGTGACTTCCTGGAGTGACAGCGGCAAAAAGCCCTCAAACGCTTCAATAAATCTGGTGCGGAACTCCCGGGCAGTCGCTGGGATCAGCGGCGTAGCCGGGGGCGCGATTGGGGGTGTAGCGGGCGGGGGCACACCCGGAGTAGTGGGCACAGGGAGCGTGGGAGAAACAGGCGGTCCCACCCCCGATTCAATAATAAAAGGCACATCCAGTAAGATACTGATATTGCCGGCCGCGTCTTCAATAACAAAGTCAAGATAAATAACCACATCCCTGGGCAGAGTCCCTAACTGCAACTGCCAGCGGCCGTCGCTGCCGATACTAAAAGTAGCGTTTTCCGTTCTGTCCGGCGTGGTAATGGTGACGTTCACCCGGCTGCCGGCCTCGCCGGTACCGGTGAGCAGCGGCTCGTTTTGGTTCAAGCGCACCGGCGCTGAAGGAAAGGTGTCCGGATCCCGCACTGAAATACCCACGTTCACTTCACCCAGCGTATCAATCACAAAAGAAGGCGCCCGAGTATCAATCGTAAAAGCCCAAGTTACCGACTCGGCCACGTTGCCTGAAGTATCCACGGCAATAATTTTCCAGGTGTAAGAGCCGTTGTTAAGCAGACTGCTGGGTGTGAGGGAGTAGTAATTGGTAACCGAGTTGTGGGTGAGAGTGTAATTGCTAGTGTTGCCGCCCCCTACCGGCAGGTTGTTAAACCAGATTTGGCCATCCAGGTAAATAATATAATGACTGACGGCCACATTATCGCTGCTGCCTTGCCAGACAAAAGTGGGGGTGGCGGTGTTGAGCAAAGCGTTGTTTTCCGGCTCAATCAAAATTGGCGTGCTGGGTGGCAGGTGATCTGGAATGGTGGCGGTAACCGTGGGGCTTCTAGTTTCCGGCGGTGGCGTTTGGGCAAAACTTGGAGTCACTAGATTGCCCGGCAGCGTCAGGCTCCCGAAAAAAGATACTCCGGCCAGCAGCCAGAGTATCAAAGCAATTGGTTTTCGCAGCGATTGATTACGTATGTATTTTGTCACGGATCATATTGATGCTAATCTTCATACTTGTCGAGATTATTGTTCCCGTTTTCGAGTTCGTCGAGCCTCTGTTCCAGCATCTGAATTTTCTTCTGCTTCTGGTCTTGGCGCTGGCGGTAGTGCCTGCGGACGCCGACAATGCTGGCAATCGCCGTCAAAATTAAGATCAGCATGGCCAACAGCAGTTTGAGCGGAATCAACCAAAACTTGGTGCTAGCCATCGTCACCGCGCCGCTGGCGCCGTAGCTCATGGTGAGTTTGGCGGTGTAAAGACCGGTGCCCCAAATTTGCTGCCACTCGTCTTCAAAAGTTCGGCTCATCAGCGGGAAGACGTTTCTTGGTTCAATTTCTAAAGTATCGACTTTTCTGCCAAACATGTTGTAAATTTCAATGCTGGTTCTGGGGGTGATATGAATGTCGGAAGCATTTTCCACGATAAAAGAAAATGGCACCGGGCCGAACTCGGTGAACTTAGGGAATTGGAAGTCACGCACAAAGGCCTCTTCATTGATCGGGCCGTCAACAATAACGTAAAGCAGAGTGCCAACTTTTTGACTGATGGCGCTAGCTGAAACCAACTCGCCTTCGCCGGTTTCCTCACCGTTCACAGCCGGCTCATGAGTAATCATGGCGTAGTGACCACCGGGCAGGGCATCTTCCGGTACTTCAATCAAAACATTAACCGCACCAGTTTCGTTCCGGTTGAGAGTTTGTGTTTGTGGCACTAAAGTTAGCCAGGAGGCTAAACTCCAGCGGTTGGAAACTTCTTCATCAACCGAAATCGGGGTGAAGCCGTCCTCAGCGACAGTAAAATCTGCCGCCCGGGAAACAACGTTAAGTGGCTGGTTGGACTCGTTGCGTACCCGCACCTGCACTTGCTGGCGTTCTCCGGGATCGAGTAAAATGCTGTTGTCCTCGCCCAGGCGGGGCGGGATGGCCGTGAGAGCAATATTGGTGAGGCCTGTTTGTTCTTGAGGCTGGCCCTGATCCAGCTGCTCTTGAGCCAGGGAAGTGTTCGTGACGGCAACAGCCGCGGCTGTCAGAGTGGCGGCAACTAAGCCAGCCATGATCAACCGGCGCTGAGTCAGCTTAATAAAAAGTGAAGTTTGGGCAGTTTTCATATTCAATTGTTATTTATTTTTCCTAAAAAGTAGCCGTGGCTGTGTAAATGATGAAGTTGGAATAATCGCCGGCTTCGGTACTGGTGTCTGGTATGACGCGGTAACAAACATCGACTCTTTCATTGTCTGAAACTGTGGTGGAAGAAAAGAGTGACTGCGGTGATTCTGAGGCTTGGAAATCGGCGAACTGTTTGCCACACCAACCAGCACCAGTGCAGTTACCAGTCAAGCCATTGTATTGAAAACTAACCGTTGTGTTGCCGGTAACGTCGTTTGGCACCAACGAGTAGGCAAAGCCTTTTGAATCAGTGTTGCTGAATTCGTCGACGACGGCATGGGTCATGGTGTCGGTATCGCCCCGAGCATCTTGAATACAATCGGTGTCGGTGTCGGTGGTGGGGTCTGGGTTGGTGCAACCTTGGCCGTCTTTGCTGAGTTGGTCGTTGGCGATAGCGGTGACGACATAGCCGCCCGAGCCGTTGGTGGAAACCTGGAGAGTTTGGGCGGCGTCAGAAAAGTCGCTGAGCAAAAGATTGCCAAAGGGTACGGCATAAGGGGTAGTGGTGACATCGGTACTGACGCCACAAACGCTGGTTGAGTCGTTGATGCCGATAATCTCAAAGTTGAGTTGAGGCTCAACCGTAGCAGTGACCCTCACCGCTTCAATGATGCCAACACTGGCGCCGGTCGAGTCAATGACGTTATCGTTGGTATCCAGATGTCTAATAGTGATGGTGTACGGATCGGCGGTGCCGCTGCTATGCAAGGACTGGGGAGCGGGGTTGATCAGATTATCCATAGTAATGGTAAAAGCTTGGCCAATGCTGCCGTTACCGGTGTAAGGGCAGGTGACTTGGACATAATTATCGCTGCCCAGATTGACAGTGTTCACGGTGGGTGAGCCAAAGGTGTGGTTGCCGGCAGGGCCCGGACAAGTGACGTCTCCGTCAGAGAAGTTGCCAATATCAAAGCCGCCTTGATCTGGGGCACCGTCATTATTATCGCTGGCAGCAATGGGGATCAAAATCTCAAAGCTACCGTCAAGAATGGCAGTGACGGTGGTAAAAGCCACGCTAACGGTAGTAGCCTGAGGATCATAAATTGGCACCGCAGCGGTAGCGTCACCGGATTGGAGAGCTGTGTCCAATCTCACTGTGCTGCTATTGAGGATTTCAACGACGTCGTAATCATTGCCGTTAACAGTGCCAAAGAGCAGCGTATCATCAATAGCCAGTTGATCGGTGTTGTCTGAGGGGGGACCGGAGGTCTCGATGGTCAAAACAGTGGAGCCGATATTGTTGCCAGCACCTACTTCTCCGGAAAAGGACGGCCTGGAGTTGGACAGAGTGACGGTGACATCGTTCAGGTTTCCAGCTCGGCTCTGTTGAGCAAACATACCCACCGCGAAAGTAGTAGCAATAGCAATGCCAAGAGCAATGGCTTTTTGAAGTTTTTTAGCAGCCAGATTTTTCATAGACAAGACAAACACAACAACTCATTAAGCTCATACAATAATATTAAACTGTTTTTTTTGGGTATGCAAGTGTTCTTTTGTCATTTTTTGAGTATGTTTTTTGAAGTCGATTTTGTTACAGTTTAATACGGTTATTTTGAGCAATTTTGAACCAATAAACCCCGCCAACTATTGCCCCCATCAACGCCGCCACAAAGATGGAGAAGGGGATGGCGAAAATAGTGTGGGTATAGGTGGTCAACTCTCCGTCGTTGTCGAGGGTGATGGAGAATTTGTAGGGGCCGAGCATGAAAGCTGGTCGGAAGGTGAACTCGGTGACTGTTGGGGGTTCGCTGTCCAACTCAGTGGCGCGGATTTTTCTGGAGTTGAAGCCCAGGACGTTGTCCGGGTAAATTTGGTACTCAGCCACTGGGCGGCCGGTCCAGCTGGTAAGTTTGGCGCTGCCGGAGGCAGCGCCAGCACTAAACCGCTCATTTTTCAGCACCGGCTGGGCTGTCACTCCCCTAAAACTATCAATCACCCCTGGCAGCCCAAAATCTGCCACTACCAGTTTTTTTTCTAAAATATTTTTATCCGAAACCAAGATGATCAAGTTGCTGGCCACCGCGCCGCTAATTTGAGTTGCTTCATTACCTCTGGTGCCCAGATTTTCGGTCGTAAAAACCACGCTCAGGGGATACTCTCTGTCAGGCGCGGTCATGGGCGGCTCTATCTTTAATTGCAATTGTGCTACCTGTCCCGGCTCCATTTCGATTGGCTTTAGCACTGAAGCTGGCATAGTAAAGTAAGGGAAACTGTGATCTTCCTGCAAAACCGGCGCGCCGGTTACTTCGTGGAGGGAAAAATCCACGATGCTAGGTGTCACTGTCACCGCAGCAGCGCCATTGTTTTTGATGGAAATAATGTGTGTTTGCATCATGCCAGGGGCGGCCTTGAGATAAGTGACGGGGGGAGAAACCGTCAACTCCAGGCTTCTTTGGGCGGTGGCGGGTTGAGCGCTGCCTAACACTAACAGTCCCACTGCCAGCGCCATGGTGGCAATGGTATTTTTGTAAATTCTGTACATTTTGTATATTTTTTGCATTTTGTTCTAGACATTTTGTACGTTTTGTACCTAATACCCAGGCACAGCCACATAAACCACGGTTGTTTCGTATTTGCCTGCTGCTTGAGTAGGATTAATCGAAGCCTTGTAAGTCACAGTCGCCTCATCATCAAAGCCAATATTTTCCGAACTCATCACCGCCCGCATCGGTTGGCTCAACTCATCATTGGCAAACGGTCGATAATAAGTGTTGTCCTCAAAGTCTGGTGGAATGCTGTCGCCGTCCATATTAAAGCCGAAACCAGCATTTTCAGGCGTATCCCAAATCTCAGCCGAATCAGGGGTGCAGGGGCCACTGTCACAACTGGTGTCAGGCACGGTGTGAATACTATCGATAGTATGCCTCAATTCATGCAGCTCGTAAGCATAAACATGGTAGCCACCCGCGCCTCTGGTGGAGATGGTCAGCGTGTGCGAACCGGAACTAAAGGTGCCAGGCACCAGCTCCCCCAAATCTATGGCGGTGTTGGAAATCAGAAAACTAAACTCGTTAATTTGGTAAATATATTGAAAACCCCCGCCTAGGAAAAAACTTGAAGTGCCATACTCTCCATAAGGTCCGGCGCCAAACTGACCCACGGTGTCGGTGACTGTGTAGCCGGCGCTGGATTTCTCACCGGAAGTCACATTAAAATTGCCAAACTGAATAATATAAGAGTCAGACTGCAATGTTTCCGCGACGGCTATTTGGCAGAGTTGCAAAAAAGTGATAGTAAAAAAAGTCAGCAGGGCAGCCCTCAAAGCCACACTGCTAACTGGCGGGCTTGGCTGATTCATCTTGATTGTCCTGTTCGCTCTGCGATTCTTGGGGTAGGTCTGGCGGCGGCACTTTAGCAGCATTAACCCGGCCAACCATCTTGCCACTTTCGCTCTCCAGCAGCGACAGCTGGGCTTTAATTACTTTCAGATCCGGATTTGTTTCCGCCAGCAGTTTTTCAATTACCTGAAGTTTAGGCTTGAGGTAGCCGTCAATAAATTGTTGCAGCGCCATTTCGCCGGTCTCCGCGTTCTCCAACTCGACTTCTTTCTGCTCAAGCCTGGCTTTATCCACCTGCGACTCAGTGTACTGATTTTTGGCAAACAAAAAGAACATGAGCAACAGCGGAAAAGCCAGCAGCGCACCGATTTCCAGGCTAGTTAAAGCCGGAGTGAGGGCGTAGTGAAAGATCATCACCGAAAGGGTGCCGATAATAGCGGTGCTGACCGCCGTGGTCATCACCAACAAAAACAAGTGTAAATAGGTCAGCGGATAAAAATATGACCCGATATTGCCGGTGTAGCCAATTAAGAGCAGGAAAGCAAAAGTCAGCAGGGCCATTTCCAGAGAAGCGTCCTCCGGTAGCACGTGCCAGATTTTGGCTTTTTTTACTCTTTTCATCAAGAAATAGACCAAAACCGCGCCGGCGAAAGCCTGGAGCGAGTACTGCGACAACACCGGCAGCTGCAACCAAAGATAAGCAATCACAATTACAGCCAACAGGATCAGGGTTTGCCAGTGGGGGCGCGTTTTTTTCAACATATTTTGCAGCATATTTTTCAGTATAACCAACTTGTAGCTGGCAGGCTATAGCTGTTATACTACAACTCCCCAATCAGGATGAAAATTAAGCGGGAAAATATGGCGTCAACACAATCTTGGTACGATCACTTAGCAGTAGAACCCAAATGGCAAAAAGTTTGGGAAGAGTTGGCATTGTTTCAGCGGACCGAGGGAAAAGACCGTGCCGCCGCTGAACTGGACCCCTTGTACTTGCTGTTTGCTTTTGCCTATCCTTCCGGTTCGGGCCTGCATGTGGGGCATGTGGAAAGCAAAACCGCCCTGGATATTTTAGCTCGCTACTACCGCATGAACGGCAAAGATGTCTTTTTTCCGGTGGGCTGGGATGCTTTTGGCTTGCCGGCAGAGAATTACGCTATTAAAACCGGCATTCCTCCAGTAGAAACCACCAAGAGCGCCATTGACACCTTTCGGGAGCAAATTAAAAGGCTGGCCATTTCCTACGACTGGGCCAACGAAATTGCCACCAATCACCCGGGCTATTATAAATGGACCCAGTGGCTTTTTCTGGAACTTTTCAAGCAGGGCCTAGCCTACCAAGATGTGGCCATGGTGAACTGGTGTCCGAGTTGCCAGACGGTGTTGGCTAACGAGCAGGTGGTCAATGGCCTGTGTGAGCGCTGCGACTCCGAGGTGATTCAGAAAGAAATGAAACAGTGGTTTTTTAAGATTACTGAGTACAAGGATGAGTTGATTGAGGGTTTGAGTTCGGTGGACTGGCCGGAGGCCACTAAGCAGCAACAGCTTAACTGGATTGGGAAGAAGGAAGGGGCGGTGGTTGAGTTCCCGGTGGTTGGGACTGAGCTGGTAGTGGATTGCTTCACCACCAGGTTGGATACGATTTTCGGCGCGACTTTTTTGGTCATTTCCCCAGAGAAGTTTGGCAAGATGGAGTTGGATCAAGTAGTCAAAGCCCAATCGCCCGAGCAGGCCAACCCCGTTGCCGAGTACATCAAGAAGGCTTTCAAAAAAACCGAAGAAGAGCGCCAAGTCGGTGAAAAAGACAAATCTGGTGTCGATACCGGACTCAAAGCAATCAACCCGGTGAATCAGGAGGAAATTCCTATTTTTGTGGCGGACTATGTTTTGGGTGGCTATGGCACAGGCGCCATCATGGCGGTGCCGGCGCATGATGAGCGCGATTTTGCTTTTGCCCAGAAGTTTGAGCTGCCGGTTCGTGAGGTGATTGAACCGGCGGGCGAGGGTTATGGCAAGTTGGTTGAAAGCGGCGCATACACCGGTTTGGCCTCAGCAGCCGCCATGGAAAAAATAGCCGCAGACTTTGACTCTATTCATCCAGAAACCACCTACCGCCTGCGCGATTGGCTGATTTCCCGCCAGCGTTACTGGGGCGCGCCGATTCCGATTGTTTATGATCCCGAGGGCCAGCCGCATCTGGTCAAGGAGGAACACCTGCCTTGGATCCTGCCCACCGACGTTGATTTCAAGCCCACCGGCGAGTCGCCGCTCAAGTCTTCTGCCGAGTTTATCCGCCGCACCGAAGAGCTGTACGGCCAAGGCTGGCAGCCGGAGTTCGACACCATGGACACTTTTGTGGACTCGAGTTGGTACTTTTTGCGCTACGTGGATTCCAGGAACGAAAACGAGCTGGCTGCCCGGGAGCAGCTGGAAAAATGGCTGCCGGTGGATTTTTACATGATTGGCTCGGAACACACCGTTTTGCACCTGTTGTATTCGCGGTTCTTGACCAAGTTTCTGCGGGATCAAGGTTATCTCAACTTTGACGAGCCTTTCCAAAGAATGAGGCACCAGGGGATGATCTTGGGTCCAGACGGCAAAAAAATGAGCAAGAGCAAAGGCAATGTCATTAATCCAGATGAAATTATTGAAAAATTTGGAGCAGATACCCTCAGGGTTTACGAGATGTTCATGGGGCCGCTTGAGTCGGATGCTCCCTGGGATGTCCGGGCGGTGATGGGGGTTTTCAAGTTCCTCCAGCGGGTGAACAGGTTGTGTTTGGGGGCGGCTGAAGCAAAGGCGGCCGGCAGCGAGGCAGCGGTTCGTAAGCTGCACCAGACTATCCGCAAGGTTGGCCATGACATTCCGGCTTTGAAGTTTAACACTGCTATTGCCGCCATGATGGAGTTTGTCAACGCCTGGGAAGAGGCGGTTAAAGGCGGTGGCGGTTTGAGCCAAGAGCAGAGGCTGATGTTTGTGCGGATTTTAGCGCCTTTCGCGCCGTTTATGGCCGAAGAGCTTTATCATCAGCTGACTGGCGCAGAGGAGACAAATAGTGTTCATTTGCAACCTTGGCCGCAGTTTGATGCGGCACTGGCCCGTGAGGAAGCGGTAGAGATTGGAGTGCAAGTCAATGGCAAGCTCCGCGGTACTGTTGAGATTCCTGCAGACGAGCTGGAAAATGAACAATTGGTCTTGGAAAGGTCGGCGGCTTTGGAGCCGGTAGCCAAGTACCTCGAGGGCAAGAAGATCAAGCACCAGATTTATGTGCCGGGCAGGATTGTTAGTTTTGTGGTTGAAGGGTAGTTTTATCATCATTAACGCTAATTGCGCCAACAAACCAACGCAATTCACGCCATTTCCGTCGGTCGACCAACGCAATTCACGCTATTTGCGTTGATTCAGTGCCATTTTCAACAATTTCAAGGTTGTCCAAAAAGCATAATTAATATAAAATTTGAACTACAAGTATGTCTGAAGCCTACCTACAGTTCAAATATGCAAAATAAAATCCTCATTGAGCTTCATAAACAGCCACAAACAGTTTTTACTCTCACAGAAATTTCTTTGTTATTCCCAGGCATATCCTACACAAATATCAAAGACAGGATGTCTTATCTTACTCGTCGGGGAGCAATTGCCAGACTGAGGAAAGGCGTGTACGCCAAGGAAAATTACAACTCCCAAGAATTAGCCAACAAGCTTTATACGCCTTCATATATTAGTTTAGAAACGGTGCTCCAACAGGCAGGGGTGATTTTTCAATACTACGAGCAGATTACTTCAGTTTCCTATCTTTCAAGAACGGTGCAGGTTTCTGGACATATACTCGACTACAAAAAGATTAAAGAAGAGGTGCTTACCAACAGAGCAGGGATTGTGACAAAAAATAATGTAAATATAGCCACGCCGGAGCGGGCTTTTCTGGATGCAATCTATTTGTACAGTAATTACCATGTTGATAATCTAAGCTCTCTTAACTGGAAAAAAATTAATGAATTTATGGGCTTGTATGTCAACAAGTCCTTAAATCGTCGGGTGGCCGATTACTATCAGATTTATCAGGAAAATAATGCTTGATAATTTTTGAGCAATTTTCTACAGTTAAAGCAAGGTTTTCCCTATAAAGTGGGGTCATGTTCGAAAAAACGACCCTTCATCAAATTATTTTTCAGAGGTTGAGAACCAATCGGGTGAAGATTTTGGCGCTGGTGATTTTTTTGGCGGGCAGTGGAGTGTCCGGCTTTGGTTTGGCTGCGCTGGGGGAGACTGGCGCCGCCGGGTATGAGTTGCAGCCGGTGATCACCGAATGCACTCAGACAGTTGGCGCCGGCAGCTTGAAAGTGGATGCCGGCGGCGCCATCAAAAACCCCGGCCTTTACACTCTCGATGAAGGCTCCCGGATTGGCGACGTCATCAAGGCAGCGGGAGGTTTACACCCGGATGCCGATGGCGGTTACATTGCCAGTCAGCTCAACGCCGCCAAGCCGGTCAAAGACGGAGACAAAATCTACATTCCTTATTTCCAAGAACAGCAGTCGGCGGCGGAAGCAGAGGCCTCATCAGACCAACCGCCGGGCAACAGCAAGCTTATTTCCATCAATCAAGCCACCGAGAAACAGCTGATGGAGTTACCGCAGATCGGCGCCAAACGGGCTGCGGATATTGTGGCTGGCCGTCCTTATCAATCAATCGAAGAGTTGGTGGAAATGAGCGTGCTCACTCAAGGTATTTTTGATGGGATTGAAGAGCTGATTAGTCTCTAAATTAGTTATGAGGACAATACTATAGGCTAGTCGATGGACAGGTAGTTTGTTGATCGGCAACGAGAGGATAACAAATTATGATTTATTAAGCCAAAACTGCTAAATTTGGTCATTATTCGCCGATATTTAGATGTCTTTATAGTAAAGCAAAATAATATGAATTTTAGCTCTTTAATCACTTTTAAGATATTAATATTAACGCAAATTCTGATAATATTATTGGCTTCGTCTATATATAGTAGTATGGGGGGAACTAAATTGGGGCGGAGAAGTCCTAGTTGGGCTGTTTTTGCCCTTAAGAACGGCAACGGAGCGAATGAAGATTTACTTGGGGAAATATTTCAATTACCTCTGGAGCGGTTTACTTTGTTCTTACACAAAAATTACTCGATTAGCACCAGACTTTTACCCCTTGCTAACGGTGTTTTAACAGAAAATATATTGAACTATCGGGAAAAGTTGGCAATTACCAGACAAGCCAGTTCGGTAAATAGTGGGATACGCTTTTTGTCCCAGGCTATCACCTCAGGCGAAGAAACTCTCTTTCATTTCAAGCAACTCGGTATAGCTCAAACCAGATCATTCTTGGGGAAGCCGGCGAGCAATTTTTATGCCCAGCTAGTTTTTGGCAAGTTGGCTGAAGCGGATAATAAACTGCAGCCTTTATTTGCACTTACAGGGATGCAATATGTTTTGGTTGTTTCCGGCTTTCATTTGAATTTGCTCATCAGAACTGTGACAGCCAGCTTACAATCCCGCGTCGCCAATTGGCAAGTGGCATTTTTGGCAATAGCGGTGGCAATGGCGTATCACGTGGTTGTGGGTTACTCACCGTCGCTTTTTCGCGCGGCGGTAATGTCGTGTGCGGCCATCGCGGCGCGCTACGTTTTTTTTCGTCAGCACCGCGCCAGCTACTTTTTCGTGCTGATGATAGTAGTATTATGCTTGATGTATAGGGAAAAAATCGAGAACGTATCTTTCCAGCTTTCAGCGGCAGCCACCGCCGGCATTATCTATCTAATGCCTTTTTTTACTCGAGTAGACAGTGTTATGGCTTCGATTGAAAGAGCGGAAATTAGCGGCGGCTCACTGCGTGGCAGTTTGCTGGCTAAGTATTTTGCTTTAACCAAAGAAAGTTTTTGGATCAGTGTCAGTGTTAATTTGGCTCTTTTGCCTTTATTACTGTATTACTTTGGTGAAGTCAACTTAGTATCCATTGGTATATCAAGCCTTTTCTTCTGGATGGCCTCGTTGTTGGTGGCTGGTTCCTGGCTTTTGTTGGCGCTGGCGGCAGCCGCCAGCGCCAATAATTTGCTCCATCAACTGCTTCTACCAGGCAGAGAGCTTGCTTATTACTTCATGGACTTGGTGGAGCTCATTCTGGGATCGTTTGCCAAATTGCCATTGATCGTGGCCGCGGAAAAATTTGAGCCAATTTATATATTTTTGTGGTGGAGTGTGTTAGTAGGGTACGTAGTGATTAGGTCGCAAATCGCGGCGCGAAAAAGAGGATACCAAAGGCTAGCGCTATGAAAAAAAGGCTGATTTTGGGCATTTTAGCGGTCTTGCTAATTGCGCCTATATATCAACTAATTTCCCAGTGGCCTGATAATTACCTCAGAATCACTTTTTGTGACGTGGGGCAAGGTGATGCTATTTTGCTTACTTACCAATTCTCGCAGGTGCTGATTGATGGCGGTCCCAACGATCAAGTTTTAACTTGCCTCCAAGACAGGATGCCATTTTGGGATAACACGCTAGATCTGGTAGTAGCCACGCACCCGGACGCCGATCACATTGTCGGCCTGACCAGCGTCTTGCAGCGGTATCAGGTAGAGCTAATTTTGACTGAAATATCGGGCAAAAATACCAAGGAAGCTGAAGCTTTTTATCATCAGGTCACGACCGCGGTCGAAAATGGCGCTCTGCTCATCCTGCCTAGGCAAGCTCAACAGCTTATAATAGCGCAAAAACTGGCCTTCGAAATTTTGTGGCCACTCGAGGAAAGTACTGAAATTATAGGGCCTAATTTTCAACCGACCGAAACAATATTATCGGATAAAAAGATGATAAAAAGGTTAGAAAACGGTGAAAAAACTGTTAAAAATGACCGATCTATCGTGCTAAATATGCAATTTGGGGATTTTAAGGTATTCTTGCCTGGTGACCTCGAGAGAAAGGGTGAACAAGCACTACTCGAGATGGGCTTGATAAACGAAGTGAATATGCTAAAAGCGCCGCATCACGGGTCAAAAACGAGTACTACACCTGGAATTGCTGCCAAACTCAGACCCGAAATTACGGTCATTAGCAGCGGCAAAAATAACCAATATGGCCACCCCGCACCAGAGGTAATTGATACTTTAATAGCAATTGGTTCGCGAATTCTCAGAACTGATGAACTGGGAACCATCACTTTTGTCTCGGACGGCCGGCATTATTGGCTCGAGGAATAAACCTGGTTTAGCCTGGAACCAGTCGAGTCAATGTTAAGTAGCCATCAGGGAATAATCTCCCACAAAATTTTTGCTGGTGCAACTAGCAATTTTGTTTTCCAAAGTTAAAGCCTGGTGATGGGTGGAGTGGGCGAGGTTGGTGGAGCCGGCCAATTGCATTTTGAGTGCGCAAAGAAATTCAGCCGCGGTGACTTTTAGTGATTCTTGCTGCTGCCCGTTGTCACCAAAAATCTGGCTTTGGTAATACTTCGGTTGAAGGTTTTTGCGATCATTGGCTGCGCGGCCAAAAAATGGAGTTGCTGGCCGATTGGGTAAACAAAGACAAATAAGCTTATAATGAACACATAATGTCAATCGAGTTAAAGGGTATAAATGACCTAAACGCCTCAGCGCCTGAAAAACAAAATGTACTCAATTTGAGAGAGCAATTTTCGCTATCTGTTCGGTTGAGTTTTGCCCACGGCTTGCCAGTTTCTCCAAGTGAAGTTATACTAACAACACACGCGCCAGACATGGTTCGCACCCATGAATTTGCCGGCTAACTCGCCGTAGCAGAGCGCGGCCGGAGAACAATCCCGGACGGTTGGGGCCCGTTAAAACCTGAGGCTCACTGAGCCCGCAAGTTTTTCCGCGGTAACGCGGAGAAAGAAAAAGGGTGGTACCGTGTTTCGCTTTATTGGAAAAGAAGCACCCCTTTGTTGCCGGCGCAAATTTTTGCGCTTGCAGTGAAGGGGTATTTTTGTAGCAGAATACACAGAACGTACAAAATTTACAAAACATCCAAAACATACGAAATGTAAAGGCGCTTCTATGAAATTTATCAACAACAACTCACAAAATCCCATTAAGCAAGAATTGGAAACACTTATTTGGCAGTCGCTCCAAGCGCTCAAGCTGCCGCAGCCGGAGCAAATTAACCTGGAGCGACCCGCCAATATTGCGCACGGCGATTACGCCACCAGCGTGGCCATGGAGTTGTTTAGCCAATCACAAACTAGCAATGAAACAGAATCTTACTCAAGTCCGCGCAATCTGGCGGAGGCTATCGCGGCGGCAATAAACCGCCAACTCGACAGCCAAACCAACCCGGCCATCGCCAGCGTGACTGTGGCAGGACCAGGATTCATCAACTTTAAATTGTCTGAGGCTTTTATTGCCGCCAAAATAGGCGAGTTGGCTCAAGACCCACGCCCAGCCAAGATGACGCCGGAAAGCCAGCAAAAAATCGTGGTTGAGTATTCTTCGCCCAACATCGCTAAACCGTTTGCGGTTGGTCATTTACGCTCGACCATTATTGGTGACGCGGTGGCTAATTTGTTGGAGGCGGCCGGTCACACTGTTTACCGCGATAACCACTTGGGTGACTGGGGGACACAGTTTGGCAAGCAGATTTACGCCATCAAGGCTTGGGGAGACGAAGAGCAGATTGACCGGGCAGAGAATCCGCTCAAAGAGCTAGTGAGTTTGTACGTTAAGTTTCACCAGGAGGCGGAAGCCGATCCGGAGTTGGAGGAGGCGGCGCGCGCTTGGTTTAAAAAGCTGGAGGATGGCGATCCGGAAGCGCGCCGCCTTTGGCAAAAATGCATCCACTGGTCTTGGCAGGAGTTTGAAAAAATCTACCGGCTGCTTAACGTCAGTTTCACCGAAAACGATGGCCGCGGTTACGGCGAGTCATTTTTCGAAGACAAAATGGACGTGGTCATTGCCGAGCTCAAAGCCAAAAACCTGCTGCAAGCCAGTGAAGGGGCAGAGTTGGTCTTTTTCCCCAACGATGAGCTGCCACCCCTTATGATTCTCAAAAAAGACGGTTCTACCCTCTACGCCACCCGCGACCTAGCCGCCGACAAATTCCGGCTGGAGCACTACGGCCACGATATCACCGTGATTAATGAAACCGGCTCTGAACAAAGTCTGTATTTCCGGCAGATTTTCAAAACTGAAGAGCTGCTTGGCTGGTACCAGCCCGGTCAGCGGGTGCATATTGGCCACGGTATGATTCGCTTCAAAGAGGGCAAAATGTCTACCCGCAAGGGCAATGTTGTTTGGCTCAAAGACGTTTTGGATGAAGCCTACCGGCGAGTAAACGCCATTTCCAGCCAGGAGTTGACGGAGGAAACCAAGTGGAAAATCGCTGTTGGCGCTTTGAAATGGAACGATCTCAAGCGCAGCCCTCATCTCAATCTGGTTTTTGATTGGGATGAGATTGTCAACGTCAAGGGCAACTCCGGTCCTTATCTGCAGTATACCCACGTGCGTTGCGGCAGCATTTTTGCCAAAGCCGCGGAAAAATGGCAGACCGATGCTGTTAGTATAGAAAGTTATATTACTAAACAGATTGATATCTTGCTTAACCTTTTGATACAGCAAAAAATCACTTTATCACCGACTGAGAAAGAGCTATTACGAAACCTTAGCTCATATTACGAAACCTTAGAGCATAGTATGATTGAGTACAGCCCCCATCACTTGGCTAATTATCTCTACGAGCTGGCTCGCACCTTTAATACTTTCTACAGTGATCATCACGTTGTCAACGAAGCCGCTGATGCTTTGGCGGATTTGGCTGAAACCACCCCGGCCGCGCACTTGCGCTTGCTGCTAACTCTGGCTACGGCGCGGGTGATTGCTGCTGGTTTGGATATTTTGGGGATTGAAACCGTGGACAGGATGTAGAGGGCGAAATTTCGGGCGTTGCTTGTGATATACTAGGCTTCCAATGTTTGATCATTCTATTAAAAAACTCAGCAATGGCTTGCGGATCATCACCATTCCTATGCCAGGTGTCCAGTCGGTGACCACGCTGGCGCTGGTTAATACCGGTTCACGCTACGAAAAGCCCAAAGAGGAGGGGATTGCCCACTTTTTTGAGCACCTGGTTTTCAAAGGTACGGCCAATTATCCCGATGCTAAGGTGTTGGCGGCCGCGATTGATGCCATTGGCGCCGATTTTAACGCCTTCACCAGCAAAGAATACACCGGCTATTATGTCAAGTCGGCCGCCAAACACGTCGAGCTGGCGCTCGACGTCGTCTCCGACATGCTGCTCCAGCCGCAACTACGCCAAGAAGATATCGATCGCGAGCGGGGAGTAATCGTCGAAGAAATCAACATGTACCACGACAACCCGATGAGCTTTGTCGGGCAGCTTTTCGACCGGATGTTTTTCCGCGGTTCCGGCTTGAGTCACGACATTATTGGTTCTAAAAAGACGGTAGAAAGCCTGAATCGTGCCGATTTCACCAGTTTCTTGCGCCACTGGTATGGTCTGGGCAACACGGTGTTGGTCATAGCGGGCAACGCCGAAACCGTTCAAGCCACCGCCACCCTCGAATTGGCCCAAGCCAAGTTCGCCAAAGAACCTGATGGTGTTCGTCCCCGGGACAAAGTCAGCATTAAGCGCTGGGTTTCTTCAAGCAACCCAATCTCACCCCACACCCTCACAGTCGAAGAGCGCCGCACCGAGCAAGCCCACCTAGTCCTTGGCTGGCCCGGCATCCACCGGCGTGACAAGGACCGCTACGCCCTCACCCTCCTCAACGTCATTATGGGTGGCAACATGAGTTCGCGCCTGTTTACCGAAGTCCGCGAAAAGCGCGGCCTTTGCTACTATGTGCGTTCGGACAACGACCACTACCATGACACCGGCATTTTCGGCGCCTCGGCAGGAGTTGATCCTGGCAGAATCGAGGAGGCGCTGAAAGTAATTAAAGCCGAGTTTGCTGCGCTGGTGGGCGGCGAAAAGCCGGTTACCGCGGCTGAACTGGCCGCCGCCAAAGAGTACATTGTTGGCAGCATGACGCTGGGATTCGAAGACAGCCGGAGTGTGGCGCAGTACTTTGGTTTGCGGCAGGTGCTTAATGATAAGATTGAAACTCCTCAAGAAGTGCTCGAGAAAATTCGAGCGGTTGAGCTGGAGGCAGTGCAAAAAATTGCCCGCCGGCTAATTAAAGAGCGGGAAATGCGGTTGGCAGTGATTGGGCCGTTTAGCCAAGAAGATCAAGAAAAAGTTTTCAAAAAATTTGTAGAATAGTAAAAAATTAGAAAAATTAAGAAAGGACATTATGGAAAAAACAGCTCGCACCGCGGTTTTGGTCAAGCCTGACGGCCTCCAGCGCGGCCTGATTGGTGATATTATTTCCCGTTTTGAGCAGAAGGGCCTCAAGTTAGTGGGCATCAAAATGCTGATTATGGACGATGAGCAGCTCTCGGACTGGTACATTGAGCACAAGGATAAGAGTTTTTTTACCGACCTCAAGAGTTTTATGGGCTCGATGCCGATTATAGCCATGGTTTGGGAAGGCATTGACGCCGTGCCGGTGGTTCGCAAGCTGATTGGGACTACTTTGGGGCGCGAGGCGGAGGCCGGTTCCATCCGGGGTGATTATGGTATGAGCCAGCAGATGAACTTGATTCATGCTTCTGCAAATGGCGATGACGCCGAGCGCGAAATCAAAATCATTTTTGAAAACGATGAACTTTTTGACTACCATACGGCGCTTGAAGCCATTGTCTACGCCGAGTCGGAGCTGAAGAAGCTGCAAGGTATTGACCAGTAGTTGTTAGTCATTACCAATAGTTAACAAACTCGTAGTGTGTACAGAGAATAAACCGGAAACATTGCAGGAAGTGGAGAATGGGAGGCTCAACTATTATCGCTGTGTCCCCACCAGGAATCGAACCTGGATTTAGCGCTTAGGAGGCGCCCGTTCTATCCATTGAACTACAGGGACTAAGCTGATATCCGCTTATTATAACTGTTTTTTTCCAAAAACCTCAGGTTTGTTGATGGTCTATTTTCAGTCCCAAAAGCCTGCGAAGCCGAAACTCAATTGAGCGCATAGTTTGCTTCTCAACTTCTGAAAATTCAAACAAGACGTCTTTCGCTTTCAAATCATTACTCACTTGACTCAAAATTTTAATAAGCTTGGTTTGAAATTGGTGATGGTTCCTAATTTGAGCAGTAATTGCTGCTGGCAGCTGAAAAAGCTGCTCTTTGGGGGATTTAAGTTCCAAAAGAGTTTTGAGCAGCGCCATTTCTTCCGTCGGCAAGTTTCCCAAGTTTTCAAAATGAGCAATTATTGCTTGAGCTGTTTCGCTCCAGGCTTGAACGTAATTTCGGACACGCTTGGAAAGCTCCGGTTCTTCGGTTGGGAGGAATTGATTGGGTGTATCCGGTCCTTGTTCTATGATTGACATAATATTGAATCAAACCCCTCAAGCTTGCTGTTTTTTGTCGGAGATGGCGGACTTGAACCGCCGGCCTCACCGTCCCGAACGGTGCACTCTACCATCTGAGCTAATCTCCGGTGGCTGGCTGCTAGCTTTGGCAGCGTCTTTTCCAGCAGGGATATTGTACCAGGATTGATTTCAATAGCGTAGGGGTTGGGAGAGGTAATTGTAAAAACACACAACCGTGTGTACAATTTCAACTATATGAACACCAAAAAGCTACGGTATTTTCAAGATTTGGCTGCTAGTCTTCAATTTGGTAACGGTAAAGCCAACAGAAGGGTGCAATTGAAAATGCCGGCCGAAGTGGTGGAGCAGCTTGACGAGCTATTTCCCGGCATTGACCGCAGCCGGTTGCTGACTCAGTTGGCTGTCGAGGCCATCAACCAGCAACTTAGATTTGCCGACAGAGCGGTATTAAGAGATTTAATTGCTGATGAGCAGTCAAGTCTGGATGAGATGCTCCAATATCTGGAAGAGAGGGATGCCGGCAATGTTTGACAGCGCTCGTCCTCAACCAGGAGATATTTATCTGGTCAGGTTTCATCCAGGTTATGGAGCTGAGTTCAAAAGATACCGGCCGGCAGTGGTAATGGCCGCCAACCACATGGATCAGCGCTTCGTTTTGATCGCTCCTTTCACCACTCAGACGAAAATTTATCAGCCAGAAACAGAGATTCTCATTCGAGTTAATCCGGCGCTGGAACAGGACTCACTTTTACTAGCTTGGTATCTGCAAACAATTGACATTAACAGGTTGGAAAAAAAGCTTGGCCGGCTCAGCAGCACGCAGATGCGGCTGGTAAAAAAGGCCACTAGCCACTACTTCAACTCAATTGCATAAAGATTAGCCGGCGTGTCCGGACTAAACGAAGTTTTGATCAACAATCTATTGCCGTCAGGCCAGGGATAAATAAAGGAATGTTCAAATGGGCCAGAGTAGAGAGTGGTCTTGTTGGTGGCGTCGTAACCCATGATGTTCACCCCGCCATCTTCCACAAACAGCAGGTGCAGCGAGTCAGGATACCACTGGAAAGTGTTGGTAAAAAGCGGGGTGTGATAAACCTTAAAATTCCTGGCTGTGACCGCGGCAGCAGTGGCCTGTAAAGAAGTGAAAGCGCTGGCGGAGGCGGTCAGCAGAGGAGACCGGGGGTCATGCAAGTCGGTGGCCAGCAGGTATTTGGTATTGATTTCCGCTTCGGCGCTGGCCTCTTCTCCTACTCTAAAATTCTTATCTTCCTCACGGTCATAAATATAAATCCCGCCTGGAACAAGAGCTCTTTCTTCTGGCTGAGTGTTGGTGGCCGGCAGAGCTGGCACCAGTTCGTCCGCCAGCGTCAGCTCCTCGGTAGCAGTGTAAAGCAGCCGTTTTTTGTCCGGAGAAATATAAACATTTTTGGCGCTGGCAGTGGCGATACTAATAATTTCCGGCGGAAACTGAGCCAAAAACTGCCTTTCTCTGATGTACATTTCCTGTTCCCATTCAGACAGAATTTGCTGGCGCTGGAAAACCACATCCGGCAGAGTATCGAGGTCGCTTTGGCGGCCGATGGGCAGAATCACTTGCCTGTCATTGCTCAGCACCATCACCTCACTACTGTCAGGAGACCAAATAAACTCGGCCGTTGAGAGCTCAAAATCTTCCGAATCATTACTAATTTGTCTGGGGCCTTGTGAGAAAGAGAGTGGCGAACTGTTGAGTTCAAACAAGTAAAGTCCGTTTTTTCTTTGGGCTGAAGCTGAAGCGGTGTAAAAAATCAGCTTTTGTCCATCCGGTGAAGGGGTAATATTTTCCACGCCGGTAAAAGTGAGGGTAGTTAAACTGGGGGCAACGGGAAAAAGTTTGGCATTGGTTTGGGCTACTAATTCTTGCTCAACTAACATCATTTTTTGCCAGGTGTTGTAGCCATCGCGCTTGATTTCTACCAAATACTCACCCGGAACCAGATAAAGAGTATCGTCAGTAGCTGTGATGAGCTTGCCATCAATATAAACTTCAGCGCCGGTGGGGAAAGAATTCGCGGCCAGCAAGCCGGTGCCATTGACAAAACCTTGATCAGTGACGCGGTAGCCGCCTTTGGCATAGTGAATCGCCAAAAAAGTGCCGACGATGACTACCAATAATGAAAGAACGGCATACACTACGCGCGGCTTGAACCAAGATTTCATAGGTTTAGTATAGCATGCTATATTAGGGGTGATGAAGATACCTTTTATTTCCCAAATCGTGCGTTTTGTCGGGATTGATTTGGGTTCTAGCCAGGTGAGAATTTGGACAGACCGGTCCGGTTTTGCCATTGATGAGCCGGCGCTGATTGCTTTTGATGCCAAAACCAAAAGGATTTTAGCGGTCGGGTCGGAGGCGGCAGAAATGCGCGGCCGAGTCAGTAAAAATGTGGTGGTGGAGCAGCCTATTCAGGATGGGAAAATTTATGATTTGGAAACTACCAGAGCGCTGCTGCGGGTATTTTTGCAGAAAGTTTTAAGCTCCACCAACTTGATTAGTCCGGTTTATATGTGCAGTGTGCCCGCCAAGAGCAGTGAGGCGGATTTGCAGGCCGTCACGCGGCTGATGTACAACCTGGGCGCGCGGGAAGTTTACACTATTTCCAGCCCGCTGGCGGCCAGTATTGGCGCCGATGTGCCAATTGCCGATGCTTCCGGCTGCTTTATTCTTCACTTGGGTGCTGATGTAGTTGAGGGGGCGGTGATTTCGCTTGGCAGCATGGTGCATTACGAAAGCACACATTACGCTGGCAATTTTCTCAGCAAAAGATTGCAGTATTTAATGAAAAAAGAGTTCGCCCTGGATATTAGCCTGCAAACTGCGGAAGAAATGAAGCGCCGGGTAGTTTCTGCCTACGGATTGAAGGAAAGAAAGATGTTGGTAACGGGGAAGAGCGCTCATGACGGCAGTCCCAAGGAAATCAGTGTTACCGCTGCCGATGTGGCGCCTGAGTTGCTTAAGTTGCTCGAAAAGTATGAAAAAGTGCTGCGCCAACTGTTGTCCACTATTCCGCCGGAACTAACGGTGGACGTGATCGATAAAGGCTTGCTGCTTGCTGGCGGCCTGGCCAATATTGACGGCGTCAGTCAGTATTTTGTCGAAAAAATGGGCATTCCGGTTTCGGTTGTGGATAATCCCGAGCAGGTGGTGATCAAGGGGACGAGCATAGCGCTGGAGCACCTGGATTTGTTTAAGGAAAGTTTGGGGTATCAGAGTTAAGGTTTGTTTTGTCTACGGAGGCAGCTTGTTCTTTAAGATAGGACTCTGCTGTTTTGCTGATAATAAATTTGATGGTCTTGGGTAAAGAATAGCCAAATTGTCGTCCGTAGCTAGACAGAATAGCGGTTTCTTCATTGGTTAGTGTCAGCTGTACTTTATTCATAGTGTTCCCATAGTAGCAACAAAGTAGTTTGAAGTCAATATATTGTAACTACTTTTTAACAAGCGCCCTCACCGCTGCAGTAAACTGATTGCCTCTGTCTTCGTAGTTTTTGAAAGTGCCAAAACTGGCGCTGGCCGGACTAAGCAAGACCACCCAGCCATTTCTGGCAAATTCGGCGGCCGCGCTCACCGCTTCCTCCATCGACAAAACCTCTTCCTTGATAAGATTGGGATTTTTTATCTCATTGGCTAGTCTGGAACCGGTGGGGTTGAAGTAAAGCAGCATCCGGACATCGCTTTCATCAATAGTGTGAGCCAAAGCGGAAAAGTCTTGTTGGCGCTCGTGGCCGCCGGCAATCAAAGCCATTGGCCGGCCCTCATAGCTGTTGATGGCGGCAATAGCAGCTTCAGGCGTGGTGGAAAGCGAGTCATTAACAAAAGTCACGCCTTTAACTTCCGCCACCTCCTCCAGGCGGTGAGCCAGCGGCTGAAAACTTTGCAGTCCTGCGCGAATTGCAGCTGTTTCCGCCCCGAGCTGTTTGGCGATCACCACCGCCGGCAGGCTGTTGAGCAGGTTGTGCTCGCCTTTAAGAGGCAGCTCGCTGATATCGGCGATTTTTTCTTGCTGATAATAGATGGCATTGTCCTGAATGTAGGCCAGCGGGTCGGGGTGGTCAGCTTGGTTGGCGGTTTTTTTACCAAAAGGCAGCTTTTTAGCTTTGCTGTCATCGGCAATCTGCCGCGGCAGCTCAAAAAGCGGGTTATAAACCACAAAATCATCTTTATGCTGAAACTGGACAATTCTGGCTTTGGCGGCGGTGTAACTGGCAAAATCAGGATAGTAGTCGAGATGCTCAGGAGTGATATTAAGAATGACGGCAAAATGAGGACTACTGCGAAGATTAAGCAGCTGGTGCGAAGAAAGCTCCAGCACGTAGTAGTCGGCCCTGATTTCCTGGTGGAGCAGATCAAGCGGCGCCTGGCCGATGTTGCCCGCCAGGACGGTTTTGCAGCCAGCCTTGGTTAGCACGTGATTAATCAAAGCGCTGGTAGTGCTTTTGCCTTTAGTGCCGGTCACGCCAATGATAGTCTGATGTTCTCGGACAATTTGCAGGAAAAGGTTGGTGTTGGAGTTGAAATCAAGGTTTTTTTGTTCGGCTTTTTTGATCAGCGGATGAGTGATGGGGATGCCCGGCGTCTTAAACATTACGCCGCTGCCGATCTCGTAATTGGTGATGGTATCGAGAAAAGTGTCGGCAGTAGTAATGGTGGTATACGGGTTGCTAGCGGCCTGTTGCCAGTGTTGATCCAGGTCTTGAGGTGGTTTGTCGTCGATGAGGATGAGTTTTTTTTCAGGAAAAATTTTCCGGAGATAATTGTAGGTGGAAAAACCTTCCAAACCGAGGCCGAAGATATAAATTTGCCTGTTTTCCAGTTTTGCTAGCGGGTTTTTCATTGAGTTGCTTCCTTTACTTCGCCTATTTCGCTGCTTTCAGCCAGTTTTCCCAGGTTTGAGAAGGGATGAGATGCTCGTTATTCCAGGCTTGAAGGATTGTTTGAGCACGTTCGTCTAAATTTGCTTCTTGGGAAAGAACTTGTTTGTACACTTGTTGCAATAATTGTTGGCTAGAATCCGGTTGTGTCTGCTGCCATTTTTGCCAGCAAAGGTGGAAAGCGGCCAGAGATTCTTCGTGGGTGCCCACGCAGTCGAAAGGTTTGTGTTCACTGGCGCCTACTAGCTCGAGGGCGATGGTCAGCAGCTCGGGTTTATCTAACAAGTTCTCACCAAAATACCCGGTGAGTTCAGAAAGGTTTACAAATGGATAAAGAATTATAAAAGCAAAGAGGCATTTTGAGCACTGACCACACCAACTGTTGGTTTTTTGGCCAACGTTGCAGCTCCTGAAAATGGGGTGGTAGGTTTTCATGGTTGAGAAAATTTTGGCTATCTGTAGCTCAAAAAGCGGCCTCATGTAAGAAAAGTAGCGAGGCGAGTTGGCAGGGTAGAACTGGCTGATATAGGCGCTGAAAGCTTTTTCGAAAGCAAAAGTTTTGGAGTACTGGTGGTTGATTTCCTTGCCGAGATATTCGACGTTGCCCTCGTTGGAACTGCGCTCGTTTGAGACCGGAATAAAGTGGTAGTCGTGCAGTCTGGCCGCCAGCAGGCTAGTGAAGGCGAAGAGGGCAGAGATCGGCACATGTCCATTGAGGTAGCCCTGGGAGTTAAGTGAGAGTAGGAGCGGATCCAGTTCTCTGGTAACGGTGATGGTTTTGAGTTGGCTGGCAGCGGCAATATCTCGGGCAGCTTGAGTGGGGTTGATCAACAAGCAGCTTAAGTTGGCAGGATCGAGATTTTGCCTGAACAGCTCCAGCGTCACGGCCGAGTCTTTGCCTCCGCCGAGGGGAATCAGGATTCTGGGGTTGGCAGGTTCTGGCAGGTTGAGTTGAGACGCGGTTGGCTCAGGTGTTTCAGGGAGAGCAGTCCGGATGGAGACGAAATCAGGCGCGGTGAACTCAATTTGGTTGATGTAAAAGTACTCACCCATGCCTTGAATCAGCAGTTGGTGCCACCAGGAAGTTTGTTCTGGAGTTAGCGGCTGGGCCTCGATGATAATTTCGGGGGCAGCGGTCAGCTTCCAATAACTCAACATCTCTGCCAGGCCAAGGGAAAAGGCATGCAGATTTAGCTCGACTTCACTGATTTGCCGGAACTGCTGTTCGGAGACATTGGGAAAATGCATTGAGGGATGGAAATCAAAGCCCGGCTCAATGAAGAAATGCCATTGGAGGGTGAGGGTGTTGGCATCCCAATGCCACTCATACTTTTTGTAGAAAAAACGCGGGTGTTGCGACCTCAGTTCAGTTACTGATTTCATGGACTTTCATTATAGTGGAAGACGCCAAAAAGTGCATCCGAGTATGATTTTCAGCGAGTTGAAAGGTGTTGAGAAAAAATAGAGCAAAAATCAACAAATACTCAAGAAATATAGTGTTCAAAAAGGGCAAAAAATGAATAATAAACTGCGAAAATAGCAATTTTTAAGAAAAAAATAGTCTCAATTGCCTTCGGACAATGTTGGGCTTTGGCCGGAAAACGAATTTTTTACCGCACAAAAACCGAAGAAAATTGCTTTTAGGAAAAGCAAAAGAAAACAGTGTACAATGATAAAATAGTGGCGGTCCAGTTAGCTCAGAAATTTGGACAAAAATGATTTTACCAGGCTATTGCTTTGGTTTTTCTTCAAAAATGCCTGGTTTGTAACAGTGAGGTAATAAGAGAGAAAATGATTGATAAGACAGTGAAAATATTCGATTTAGCCATTTTTAGCAAAAGCAGATTGGAACTGCTAAAAATTTTGCAAAATCACTTGCGGCAGCAAAATGGGCTGCTGGTGATTTTTACGCCAAATCCCGAGCAAATTATGCTCGCGCGCAGGGACAAGACATTTGCTTCATCTTTGGGTTTTGCCGATATTTTGGTCCCCGATGGCTTTGGTTTGGTTTTGGCGGCCAAAATGAAGGCTCTTTTTCTGGCTCAAAAGGCGCTGGAGGAGCGAATTGCCGGCATTGATTTAGCTGAAGATTTGCTCAAAATCGCGCGGGAGCAAAAATTGCCGGCGCTGATTTTGGGCGGCCGTGGCTATCAGGGCCGGGAGGTTTCAGGGAAATTGGATATTGGTGGCTGGCCGGTTGAGTGGCATCAAGCTTACCAAGATGTCAGGCAACCTCTGGAGGCAGAGGAAAAAGCGGTAGTGGCTTTGATCAAAAACCTGCGGCCGAGTATTGTTTTTGTGGCTTTTGGCGCGCCGCATCAGGAAAAATGGGTGGTAGAGCACCGGGAACTGCTAGAAAAATCGGGAGTGCTGCTGGTGCAAGTGGTGGGCGGCGCTTTCGATGTCATCCTCGGCAAGTTCCGCCGGGCACCCGGCTGGATGAGGCGACTCGGCTTAGAGTGGCTGTTTAGACTATTTCAGCAGCCCTGGCGGCTCAAGCGGCAGCTGCAGCTGATTCCGTTTATGTTTTTAACTTTTAAACAGGTGCTGGTGAAGCAAAGGCGGGGGAGGAAATGAAAAATGCCCCAGGCTTTCAGCCTGGGGCAAAATCAACTCTACTCATCTCCTGGTGTAATGCCCAACAACCAGAGAACGGACTCTTTTTTGTAGCGCCGGTCACCCCGAGAGTTAATCCGGATCGCAGGCAGCTTGCCTCTCTTGCCCCACCGCTTAATCGTCAGGGGGGAAACTCTGAGCAAATCTGCTACTTCGCGGACTGTCAGCAGGTCAGGCAGATTATTGATATCGAGCCTACTGGCGTCGTCAGCTCGGCCAGTCCTTTTATCTTCCGCAACTTGCCCATTAGGGTCAATATTGCTGATGGTGGTCATAGCAGGTTCGCTCATGAATCCTTTCTTAATTTACCTTGGTATCAAGGCAATTTCTAATATTTTTATTGATATTTTTAAAATGGGTCAAACTCCGTGTAAGTTGTATTTAAAGTAGCAGAGTAGACTGAAATGGGTCAATAGGTAAAAGCTTGGTAAAAGGGCAAATTTTAGCCTGGTAGAACCCTGGTGGCATACCAATTCCGGCGCTTGAGAAAACTGAGTTTTCCACATCAACAACCCATAGTTTTTCCATCAACGACCTATATTTTTTCAGTGTGAATAAGAACTTTATTTCCCTCAAGTCAGAACAAAAATCGCTCGGTTTCGGTTTCTCTCCAAACCGCCAGGCCCCTAAAAAAAGGCCAGACAGGCATTGTTTAGCAAGAAGTCACAAAAAACCCCGCCTGTAACAGCGGGGCTTCCCGTTTTTCGTATCTGTTAGCTTATTTAAGCTCAACGACACAACCAGCCTCTTCAAGGGCTTTTTTGGCTGCTTCAGCGTCTTCTTTCTTGGCGCCTTCCAAAACGGTTTTGGGCGCTTCTTCAACGAAAGCTTTCGCATCACCCAGACCAAGTTCTGGTTTGAGCTGGCGGACAGCTTTAATCGCGCCGATCTTGTTAGACCCGGCGTCCTTGAGGATGACGTCGAACTCGTCCTTTTCCTCGACTGCACCGGCCTCGGCCGCGCCACCTGCTACTGGAGCAGCCATCATTGGGGCTGCCGCGGTTACGCCGAACTCTTCTTCAAGAGCTTTCACCAGTTCAGAAACTTCCATAAGGGAAAGTTCCTTGACGGCATCGACGATTTTTTGAACATTTTTTGCATCTGCCATAATTGTTCCTTTCTTAATACTTTCCTAATAGCGATTTAAGCCTCTTTCCTGTCTGCAATAGCCTGGAGAGCATAGACCAAATTGCGCTGCGAAGCCTGCAAAACATTGACTAAACCCTGAGCCGGACTCTGAATGCGGGCCATCAACATAGCGATCAGCTCTGTCTTGCTTGGCAGCTTGCTCAGAGCCTCAACTTCCTCGGGGGAGAGGACTTTGTCATCTACAAAACCCTGTTTGATGGTGAGTTTTTCGTTGTCTTTATGAAATTCAAAGAGCTTTTTCAGGGCAGTCACAGCATCTTCGTAAGAAAAAATGAGCGCGTTCATCCCAGTCAAGGACTCCGCGAACTTGCCCTTGCCAAGGGCGATATCAATTAGGGTATTTTTGGTCACAAACATTTCGCCGCCGGCCTCTTTCAGCTCGTTGCGCAGCTTCACCTGGTCATTAACACTGGTACTGGAGTAATCAACCACCACCGCTGATTTGGTCTTGGCGAGTTTGTCTTTGATAATGGCGACTTGCTCGAGGTTTTTCTTGTTTGGCATATTTTTCCTGTTTTTTTGAGGCCGGGTTTCTGAATTTAGTTGAGTAAAAACAAAAAACACAGCTTGGTACTGTGTTGAACAAAGACGCCTAATTTTTGCACTGCAAAAGGCTTGGTTTCTCCTCGGCGTGGCTTCTGTCTGCTTCTGTCTGTTTATGGCGGACTGCACGCTGTCTTTGGACAACAGGGGAAATTATAACACAAGTCGGGGAAAGAACAAGTTTCACAGACTAATCAAAAGGTCAAAGCTGCTTTTTGATAAAGCTGTCTGAGATTACGATCGAGAGTTAATAATTTGGCTTTTTGTTCAAGGGCTAATTGAGCATAACTGGAATCGTAGTAGCTGCAGTTGTGTTCCAGAGAAAAACGCAACGTCTGTTCGTAGTTGGGTGAAAGATAGTTAATAGGGAATGACATAAAAGTTTGGAAGATTGTTTTTGCTCCTCGCTGATCAAGTCTGCCGCGCAAAACACAGGTTCGTAAAATGTTGCCAACTTCAAAAATAAGTAGTTTTGGAGCCAGAAAATTTATGGCAGGATTTTCTAGAAGTTTGATTAGCTCTGGTCCACGAGTACTAGCCGATAGTTTGCGTTCGTCTGGCAAAAGCACGCTGGCTACCACGAATGAATCAACCACGTAGGCAGAGTTGGCTTTATGCTGACCGGCCATAGTCTCTCAATTCTTGATAATCCAGTTGCTGATTTGATTTTTGGATCAAAGACCAATTTTGTTGGATTTTTTGCATTAATTTAGTTCGTTCAGCTTGAGCTTGTTCAAGTTTGGCCTTCCGATAAACCTTGGCGATAGCAGCGCGAATGAGCTTGCCTTTAGTTACTCCTTGTTGATGGGCAAGTTGAGTGAGTAGTCGATTGTCGTCTTCAGATAGTAGCAAATTGGTTCTGTGGGTTAGCATAATTATATCTATAGTAACATGTTACTTGATAAGCGTCAAGGAAACCAAATATTCCTTATTGCAAATTAGTCGCGTTTGTTCTATATTCAATCAACACATGAGTAAGTGCATGTCTTTCCTCACTATCAAGAACATCCAAACCTGCGTGTCCGGAGGTTGTGACTTGAGTGAATAAAAAAAGACAGCACTTAAAACACAGCCTCCGAACCGGAGGCTTTTTTGATTTTATTAGGCATTGGCGTTGGTTGAACGCTTGGTTGAGCACCAGTGTTTAAGCAACCTCAATGCAAGGAATATCAAGTATGAAAATACAGAAAGGACAGATGCGAGCAGACGATTTAGCTTTGCCATATTCCAAAAAAAGCCTGGAAGCGCTGGCGAATACACTGAAAATCCACCGCTCCTTGGTGTGGCTGGATCCGGTCACCGGCAGCCTGAGTGTTAAAAAGGTTGGTCCGATGAGACAGGAAGAAGCAGAAACGAAAGAAGAGGGTTAAAATTTGCGGCCAGCGTTTGTCCAAGCTACTACTACCACGACTATTATCCCTGGTTAGGGCGGGGTAGTGGTGGCACGAACTTCTCCTCTCTAACCGGGGAGATTTTTTGTTTTTCTAACCGCGGCCAGCGGAGTCAGAAACAAGGCCACAAGCAAGGCCAAGCAAGGCCAGAAACAGTGCTACAATAGAAAAAGATTTTGCTGCGGTGGGATGAGTCTGCTTCCTTGGAGGAGTATTGCCGCCGCAACAGACCAAACGAAAGGATTTATGCCCGGAAAAAATAACTTAGAATTGGAAAAATTGGAAAATTTGCGCCATTCGGCTGCCCATTTGCTAGCCGCCGCCGTATTGGAGTTGCGCCCAGACACCAAACTCACCATTGGCCCTGCCACCGATGATGGTTTTTACTACGATTTTGATTTTGCTGAGCCTTTTTCTGAGAGCGAGCTGCCTGCTGTTGAGGCTAAAATGCGTGAGCTGGTCGGTGGCTGGCACGATTTTAAGCGGCAAGAAGTTTCTACCGAGGAGGCTTTGGCCCAGTTTGCCGGCAACCCCTACAAGGCAGAGTTGATTGCAGAGTTGGCTGAAGAAGGCCAGCAAATTTCTTTGTACCGTTCCGGTGATTTTACCGACCTCTGCCGCGGTGGCCACATCGACAACCCCGCCGAGCAGCTTCAGCATTTTGCTTTACTTGCCGTAGCCGGCGCTTACTGGCGCGGCAGTGAAAAAAATCCCATGCTCACCCGCATTTACGGCACGGCCTTTTTCAGCCAGGAGGAGTTGGCTGCTCACTTGGCCATGATCGAAGAAGCCAAGAAGCGGGACCACAAAAAACTTGGCAGAGAACTCGATCTATTTACATTTTCCGAAAAAGTTGGTTCGGGTTTGCCTTTATGGACGCCTCGAGGCACTTTGCTGCGTGAGATTCTCAACGATTTTGTTTGGGAATTGCGCAGACAAAAAGGCTACGAAAAAGTAGAAATTCCCCATATCACCAAGAAAGATTTGTACGAAACCAGCGGCCATTGGGACAAGTTTACCAATGAATTGTTTCGCATTACCACCCGCGAAGGACATGAGTTTGCCATGAAACCCATGAACTGTCCGCATCACACGCAAATTTTTGACAGAAAAATGCATAGCTACCGCGAAATGCCGCAGCGCTACGCCAACACCACTATGGTTTACCGTGATGAACAATCGGGAGAACTGAATGGCCTTGCTCGGGTCCGCTGCATTACTCAAGACGATGCTCATGTTTTTTGTCGCCAATCACAGGTTAAAGAAGAAATGCTGAAAATTTGGGAGATTGTCGAAAAGTTTTATTCAGCGGTTGGCTTTGAAGTTGAACTCCGCCTCTCACTTTCTGATCCTGAGCAGCCGGAAAAATACCTGGGCTCAAGAGATTTGTGGGAAAAATCTGAAAATGAACTCAGGGCAATGGTGGCGGAACAAGGAGCTAGCGCAATTGAGCAGTTGGGTGAGGCCGCTTTTTACGGACCCAAGCTTGATTTTATGGCTCATGATTCATTGGGTCGCGAGTGGCAAGTTGCCACTATTCAGCTTGATATGAATATGCCCGAAAGCTTTGATCTAAATTGTATTAATGAGGACGGAGAAAAAGAGCGGATTGTGATGATCCACGCTGCCATTATGGGTTCAATTGAGCGCTTTCTTTCTATCATTATTGAACACTATGCCGGCCGTTTTCCACTTTGGCTCTCTCCGGTGCAGGCAAAAATTCTGCCGGTTTCAGACAAGTTCAATGATTATGGCCAAAAAGTTCTGGCGGCATTGAAAGAAGCGGATGTGCGGGCGGAACTGGATGACCGCTCTGAACGACTGGGCGCCAAAATTCGCCAGGGAGAAATGGAAAAAGTGCCTTACTTGCTGGTAGTAGGTGGTCAAGAAGAGGAGGCCGGTACCGTGACCGTGCGCCGGTGCGGTGAAGATCAACAAGAAGCACTCGAACTCAAAGAATTTGTGAGGAAAATAGTAAACGAAGTTGCAGAACGTCGTTAATCGCTTGCACTGATTAAATCTACCTGCTTGTATTTCAATATTTTGTGGTCATTGGTAATCAACTGCAGTTTTTCTGTTTGGGCTTGGCAAATGAGTAATCTATCAAAGGGATCACGATGAATGTTGGGTAAATTTTGTAGTGCCAGAGTGTGATTTAACTTGATGTTTAATATTTCGAATGCATCAGAAAATAAATCTCTTGGATTTACATCTAACTTGAATTGTTGATGAGAGTTTAACTTGATGCAAATTTCCCAGGCAGAGACGACGCTGACAATAACTAAATTTTCGGGATTTTGAATAATACTTCGAATAGAAGTGCTAAGACGCTTATCGTCTGTATGCCACCAGAGAAAGACCTGAGTATCAAGCAAGTATTTTTTCATTCTAAATCCGCTAAATCTCCATAAAAGAGCTTGAGAATCTCAGGGGATAGTTCGTTGAAGTTATCTGGAATATTGATTTTGCCTTTGAACTGACCGGGTTTTCGCGACTCGGCAAATTTATAAGGAACTAATTTGACAACTGGTTTTCCGGACTTAGCAATAATAACTTCCTCTCCATCTAGTGCCTCGTTGACTAATTTAGAAAGTTGAGTTTTTGCCTGGTGCATATTAATTATTTTCATATTGCTGTCTCCAAGTTAGCTAACTGGACTAACTTAGAGTATAGCAACAGCTGGTATTAAAGTAAATATACCCACTGTTTCTTGCATCAAGCGTAGAAAAACCCCACTTTACTAATGGAGTTTATCTAAATCTCCACCCGTACGCCGGGGCTCATGGAAGCCGATAAAGTCAGTTTCACCAGTTTTGGACCAACCGCACTGATTAAGGCCTCGATATTTTCCGCCAATTTATCCGTGTCCATGGAAACTTTACCAACAGACACATGCAGAACCGGCTCTTTTTTGTTGGTTTTCAGCACCGTAGTGCCGGCTTCGAGCTCTTTTTTCTTGGCTTTGGGGTTGGGGGTGAGAGTGCCGCTTTTAGGATTGGGCATCAGGCCTTTGGGACCCAAGACTTTACCGAACTTAGCCAATTTAGGCATATACTGCGGCTCGGCGATCAGCACGTCAATGCCTGCCACCTCGCCCGCTTCGATTTGAGCCAGGACTTTGTCATCAACAATCACTGCCTTCACTGACTTGCCGGTGCTGTGGGGCAGCGTGACTGAGCCAACTTGACCAACCTCCCGCACCACCAGAGCGGCAGTAACAGTGCCGTCAAACTTGGAGTAGGAAAGATCCTTCACCAACTCCACGGCATTGACCACCTTATATTTTTTGGTTTTGTCCAGTTTAGCGCGATGAGCGCGGTATTTTTTGCTGCGGGATCTTTGCGGCGCGGGTTTCTTGCTGGTTTTTTCAGCTTCAGCCGGCGTTTCCGCTTCGACAATCTTGACTTCGTCCGTAGTAGCGGACATATCAACGTTTTTTTTGGCTCCCATATAATCTCCTTTTTCCTGGTTGGGCGATTTTTAGGGCTCGCACCAGGATAAGTACTAACGATACTTAATAGTTTATAACTCCACTTGCACACCCATGCTGCGGGCAGTACCGGCTACGGTTTTGATGGCCGCATCCAGGTTTTCGGTATTCAAATCCGGCAATTTTTTCTCAGCAATGGCGCGGATTTGATCTTGAGACAAAGTGCCAACATGATCACGTCCGGGCTTTTCACTGCCTGATTTAAGTTTCAAAGCCTGCTGAATCATGGCCGAAACCGGCGGCAGTTTCAGCTCAAAAGTGAAAGATTTGTCTTTGTAAACGGTAATTTCCGCGGGAATAGTTTCGCCGCGCCGGTCGGCGGTGGCGTCATTATACTGCTTGATAAAGTCCATCATGTTGATACCGGCCTGGCCGAGAATCGGTCCAACCGGAGGAGCCGGAGTAGCGGTACCGGCCGGTAGGTTGAGCTTGAGGACTTGGTCTACTTTTTTTGCCATAATAAACTCTTTCTGAATCAACGATTATAACACATCTCGGTTTGTAATAATTTAAACTTTTTTGACTTGCAGGAAGTCGAGTGTCACCGGAGTTTCCCGGCCGAAAATATTCACCAGCACTTCCACCTGGCCTTTTTCTTCGTCAATGCCATTGACAGTGCCGAGGAAGTCATTGAACGGCCCATCGGTGATGCGCACCGCTTCGCCCTCGACGTAATCAGCCTTGTATTGTGGCGCGGCTTGAGTCATGTACTTCTTGATGGCTTCCACCTCGTGTTTGGGCAGAGCGGTGGGTTTGTTGCCAACGCCGACAAAGCCGGTCACGCCTTGAGTAGTGCGGACAGCCAGCCAAGAATCATCGGTCAATTCCATTTGTACCAGCATGTAGCCGGGGAAAATTTTCTCACTCACAGTTTTGCGCTGACCGCGCTTAATCTGAATTTTTTCTTGAGTCGGGATGAGCACAGCCAGAATTTTGCCGGTGAGATTGAGCGTTTCGGCGCGCTGTTTCAAAGTTTCTGCTACTTTGTTTTCGTGGCCGGAATAGGTATGAACCACATACCAGCGGGCTTTGCGATTTTCCGCTTCCGAAATACGAATAATATTAGGTGAATCAACTTTGACTTCCTGAATTTCAGGAGGTGTGAGCTGTTGGTTGTCGTTATTGTCTGCCATAATTGCTGCCATTCTTTCTACAGATTTGTCACTACAAAAGACATCAGTTCTTGGAAAAAATAGTCCAAGGCACCAATGTAAGCGCCGATAATAATAGTCACCCCGATCACCAGAATTGTCATCTCAATGGTTTGACTTTTATCAGGCCAGGAGACTTTTTGCATCTCCCTGCCAACTTGTCGCAAGTAGGTAGTGGGGTTGACCATAGGCAAAGTATTGTAGCAAAGAATGGTCAATTATGAAATACCTAGGCCATTGACTGGCTTTAGAAAATATGAAATTGTATGAAGAGTGAGAATTCGTGGTTTAAGATGCGGCCATCATAACCAAATTCTTACAAATCAAGCGGTCTATTTTGTTATAATTTAGGTACAAAAGAAGCACTTTAACAACCGCGTGTGAGAGGCACAGGAATTTTCCTGAACACCTTACATAAGGGCTGATGGATCGTCGCTTGGCGCTGTGGCGCTGGGCGCATCCTGCCCACCTGCAAATTGCGGGAACATGGTGTCTCTCACACCCGGCGGTTAAAGGCGTTTTGGGCTTCTGATCTAGTCCTATATGGTAAAATATATTCATGATTGAAGAGAAAATAGGGGAAGATTTAGCAAAGATTGCTGATCTTTTTGAAAATTTGCTAAAGCCCGCTGTGGATTTAAGGAATAGTATTGCTCCGGAAATGGAGTATGTTGCTTCCGGAGTTATGTTATATTTTGTTCTTTCCATAATGCTAAAACATGGTATTTTTTCTGAAAACATGTCCGGTGCCGGGTTGGTAGTGACCAAGCAAATGGCGGATGCTTTGAGTCAATTTATTGACACAAAGACTAGTGTAAGTTCAGAAGCAGTCTATGGAGCAGTAGCAGGAACTTATGCTTTGTTCGTGATTGATGGCGCGCGGCGGATAACAAAAGAAAGGCTGCCGCAGATTTTGGCTTGGTTTCGAGTATTTGTTCTGCACAATTCCTCTGAATAATGGTAAAATCTCACGCATGTGGGCGTTGCTGTGGTGCAGCGCGTTCTTTAAATTAAAAATTGCCCAGATAGTTCAGTGGTAGAACGCCTTCTTGGTAAGAAGGAGGTCGAGGGTCCGATTCCCTCTCTGGGCTCCAGTATTAGTTCAGGAAAGATACTGTGTCTTGCCTCAGCAGTGGGGCAGATGCCAGGTTACCCAAGCGGCCAACGGGGGCAGACTGTAAATCTGCTGGCTCACGCCTACGTAGGTTCGAATCCTACACCTGGCACTTTGATAATAGTTTGATAATAGAACGATTCTTTTCTAAGTTAATCAGCGTAAATATCTTCTCGAGTTAAAGTATCAAGAGGAGAACCGATATCTTTAGACTGAAAAATTATTTTCTTTTTATTCTTTTTAGTTTTTCCGACTATATACCTTTTTTGGTTTTTTGGTGTTTGTGGTAGCTTTGGTTAATTTCATAAAACATATTATGACATAAATATATGGCAGGATTGATTCCTGTAGTTTATAATGCACGCACCTTGCATATAATGGAGAAGATGGTAATAAAATAGCGGAATGAAGTTTTTGATTTTGGGATTACTGAGGCCGCCGCCTCAAAAAACCAATCAGCGCGAAGAAAGACAATTTTTCCGAGTGAGCTTGATCCGCCGTCGGGAAAACTGGGAAATAAACCCATTTTTTATAGGCGGATCATGCAGGCCGGTGTTGCTGGCCGGCACTCAGAAAAATTGTTTTCTGAACGCCATCTTAGCTCAGTTGGTTAGAGCGACGGTTTTGTAAACCGTAGGTCCGGGGTTCGAATCCCCGAGATGGCTCAAGAGAGCAGCTTGTGTTACAATACTTCCTCTTGAGTTTACGAAAGCAAAATAATAAGGAAAATATGGCAAAAGCAAAAAAAGGACCAAGACAAATCGCCGGTTTAAAGTGTGATGCTTGTGGCTCGTTCAACTACTTGACCGAATACAACAAAAATAACGAAACCTTGATGAAACAGACCAAGAACGTGAGTACTTTTCCCCTCAAGAAATACTGTAACGTTTGCCGCGCTCATCAATCTCACGTGATGGCTAAAAAACTGAAGTAGATTTTTTTAGCGAATTAGCGCGAAGCAATCACATCTCTTTTCGCGCCAGCTTCACTACTTTGACAATTTCTTTGGCGCCATTCAAGAAAAGCGGATCAAGTTTGTGCGCGTTGAGCATGGCTTGCTCGATCCAGGACTGAGATTTCCCCTGAGAAGAGCGGAGAACTGCCAGCTGAGAAACAATGTGGGCCACGTCCGCCTGCCTGGAAATTGCTTTTTGCTCAAAAATAACCCTGATTCGCTCTTCCCATTCGCCCCATTCAGCCAGTGACAGGATAAAGCTGCCGGAGGCGGCCGCGTCGTAGGCCATGTCGCCGGAAGGTTTGGAAAGGAAGCCGTGCGCCCAAGGAAAGCCGTACTTGATGAGCATTTCGTTGGCGTCGACAATTTGCGGATGGTAGAGAACCCGAAACCTAGCCTTTTTGTCCGCCAGTTTGCCGGGCGCTATTCTGGCTCTGCCGGCAAGAAAAACCGCTTCTTCATAAATATCCCGATGGGTGCCGGCGTAGACCAACAGCCGGAGTTGTGGGTCGCGCTTTCTTAATTCCGGCAGCAGTTGCTCGAGGAGGTTGAGGATTTCTTGCTTGTTGGTGCCGAGGCCGCCGGTGGTGAGGGCGAGATTGAGCGGGCCGCTGCGCCACGGGTTTTTTTTGGTTTTGGCGGCGATGACACGCGGATCCACCGGCGGCCCAGTCACAATAATTCTGTCCGGCTCGGCTTCAATCCCTAACTTGGCTGCCTTTTCCAAAAATTCCGTCTTAGTATTTTCATCAAAAGTACAAAACCAAAGATTGCTTTTATCCGCGTTAGTCACATACTCTGTTCTCACATGCGGATCAGTAATCACTTGCACCACTTTTTTGCCTTGTTCAGCCAAAATATTACCGGCGGCAATATGAAAAGAGAGAATTGGCCGGTGAATATTTTCCGTTAAGTAAAGCAGCGGCGGCGTAATACTACTCAGAATTGGCAACTTTTGCCTGCCAAAATTATCAATAAAATCCTTGACGGTTTTCAAAATCGAGTAGCGGGCAATGGTTTTGCCAACCGCTTGGGTGAACTCAATCGAAAACCAATTCTTTTTAGAAACGTAATTGGTGGGTTCCACAATCCAGGCCCGATCCGGCCGCAGCCGGTCCCCCCAAATCTGAGTCGCCACCCCCAGCGCCATCGAGTAATGCGCCCGCGAAAACACCACGTCGGGAATGGTATCATCATCCGGCAAACCATGCATCCGCTTGAGGTCCTCCTTGTAAGTGGCCGAAACAGTCACAATCGGAATCTCGGTTTGCTCAAGCAGGCGCTTGTCTTCTCGATAAGTTTTGACTAAATGAGGGTCGAATAATTCAGGCATGCAGTTAGCATATCTAAGAAAGAATTTGCGGTCTAGTAGCAGCGGCGTGTTACAATATTACTCTTAAAGGGCCGTAGTTCAACGGTAGAATAGAGGTCTCCAAAACCTTTGATGGGGGTTCGATTCCCTCCGGCCCTGCAGAATCACTGTGCGCATCACCGTCTTTCACTTTGTTTATTTCTGAGTATAAAAAGCAACACTCCAGTCAGTGTAGTAGTTAGTAAATAGAGAGCAGCCAGATTTTTAAATCTTACTTTGGCATTTTCAATTGCTTCCTGATCCAGAGTGACGGTGTTGACTTCGTCGCTGTGGCCCGAAAAAGCAACCTGGGCCCTGGCAATTACAGTGTTAATGTTGGCAGTTGTTTGCAGTGCATCCACCAAGCCTTGAACAGACGTCGCCTCAGCAGGAATTGTTGGAAGATTGTGGATCAAAGCTACCCCGGATCTTCCCACTCGGGTCCCAAGAAATTGGAGAGCGCCAGTGCCACTTTCTGGTACAACATTTCCACTTGATTCAACCTTAGCTCTCAGCAAGCTGCTGAGCGGATTGGTCAGGGCAGTAGTAGTGGCTGTTGCCAGCCAGAAGTTGTCGTTAGTCAGCGCGGCTCGGTACATTGCCAGCCAAGCACTAATTGCCTCCTGGACGCGATCGGCAAGGGTGTCGATAAGTTGGCCGGTTTTTGCATCATGAGCTTCGGGATTATTAGCTTGTATATGCCTGGCCAGCATGCCATCCAGCGCATCAGTGCTATTGGCCAGGAGCATCGCTAACACCAACTTGTGGGAGGCTTTCCAGTCTAATTCGCCTTGTTTCTCAAGATAGCCGGTTAGCAGAGAAATTCCGGTTACAGCCAAAGTGCCGCTGGCAGTAAGATGATTTGGTCTAAGCCAGGGCAGTGTTTCAGACAGCCGGGCAACAAACGGTTCAAGTTTGGCAACATGTTCTCTGAGAGAAGAGTTTCGCGGAGTTGGCGAGCGTTCTGCTGTTGACATAGTTGGAGTTTTAACTTTGAGTATTATAACCTACGGCTAAAAAGGAAAAACTACAGTTATTGCAAACATTGACGAGTATCTTAAGAACTTATGAGGTTAGTTTCTAGAGGTTATTTTGTTTAGCTTAATTTTGTATTGACAAAAGATGTACAAATGTTAGAATTTTAATATGGCTTTTAACATTAAATTCAACGAAGAAAAGAATCAAGTGTTAAGAGCAACTCGAGGAATAGGGTTTAATGATGTGCTGATCTCGATTGCCGATAAAAAATTATTGGCTAATATAAAACACCCAAATTCCCGCCGGCCTAATCAAAGAATGTATGTAATCGAAATTAATGGTTACGCATATGCGGTTCCCTATGTAGTAGATATGAAGAAAAGTGAGATTTTTCTAAAAACTCTTTATCCCAGCCGAGTTTTAACCAAGAAATACTTAAAAAAGGAGGACAAATGAGCAAACAAAGAAAAGACCCATTCGCTAATTTAATTTTAGACCAAGAAGAGCAATTACTGGAAGAAGCTCTTGAAAGAGGAGAATACGAAGAGGATCCTCAATTTGAAGAAACTAAAAAAATGCTTGAAGAAGCTGCCGCTCGTTATTTGGAGCTGAACACTACCAAGCCTATCACTATTAGAATTAAGCAACTGGACTTGATTCGGATTAAAGCTAAAGCAGCAGCCAAAAATATGCCCTATCAAACCTTGATCAGCTCTCTAATTCATCAATATGCTAAGAGCCAGTCTACTCGCTAATCCCGAGCAAATTTTCTGGCGCCTTAATCACCACAGGAATATCTCTAAACTCCTCAGGTTCGTGACCGCGTGAGAAAGTAACATTGCGGTTGCAGTGCGGATTATCAGCGTGATGCGCTTGATTGATGGCAGCTAAGCTCAGTCCACCGCTTGCTTGTGCAAATTCACGCACCCAGTTTTCGAGCGCTTGGCCCAAACCCATCCGGTGAACCATCTCCTGAAAAGCTTCATCAGCCGCGTCGGAAAAATTTCCCGGCGCACCATCCGGTTTTAGCGGTACGTGTTTCAGATGTGGTCTTTGGCGGGCAGGATAAGTCCCTTCAGAGTCTGCAGATTTCAACCAGTCAACCTCAGGTATTTCTCCTGTGCAAGAATTGGCAAAAAGTTCCAGCGCGATTTTTTCAAAAACAATTTTTATATCCGGAGGAAGTCCAGCTGTTTCCTCAAGGAAAACAACGTTGGCAATGGTAGCAGGAAAGGTCAGATGGAGTTTGATTTGTGGCTGTTCCAGATCAGGAAATGTATCTGGCCGGTTGACTAAATTAAAAGTAATCAAAAAACCTCCCTGCTGATGATAACGCAGCTGGGCGGAAGCAATTAATCCGGGTATTTGCGGGTGATCATCCAAATAATACAGATCTCCCGCTTCGGTCAGGCCTTGTTTAAATGACCGCACTATTAATCGTCGCAATTGAGCATTCTCTTTGAGTAGATCAAGACCTCGGTTTCTAATTTCTTCCGGCAGCGAATAATCAATCAGTGCCTCCAGCGGTGTTTTTGGCTGAAAATCCCTATTGGTAAGATAGAGCAGCACTCCCGGATAGTCTTGGATAGTAAACAAAAGCTCTGTACTTTCCATCAGCTCTCTGCGTTTAAAGTTCATTTTCTCGTCTTGTGTCAACAGGTTTTCGGCAAAACGAGCCACTTCTTGAGGAGAATTGAGAATGCCTACTTGTTCATCTACGATGAGGTAGCCACTCAATCCTCTGATGGCAAAGGAGTGAATGTGCCAGCGGCGGCCGGTAGCTTCTTCCTTTTCTACTTTTTCGCGATTAACTGTTTTGCGGATCATGTCAACAAAGACGCCGGAACGCACCAGTTTTCTAAGCGGTTTCAATTCTTCAGGAAATTCCAGGCTGTATTTGTAAGGAAATTCACCAACAATGCTCCAATCTATAGGCGCCATGAACAGAGTCGATGCGGGGGTTTCAGCACTTTGCTGCAGCCGCCCTTCACCGTCAGGCGTTTTAGCCAGATGCTTGCCTTTTTGGTAATTAAAAATGTTTTGCAATCTTTCTGAATATGAACCTGATCCAATTGCCACTCTCATCAGTGCGGGCGGGACTGGCTGTTTACTTTGTTTTCTGATCTGGTTCGCGCTGAGATTATGGCTTTCTTGAATTTCTGAATTATTCGCTTGTGCCTGCAAGTTATGTTTAAGCAAAGCCAGTATTTCTGGTACTTTTTCTGGTCCAGTGGCCAACTCGGGATAAGCTTTAATAATTGAAGCAATAAAGGAAAGTTGCAGTAGATAAGGATCGTAGGCGCGGTTGTTTTTGTTAAATTGCTCCTGTTTGCTGGTGATCTCAGCCATTAAACTCAAAGCCATATTGGTGTAGGTAGCTATAACATACAGGTCTTCCATTTTTGGGTGAGCGGTATAAGTACCGAGGAACAAGCTTAGCCAGGGCAGAGAACCAACTGGCGCAACTTTGTTATACTTACCAGTGGAAAGATCAACCGCTGCTTCCGCAAGCGACAAATCATCAAGATTCTCAGCAGCCAAATAGACAAGTTTTTCAACAGTGACCAAAGCTCTGTGCCAATATTGCTGATCTTGGTCGTTAAAGCGTTTGTCTATCAGGCCGTTTAAGATCAATTCAGAGGTTTCTTTAAGATTTTTGCCAATTTTATCTGCGGAAAAATGATCAAGTTTGTTGAGAGCTCGCAAAAATGTTTCCAACTCACGCTCATCCCACACATGATCGGAGAGTTGTTTCCAGTCATAACCGCGTAGTTGTTTGTTGAGATTTTTTAAAAATGCACTCAGAACTTTGAGTTGCTCAGAGTTGTCCGAGTTTTTGGCAATAAAAGCGGCATTTTCCACGGCCGAGATGAATTGAAGCAACGCGGCTGGGGAGGATGTGATGCGCTCAATTATTTCTTTGCTGGCGCTATCAATATCTTGAAAAGATTCTGGTAGTCTTGGCAATGGGGTTTCAGTCTCATCAGGGACTGGTTGTTCCGGTGAATCACTAATTGGTTGTTGCTCGGCCGCATTGCCCAGAGAGGGAAGGGCAGTTGATTGTTCAGACGGATCAGTTTCAATTGAGTTGATCATCTTGGGTGTATTATACCTTAAGGTAGAGCGGGCGTATAAAGAAATGAGGATTGGTTTTTCTCCTCCTCACCGAAAAAGCCTGATCAGTCCATACAAAAACCCGCCGCTGGCAGAGATTCTGCCGTTCAATTTGTAATCAAGCAGCCAATACAACTGCAGCAGCCGGACCACGTAAGGATGGGTTTTGCTCATGCTGCTAATCATCTCGATGACTTGCTTCCTCGACTCGTCACTCATCAATTCCTCAGGATGTTCCTGGAGAAAGGCAAAAAACTCTGCCAGTTTTTTCCTATCTTTAGGTTTTTCACAACCGTTGCGCAAAAAATAGCGCCAGTAAGTCCACTCGCCGGAAAAAGTTGGCACCCGGCAGCCGCCGTAATCGCGCCAGTAAATCTCAAAAATATCTGCCGGTACCTCCTGAATCACGCTCCTGAACAAAAGATAGTACATTTGGTCATCTTTGATAATTTGTGAAAAAAACTGAAACAGCGATCCCAACTTTTTTTCAAAAAGAATCGGATCGAGGGTGACTTCGGGGAAATTTTTCTTATTTTTGGCGGCTTTGGTAATTGCCGCGGCGGCTGCGTTAATAGTTTTTTCGTTTGGGCCGAGAGCGATAAAATCCAAGTCCGGTATTGAGCCGTTGTCGCGGCGGGCATAAAGTGGTTGGCCTTGGATAGCCTTGAGCGCGTGGCCGCCCACCAGCACCGCTGCCACGCCGTGTTGGTTGAGAATGTCCAGGACTGTGTGCAAATGCTCGGCGTATTCTTGTTCTTCCGGAGTGGGTTTTTCCGGCTGGCGATGGTCGGCTTCTGTGGTCTCAGGAGGCGCAATGGCCTCGACAACCTCAGCGATCTTGACAGGGTGGGTAAGTTCAACAGTCATTTGCCCCACTATTATATAGCAGCCACGAAATAAGTAATTTTTTGGTGTACACTATCTTCAATTAGCTGCTATTAATTATCAAATCGGGAGCAAGCAAAATGAAAAAAATTCTCGTCACTGGCGCGTTTGGACAAATCGGCACGGAGTTGGTGCCATCACTGCAAGCAAAATACGGCCGCGAAAACGTCATTGCCATGGGCAACCGCAATCTTCCCGAAGATTTTGACGGCGTGGTGGAGGCGCTGGAGTTGCCCAACTACGAAGGCCTCAAAGCTCTGATTGAAAAACACGACGTGGGCACCATTTACCACATGGTGTCCTTGTTATCGGCAAAAGGCGAAATAAACCCGGATTTGACCTGGGATATCAATGTTAATTCGCTCAAGGATGTGCTTGATTTGGCCAAAGAATATCAACTTAAGGTTTTTTGGCCGAGTTCAATTGCTGCTTTTGGCCCAACCACGCCCAAGGACCAAACGCCGCAACGCACGGTTTTGGAACCAACCACCATGTACGGTGTCACCAAAGTTACCGGCGAAAATCTTTGCCACTATTATTACTTGAAATATGATGTTGATGTCCGCAGTGTTCGCTACCCCGGGCTGATTAGCTGGAAAGCCGAGCCCGGTGGTGGCACTTCAGATTACGCTGTCGCCATCTTTTACGACGGTCTCCAACATGGCAAATACACCTGTTTTGTCGGGCCGGAAACCACGCTGCCGATGATGTATATGGATGACGCGGTTAAAGGCACCATTGACCTAATGGAAGCCGACCCGGCCAAACTGACAGTTCGCCACAGCTATAATTTGGCTGCTTTTAGCTTTACCGCTGCCGAGTTGGCGGCTGAAATCAACCGGCACCTGCCGGTAGCGGTAGATTACCAACCAGACCATCGCCAGCAGATTGCCGATTCTTGGCCGAACTCGATTGATGATTCGGTGGCGCGTGCGGATTGGGGTTGGCAGCATCAGTTTGGTTTGGGTGAAATGACGACTGAAATGATTGCCAAACTGAAAGACAAATTTCAAGCTGAAGGGAAACTGAAAAAGGAGGCCGCCAATGCCTAAAGCCAATTTTTACAGCCTGCTGCAACAGGAAGTGGAGCGCTTGGATGAAGCTAAAACCAGCAAGCGCTCGGAAAAAATTATCGAGAGTTTTACCAACGATCCGGCTCCCAAAGCGATTATCAACAACCAAGAGTACCGGATTTTTAATTCCAACGATTATTTGGGATTGCGCTTTCATCCCGCCCTCAAAAAGGCCGAACATGAAGCTTCTGAAAAATTCGGCTCCGGCCCGGGAGCGGTGCGGTTTATCTCCGGTACCCTTAAAGTTCATCAGCAGCTAGAAGCAGCACTGGCACGATTCCACCAACGCCAAGCCGCCATGGTTTTTTCGTCCGCTTTTGCTGCCAACATGGCGGTTTTGTTCGCGCTCATTACCGGCCAAAGCAAGGGGACGGTGGTGCACAATGATGTTTTGGTGATTTCTGACGAACTCAATCACCGCAGCATTATTGACGGCATCAGAGTGGCCAATCATCCCAAAGAAATGAGAAAAATTTTTAAGCATCTGGACGCGCCAGACCTGGCGGCTCAGTTGCAAAGCGGCCTTGGCCAGCACAAAAGGGCGCTGGTAGTGACGGATGGGATTTTTAGTATGCTGGGCGAGTATCAGGATTTAAGCAAAATTCGCCAGGTCATTGACGAATATGATCAAAAATATGAAGACGGCGTTTTGTTAATTGTAGATGATGCTCATGGCATCGGCGCTTTTGGCGCCACCGGGCGAGGAACCGAAGAAGCCAGCGGCGCTCAGGCCGATGTTTTGGTTGGCACGCTCGGCAAAGCTCTGGGAGCCGATGGCGGCTATGTGGTAGCCGACCAAGTAGTCATTGATTATCTCAAAGAATCAGCCGCCACTTACATTTATTCCAACTCAATTTCGCCTGGAACCGCTGGTGCAGCTTTGGCAGCAGTCGAGTTGTTGGAGAGCAAGGAAGGACTTAAGATTCTGGAAAAATCCAAACAAAATGTTGAGCTTTTCAAAAAATTGATGCAAACAACTGGTTACGAATTTGCGGCGACATCAATCCATCCCATTCAACCGATTTTGATTGGCGATCCCAAAAAAGCCAGCGAACTGACCCGCTTTTTGTTTGATCAGGGCATTTTAGTAACGACCATCAGCTATCCGGTAGTGCCCCAAGGCAGAGATGAAATCCGGGTGCAAATCAGCGCCGCCCACACCGAGGAAGACATTGAAAGTTTTGTTGAAACCATCAAAAAATCATCAACAATGAGTAAATAAATCTAGACTTGATCAGCGGTATAAACCACCCCAATAGCTTTCCTGACGGCGTAGAAAATCAAGGCGTAAATGAGCATTGCCACTAGGATTGACCAATCAATAACGACATTGCCGGCACTGGCTGAAGGAAAAATAAAGCGGAAGGGCAGCATGAGAATTTCCGCTGCGTCATCCACAAATCTTACAAATCCGGCTGTTTGATTGGCTGCCGTTGCCTGAAAAATAAAACTAAGCAACAAAAAACCTTCTATCAGAAACAGAAAAAAGTCCATAATTCTGTGGGCTAGTAGATATGGTTTGGCCTCATTATCAACCACTGCCTGACGAGTTTCTCTGACAATAGTGTGTTCTTGCATAAATCCTTTCTGAAAAGTGTTTGAAAGAAAGTGTAAAGAACTTATATAAGAATTGAGTAGATTGTAGGTTACAATTTGATTTGATTAAGGTTTTTGCTGAACATCAACCACAATACCCCAAATCTCCATACTGAAAAAACACGGAATTATCCGAGCAAACTGGCAATTTCCTCAGGCAGCATTTCTTTGATCTGTTGGCGAATTTCCTGAGGAACTGAGTCTAAAACTGTAGTAAGAGTTTTAGACACCAATTCTTCAAATTCTTCTGCTGTGACTGTTACCGGAGGGAATTTTTTTTGCGCGTGGTCAAGAAATTGTGACCGGTTGTATTTTAGAGGAACGCTATTGGGATCCCAACCTTCATAGTAAAAACCTCTCACCAACATCGGTAATTCCGAACCCAAGTGTACCGCCTGATGTACCGGCAGCCTGTCCCTCAAAGCCTGGAGGCTAGACCGCAGTAAGTCATACGATTGCTGACGGCGATTTTTCCATCCCAATTTATTTTCCAGGGAGTTGAGCAGTTCGTTGGTTTCGCGTATGGTGTGGTCAAAACTATCTAACCCGGTGTTAGATCTCTGCGTTAGCATAAACGAAAGTATAGGATTTTATTGTGAGGGAGTGGGCAGAAGAAATTGAGAAGTTGGTAAGAAAATTGTTAAAGTGAGTTTAAGTTCAGCTAAAAATTTTCTTCTAAGAAATCTAAGATGCCATAAGCTAGCGCTCTGGCAGGAATTTCCGGTTGATCAACAATAATTTTTCTATCACTAGCGTTGGTTAAAAAGCCGGTTTCCAAGAGCGCGCCCGGAGTTCTGGATGAAATGGCGTGCTCATATTTGTGATAAGCAAAAGAGTAGTGGTGAGTCATGTTTCTGGTGATGTTGTTGTTGTCTCGACGCATGCCGGTTTCTTTCTCGTAAGCCTGATCGAGAGCAGCTGCCAGTTTATTCGCCAAGCCTGTTCTATCTTTGGCAGATGAAGCCACCTTAAAACCGTTAGCTTTGGGATTTTTGTCACTGCCGTCAGTGTGGACAGAAACATAGGCATTGGCTTTATATCCCGGCGGAATGACTGCTGGCAAAATGTCGACAACCACGCCTTGTTTTTCCAAAATATCCCGAGCGCGGACTGCAATCGCTCCCGCTACCTCTTTTTCCCACTTGCCGGCCGCATAGGCGCCGGTATTGCCTTTAAGCCATTCAAGTTCAGCTGGCGGATTTTCATTTTCAAAATGCCCAACCTGAATACCGACGCGCAAGTTTTTGTTGGTAAAACTGGGGAGATCCCTGGTCGATGTACTCTGAGGAATTGCCGCCGCCGCCTCGTCCACCAGCGGCTCATTAAAAATTTGTTGTTGGATCATTCTGGTAATGGGATTCGTTTTTGTTGGTGCTAAAGGAGCAGTACTTGCTGGTGGAGCAGTGATAGCTATGCCCAACGCCAAAATTAAACCAACAAAGCTGTTATGCAGCGTCATTGACGCAGGTCTTTGGGCAGATTTTTTTAGCATGAAGGGTGAATATTAATACACGGGTAAGCATCGTGCAAGGGCAAAACAAAAGCAAAAGCAATCACTCGAGATAAAAAACGAGCATAAACAACAACCTTCACTTTAGCTTGAAATATAGGCCTAAATTAGCAGTTGGCAGACCCTAAAGTTCTTTTAAGAATTTTTTGAAGTCTTCGCCGTATTTATTATTGGCCAGCATGAACTTAACGTGAGCCTTCATGTAGCGGAGCGGATCGCCGGTGGTCATCCACTCTCCGTCCACCACTTTGACCTTGACAGTGCCGTGTTTGGCCACTTGATGGTTGGCGTCTTGCAGCCAGAGCTCATTATCGAGTCCGGTGGCGTCAGCTTTCAGATACTCAAAGACTTTGGGAGTCAAGACATAGCGTCCATATGAAACCAAATTGGACGGCGCTTGGTCGCGAGGCGGTTTTTCAATCACTATTTCGACTTCTTCATCTGAGCCGTCCTTGAGTTTGACTACGCCATAGCGGTCTACTTCGTCCCAGGGTACTTCTTGAACAGCCAAAATGCCGTCAAGGTTTGGCTCTTGATGATAAAAGTCCACAATTTGCTTGACCGCGCTAGTTTTGCCTAGAACCAAATCATCACCCCACATCACCACAAAAGCCTCATCGTTTTCTACCAACTCCTTGGCAGTGAGAATCGGCCGGCCATTGCCGTAAGGCAGCCGCTCATCTTGAGGCATAATGGTAATTTTTGGCAGCTTAAAAACTTTTTCAACCTTATCCCAGCGATCCAGCTTGCCTTGGCGGATCATCAGAGTGCGGATATTGGTGGCTGAGCCGTAGAAATAATCTTCAAACTTGGTCACTTCTCCGGGAGAAGCAATAATAATTACTTCTTCAATGCCGGCATCAGCGCATTCTTCGACTAAATACTGAATAATCGGCTTATCAATTAGCGGCAGCATTTCCTTGGGAAAAGTTTTGGTAATTGGCAAAAACCTGGAGCCAAAACCCGCGGCAGTAATAATAGCCCGCTTCACTTTTTGATTGGACTGTTCTTGCATATGGTGAGCTTATCTAACACTACTTAATATTTAATATTTAGTACGTAAATAGCAGTATAGCAAATTAGCCGAAATTTTGTTTTTCGCTTGCCAAAAAAGTGGTTTCACCATGACCCGGATAGCAGAGAGTATTGTCTGGCAACTCAAAAAGTTTTTGCAGCGAGGTATGCATGGCTTTGAAGCTGGAATAGCTGTGATCAGTGCTGCCAAGGCCGTTTTTGAAGAGAGTGTCGCCGGTGAAAAGAATTTGTCCGTCATCAGCATTCAGCGTCATTAAACAAATGCTGCCAGGAGTGTGGCCGGGCGTTTCAATTACTCGCAGTTTTTGTTTGCCAATGGGCAGAACGTGATTTTCTTCCAGGAAAACGCTGGGGGTTGGTACCGGATCCACCAGGCGTTTAAGCCAATGTTTGGCCCGGCTCTGTACTGATTCAATCAGGAAAAGGTCTCGCTGATTTATCATCACCGGGATATTAAAATTGAGCTGCACTTCCAGAGTACCCAAAATGTGGTCGAAATGTCCGTGGGTCAGCACGATTGCTAGGGGAGTGAGTTCGTTTTCCAAAATGGTGGCGGTGATGGTTTCGCCGCTATCGGCAGGGTCGATAACCAGGCAATCTTTGGTTTCACTGCAAAAAGCCAAGTAGCAATTGGTTTGCAGCTCGCCCAGCTCCAGAGTAATGACCTCGAGTTCATTTGACATTTAACCTTGTGTTTCAGTATGATTTAGTCATTAATATCCTATCACAGCAGGAGAAAGCCAAATGCAAGAGGATCTGCAAGTTCCCACCCATGAAACTCAGCCAGCTGATCAAGCAATTGGTCAAGCGGTCGAGCCAGTAGCCGCCGGAAAACCTCGGCTTAAATATTTGTTAGGGCTTTTGGCGCTTTTGGCTGTCGTGCTCGGGGCTGTTTTTGTTTTTGGCTTTGGTCAAACTGAAGAAGAACAGCAAACGGAAGAAATGAAGCAAATGATTGAGTTGGAAGCTGAGCGAGCGGCAGACTTCCAGGAGGAAGAGTTCATTCCTTACGAAGAGTTGCCGATTATGTAGTTAAAACCACAGCTGAGTGAGGAGAGTAGTCCCAAACTCAATGATTGGCAGAATAATTTTTCCCACCAAAGAAACGCCCCCAAAAGGGAAAATTAGTAATATTAATAGTATAGTGCCGTATTGTTGCATAAACTGTTCAAACTCGTAAGCAAATTGTTGGGGCAGGACAGCAAGAGCAATTTTGCTGCCATCCAGGGGGTAAACTGGCAATAAATTAAAGACTGCCAGCATAATATTGACCTGCACCGCCGCCAGCGCAATCAGGAGAAAAATGTCTGGCATGGCTATGACAGTCTGGAGTAGAGCAAAAATAACTGAGATGATCCCCGCCAAGATGATATTTGACGCCGGTCCGGCCAAAGCAATTAAGGCTGTATCCCGCACCGGCTCCTTGAGATTGTAGGGGTCGAAAGGAACGGGTTTGCCCCAGCCAAAACCTATCAACAGTAGGGTGAGTGTGCCGAGGGGGTCGAGGTGGGCTCTGGGGTCGAGGGTAATCCGGTCGTTATATCGGGGGGTTGGGTCGCCAAGACGGTCAGCTACCCAAGCATGGGCAAATTCATGAATAGTAATTGCCACCACTAAGGCAGCCAGAAAAATGACGATGCCAATGATGGTCCAGATGGTAACGTTTCCAGACAAAAGTGTTAAAAGCATGAGCCTATTATATATCATTTATGACACTTATTTCTTGCTTTAAACTTGCTTGCTAGCGGCTTGAAAAGGTTGGGGAAAATGGTATAATCACGATTCTTATGTCAAGCTATTCATTTAAATATCCAGCATCAGCTCATATCGGCAACAATGTTTCCCATGCTAAGAACCGCACCAAACGCCGGTTTAAGTACAATTTGCACACAGTCACGGTTGTGATGGATGGGGTCAAGCAGCGTATGAAAGTGCCCACCAAAGTACTTCGTCAACTCAAAAAAGCCGGAGTGACCACTCATTACCAGAATGTCAGTGAGTCTGCTGAGTAAAATTATTCCTCAATTGAGTTTTTGATTTGGTTCCAGGTAGCTGGAATTTGACCTTCGAGCTGTACTTTTTCAAGTTCAAGCAAGCCGTTAACTGCGGCAGTTCTCAGAATTTTCATTCTTTGCTGGTTTTTGCTGGTGGGAACGAGCGTCCAAAGTCCTGGCCAAGGGGAAAAGGCTCGCACGGCGTGGCTGAGCAGTGTGGCCGTTGAGTCGTGAAAGTTGCTGGCTTGTTGCAGCAGGGCGGAGTGGTAAGTGTTGGCGGAAACGCCTCGTGTGGCTGCCCTAACAATTTCCCATTCCACAAATGAGTCTTTTTTCGACAACCGGCGCGCTAACGGCGTTGGCGTTTCCGCCTGTTGAGCTACGGGCTTAATTTCTCCGGCAGCAAATTTTGCGATATCATCTCCCAAGTGTTTGTTTATCAAGTTAAAACTAAAGTGGTAATAATCGTCATGATTCCATTGGTGATCAATCTCAAACTGGTGCTGAGCCAGCACAGGACCGGAATCCAGTCCCTGATCCATCACCATCAGGGTCACGGCTGAGGTCTGGTCGCCAAACAAAATAGCGAACTGCCCGGGAGAACTGCCTCTCCACTTAGGCAGGGCAGAAGGGTGAATATTAAGCGGCGCTATTTTTGGCCATTCCAGCAGTTTTTTCGGCACCAGGTAGCCAAAATCTACCACCAACAAGTAATCCGGCTGTTCAAAATACTCGGAATTGGTAATTTTTGTTAATAGCTCATTAGTGATCTTGTTCTCAACCAGCACGACAGGAATATTTTCCTTTTCGGCCAACAAATGAAGCGGGTTTTGGCTGATAATTTTTTTTCTGCCGACCGGTTTTGGTCCGGGAGTGATCATACCGGTTATGATAAATCTCGAATCCTGATGGAGAGTTTCAGCACAGGCTTGAGTCTTGGTTGTAGTTCCCGCTATGACGATTTTGTACGGCATAATTGAGTTCATTAAATTATCTCTAAAAATTCTCGGTCAATCTCTTCGAATTTATCCTGCTCGATTTCCTGATAAACAGGCAGATTATTCTTGAGAGAGTGATCGGTAAAAAGAATTCCATTGAGATGGTCAAGTTCATGTTGAATCACTCGGGCAGGAAAATCAGCAAACTTTTCTTTTTCGCGCACTAATTTGCCATTTTTGATTTGATCAAACTCCAGCTCCACCCATTCCCAACGGAAAACCGGTCCGTACAAACGGGGGATGGACAAGCAGCCTTCCATAACCGGATCATCTTTATCTTGACCGAGGGTTTGTTCCGGCGAGTGTTTGGTAATAGTAGGATTGATAAAAACTCTGGAATCTGTTACTTGAGTAGCGAAAATCCGCCATAATTTATTGACTTGAGGAGCAGCCAAGCCAGCGCTGGGTTTTTTGGTGGATTTTAGAGTATTTTGTAGTTCTTTGATAAATTCGTGCAGTTTTTTGTCCACTTTAACTACAGGCTCAGACTTTTGTCTCAGGGTTGGGTGGGGAATTTCAATTATCTCCATCATTCGGTCATTATACCGCTACTCAAGATTAATCCAAAACCGGAGTCTCCAGGCTTAATCAGTTTTGTTTTCACCTGCGAACTCCGCCAATCCCTCTAGTGCGGCAGGATTATTGGCGCTGATATGATCAATTACATACCGGTATTGCTCCTTGGCTTCCGTTTCCCGCCCGCTTAGTTTCAGAGTTCTGGCCAGTTGTATTCGGGCGTTTTCATAATCAGGTTTTAGTTCAACTGCTTTTTCTTGGGCAGCGCTGGCGGCCTCAATATTTTCCAGACCCCACTCAACCAGACCCAGATTGTGCCAAAGTTTGGCATCAGTGGGTGCTCTTTCAATTGCGCTCACCAAAGCAGCTTTGGCAAAAAGAAGATAATCGGTGTTAATTGGAGATAAGGAAATGAAAATCCTGGCTCTGGTTTTATAAAAATTAAGATGAGCCGGATTAAGGGATAATGATCTGTCGCTAAAGCTGATTGCCGCTTCAGCCAATTCTGCCGCGGCTGTGGCGTCATTTTCTTGATCATAAGCTACTGCTATTTTGGCATAAGTGTCTGCCAGTTCATCATAAAAAAGTGCTTCATTTGGAGATCTCTCCACCGCTTCTTGCAAGTAGAGCAGGCCATCAAGGTTTTGGCCGCTATCAATCAAAGACTTACCAGAGCTAAAAGCCACATCTGCCTGGCGGTAATTGTAAATACCGCTCAGGAGTATTAAGACCGCCAGTACTGTTAAGGTAGCAGCGCCAAATTGCCAGCCGTTGGTAAACTCAGGTTTTTTGGTGGGTTGGTTGAGAACGGCAACTTGGCTGTTATTCTCAGCATCCTTAATTAGAACTAGCGCGGAAATGGCAAAGAACAAGAACGTTAAGACAGTAGTCATCACGGTGGAGAAGCCAAAAAAATTCGAGACAGTTAAAGCAGCCAATCCCGACAAAAGCCCCAGTTGCACCAAGTTGTTTTTTCTGTAGATTTGCCGGCTAGCCGTAACAACAAACCAGCCCCACAGCAGCAGGTACGTCCCCAAGCCAAAAATGCCAGTGGTAGCTAGGAAATTTAAGAATTCATTGTGGGCTTTGTTGTAGAGGAAATCCCACTCGGAAACCAGGTTATGTTCGACCGGTCTATCTAAATAATAACTGTAAGCAAAAGTTTCTACCCCTGAGCCAAAAAACGGATAACGCTGCCAGACTTTTAAAGCTCCTGCCCAGACAATTTTCCTGATTTCGCCGGAATCTGTGCCGCCCAGTTCCATTTGGTTGGCTGGGAGTGCTGTAACGATGTTAGTCTGGTCTGAGTTTGTTTCAAGGAAAAGTTCTCGTATTGAGGGAGTGTAAGTAGTGCCAAAGATTGCCGCGAGAGTGGCAAATAACAGCAAAAACCCCAGAGTGTATTGGATCACCCGCCTGCTTAAATAATATCCTGGAGAGAAACGAGCCTGACGTGATGAGTTTTTCCAGGCGTAAACCAAAGCGCCAACGGCAAAAATCGCCATTCCCACCCCCAAACCCAACAGACCGGAACGCGATTGAGTAAAAATCAGCGCCATGAATAACAACCCACCGCCAACCCCCAAAAGCACTTTCTTAAAGTAATTAGCCTTTTCTGTAATAGCCAGATAAATGCTGGCAGGAATCAAAGTAATGACGTAGGCCGCCAACCAATTTGGCTGCCCAAAAGTGGCAAAAATCCGCTCTTGCACTTTTTGCATCCAACAGTCCACGCCAAAATTACTGCCTTTGGACAAAATCAAACAACTGGCAGAATGGCCAAAGTGTTCAAGAATACCATAAATTGAAACAATCGTTCCCGAAGTGACTGCGGTCAGCAAAAGTTGCTTAATTGCCTTGAGAGGCACATTGCTCACAAAAGCATAATAAAGCAGGTAATAACTGGTGACCGACAGCAGCCCGCCATGAAAACGGCTGTAGTAACCCAGCATGGAAGTGCGCGGGTGCAGCGAGAGCAGGGTAGAAACAACTTGCGAAATCAAAAACATGAGCAGCGGCAAATCCAGGTATGTTCTCTGGAAAATAAATCTTTTCTCCTGAATCATCCGCAAAACCCAAGCTCCACCAATCAGTACGCTCAGCGCATAAACCAAAACCATCTTGTTGAATTCAAAAAGCTCTTCAGTTCTAAAGGAAAAGTAAAGCGGTACGGTCAAGAGCAAAAAATGGTACAGTACCAGGATAATTTTTTGCCACGGACCCGATTTTTCAAACATACTTTCCCTATTATACAAATTCCTGGTATATTATTTAGTATATATATTAGAGGAGAAAGATAATGAACGACCAACCTGCCCAAGATTACTCTCAGTATCCCCCTCAGCCGCCAGCTTCGGTTTTACCCGCTGATCAACCTCAAAATGCTCCTGAAAGTGGTAGCGACAGCGCCACCCCTTCAGAAAAACTGGAAGACCAAAACGTTTTCTTTATGCTCGGGGTGACCGATGGCTCCAATGACCAGCGCGAGGAATTCCTAGATGAGCTTCAGCAAGTGATTTGGGAAGATTTTCTCGAATATGATGTCAAATTATTAATGACTACTGAAGAATATGAAGAACTCCAACGATTGTTGTCAGAACAGGCTGGTCAGCCGTTGGCACAGCAGGAGACAGCGGTTGAATACATTGAAAAACTGGTGCCAGAACTCGAAAACATCATGCTGGAAAAAGCCCTTGAGCTTAAAGCAGATTTATTGAGGGAAAGAATTACCGGCATGAAAGAGTATTTTTCAGGTCAGCAAGAAGCAGCAGAAAAAATCAGCCGTGCCGAAGAATTGATTGTGCAAGAACGGTGGTATTCGGCTGCGGCACTGCTTAACAGCATCTCCTAAATCCTTGCCTCATCTTGTATACTTTCGTCATGAATAAGTTTGGCGCCTTTATTGGTGGCTTGGTTTCCTCCGGTGAGACGATTGATGATCAGCTTTTTATCGATGCTGGCTCCAGCAATACCAGAATCTACTTGGGGGAGCGCTTGGTGTACTCTGAGCCGACCTGCGTGGCCGTCCACCGTCCCAGTGATACGGTAGTGGCCATCGGTACCAAAGCGCAAAAACTGTTGGGTAAAGTCGGCGAAAACATGGCAGTCAGTTTTCCGGTACAACATGGTGTGGTGGCCAATCCGGCTCATATGGAAATATTTCTTTCAACCGTACTAAAAAGAATTATGACCGATTTTTCCCTGAAAAGAACCATTCTGGGCATGAAGACCTGGTATGCCATGCCAGTTAGTGCTTCGCCGTTAGAAAAACAATTTATGCGCGAAATTTTATCCAGTGTAGGTTTTGCGAAAATTAATTTATTGCCAGGAATTGAGGCGGCTTTTCGCAGTGTAGTCGAAAAAAGTTCTTCCACTCAATCATATTTTGTGTTTAATCTTGGTGGGCAGTTGGCGGAGATTGGTATTTTTTCCGCTAATAATTTTGTTACGGGTAAAGCAATTAAATGGGGTGGAGTGCAATTCACCGAAGCCATCCAGGAAATTATTCGTCATGAGCACGAGTGCGCGATTGGGTGGCACATTGCTGAGCAGACGAAATTCGATATTGCCAGAGTGCTTGGAGAGAGGAGTGGGAGCAAGTCAAAGACAAAGGCAACCGTTCGTGGCAAGGATGTTATCAAACAAATCAGCAAAACCGTGGTGGTTTCAGCAGATATTTTTGACGTCAGTTTTAATGAATTGATGGAAGAACTGTTCAGTTCTCTGGAAACTTTTTTGTCTGAGCTGCCTTCGGAGTTGGTCACCAATGCTTTGGATCAAGGCATTTATCTAACCGGCGCCGCCAGTCAACTTGACGGACTAGGTGAGGCGCTGGCAGAAAAACTGCAGTCAACGGTCAATTATTCCCAGCAGCCGGGTACGGATACTGTCAAAGGAATGGTGAGATATGTCAAAAATTACTCTCTATAAACCGATTTCTGAAAGAAAAGAATTTGCTGTAGTAGTTTTGCTGGCGGTTTTGTTGGGCATGGGAGAGTTTGTGGGTTGGACTAGAGTGGTTTCTGCCCAGATAGAAGTTGTCTTAAATCCCCTGCAAGCTTTTGAAACACAACTAGCGCGGCTGATTAGTTGGCCGACGAAATCATTTTTTACCGGTTATCGCAGTGCCGAAGAGTTGCGGGAGTTAAAAGTTAAGTACGCGGCTCAAATTTCAGAACTCGATGAGCTGGACCGCCTCCGCAAGGAAAATAATCAATTGAAGCAAATGTTGGAAAATTCCGAGCGGCCGAATGAAAATACCAAAATTGCCGTGCCGGTGGTGTCGTTGGCGTATCCGGCGGTGGCGGCTGGTAGTCAAAGTGGAGTCAGGCAGGGCGAAATGGTGACTTTCCAAAATACGCTCTTGGGTGTCATTACTCAGGTTTCCGAGCATCAATCTAGAGTTGCTCTTTTAACCAGAAAAGACAGTGTGCCGATTTTGGCTAAAACCAGCAGTGGCATGCAGGGAATTGTGACCGGTAATGGCAAGCAAGTTATCTTAACCGAGGTTCCTCACGGTATAGAGCTCAATAAAGATGAGCGGGTAGTGACGGTGGGACAAGAAGGGATCAGACGCGACGTTTTGATTGGAGTTATCGGCGCGGTGATTACCAGACCTTCCGCTCCCACTCAAACTGCCATAGTGCAGCAACAAGTGTCATTTTTTGACGCTCCGGCGGTAGAAATTTGGTAATAGAAATCAAGCAGAGTGTTAAGTGAGAGGTTTTAAGCAAGGGGTGCTAAGCGAAGAAAATAAAGGAGAATGATGATTAAAGCAATTTTGCAGTTTCTTTTGATATTTTGCTTCCTGGTGTTGTTGCTGAGTTTTGAATCTGTTATTGGTTTGCCGGTGATATTTTTGGCGGCGCTGAGCTTGCTCAGCGCCATGTTTTCAGGGCTCCTGTGGTGGCCATTGGCACTGATTTTAATGCTCAGCTTCGTGATGGCAGCAGTTTACCAAGTGCCAATGGTGACCACTTTCATTATTTTGGTTTTGACGATTTGGTTTAACATCGGGGGGAGGGGAGGAGTACTAACCAAACGAATGTGGCGGATTTTGTTGGCGGCGGCAGGAGGCTCACTAGCGATTCTACTAATTTCTGGAATCAATGTGGCTGAACTCAGTTTGCTAACACTGATTTTGCAAAGTGGTATAGTATTGCTGCTGGTTTGGCGGGTGTTAGGGCTGCCAGCCGGCTCAGACAAGTCCCTGACCAAACGCCTCTGGCGCAACCGATGAATATTTTTAAACAACTACCGCCAAAAGTGCTTTTCTTTTTTGCAGTTTCCCTGGCAGTATTCTCGCTCCTGGTGTGGAGATTGGCAGATTTGCAACTGATGAACGGTCGTTCCTATTTAGCTATGGCTGACGCCAACAAATTATTTACTGCTAGAATTCCGGTAGAACGGGGGATTTTTTTAGATAGATACGGCGATCCGTTAGTGTACAACAAACCCCGGTATTACCAACTCGCCAACCCCGAGGCTTTATATAGCGAAAAAGAAGAAATTTCCCGCGAAGAGGCCTTAATCGCCATGGCTTCGGGCAGTGAGAGTGTGGGCTATGAATTGGAAAGAGAATTTCTGTTTCCGGAGGCCATTGCTCACGTGTTGGGTTACACCGGATCGGTGACGGCTGATGAATTAAAAAAAGACACCAGGCTTCATATTGAGGATAAGACTGGAAAAATGGGCATGGAACGGGTTTTTGATGAAGTTTTACGAGGTGTGGCTGGAGCTAATTTTTATGAAGTTAATGCTCTTGGCAATAAACAAAGAAAAGTTGGTGAGCGGGAAGGTATTCCTGGCTCGAATATTGCCACGACTATTGATCCCTATTTGTCGCAAATCGCTTTTACAGCTATGGACGCCAAGCGTGGCGCCGTGGTTATTCTCGATAGCGAGACTGGAGAAATTTTGACTTTGGTGAGCACGCCCACTTATGATCCTCAGGCTTTAAGTACCAAATACATTGATCCTGAATTAGAAAGACAAAGAAGACAGCAGGTGAATGGATTTTTTACCCACCCGCAAAAATTATTTTTCAATCGAGCTATTAGCGGTGCTTACCCACCAGGATCAGTTTTCAAAATTCTCACTGCCCTGGCTGGTTTGGATAGTGGAGCGATCGATGCCGGTAAAACGGTCGATGATACCGGAGTTCTAGAGGTGGGAGAATATTCTTATGCCAATTGGTACTACACTCAATATGGCAGAATGGATGGGCCGATTTCCTTGGTGCGCGCTTTGGCGAGAAGTAATGACATTTATTTTTACAAAGCAGCCGAATGGACTGGTCCGCAAAAAATTGCTGATATGGCCAGACTTTTTGGTTTGGGGAAATTGACAGGCATTGAACTTCCTGGAGAGGCTGCCGGTTTAGTTCCTGATCCTGCCTGGAAGGAGCGGGAGTTGGGTGAACGCTGGTACTTGGGCAATACTTTCCATTTCGGCATTGGCCAGGACAATCTTTTAGTGACACCGTTGCAGCTGGCCCAATATGTTCAGGCAATTGCTAAGCATGGCACACAATGCAGTCCTCATTTGGTGAAAACTAATCCGTTGGAGGTGGATGGTAGTTTGGCCAGCCATTGTAGTGAGCTGGGAGTAGCTGAAGAAAACTTAGAACTGGTTTTGCGAGGGATGTTGGATGCCTGCAGTTTTGGTGGCACTGGCTTTCCCTTTTTTCCCCACAACCAAAGGTTTAGACAAGAGGGATTATCGCCAGTGGAGCAACTTAACGAAGGGGCGGTGGCTTGTAAAACCGGCACTTCTGAGTTTGGTGGTGTTGATTCCAGGGGATACAGAAACACACACGGTTGGTTTACTGCCATCGTTGGAATTAAGAAAGCGGACATTTTGCCCGCTGGTGGAGCCAACTTGCAATCTGGAGATTGGGATGACGAAGCTCATTCGTTTCGGGATCGCTGGTTGAGCAGAGTTGATGAAACCGGTTTTCCGGACAGTTTGGTTATGGTGGCTTTGGTGGAAAGTGATGAAGTTTCCCCTTATCGCGAAGGTTCTGCTGATGCGGCGCCAGTGATTAAAGACATTGTTGATTGGATTTATGGTACTAATATCAGGGCAGAAGCGCTGTCCGAAGAGGAGATCAGAGAAGCCGGGTTAGCGGAGTAGTTTTGCCCGCTGCTGATCCCAGTAGGCGCCGCGCCGGCAGAGCAGCTCATCGGCTTTTTCAGGTTCTTGCATTAGTTTCTCGACGGCAATTTCCAGCAGCAGCGTGTTTTGCGAACCTTTTACCAACAGCAAACTATCTTTTTCTAACTGTTTTTCCAGGTAGATGGCGGCTTTGGCGGCATCCGGAAACCATTGGGCTGGAGTATTGGTAGTGGCAATGACCGGCAGGGCATACTGCCGCATAGCTGGGCCAACCAAGGCAATTTTATCGCAAACTGCGGCGGCTTTTTTGGCCACCCGCTCGTGTTCAAGTTTGGTTTCCTGACCCAGTTCGCGCATATCACCCAAGAGCGCCAGTTTTTTGCCAGGAGCAATTTGGTTGATCAACTCGAGAGAGTCCAGCATCGGTTCGGCTGAGGCGTTGTATGAGCTGTCAAGAATGTAGGCGCCGTTGATAGCCGGAATTAGGGAGGAACGTCCCTTGGGCAGTTTGAAGTTTTTTTGGAGGGACTTGATCGCTTTTTCGACGGTGATGTTTTGGCTGATGGCCGCCGCGAGAGCGGCGGCCAAAGTATAACCGAAATGTTCCGGTAAAGCTTGGCTAGGGAATTTTAACTCATAGTTTTTATTTTGATATTTCAAGCTAAAACTGGTACCGCTCAGCTTTTGACTTGCTCCCACCACCCGGATGGTAGCGTTTTTAGTTTGGCCAAAAGTCAAAACCGTGGCTTGAGTTTTCTCGGCGTGCTTCATCACATTGGCGTCGTCGGCGTTGAGAATCGCTGTGCCGTTTTCAGGCAAGCTGGTGATGAGCTTACCTTTTTCCGCCGCGATCAAGGCTGTCACTTCTTCTTTGCGTTGCCGCGGGTCGATAGTTTTTACCAGATTATCAAAAGGTTGACTGTGCGCCGCGCCAGCATTAAGAAAAATTCCCACCCGGGGTTGAAGAATAGTCAACAAATAGGCCATATTTTTGGGTGCATCAGGGCTGTCGATAGCCATTTCCACGATATAAACGTCATATTTTTCTTTGTTAGTGAACAACTTGATTGGTGCCGCCAAAATCAGATACAACCACTCCAGACGGGAGTAATTTTTATTGCTCAGCCCCATAATATTAAGAGGAATACCGGATTCAGAATTAGCTTTGTAGCCCGTTTTAGTCCTGAAATGGTCCTTAAAAATGGCCTCGACCGCGTTTCTGGCGCTACTTTTACCCGCCGAGCCAGTAATGCCAATAATCAAGGGCTGATTCTTTTTGAGCTGAATCTTGGCTAAAAATTTAAAATACTCAAGAATCAGTCTGCTCAGCAAAGGTTTCATAGATTGTACAGTTATTACTAGCTAATAGAGTTAGTGTACTATGTATGGTTCGCAAAAGTAATACGAATGATCAAGTGAAGTTGTCCACGGCGGAGTTGGCAGCGGTCTTAAGTGTGCCCGGCATTGGCAGGAAAACTGTTCGCCAAATCATGACTTACCTAAATAAACACGAAGTAAGCTTTGGGGAATTTTGGCGAAAATTGCCGATTTCAGTTGTGGAATTACTTTTATCAAAAAAACAGCTGGATAGCCTCAAAAACTTCAAAAAAGAACACACAATTAGCTCGTATAATGACTCTTTGTTGGAGCAGGGGATTCAGCTGATTTCTTATAAAGATATCGCTTATCCACCGTTGCTTTTGGCCGCTGCGGATTTTCCATTGCTGCTCTTTGCAAAAGGAAACACGAAGGTGCTCAGGGACCGGCGCATGATTGCCGTAGTTGGTACCAGAAGAGTAACGGCGTATGGCAAAATGGCGACCCGGAAGATTGTCGGAGAACTATGTTTGGAAGAAGCCATCATTGTTTCAGGATTTATGTATGGGGTTGATGCCGAAGCCCACCGGGCAGCCATTTTGGCAGGCGGTCAAACAGTAGGAGTGCTTGGTTATGGTTACAACTATCTCTTCCCCGAGAGACAACGACCACTATTTAGCAATCTTCTTGAACACGGCGGAGTGTTTATTACCGAATTTCCTCCTTATGTCGCTCCCAAAGCCGGACAGTTTCCCGTTAGAAATAGAATTATTGCCGGCATGTCTCAGGCTGTAGTGGTGATAGAAGCCGCTTCAAGAAGTGGTACAACCATTACTGCCAACTGCGCCCTTGAGGAGGGCAGACTTGTCTGTGCCGTTCCCGGGCCAGTTACCAGTCCATTTTCTGACGGCACCAAGAATTTGCTCAAACAAGGCGCAGTGATGGTGGGTAGTGGCAGCGAAATTATTGGAGAACTGCAGTCAAGTTATCCAGAATGTTGGCAGGGCAATTATGCAGCTAAAAATTACAGCTTTTATCCCGGCGGCCATGATTCTCCGGAAAAAATCATATATGATATGCTGATGGCTCAGTCACTTAGTACGGAAAAGTTGAGTCAGCAAATTCAATTACCTGTTGTAGAATTAAACACATTGTTGACACAATTGGAGTTAAACGGCAGGATTGTCAGGAATGGTTTGAACTGGACAGCTGTGTCCATCGATGAATAATTATGCATTTAGTAATAGTAGAATCACCCACCAAAGCTAGAAAGTTAAGCTCATATTTGGGCAAAGATTTTCAGATAGAAGCCTCGATTGGTCACATTCGTGATTTGCCAAAAAGTGGCATTAATGTTGATACAGCCAATAATTTTGAACCTACCTACGCGGCTTCACCCGACAAGAAAAAAGTCATTACCAAACTCACCCAGGCCGCCAAAAAGGCAGACAATATCTATCTGGCCACTGACCCGGACCGGGAAGGTGAGGCTATTGCTTGGCATATCAAAGAAACTTTGGAAAGCAAAAAGGGGTTGGGCAAGAAAAATTTCATGCGGGCCACTTTTCATGAAATTACCAAACCTGCTGTTATTAAGGCCATCGAAAACCCTGGTGTTATCAAAATGGATTTGGTGGATGCTCAGCAAGCCAGAAGAATTGTAGATAGGCTGGTAGGTTACGAAGTTTCCCCGGTGTTATGGAAAAAAATCCGTCGCGGCCTTTCTGCCGGCCGGGTGCAATCGGTGGCTTTGCGGTTAATTGTCGAGCGCGAGCGGGAAATTGAAGCTTTTAAACCTGAAGAGTACTGGGAAGTTGATGTGGCGCTCAACACCAGCGGCAAACTTGACTTTACCGCTTTCAAAGATGGAGCGGCCAAGGATGATTTGCCTGAAAGTCTGTTGATTGGCAGGCTGGTGAAACTGAATGGCCAGACTTTCAAGCCTACCAAAGAGGCGGATGTTTCCGGACTCAAGACAGTTTTGCCTGCTGCTACTTACGAAGTGGCGGAAGTGGAGCGCAAGCAAAGGAAACGCAGTAGTTTGCCGCCTTTTACCACTTCCACCATGCAGCAAAAAGCCGCCGTTGTTTTAGGCTACAGCGGCAAGCAAACCATGCGTTTGGCGCAGCAGCTTTATGAAGAAGGTCTGATTACTTATCACCGCACCGACTCCATGAGCTTGTCACAGGCCTCAATTGGGATGGCCAGGGAGTATATTGTCAATGTTTATGGAACAGAGTATTTACCTGAAAAACCCCGATATTTTGCTACCAAAAGCAAAAACGCCCAAGAAGCCCACGAGGCTATCAGGGTCACTGAAGTGGCCATCAAAGCAGAAGAGGTTATGGCTAAAGGCAGCAAATTTACCAATCAGCACGTGCGTTTGTATGATCTGATCCGCCGCCGCTTTATTGCCAGCCAGATGGAGACGGCCATCTACGACCAAACCACCATTCTCACCGACGTCAAGCCCAACACCAGCGGCGGCGGCAAAAGCAAAAACATTAAAAGCGCCCAGCTCAAAACCACCGGCTCTATTTTGACTTTCGACGGCTGGATGAAACTTTTCCCCGGCAGCGACGATACCCTGCTACCAGAAGTTGAGCAAGGTCAAAGCCTGGATTTTGTCGATCACAATTACGCCCAGAAATTCACTCAACCGCCCGCCAGGTACAACGACGCTTCCTTAATCAAAACTTTGGAGAAAATGGGCATCGGCCGCCCCAGCACCTACGCCTCAATTGTTTCGGTGATTGAAGACCGCGGCTATGTTGAAAAGCAGCAGAAGCGGTTTTTTGCCACCCCGATCGGCATGACCGTGACCGATTTCTTGATGGAACACTTTACTACCTTCATGGATTACGAATTCACTGCCGAAATGGAAGAAAATTTGGACAGAATTGCCAGAGGTGAGAAGCAGTGGCGCAAAATTGTAGGCGAATTTTACACGCCTTTTCATGACAAAGTAGAAAAAGTGACTGAAAATGCCAAGCGCCAACAAGTGCCGTACGAGCAAACCGGCGAAAAATGCCCGGAATGCGGGACGGCGGAGGGTGGAGAAATTGTCATCCGCACCGGCCGCTACGGCAAGTTCAAAAGCTGCAGCCGCTTTCCCGACTGCAAATTTACCGAAAATATTGTGGCTACCATTGAGGGCGTTAAGTGTCCGCTTTGCGGCCAAGGTGGGGTGATTGCTAGAAATACCCGCTGGGGCAAACAATTTTATGGCTGCAGCACCTATCCCAAATGTGGCTGGGCCAGTTGGCAAGAACCTAAGCCGGGCGAAACTGTAACAGCGGCAGAGTGGGCCGAACTGCAAGCCAAGCGTGAGGAGCGAAAAAAGAAGTGGCAAGAGCGTCGTAGCAAAGGTAAGGCCGCCAAGAAAACCGCAAAAACCAAAACCACCAAAACAAAAAAGTCCGCAACACCCGGTGGCAGGAAAAAAGCCGCCAAAGCTAAAACTTAGACCGCCATTTCGGCCTTGATCCGCGGATGATGTTGGTAATTTTCTAGCTTGACATCATCCATGGTAAAGCCATCAATATCTTTCACTTTTGGATTAAGCCAAAGAGTGGGTGAATCATAAGGCTTTCGGGACAGCTGTTCCTTGACTTGATTAAGATGATTTTTGTAAATATGGGCATCACCTAAAACATGAATGAACTCCCCTGGCTCCAAATCCGTCACCTGGGCCACCATGTGCAACAGCAGAGAATAAGAAGCAATATTAAACGGTACACCTAGGAACATATCGCCGCTGCGTTGGTACATTTGCAGGGAAAGTTTGCCTTCAGCCACAAAAAATTGGAAAAAAACGTGACAAGGCGGCAGCGCCATTTGGTCAAGCTCACCCGGATTCCAGGCGGAAACAATCAACCTCCGGTCGTAGGGGTCTTTTTTGATCCGCTCGATCACTTCCGCTAATTGATCAATTTCCTTTCCCTCAGGATTTCTCCAGGATCGCCACTGGACTCCGTAAACTCGACCTAAATCTCCCTCAAACTTGGCTTTGGGTTTCCAATAGGGAGCATCAGCGTTGGCGTCCCAGATGTGACAGCCCATTTCATTGAGAACTTTGTTGTCAGAAGTGCCCTTAAAAAACCAGAGCAGTTCGGCTAGGACTTGCTTGAAAGCCAGCTTTTTGGTGGTCACAGCCGGAAAACCCTGGGAGAGGTCGTAGCGGGTTTGCAGACCAAAAACCGCGATAGTACCAACTCCGGTACGGTCATCTCTGGCGACCCCATTTTCAAGCACATACTTGAGCGAGTTGAGGTATTGCTGCATTTTTCCTTTGTTTACTTTTGGTTTATTTAATGTCTGTATTTTTTACTCTTGGTTGTCTGGAAAATTCTCCGCCATTTTGCTGGCCTGGACTGAAAAGTTGTTGAAGTACTTACTGCCGAGTGAGGGATCGCCGTATTGTTTTTCTGCCGGACTCTTGAGTTGGCAGAAAGCTATTTGGGCAATTTTCATTTTGGGATAAAGTTTGATTGGCATGCTGTTGGTATTGAAGAGTTCGAGAGTGGCTTTGAGTTTGTTGCCGGGATCAACAAAACCGGCGGTAGTGTGGATGATTAAACCAAGTCTAGCCAGACTGCTTTTGCCCATAATGTTGAGACAGTATTGAGGCCCAACGCCAAAAAAATCATCTGTCACAGCCAGGGCAAACTCGCCGGGGTGGAGGACAAAGTAGTCATTTTCATTTTCCAGGGTGATTTTGGTCATGTATTCTGCCACTGGTTGTTTGGGATCGATGATCTCAACTTTATGTTTGTCAAAAACCAGAAATTCGTTTCCAAGCAGGACATCATAGCTGGCGGGTTGGAGCCTGGCGGGGTCGAAGTTTTCAATAATAATTTCGCCCGCGCTCAGGGCTGCTTTAATATCAACATCAGATAGGTACATAACAATTTCCTTCTCACCTAATATAACTGATTTTAAAAATTTTTGAACAGTGAGAAGCGTGGTAGGATATGCTCATGCACGTTTTCCTTATCGCTGCCGTTACCTTGGATGGCTTTATTGCTCAAACCAAAAACCAGAAATCCACCCAGTGGACCAGTAAAGCTGATGCTGATTATTTTAGAGCCAGGTCAAAGCAAGCGGGGGCGCTGGTGATGGGCGCTACCACTTTTGCCACGATTGGCGGCCCGATGCAGGGCAGGAAAGTTTATGTGTTGACTCGGAGTCCGGAGGATTTTGAAGGCTATCATCGCGATCAGGTGGAGCCGGTGGCTTTACCGCTGGAAGAATTGGTGAATAAAGTTGAAGCCGAAGGCTTTAAGGAGTTGGCTGTTTGCGGTGGCGCTAGCGTTTACCACCAATTTATGGCTGCTGGTTTGGTGCAAACTTTGTACTTGACGGTTGAGCCGAAGCTGTTTGGTAAGGGTATCAAGCTTTTTTCTGGTAATTTGGCTGAGGTTGAGTTGAAGTTGAAAAAAGTTAAAAAGCTCTCGGAGCAAACAATTTTGTTGGAATATCAGGTGAAGTAGTAGGGAAGTTGAGTATGGCAGAAAAAATTGCAGTGGTAATTAAGCGGTTTGATCAATCTTTGCCGCTGCCAGAGTATAAGACGGCTGGGGCAGCTGCTTTTGATCTATACGCCCGGGTGGAGACCACCATCCCCGCCGGTGGTATCGGTTACGTGCCTTTGAACATCGCCCTGCAGCTGCCCCCCAACCACTGGGCGCTTTTGAGCGCCCGCAGTTCATTGCACAAGCGCGGCCTGATGCTGGCCAACGGCATTGGGGTGGGCGACTACGATTACCGCGGCGATGAAGACGAATACCAGGCAGCCATCTACAATTTTTCTTCCCAAGATGTGGTGGTTGAGCGCGGCGAGCGCCTGGTGCAAATGATCATCATGCCTCGCACGCCGGTAGAGTTTCAAGAATTAGAGCATTTTGCCACCAACAGCCGCGGCGGTTTTGGCAGTACTGGTAGAAAATGACGGTAGAAAATGAGTCGCTGCTGATATACAGCACTTAGTTTGCTATATTAAAAAAGGGCAATTTTGAAGAAAGGAGCCAGTGCCAAAAGCAAGCAAGAAGGGTTTTCTCATCACTTTTGAAGGCGGAGAAGGAGGAGGCAAGACCACCCAAGTGGTGCGTCTGCGCGACAAGCTCACTAAAGCCGGCAAAGACGTGTTGGTGTTGCGTGAACCAGGCGGTACGGTGATCAGCGAACAAATCAGAGAAGTAGTACTTTCTTCGAAAAATATCGGCATGGCCTACACTACAGAAGTATTACTATTTCAAGCTGCCAGGGCGCAGATTTACCGCGAACTGGTTTTGCCATCGCTCAAAGTAGGCAAATTTGTTTTAATGGACCGCTCCCGCGACAGCTCGGTGGTCTACCAAGGAATGGTGCGTGGTTTCGGGAAAGATTTGATCGAGCAGCTCAATAATATTTCTACCAAAGAAACTTACCCAGATATAACATTTTTACTTGATTTACCAGCAAAAGTTGGATTAAAAAGAAGAGCGGAAGACGGTGGTGCCAATCGGATGGAAATGGAAGACTTAAACTTTCACGAAAGAGTGCGGGAAGCCTATCTTCAACTCGCCAATGAAGACAAAAACCGCTGGCAGATTATTGACGCCTCTCAAACTTTAGATAAAGTTGATGCCGCTATCTGGAAAATTGTGGCTAAAAAATTGAGGCTTAAACTCAAGATTTTGCAAGGAGTTCAATGAAATTACCACGCTCAGTGCAGCAGCTTATCGAGAGTTTTGAAAAATTGCCGGGTGTTGGGCCAAAATCAGCCCAACGCCTGGTTTTTTACTTGCTGCACAATCCTGATCACCAGCTGGAAGAATTTGCTGATCGCCTGCTGGCGCTTAAAAAAAACACCATTCTTTGCAGCAGTTGCCACAATGTGAGTGAAACCGATCCTTGCAAGATTTGCTCGGATCAAACTCGCGACGCGAGTTCGTTGTGTATTGTGGAGCAACCACTGGACGTCATTGCTATTGAAAACTCTGGGGCTTTTAAGGGGAAGTATCATGTTTTGCATGGAGCAATCGCGCCTCTTAACAATGTCGGGCCGGATCAGCTTTATCTGCATGACGTGACCAAAAGGCTGAAAGGGGTGGTGGAACTGATTATCGCCACCAACCCCACCATGGAAGGTGAGGCTACGGCGCTTTATATTAAAGAGTATATTCTTCAGTCTGGAGTAGATAACGCGACAAACCTGGCCATTAGCCGGATTGGTCACGGTTTGCCGATTGGCGCCGATATCGAGTACGCCGATGGCGTCACTCTTTCCAGGGCGCTAGACGGCCGGCGGGAAATGTAGTGCTTTAGCCCATTTATTTTCCCTAAAATTTTGATACGATGAAAGTGTCGATGAGATTGCGCTCATACAAAGTAAAGCCGCTCGGTCCTGCACAGGGAGAGTGGTTTTTTGTATTCAGAAAGGAGACTCATGACAGTGATTGTCGAGTCAAAGCGTTTAAAAATTACCGAGGCTCTCCGGGCTTTTGTTGAGGAACAGGCAGACAAGCTGCTCAAGCTGGGCAAGGGTGTCACTGGTGTGCGGGTGCATTTAGAAACTATTGCCAAGAAAACCAACGATCCACAGGCCAATACAGTCACTTTTCGCGTAGCCATTCCCGGCAAAGATGTGGTGGTTACTAAGACCGCGGAAAATATGTACACTGCCATTTCTTCGGCTGCAGACAGTGCTATTAGACAGTTGAGGAAGCGGTATGAAAAACGCCGGACGCTGCGCCGGTCTAAAAATGGTGAAGTTGGGAGCGGTGAGTGAGGGCATTTATGCTTGATTTACTCTCGGCTTATCTAGTATGGTAGAAACATGACCAATCCAACAGATGATCAAAGCAATGATCCACAACAAAGTTCTCAACCAGCTCAACAGAATCAAAAAGACCCGTTGGCGGCACTCGAGGAGTTACTAGAACAGACACGGCAAACGCAGCAGAGTGATCAGCCAAATCCTCAGCAGCCGGCGGATGGTGGAGATGGTGCTGATAAAACGGAATCGGCCGAAGCCGAGACTCAGGCAGCTCAAGCCCAGGCTCAAGCTCAGCAGCAGGCAGAATATGAAGCGATGGTTGCCCGTAGTCAGGTAGAAACTCAAGAGCAACTGGAAGTTCAAAAGCAAGCTTTAGAGGAAATTAAAACTATGCCTGAGTACCAGGCCAGAGTGCAGCAAAATCAGCAAGAGGCGGAAGAAAAAGAGGAAGCAACCAATCTTGCCGATGGTTTGCAAATTAGACAGCTGAAACGGGATAAAATTTAGGAGATTTAAGAAGGTAATATGCCTGCACCCAAAGCCGGAGGATCGGCCGCTCGCGTGAGAGCGGGCGGCGGCTTCAATCAGTTTTCCGACGAACTTGGTGGTGAACACCTGCAGTCTTCGGCGATGCAACAGGCCATGCAGCAAAAAGCCGCCGCCCAAAAAACTGCCGATCCGCGCGCTGGTCAAACCTCCCAAGCTAAAATGCAGCAGCAGGCTATGGCTCAGCAACTGCAGCAGCAACAAGAGCGCGCCGGCGGCCAGCCGCAAGCTCCCCGCGAAGTTGGCACCATTCCCGAAGAGTTCAAGCGCGCAGGACAAGATGCTCTGCAGGAACTCAAACTATTTTTTTCTTTAAATACTTGGTTGGGCATCAAGCCGGAAACAGACGATCCTGAAGAAGTAGCCAAGCGCAAAAAACTACACGAGCGCTGGCAGAACCTGACTGAAGAACAACAAGCGGTTGCTAAGCGCCAATACCAAGAAGAACTCGAACGCAAGCGGGCAGAGGAAGAAGCAGAGCAGCAAAAAAAGCAGCTGGAAGAACAAGAAAAAGAGCGTGGTTTACCCATGCCCTCCAGTCCGCAAAAAGGTCCGATCGGTCCTGGTGCGACCGGGAAATCCAAAAAGCAAGACGCAGTTCAGCGCCTGCAACAAAGTCGCCAGCAACTGCGTGGTCCAAGCAGCCTGAATTAAATCCGCTTGCAATCAGCTCGCCACCTGCTCTAAACTGGAGCTAATATTGCGGCAATATGGAATTTAATGGTACAGGAAGACTTAAATATGAACGAAGGCGACCATCCCAACATGCAGGCTCAACCCGAAGAGGCGACGTCAAGCACGCCAGACCAACAAGCGCCTGCGCCAACTGCCGAGGATCTAGCTCCTCCAGAATCATCCAGTCCAGTTGAGCAATTTGACTTTTACATGCAAAGAGCAGACAAAAGTCGTCAGGGTGGGGATCTATCAGCAGCGCAAGCTGCAATGGAAGAAGCAGGCAAAGTTCTAGAAGAGAGTCCTGGTGATTTTGATCTAACTCACTTTATTGATTTTGATGAATTATCGGACGAAATTACTCAAAGGGATGAACAGCAAGAGGAGTCGGCGTCGGCTCCGGAAAATAGGCGATCACGACTGGCAGGTATGTTCGACCGGGCCCGCTCGATTGTTGACCAACAACGATCACGTTTGCAAGGAGATGGTTCCAAAAGAATCCTGGAAATGGGAGAGCAGAAGCTTAAACTTGTTCATGGAAAAGCCGCTGGTGCCTATGATGCCGCAGCTGGAAAGTTTGACCGCGGCATAAAAGGTTTATCAAACAATTTTGAGATTGCTAAACTTTATATACAAATTATTAAACATGAAAGAAACCTGGGTCGTTTAGAAGCAATGAAAACAAAGGCGTCTGCACGTATTGACGAATTACAAAAGCAATATTCAGAAAGACAGCAGTCGATTAAAGATTCATACAGAAAAGAATCAGAAACACAATCTTATTTTGAAGAAGCTGAAAGATTGCGCAATTTAGCTGAGGCAGCAACTTTACCTGGTTATAGTGAAACATTAGTGAATATGGCCGAACATTTGGAAAAGCTTGGAAATAACGCAGTGGAGGTAGCAGCCAATCAGGAATTGAAAGATTTAAACACAGAAACAACCGATATCTGGAGGGAATTAAAAGGAAATCTTGACTTTTATACAGAACAAGCTGAGCAACTAGAGGATCAGATAGGCGACCTTCGCAATGAAGCTCAAACTCATTTGAATAATGCCACGAATCTGCAAAAATTTGTCCAGAGGATTAGAGAAGCTACTGGCAAGAATGAAGCTGCTGAGGCAATTCCCGTTGTACCTGATGTTGCAACCACTGAAGCAGCAACTGCCGAAGAAGCAACTGCAAGTACCGCTAATGAGAATGAAGAACAACCCCCATCTCGCTCTAGTCGATTGCGCGAATTAAGAGAAAGATTCTTTCCAATCAAAAACTAACCCAAAGGAACCGTATGACTAAACAAGATGTGCACCAAATGCTGGCAGAAATTGAACTCACCGATGACGTTCGCCAAAACGTTACAGAGGTTATCAACTCCTTTGCTAACGAAGAATTGACTGAAGACGAAGTAGCCGAACTGGTGGAGTATCTGGATTTGGCAGCGGAAAACGAGGTTGTTTTGGCCGGTGCGCTCAAAGAAGCTGCCGATCTGGCCGATCAATACGTGACTGATATGGATCGCAATCAAGAAGATTTGACAGCCAACACTATTGGTAACATGCACGACACGCTGGTGCAAGCCACCACTTTAGCCGATTAGCTCAATTCCCAACCCCAAAGTCGCTAAGATTTGCTAGGATACAACTATGCGTTTATACAACACCATGAGCCGGCAAGTTGAAGATTTTGTACCCTTGAATCCGCCTGAAGTCAAGCTCTACGCCTGTGGTTTTACGGTTTACGATTACACCCACCTCGGTCATCTGCGCAAGTACACTATGGATGACATTTTGGTACGTACCCTTGAACACCATGGTTTTGAAGTCAAGTTCGTGCAAAATGTCACCGATGTTGGTCATCTCACTTCCGATGCCGACACTGGTGAGGACAAACTAGAAAAAGGCGCCAAAAAATACGGCAAAACTGTCTGGGATATCGCCCGGGAGTTTGAGGATTACTTTTGGTACAGCATGGATTTAATGGGCAACAAGCGGCCTGATATCAGCAGCCGGGCCACTGAGCATATCGAGGCTCAACTTGATTTAGTCAAAACACTTGAAGAAAAAGGTTACACTTACGAAATTCCCGGCGACGGCATTTATTTTGATACCGCCAAATTGGCTGATTATGGCCAACTGGCCCGGCTCAATCCGGCTGGCCAACAGGAAGGCGCTAGAATTGGTGTAGTTGAGGGCAAGCGCCAGACCACCGATTTTGCCCTTTGGAAATTTGAGCGCGCAGGCGAAAATCGCACCATGGTGTGGCCAAGCCCTTGGCACGAGCGCAGTTTCCCAGGCTGGCACGTGGAGTGTAGCGCTATGGCCATGCAGTACTTGGGAGAGCAGCTTGATATTCACACCGGCGGCATTGATCACATTCCGGTTCATCACCCCAATGAGATCGCTCAGTCGGAGGCGGCCACCGGCAAAAAACCGTTTGTGCGTTATTGGGTTCATCATAATTTTTTGTTGGTAGAAGGCGAAAAAATGAGTAAATCGCTGGGCAACTTTTTTACGGTTGATGATGTGATTAACCGCGGCTTTGACCCCCGCGCGCTCAGGCTGCTTTTCCTGACTTCGCATTATCGCGGTGAGATGAACTTCACTTGGGAAAATTTAGCCGGTATGCAGAAAAGTTATGAGCGCCTGCTACGCCAAATCAAGGAACTTGATGAGGCTTCCACAGACCTGCCTCCGGCGGGAGTAAGCCAGATGAGTGAGCCGGCCCGGGAGCTTCATGATCAATTTTTTGCGGCCATGAATGATGATCTCAATACACCGGAAGCAGTGGCGGTAATGTGGCAGACGCTCAAAACAGCCATGCCAGCCCAAGAAAAATTGGCGCTGTTGCGGGTTTTTGACAGCATTTTGCAACTTGACCTTGCCAATCCCGATGCTCATCTGACTGAAACCGAAATTGACCCCGCTCAGTTGCCGGAGGCAGCGCGCCAGCTCTTGACTGAGCGTCAACAAGCCAGGGAAAAGGGAGATTGGGATCAGGCTGATAGCCTCCGTAATCAACTCAAAAAGATGGGTTACGAAATCGCTGACACCTCTACAGGACAAAAAATCAGTCAAATTACTACTTGAAATAGCTCTGCTTGCCGCATTACACTGAAAGTATGTCCAACGATCTTAATCCTCAGCTTCAGCAAATTCTTGATAATCTTGGTTATGACCTACAAAATTATATTAATGAAGAGGTCGCGCGCCAGCTTGGTGAACAAAAAGCAGCGGCCGTGAATATAGAAACCCCACCGGAACGGCAAGCTGAGTGGCAGCAACCCGAACAACCTGAGCAGCAACAGTCTCCTCAACCGGAACAGCAACCGGAAATCGAGCAGTTCCAACCAGAGCAGTATCAAGCCGATATCACCAACTATCAATCGCTTGATGGGGCCAATGGCATCAATAACATCCCTGGCGGCATGTCTGATTACGACAAAATGTTTGGCATTCTGGCCAGGTTAAAAAACAAACACGCATCATAAATGCAACGACACCAATGACCGTACTAAAAAACCCAGCCAGGCTGGGTTTTGCTATTTGAAAGGGGTTATGAAGCAGAAACGCAAACGCAGTATTGTTATTTGCGGCGGCGCTTTTGGCGATGAAGGCAAGGGTAGGGTGGTGGACTCGTTTGTGAATGAATTTGCCGCTCTGGGCCAAATTGTGGTTTATCGCGACAACGGCGGCGCCAATGCCGGTCACACCGTCGAGTTTGATGGGGTGCGGGTAGCTTTGCATCAGCTGCCTTCAGGTGTGTTTTTCGAAGCCGGTACCGTGATTTTGGGCAAAGGCATGGTTTTGCATCCGGCTGATTTGCTTGAGGAAATTGCTGAAGTAGAAAAGGCTGTCGGTGGTCAGGTGCCGGCCCGGATCAAAATTGACGAAATGGTCACGCTCTCCCTGGATACTCACCGGGCTTTTGAAGCGGTGCTCAAAGGTTGGCAAACCGGCCAGCACGGCTCGACTGGCAGAGGGATTGCGCCAGCGTATGTTGATATTTTGCTGCGTCACCCGCTCAGGATGCGTGATCTTTTGCATTTTGATAAAGAGAAAATTGGTAAACATTATGATTTGTACCAGGCTTTGGTGAGTGGCCTTGGCGCTAAGCTGGCAGCCGCTTCAGTGCCAACGCTGTCGGGGGAGATCACCAAAACCGGCACCAAAAAGCAGTTCATCGCCAAACTCCAAGAGCAAGCAGCTGCCCTCAAACCCTACATCGAAGACGTCTCGGCTTTTCTGATCACTACCTGGAAGGATGAAAAAAATTACAGTTTTGTTTTCGAAAAAGCCCAAGCCATTGGGCTGGATCACCGCTGGGGTGTTTATCCTGACGTGACCGCTTCAGACACTACCAGCGCTGGCATTTTTGCCTCCACCGAAGGCATCATCGACCCGGAGCAGATAGAAATCCATGCCGGGGTACTAAAAGCCACTTACATGTCGAGTGTCGGTGTGAGGCAGTTGCCTACCGTCATGCCGGCAGCAGAGGCGGAAATCATCCGCCAAGATGCTCACGAGTATGGTGCCACCACCGGCAGGCCGAGGGATGTGGTTTATTTTGATTTGCCGATGCAGCAGTATTTGGCCAGAGTCGGCAGACTGACTCACCTAGTCTTGACTCATATGGATATCGTTTATCCTGATAGAAAAGTGAAAATTTGCCGGCAATATACCCTGAAAGGCAAACCAGTGGCGTACCGGCCGGATCAAGAATTTCTCCTCAGAGTGCAGCCGGTTTATGAGGAGTTTGCGCCCTGGGATGTTGAAGAGTTGCGGCAAGCCAAAGACCGAGAGTCGTTGCCCAAAAACGCCAAAATCTTTATTGAATTTCTAGAAACCGAGTTCCAACTGCCAGTATTAATGATTACCACTGGGCCGGAAAGGGGAGCGGAAGTTATTTTCTAGTGCCCCAGCGCCTCAGCGGGACTGCAGTTAAGGCAGAGTGAACTCGGGCATGTTTTCCAACGGATTAGTAAAAGTGACGTTGGCGGGAACCGCAAACTCACCGTCACTAATATTAGCCCGGTCACAGCTAAACTGCACTGTTGATTCTTCTAGTTCGTCCGGCTCTTCGGCAAGAGGCTCAGTTGGTCGATCTTGAGCTTCCTGAGCGAACTCTTTTGCTTGTTCTTCATTGATGGTGTACATCATGCCAGTCGGGCTATCATCGGTCCAAATATACTGAGTGGTGCCGAGCATCAGCACGTATGATTTTTGACCACTCGGGTCGGTGCTGATGATCTTCATGTTCTTGTTTTTGACCAAGTACTCGGCCAAACTCTGATCATTTTCGTCGGTAGCAGTGCACTTAACTGAAGCTCCGGTTTCCATAGCGCTTGCCAAAGTTAGCATTTCGGCATCAAAAACAGCGCTGTCTTGAGCGCTTTCCAGTTCGGACTCAACTTGATCAGTGGGGCGGTTGATACAACCACTCAGCAGCACCGATCCGGCAATTAACAAAACTCCTAAGCGGAGGGAAACATGGCGCAACATATAATTCTCCTTGGGGCAGGATACTTGGTAGTAGACTTTTTGCTTGCCACAGCAATGAGTTTGTCTCTACCTTATTACTATAACATGTAGCAGGACTAAAATGAAGTAAAATGAGAAAAACTAAGGAAAATCGGCCAAAAATCACCCTTCTCCCAGGTTTTGCGGCAATAATGCGGTAATTATGCGGGAATATTACCCACCACATACTAGCTTTTTGCCAGCCTGCCTCTGATACAATCAGGAGGAATGACAGTAGATTTATCCGACGATCAGCGAGAAGCCCTCAATAAACTCTGGCAGTGGCTCAAGTATGATAGCAAGTTCAGCGGCTACATTACTCTGGGAGGCTATGCCGGTACTGGCAAAACTACTTCACTGGCGGTTTTCAGAAAATATCTCCACGAAGTTTTGCCGGAGTGGCAGGTGGCCTTTATTAGTTTTACCGGCAAGGCCACGCGAGTGCTTAAATCCGCGCTCAGGCAGCAGCAGACCATCTACCCAAATGATTTTGTCGGCACGATTCATTCCTTAATTTACTCTCCGGTGGTCAACGACCGTCAGGAAATTGTTGGTTGGGACCGCAAGAACCAACTTGACTATCAACTGATTATTATTGATGAAGGCTCGATGGTGGACTACCAGATTTGGCAAGACCTCAGGCAATACGGCATTCCTATTATCGCTGCCGGTGATCACGGCCAGTTACCGCCCATACAAGGCAGTTTTAATTTGATGGCAGAACCGCAGCTCAAGTTGGAACAAATTCATCGCCAGGCAGCAAACAATCCAATTATCAATCTTTCGATGCTGGCCAGGGAAAAAGGGGAAATTTCGGTTGGTAATTATGCTCCCGCAGTGAAGAAACTTTCGCGGGAAGATTTTGCCTCTCAGGAGTTGGTGGAAGAAATGATTCGAATGCATCCTGATCAAATTCTGATTCTTTGTGGTTACAATAAAACTCGTGTTAAACTCAACACTTTTGCTCGGGAATTATTGGGTTTTGAAATGCCGGAACCTCTGCCTAATGATAGAGTAATATGTTTACGCAATAATCATGAAAAAGACTTATATAACGGTATGATTGGAACTATAAATTCTCTTACTAAAGAAAGTGAAAAGTGGTATTTTGCGGAAATTACTTTGGATGAAGAACCGAAGCCATATCGTGGCTTAATTTTGGCGGAGCAGTTTAACACTGAGCAGGCAAAAAACTTTTCCTCAGCACGCGCGACCACTCTCAAAGGGGATTTGTTTGATTTTGGCTATGCCTTAACAGTGCATAAAGCTCAAGGCAGCCAGGCTAAGAAAGTGATAGTCTTTGAGGAAAGATTTAAACAAATGGATGACGAGATGTGGCGGCGTTGGCTCTATACTGCGGTGACCCGGGCAGAAGAAGAATTGTATATAATAGGAGATTAAGATGATATTACAAATCATTGTTTTTTTATTTATCGGCTTTTTTATTGGTTTTCTGGCGCATTTTAATCTCAACCGCCAGGCTAAGATTTTTGATCCTTGGGGATCGATCATTATTGGCATAATTGGCTCGCTGCTCGGCGGTTTTTTAGCGCCGACTCTTAATATTTTTGTTTTGACTCATGCCTTACTAGGTTCACTATTAATGTCAGCTTTAGGAGCGATGAGTTTTATTTGGTTTGCTTCTTTTGTCAAAATGATCATTTTTGCCCGTCCAAACGGTGAATAACTTACTTTTTTTCTAACCCAACTCTTACACTTTCTTTATATCAGCCATAATTGCCCTTGATGTAATTAGATTCAGCAAAAAGGAATTTATGACCAATCACCATCAGTTTTTTGATCGGCAAGAGGCAGGAGTGAGGTTGGCTCAACAAATTGAAACTTCTCTGGAACCTAATGAGGCAGTGATAGTGTTGGGTTTACCAAGGGGAGGAGTGCCGGTGGCCTATGAAGTTGCCAGGCACTTACAGGTGCCGATGGACGTTCTGGTGGTCCGGAAGCTGGGCTATCCAGGCAACCAAGAATACGCTGTGGGCGCTTTAGCTGAGGGCGGGATGAAAGTTACCAACGATCAGGCCTTGGAGCATGTGACTCACAGCCAATGGGAACGGGTTTTGGCCAAGGAACAATTAGAGCTTGAGCGCAGGATCCATACTTATCGCTCAGGTAAGGACTTTCCTGATTTACGGGGCAAAACAGTGGTGATAGTTGACGATGGTTTGGCTACGGGCGCCACAATGTTGGCTGCAGTCAAGACAGTGAAGCAGTACCAGCCTAAAAGAATTGTAGTAGCCGCGCCGGTTGGCGCCAGAAACACCTGCCAGGAGATTCTCAGCGCCGTCAACGAAGTCATTTGTTTGCGGATGCCTGAGCCGTTTTATGGCGTCAGCGCTTGGTATCAATCTTTTCCTCAAACTTCAGACGAAACAGTTAGACATTTACTTGATATGGCCCAACATGGGTTTAGTGGCCGCCAGGCTTAAAGGATTATTATGAAAATGAAAAACTTTTTTTTAACCAACCTGATTGCCGGTACTTTTGCCGTTGGTACTTTTTATGTGCCTAATTTTTTTGATCGAGTCAAGGCCAATGATGCGCAATCAACCAACACTTCATCGTCAATAAAAGTGCAGAGCAATTCTAGCGGACAAGGCAATTCTAGTGTTCATGTTAAACAGACAGTTCGCAGCAATAATAATGAAGTAGAAGTTTATACTTACCGCGAAGAAAATGGCAAAGTACTGGAGGACAATCGGCGCACGATTCGTTCTGAAAATTCGCAGGATTTTGAGTATCTGCCTAATGCAGAACAAATTCGCCAACAAACCAAGGATAAAGTGCAAAATGAAGCCGAAGCAGCGCTGAAAAATTTCGAAGAACAACTAAAACAAGCTGAAACTGAAATTGCTAGCGAGCTTGAAGTCGCGGAGGATGAAATCGCGGCGGGGAGAGAAGAGATAGAGCAGGAACTTGACCAAATTAGTGAAGAAGTGGGTGGAGTAGAGGCAGAGTTGCGGCAGCAGTGGCAGCGGCAACTGGAAGAGCGGGAAGAAAATTTTTGGCAGCGAATTAGAAGTTGGATTCTCTCAAAGATTGAGGGCTTGAGGTAACTCTTGCTATAATGAACTCTGCATGAAACTTGAGACCGCAAAGCTTATTTTATTTTTTACCACGGCAATGTTGATTTTTGTTACTTTGGTTGTCATAGCTGCTTTTATTAGTGAGGCTCAAAATGGCAGTGAGGGTGGGGAGCAAGTTGAATTTTTGAATGGTGGCAGTGTGGAGGCAGAAATTCCTGATTTTGCTTTTCAAGAATTGACTGTGCCGTATTTACGTGGCCGGAGTTACCAAAGCAACTTGAGTGATCTGGAAGAGGTGAATCAGAATGGTAACTACACTTCATATTTAACTAGTTACAATTCTGATGGCTGGTGGGTGAACGGTTTGTTGACGATTCCTGATGGACAAGAACCGGCTGGTGGTTGGCCGGCGATAGTTTTTGTGCACGGCTACATCCCGCCGACACAATATCGCACTCTCCAACGCTATGAAGATCACGTGGCTTATTTGGCCAGGAATGGTTTTGTAGTTTTTAAGATTGATTTGCGCGGGCATGGCAGCTCGGAAGGGACCCCCAACGGCGCTTACTATTCTGGCGACTACGTTATAGACACTCTCAATGCCCGCGCCGCTCTTCAAGCCGCCAGTTTTGTCAATCCCGACAAGGTTGCTCTTTGGGGTCACAGTATGGCTGGCAACGTGGTCTTGCGCAGTTTTGCAGCCGCTCAAGATGTTCCGGCAATTGTGATCTGGGCAGGGGCGGTGTTTACTTACGAAGACATGCGGTCCTACGGCATTGAGGATAATTCCTACTCGCCGCCGGCCGAGTACTCAGAGCGCCAACAAGAACGCCGGCGCCTGATGGAAACATATGGCAATTTTAACGCCGAAAGCCAGTTTTGGAGCCAAGTTGTCCCTACTAATTATCTGGATGGAGTGCCCGGAGCCATTCAACTTCATCATGCTGTTGATGATCAAGTTACCAGCATTGAGTACAGCCGCAATCTCAGCCGCGTCCTTGAGGCAAAAAATGTCGAGTACGAACTGCATGAATACCCAGGCGGTGGTCACAATATCAATGGCAGCGCTTTTACCAGCGCCATGCAAAACACGGTGAATTTCTTAAAAAGGGAGCTGTGATGAAAAATATTATTTCAATTAAATCAAGAGCGCAGTTAAATTTGCCCAAAAATTCACTAAACAAAGTTAGGCCGCACGCCGATTTTTGGTCGTTGGCAGGCTCACTCAAGTCAGAAAAAAGACTTTCCGATGCGGAACTCAGAGAAGCAAGAAAAGCATTTTCCAGATCAGCAATGAGCTCTAGGTGACATGTCTCTTCCTAAATTTTCCGTAGATATAGCGTCTTTTTTTATATCAACTTAAAATAATGCAAATTGACTAAATTAATGTAATAATATATAGTTAATGCAACATGTTAAATATAGTAAGTATCACTTCTCAAGGTCAAATTAGCATTCCTGCCAAGTTCAGAAAGGCACTTGGACTTAAAAATCCAGGCAAGGCGTATGTTAAACTCGAGCAGGGTAGGTTGGTGGTAGAGCCGATCCCCGACTTTCTCCAACTAGCAGGTGAGCTTCGCAGCAAAGCCAAAACCGGAAAATCAATTGAAACAATCATCAAATTGGAGAAAAAAGCTGCAGTAAAAGCAAGAATTGACAAGTATCATAAGAAAATTGCTGAAAAATAACAAACTGGCGTATGACTACTTATTATACTGATACCAACGTTTTTTTACGTTTCCTGTTGCAAGATAATGATCAATTATTTCAGCTAAGTAAAAGATATTTTACCCGGGCTGCTGCTGGTGAAATTACTATCTGCGTCTTATCAGAAATTATCCCGGAGTTGGTTTATGTTTTGGAGAAAATTTACTCACTTTCAGCTGATGAAATTACGAAGTGCATCGGTAGTATCATCAGAACACCATATTTTCAGGTAGAACAGAGGCAAGCTTGGATGCGGTCGCTGGAGCTGTACCAAGTTGTCGATGCAGATATTGTCGATATTTTTTTAGCGGTCAAAGCTAATGAAGGCAAAGTAGGCGTTTTGTCCTTCGATAAGGATTTTAAGAAAATTGATCGAGCACTGAGAAAAATAAAAAGCAATTAACAAGCCCCAGTGCTACAATACACCTCATGTCACTCTCAGTCGGAATTGTTGGCCTGCCAAACGTGGGTAAATCCACTTTGTTTAACGCGCTTTTGAAGCGCCAGGTGGCTTTGGCGGCTAATTATCCTTTTGCCACCATTGATCCCAACACCGGCGTGGTGCCGGTGCCGGATGAACGCCTCGAGAAATTGGCGGCAATTGTCAAAACTGAAGTGATTAAACCGGCCACGGTAGAGTTTGTCGATATTGCCGGTTTGGTGAAAGGGGCCAGCGAAGGCGAAGGCCTGGGCAACAAATTTTTAGCCCATATCCGCGAGGTGGACTTGATCGCCCACGTTATTCGCGGTTTTTCCGACCACTCGGTTTTGCGGGAAGGCAGCATTGATCCCCAAACCGATCGTCAAACCATCGAAATGGAACTGCTTTTGGCAGATATCGCCACTTTAGAAAAACAAAAAGAACCCAAAGCTAGCAAGGACAAGGACGAGTTGGCCCGCTGGACGGCAGTACAAAAAATGCTGGAAGCTGCCCGCAACGAAACTTTAATTGCTGCCGCTCTCACTACACCCGAGGAGCAGAAAATTGCCCGCGAACTCGGCTTGCTTACTGCCAAATCAATCATTTATGTGATCAATGTTGACGAAGCGGTAGTGAGTCAACAAGAATCTCTGACTCAAAAGTTCGTTGCTGAACTGGAAATCAAGCCTGAACAAATCATCATTATCAGCGCCCAGATCGAGAGCGAGCTTTCATCCCTCAGCGACGAAGACCAAAAACTTTACCTCAACGATCTCGGCCTACAAAAAAGCGGCCTGGAGCGACTAATTCAACGGGCCTACCAACAGTTGAAACTGCAAAGCTTTCTTACTGCCGGTGAGAAGGAAGTTCGTGCCTGGACAGTTCGCCAAGGTACTACCGCGCCTCAGGCAGCCGGGACTATTCACACCGATTTTGCCAAAAAATTCATCAAAGCCAAGGTGGCAGATTACCAGGATTTTCTTGATTGCAACGGTTGGAAAGGTCTGAAAGAAAGCGGCAAACTCCGGCTTGAAGGCAGAGATTACGTAATGCAGGAGGGCGACGTAGTCGAGTTCATGATTGGCGCCTAAGCTTGTGCTATAATATCTACTCAACATTATTAATTAATTCTGTCTATCCGCCTGCGGCTACGCCTACGACGGATTCCAAGGCTCTAAGGCAGAATGAAAGGAGCAAGTATGATTAAACTTCCACCAAAAAACTTGGTGCGTCAATACGAATTAACTTTCGTCATTCCTGGTGATCGAACCAGTGTGCAAGTGGCTGCCGTTGATACCGCGGTGAAAACTTTGGCCAAAAAGCACAAAATTAAGGTAGTTTCAGAAGAAGATTGGGGCAAAAAAGAGTTGGCCTACACCATTGTTCACAACACCAAGCGCCACGATGAAGGCTATTATCATCATTTTGTTTTGGAAACAGAAGCGAGTAATGTTCGGGATTTTGAACAAGATATTAGTCTCAACCAGGACGTTATGCGTCATTTGTTGGTAATTGCGGAGGAAACTCCGGCGGTAGCAGCGCCTGAATCAGCAGAGGAGTAAGTTCTACAGTTAATTCAAGCTAAGACAGATAAATTAAGCATAGTAATAGAGAGTACAGACCGCCTCGCGGTTCAAACAGGTACAGAAAGGATGATTCAATGTCAGTCCGCTCACTTAATAAAGTAATGTTAATCGGGAATCTTACCCGAGATCCAAACCTTCGTTACACTCCCAACAACACCGCGGTGTGTTCGTTTGGTTTGGCCACCAACCGTTCTTGGACTTCAACTGAAGGCACTGAGAAGCAAGAAAGAGTGGAGTACCACAATATCGTGGCTTGGTCCAAATTGGCAGAAATTTGCGAGCAACTGCTGCACAAGGGAGACAAAGTTTATGTCGAAGGCAGGCTCCAGACTCGAGAATGGAAAACTGAAGACAATGTTGAGCGCCGAACCACTGAAGTAGTCATTGATAACATGATCTTACTCAGATCATCGTCAGGCGTGAGTAGCAGTGACGATACCTCAGATGTTGCAGACGCTCCGGACGAAGAAATGCCGAGCGCGGATGATGTTTCCGAAGCAGAGGATGTAGCAGATGATGTCCCATTTTAGGGAGCAGTCGTCTCAATAGAAAGGAAAAATATGGTCAAGAGAACAACTCCAGTTAGAGCCAAAACTGATCTCCGAGCAACTTTTTCATACAAAAATTATGAAGATTTGCGCCGGTTTATTACCACTCAAGGATCAATTCTCTCCAGAAGTGAAACCAGACTAACGCAAAAACAACAACGTGGTTTGGCTAAGGCTATCAAGAGAGCCAGGCATTTAGCTTTGCTGCCATTTACGCAAACTGTGTAAACAGAAAATTAAAAATACCCCTGACACAGGGGTATTTTTCTATTAAGGCAGAAATGACTCTAGCAAACAATTCTGGTTTTGAAAAAATCAGTGTTTCTGCGTACAATGAAAACCTCATGAGAATTCAACCAACCACTATCCGCAGCTTGATTATCTCACTTTTGCTGATTATCACTGGACTTTTTGCCGAGTACCGGTATGGTTTGGTAGAGAAGTTTATCAGGGAAACACCCGAAGCGGCCTTTTTGCAACGGCCTTCAGCCAGATCTCTAGTCACTGATACTGAAATTCCCGCCGACAAACAACAAGAAGTTTCTTTCGAAACCTTTTGGGAAGTCTGGAACTATCTGGAGCGCGATTACTTAGAACCCGGAGACATCAACGCCGAAAATATGGTCAATGGCGCCATTGCCGGCATGACTGCGGCGCTGGGAGATCCTTATACAGTTTACTTGCCCCCAGTAGACAATCAACGCAGCGGCGAGGATTTGGCCGGGGCGTTTTACGGCATTGGTATTGAGTTGGGATATGTGGAGGGAATTTTGGCGGCAGTGGCTCCTCTCAGGGGAACGCCTGCCGAAGCAGCCGGTATTCAGGCTGGCGACTTGATTATTAAGGTCAAAGACGAAGCTAAGAGCATTGATGAAGATTCTGCCCAGTGGCCACTCAACAAAGCCGTTGATACGATTCGCGGCCCCAAGGGTACGCCAATTATCCTAACCCTGTTGAGAAAAGGAGTGGATGAACCGTTTGAAGTGACTATTCTCAGGGATGAAATTGTGGTCAATTCAGCAGAAGTAGAGTTTGTTGAGCATGCCGGCAAAAAAGTGGCTCACATCATACTTTCCCGGTTTGGCGAGAGAACTAACGGTGAGTGGGACGCGGTAGTCAATGAAATTTTGAAAAACAGACCAGGTTTAGACGGAATTATTTTAGATATGCGCAACAACCCGGGCGGCTTTTTTGACGGTGCTATTATTATTGCCTCTGAATTTATTGACTCCGGTGTGGTGGTAACGCAAAAGGGCCAACTGTTGGAAGAAAATTACAATACCAGAGGCCGCGCCCGCCTAAGCTGGGCGCCGGTGGAGGTTTTGGTGAATAAAGGCAGTGCTTCTGCTTCGGAAATCGTGGCTGGGGCTTTGCGGGACAGAAAAGGCGCCAGACTAATTGGCCAGCAGACATTTGGCAAGGGCACGGTCCAGGATAGGAGAGAGCTTACCAACGGCGGTGGTTTGCATGTCACTATTGCCCGCTGGATGCTGCCTGGTGGAGACTGGATTCATGACAGCGGTATTCCGGTTGATGTTGAAGTGGAGCAGGACTTCGAAACTGAAGCCGATGAGCAATTGCTCAAAGCTATCGAAGAGTTATAATTAAAACAACGGTTATGAACAAGAATTCAAGACGTTCTTTTATCATGGGTTTGCTGGTTTCGGTCTTGCTTTTGGCCAGTTTTTTCTTTGGTGCCATTGCTGACCGGATTTTTGTCTTAAAACCTCTGGATTTTTTGGTGAATCGCGGCGGAGGATTGGTTCAGAACCAAGAACAGCGCGCTCTGCTCAATTTGCGGGATGAAACCTACCTGGTAGCGGCGGTAGTAGAGAACTCCGCGGATTCGGTGGTGACGGTTTCCGTGAAGCGGCAAGAGAGACAGCTTGATCCGTTGAGCCTTTTTGGTTTTGGTTTTCCCAGTGGAGCAGTGCAGGAAGTTCAGCGTGATATTGGCAGTGGTTTTGTAGTTGAAGGGAACTTGGTGGTGACCAACAAGCATGTGGTGGCTGATACTGCCGCTGAGTACTCGATTATCGATCACAGCGACAATGAGTATCGGGTCGTCAATATTTACCGTGATCCTGCTAATGATCTGGCCATTTTGCGAGTTGAGAATATGAACCTGCCGCCGCTGGCATTGGGTGATTCTGATCAAATCAGGGTGGGTGAGCCGGCCATTGCTATTGGCACGGCGCTCGGGGAGTTTCGTCATACCGTCACTTCTGGTGTCATTTCCGGACTGGGTCGGGGTATCCAGGCTGGCAGTCCTTTCAGTCAGATTGAAACGTTGGAGGGGGTGATTCAGACTGATGCTGCCATTAATCCGGGCAACTCAGGCGGGCCGCTGTTGAATGCTGCCGGAGAAGTGATTGGGGTCAATGTGGCGGTAACGCAGGGAGCGGAGAACATTGGTTTTGCTATTCCGATTAATGTTGTCAAAGCTTCGCTTGATAATTTCAATGAAACTGGCCAGTTTGACCGACCGTTTCTGGGGGTGAGGTATCAAATTATTTCTGAGCAGGCAGCGCTGGCCAACGAACTGCCTCGGGGAGCTTATATTTTTGAAGTGGTGGCTGGTTCTGTGGCGGCAGAGGCGGGCATTGAGGCCGGTGATGTTTTGATCAGTATTGACGGAGAGCGGTTGGATGAAGAGCATGATCTGGCAGTAGTGATCAATAACAAACGAGTAGGGCAGAGAGTAGAGTTAGAGTATTGGTCGGAGGGCAACCGGCGCACGGCTATGGTGACGTTGAGGGCTTCAGAGTAAAGTTTATTCAGTTTTGGCGCTGGCCGCTTCAGGCTTCAGCGTCAATTTTCCTTAAAGCTAAAATTAGATCGGTAAACATTTCTTCGAGCAAGCCATTCAGGATTTCCGGTAGGTTGTGCCAGGATTGTTTGGTGCGGTGATCGGTAATTCGGTTTTGAGGATAGTTGTAGGTGCGGATTTTTTCACTGCGGCGCGCGCGCCCAATAGCGCTGCGCGCCTTGCCAATCTTAGCCAGCCTTTTTTCTTCTTCAATCTCCCACAGTTGTGAGCGCAACAGCTCCAAAGCCAGTTTGCGATTTTGCTCTTGTTTCTTTTCTTGCCTGGAAGTCACTACGATGCCACTGGGGGTATGGGTTAGTCGTACGGCGCTGCTGGTTTTATTGACACTTTGGCCGCCGGCGCCACTCGAGCGCATAAACTGCCATTCCAAATCTTCGTCACGAATTTCCACCGCATTTGCCGCCACTTCAGGCAGAACCGCCACCGAGCAAGTAGAAGTATGAATCCTACCCTGAGCCTCGGTTGCCGGTACGCGCTGAACCCGGTGCACGCCGGACTCGTACTTAAACAACTCGTAAGCAGTCATGTAAGGGATTTCTTCAGTCTGCAGCGTCTCCAGCTCTCTGGTTTTGCCTTGCACTTTAATCACCAAATCATCAATATAATGAAATTTCAGCCCCAGTTTTTCGATAAAACGAATGTACATGCGCAAAATATCATTGGCCCAGATCTTGGCTTCGTCACCGCCTGTTCCCGGTCGTAACTCGATAGTGCAGTTCACCTGCTCAGCATCGGCAGCCGCGCCTTCACCAGCGGCCAGATTCTGTTCGTACTCAAGGGCTGCTTTTTCCAGCGCCGCCTTTTGGTTTTTCAGTTGGGCAATTTCGTTTTCAGCCAAAGCCTTGAGTTCTTTATCACCAGCATGCAACAGCGCCTCAGCTTCTGCCAACTGCTGATTAAGATGGTCGATTTGGTCTTGGTAAGGATTAAACATAGCACTATTGTAGCAGGGCTTTAACGGTCTTTGGTTTAGCAGGGAATGAGTGGTGAGCTAATTGGCTTTAGCTTTTGCCTTTTTATCAGTCTTTTTCGCTTCCTGGCGCAGTTGAGTTTGTTGCTCACGCAGCAATTCGCGGTAAGACTTAGGCTCTTCAGTTTTAGCCGATTTAGCAGACTTTTTAGCAGCTTTTCTTGGTTGAGCGGCAGCCATTTTCTTCTTGAATTTGTCAACCCGGCCCTGACGGTCAATAAACTTGACCTCACCAGTAAAGAAAGGGTGGCACTTGTTGCAGATGTCCACTTCTAAAGTTTGCTGATTCGAGCCAATCACAAAAGTATTGCCGCAACTGCAGGTTACCTGACAGTCACTGTACCAAGTGGGATGGATACCTTTTTGCATAAATTCTTTCTTCTTATCCTGAACAGGCAGTTATTGTACCACAAAAACTGGGGCTGTGTAGGTAAAAAATTGGCAGTGATCAGCAAAATCCATACTGGTTTGGCTGTTGCTTTCTTTTCCCCTAACTACGTAGATAATTTTTTCTTTCTGCCACCAAAACTCCCAAGAAAACTACCAGCAGCGCCACAATTTGCACCGGGTGGATGCCTTCATTCAGCATCAGCATGCCCAAGGGCAGATAAATCAGCGGCTGCAAGTAATTGAAAAGACTGGCCTCAGACGCCTCCAACACTTCCATGGCCTTGATCAGCGCGGTGTAACCAATGATCGAGCCAAAAGTGGCCATGTAAATTGCCGCGGTCACTACACTGGGCGCGGCCAGATCTGTTTGAATCGCCGCGGTCAAGGCAGGGAAGGAAAAACCGGCTTCCACCCAGCTCAAAATCGCGAAACTTACCAGGCCGACATAAAAACTCAGCGAGCTGGCCAAAAGTTTGGGAATTTGCCGGTAGTATTTTTTGGTGAGCGGATAGTAAAAACCGTTCAAAATCAGGCTAAAAATAACTAAAAAATTACCTAGCAAAGCAATTTCTCCCAACGCCTCGTTTTCGGTGAAGAGCGGCACTAGAGACAGAACCAGCGTGCCCAGAAAAGCAATCGTCAAGCCCATTGACTCATTTTTCTCCAGCCTCTCCTTAAAAAGCAGCACTCCCACCAGAGTAATAAAAAGCGGCTGAGTGGTGCCAAGCAAGGAGGCCTCAATACCGCTGGTCCGCTGCAGACCGGTGTACAGGAGCCAGAGAGTGAAGGTAGTGCCGAGCAGCTCAATCAGGGTAATGTGGATGATGTTCTTTATGGATGGCTTGGCCCGGTGCCAAAAATAAAGCAAAATCGGCAGACCGATAGCGGCAGCCAGCACATAGCGGTAGAGCAAAAAGCGGTAGGGGGTAGTCACATCCAGGCCAGGTTTGACAATGATCAGCGCCGCGCCCCAAGTGATGGTATTGACGATCATGAAGAGATAAGCGCCCAGGCGGGACGGTATTTTGAGTGGCTGCTTTTTTGTCATCTGGAGTCGGTTTCTACCTGGCGGATAAAATCTGGCCAATCAGTTCCTCAACTGTCAGTAATTCTTGTTGGCCGGTTTGCATATTTTTCAGAGCTACTTTTTCTGCCTCGATTTCCTGCTCACCGATGATAGCCACAAAGGGAATTTTCTTCTGATCTGCCAACTTGAACTGCTTGCCGAGCTTGTCTGGTTCAGGGTAAATTTCTGTTTTCAAGCCGGCCGCGCGGAGCTTGCTAGCTAGTTGCAAGGAATTTTCTATATATTGTTCGTCGAAAAGAGTAATTAGGAGATCGGCGCTGCGGTTGTTGAACTCAAGTGTTTGGAGCTGCATGGCGGCTTCAACAGTTCTGTCAAAACCAATGCCAAAGCCAACCGCCGGCAGCCGTAATCCGGAAAGGTTTTCTATGAGTTGATCATAACGGCCACCACCACCCACCGAACCAACAGTGTATTCGGGAATTCTAGCTTCAAAAATGAGGCCGGTGTAGTAGTCCAAACCGCGAGCCAACTTCGGGTTAAATTTGAGGGCTGACTCAGGTACACCTAGTGCTAAAACATTGTTTGCAATTTTCAACAAATTGCTTGACATTTCAATGTTATTGAGAGTAATAAAAAGCTCGTCGGCAGCAGCTTTGCTCAGACCTTTGTCCATGAGTTCAGCCGCAATTTCCGCCTCAGATTTTTTGTCTAATTTGTCAACAGTTTGCACTAAAGAAAAGACATCAACGGTTTCATTGGCAAAAGGCGAGAGCGCGGTGAGCAGAGTTTGCCGGTCGTTGATTTCCAACACCACCGAAGTTAAACCGAGCGAACGGAAAACTTCGTAAAAAACCGCTAAAATTTCCGCGTCCGCTACCTGCGAGGTAGTGCCAAAAATGTCGCAATCACACTGAGTGAATTCTCGGTAACGTCCGCGCTGCGGCTTATCTGCCCGGAAAACATTTTGAATCTGGTAGCGCCGGAAAAATTTAGGCAGTTGGGACTGATATTGGGCCAGCACTCGAGAAGAGGGCACGGTTTGATCGTACCGCAAGCCAACCTCCCTCCCGCCTTTATCCTCAAAAGTGTAAACCAATTTGTCTGCTTCCTGGCCATAATTGCCCAGCAGCAGCTCGGCATACTCGAGGGTGGGGGTTTCTATGGGTTCAAAGCCAAACCTTTCAAAAACCTCACTCATTTTTTTGGCCACAAAATCCCGAGCCCTTTTTTCTTCAGGGAGCAAGTCGCGAAAACCTTTCAGAGTTTGTACAGTATTTTTCATCTTTATCCTTTAATCTAATTATTGTAACATTTGTGGCCTTGTTTGACGGGGTGCAGAGAGGAGGGCAACAAAAAACTCCCCAGAGGGAGTGTTTGCAAATTGGCCAAGGTATATAATGTCAAGTTATAGAATTAGGCACAGCGAACCACTCCCGGCTGATGGTTGGGATGATGGCAAACCAAGCTAATACTGTCAGTAATACAGGCCATACTTCAATTATGAGCCTATAATATGGAAATGTCAAGTCATGCCAAATAAAAACATGTTAATATGAAGTATATGTTAAAAACCCAGCCACATCTTCCAGAAAAACAACTTCATTCTGCGACTACTTTGCTCAAGTTGAAAGCAATTGGTGAAGCAAATAATCTCCATGGTCCAAAAGATCTCTCTGAAAATATGGATGAGTATTTGTGGGGAAAGAAGGTATGGCAGAAAAATAGTGGTAGTAGTATTTGATAAGTTTTATAGCCAGCAAGGTTTTACTCTGGTTTCAGAATTGTAAGGGCCTGTAGCTCAGTTGGTAGAGCGCACGATTCGCATTCGTGAGGTCAGGGGTTCGACTCCCCTCAGGTCCACGGCGGATTTTTTACCTGTTTCTCACTGCGCGGCTGTCGCAAGCTTCGTTCGAAACATATAAAAAATCCAACATTAAATTTGAAATAAACTTTGTTGCTGTTGCAAGCAAAGTTCGCTTAAGTTAATTCTTTTACTTTTTTTCCCAGCAAAACCGTGTTTTCATGCCGATAACCAAACTCGCCAGGCAAATAAATGCCTGGCTCAATCGTTAAAACCATGCCAGGTTGGAGCGGGGTGTCGTTCAGCCAACTCAAAGAAGGCTGTTCATGGATAGCCAAGCCCAACCCATGTCCGGTGGTGTGAATAAAATTTGAGCCGTAACCCTGGCCAGCGATGTAATTGCGCACCTCCCAGTCGAGGTCTTTGGCGCTCAGGCCACCGCCGCCACCCAAATCGCCCAGCTTTTCCAAGGCCACTTGATAGGCCGCCTGCACCACCTCCTCAACTTCAACAAATTTTTCAGCCGGCCGATTGCCAAACCAAAAAGTCCGAGTCATATCACTGCAGTAGCCTTGGTAAGCAGCGCCGACATCAGTCAGGACCGGCAGGTTCTTCTTCAGTTGAGCGCCGGTAGGCTGGTGATGGGGCAGCGCTGTGTGTTCTCCAAAAGCCACAATAGTAGGAAAAGCCGGCCTCTCAGACCCGAGCGCTCGCAAACTTTCCTCCAGCATTTGCTTCACTTCCAGTTCAGTTATGCCCGGTTTCAGCCGCGCCGTCACTTGCTTCAGGGCCGCTGTAGCAATTTGGCAGGCTTTTTGGATTGAAGCAATCTCATCAGCGGTTTTCACCGACCGCAAGCTCCAGACAATATCTCTATCCAGGCCGGTAATTTTCAGCCCTCCAAGCTCCCGCACCGCTTCAAACTCGCTCACAAAAAGGGTGTTTTTATCGATCTTCAATTCCTGAATTCGCTCTCTACCAATAATTTGCTGCAGCTTTTTCTTCAAGGCTTCCGGATAGCAGCCGGGGACAGCCTCAATCCGGGCATGAGCTTTGACAGGAGAAAAATTGGCATGGAGCAAAGTGGCGGATTTTCGGGTCACTAATAATAGCGCCTCGCGCTCTTCAGGCACTAAAATTTCAAAATGGGAAAAATAACGGATATCACCGGCATTACTCAACAATAGGGCTGTCTTGGCGGGAATTTTGGCTTGCAGTTTTTCCAATTGGTGCATCTTTGAGACCATCTTGAAACTAGAGCTCATTGTCAGAGTCTGATTTGAGTGGCGCCAGCGATTTGATAGTGCTGGCCCTGGCGTTGCCGGTCTCATTTTCAAAACCAACTATAAGAATGGTCATATCAACATCAAAACCGCTCCAGAGAGCTTCATTGCCTTGAAAATCTTGCAGTTCTGTGGTGGTGGCTACGGTTATTTCACGCTCGCCACTGCCATCGCGCGGGCTGATGGTCACAGAGTTTCTGGTAATTTCAGTAATTGTGCCTAAAACCACCACCTGAGGATCAGTGCGCAGAGACTCCGAGGAAACAACAATAAACTCCGGAGTGATGGTTTTATCATTAACCGTCCCCATGATGGTCACCCAGTTATCAACGGCGATTTCATCTACCTTAATGGCTTGACCATCTTTCATCAGCAGCGCGTTAGCCAGAGGGAAAATTTGCTGACCATCGTTGTGGCGGATGGTGAGCGCCTCATCAGTAATACGTTGCACCTCGCCGATCATGGCCTTTTTGCCGCCGTCGGTTACGCCCCTGACCTTGGTAGCTGTTTCTTTGACTAATTCTTTGATGTTGTTGGTGACGGTTTCGTCAACTTCTTCGTTGTTTTCGTTTGAGGAAGCTGAGGCCGTGGAGCTAAACAAGATTTGCGCCGTTACCCGCTGCTGAATCAGGGTGGCAGTCAAGGTAGTAAGGATGAAAAAAACCAGTAAAATCAGAGTAAGATAGAATGTTGATAATTTAATCATGAGTTTGCCTCCTAGTTGTCCGGGCTAGTTTCGCCAGTTTCCGAAGCCGAATTTTGTTGCTCATACATATCTGTGACCACAACAATTCTTTCTTCCTTGGCAGTTTCACCCGAATCATTGACTACGTAAATATTGAGAACATTAGTGCCATTTTTGAGATTGGCGTTAAAAGTAAAGTTGCCCGAATTATCACTGACCATGATCTGATCATCTTCATTAACAAAAATAACGACGTTGGCATTGGGGATAGTAGTGCCAGTAACTGTAGTAGTATTGCCGGTTTGAATAGCGCCTGCCTGAGGCGTGTGCACCGACAACACTGTGGCCACGGCTGCGGACTCAAGCTCGCCGTTGGTCAACTCGAGTACATCTGCCACATCGGTGATGGGAGGCTGACTGAGCGAATTCTGCACCCGATAAATACCATAGGTAATTACCAGCCCCATGCTCAGACCAATCAAAACCGCTACAAGCACTTCTTTTTTCATACTGAGTGTTCATTATAACCCATGACGCAAGCGCCTGCTGAACAATGTTGCGTCAAATGATATAGTATGAGATAACTGAAATTCAATCAAACGAAGGAGCATCAATGCTGATTACTTATCACGGCCACTCAATGTTTAAACTCAAAGGCAAGAGAGGGACGGTGGTGACTGATCCATTTGGCGATTATATCGGCTTTAATATGCCGAGAGTGAGCGGCGATATTGTGACGGTCTCGCATCAGCATTCCGATCACAACGCCCACGACAAGATCAGCGGCACTGCCAGGAGGAAAAATCCGTTTATTATTGATCAGCCGGGCGAGTATGAAGTGGGGGGTATCTCGGTTTTTGGCACCAAAACTTATCATGACAGCGCCGAAGGGGCAGAGCGGGGAGAAAATATTGCTTTTACCATTTTAATTGACGGCATGAGAGTCTGTCATTTGGGAGATTTGGGGCACGAGCTTACTTCCAAGCAGCTGGAAGAAATTGGCTCGGTTGATGTTTTGTTGGTTCCGGTTGGTGGCACTTTCACTATTGGTCCTGAGTTGGCGGTCAAGACTATTCGCACCCTGGAGCCGAGTATCGCCATTCCAATGCATTACAAAACGCCCGATCATGACGAGAAAATTTTTGGTGACGTCAAATCTCTTGAAGAATTTACCAAAGAGTACGGTTTGGAGCCCAAGCCGGAAGCTAAACTAGATTTAACTCGCAGCCGGCTGGGTGAAGAAACCGAGCTGGTAGTCTTGAGGGCAACCTAAAGATATTAGGTAGCCCAACAATGCAGGAGAAATATGGCTGAAAACAACAAAAAAGGCAGAGTACCTCCGCACAATCTGGACGCTGAACGCTCGGTTTTGAGCGCTATTTTGATTGATCCTGACGCTATTGTTAAAATTGCCGACCTCATCAGCCCGGCGGCTTTTTATGATCCTGCCAATCAAGGTATTTATGAAGCCATGCAAAAGCTTTACGATGACCGGCAGCCGATTGATGTGGTCACTCTCACCGATCAACTCCGAAAGATGAAGCAACTGACCAAAGCCGGCGGCACCGCCGCTATTGCCGAGCTTTCCAACGCCGCCTCCACTTCGGCCAACATTGTTTATTATGCCAAGTTGGTGGCGGACGCTTACGTCAAAAGGCGGATTATCAGTTTGAGTGGAGAACTAACTGAATTGGCTTTTGATCCCGGCAAAGAGCTGGAAGAAGTGATGGATACGGCCGAACAGAAGGTTTATTCGCTTTCTTCAACCAGAAATAGTCGGGCGTTTATCCCGATTAAAGACACTTTGGTAGAAAGTTTTGAAAGATTGGACGAGCTACAGCGAAGCGACGGCGAGCTGAGAGGCTTGCCGACCGGTTTTGCGGATTTAGACCACATGTTGGCTGGTTTCCAGAAATCTAACCTGATTATTTTAGCCGCCAGGCCAGGGACAGGAAAAACTGCTTTTGCTTTAAATATGGCTCAGCATATGTGTGTGGCCGTCAAAAAAAGAGTGGGCTTTTTCTCTTTAGAAATGAGCCGGGAAGAGCTGGTGGATCGCTTGTTGGTGGCACAGGCTGATATTGACGCCTGGAAACTCAAAACAGGCAAGCTCAATCAGCAGGATTTTATGAAGCTTTCCGACGCCATGGGTGTGCTGGCTGATGCTAATATTTTTGTCGATGACACACCTGGTATGAGCATTTTTGAGATGCGCACTCGCGCCAGAAGGTTGATGACCGAATTTCACATTGACCTGCTCATTGTTGACTATCTCCAGTTGGCTCAAGGCAGGACTAAGGACAATCGGGTGCAAGAGGTGGCGGAAATTTCGCAGGGTTTGAAAAATATTGCCAGGGAGTTGAAGATTCCGGTTTTGGGGATTTCACAGCTGAACCGGTCGGTGGAGAGCAGGACGGAAAAATCACCGCAGCTTTCTGATTTGCGGGAATCGGGCTCGATTGAGCAGGATGCTGATGTGGTGATGTTCCTTTACCGCAAAGATGATGATGTGCGTGAAGCGGTGACTTTGAAGATTGCTAAGCACAGGAACGGTGGGGTTGGTGAGATTGATCTCTACTTTAGAGGTGACAGAATTAAGTTTTACGGTATGGAACGCCGGCAAGAGAGTGGGATCTTGGCCGCTGCTTAAAGGCGCTAAACCCCAGGCATGTAGCCAAACAAAAGATAAACCAAACCTCCGGAAAGAACGAAAAACAAGAGTAGGAAACCCAAGTTGGACTTGAGGTTCCTGAGGGATTTTTGTGGATCGGGTGTGTCTGAGCTGATAATAATGACCGCAGCCACCACAAACCAAAACAGACCGCGGAAAACCACGGACCAGATACTGTTGACGTTCAAAATTGAGTCCAAAATGTTGGCGGCAATTTCCATACTTCTACTATGCGTGAAAAAAATGAAAATATCAAGGTCGTGGTGTATAATTGAATTCTTCAAATAGTGCCGCGGTGGCGGAATAGGCAGACGCGCGAGACTCAAAATCTCGTTCTCTTTACCGGGAGTGTGGGTTCGATTCCCACCCGCGGCACAACAACTTACCGCAAATTACCTCAAAAACCAGATCGCCACCACTAAAATTACCTGAGGAACCAGGCCCAGAGTCATATTGGGAATGGAGTTATGAAAAAATTGGTGAAAATTATTAATCGGTTTGAGAAATGCCGGTTCCCAGCGCAGAAAATTCCTTGGCGCTTCCAGCAAATCCGGGACAATGCCCATTAAAGCGCCCAGCCAAACATGATATTGAATCTCGGCTTTACCGCTTTGAAAAAACAGCCAAATCAGGCCAATAGCGATGCTCAGCTCAACCAACTCCAACATAATGGCAGTAGAGCGCTTGCGCGTGCCGTTGGACAAACCGGTACCCACGTCCCAGTGAGGCACCCAATCCTGAAGATAGTGCATGGCTAGAGTGGTGGGAACATAGACTGCCGGATGTGGAAAAGTGCTGGCTACCAGCGCCCCCGTCAGCATATGAGGAATTGATAACATATAGCGAGGCTAAGTATAGCAGAATATCAAAAAAGCGTGAATCGGGTGCTGGGCTGCAGCCAAACCAAGCGCCATAACCAGGTGCCAGAACCGCGCGTGGAGTTACCATCATCAACAGTGTAGAATACTCAATATAGAAAGGCAGCAGTGTTTCCGATTTTATTTTCATACGGCCCGGTGACCATCAAAACCATGAGCTTTTTTATGGTTTTGGCATTTCTGGCCAGCGCCTTTATTTTTTGGAAGCGCGGTCGGGAAGAGCATTATCGGGAAGATCAGTTGTTTGACGGCTTCCTGATGGCAACGGTTTTTGGCTTGTTGGCAGCTCGAGCCGGTTACGTAATTTTCAATTTTGCCACTTTTGGTTTTTCTATCATTCGCTGGGTGGATTTTTTGAGTTATCCGGGCTTGAGCGGGCTTTTTGGCTTAATTGCCGGTGGTTGGTATCTTTACCGCTATGCCGGCAAGAACCGTTGGGATGGTTATGAAATTTTGGATTTTTGGGCCATTGCCGCGACTACGGGTTTGATTTTTACCTCTGTGGGAGCATTTTTTGATGGCAGCGGTTATGGCTATGCCACTAGCTTGCCGGTGGGGGTGACTTTTCCTAGTTTGATTGAGCCGCATCATCCGGTTCAACTATATTTCTTTCTTTTCTATCTGGTTTTATGTTTTTATCTTTTTTGGGCAGAGTATCATTACCGGACTTTTGAATGGTATCGCTACGGCAAAAAAACTGCTCAAACCGGGTTTTTGATTTCCACTTTCATCATTGTTGCCGGTTTGGCGAACTTCATTTTTGCTTTCTTCAAACCGCCGACGCTCACCCTTTACGGTATCAATCTGGATATGATTGTTTCTTTAGCAGCTTTTGTGGCGGGAGTAATGTTGCTTTATGTTAGGTCAGGTAGAGTGCTGCCTTTTTCAGCAGGTAGCAAAAAGAAAAGAGCTCGCCTGAGGCAGTTTCAGCAAGCAGAAAAACAGCCGGTAACTCAGCCCGACTCATTTTAAGTCTGCAAACTTATGCGAAGATTAATCATCTTTTTTTCAAGCACTGTGGTTTTGGATCAACTTTCCAAATACCTAACAGCTGGATTTGGTCACAGAGTTTATCTGAATCCTGGAATCTCTTTTGCTTGGCTGGCTAATGAAGCCCAGGCAATAGTAATTTTGCTGACTTTTGGCCTTATTGTGTTTTTGAGCCTGAAATATGGCTACTTTTGGGCTAAACATCCGGTAGCTGCCGGCTTATTTTTCGGTGGGGCCTTTTCTAATTTGATTGACAGACTGATTTTGGGCGGAGTACGAGATTGGATTCCGGTGCCGTTTTTACCGTTTCAGAACAATTTGGCTGATTTGGCAATTTTTGCCAGTTTAATCATGATGATTTGGTATTTGTATCAGGGAGGGGAAAATGAAGAGTTTTGATTTGCCGGTTTTATACGAAGATGAAGATTTGTTGGTGATAAATAAGCCGGCCGGAGTAGTGGTCAATCGGGCAGACACTTATCAGGGCTGGACGGTGCAAGATTGGTTGGAGGAGAGGTTTGGGGATGGGGGGGAGAGCGGAGAGGTTAGTGAGCAGGCAGCAGCTCGGGATTGGGAGAAGCTGGTGCCTGAAGATTTTAATGCTCAATACGGCAGTCCTGAGGAAATTTTTAAAAACAGATTGGGTATGGTACACCGGTTGGATAAAGACACTAGTGGGGTATTGTTGTTGGCTAAAAATCCCGGTGCTTTAGTTAATTTGTTGGCTCAGTTTAAAAACCGCCAGGTACAGAAAAAGTATTTGTGCCTGGTTCATGGGAAGTTTATGCTTGAGCGTGGGGTGGTGCTGTTGCCGGTGGGCCGCCGGCCGGACAACCGCCGGTTGTTTGGCGTCGTACCCGGCGGCCGGCCGGCGGCAACAGAGTACCAAGTTCTCAAGTACTACCCTCACTTCAATGAAGACCTGCTGCCGGAAGCCGCCAGCCAAAACCGGCGCCTGAGCTTGTACCAAGGTTTCAGTTTGGTGGAGTGTCTGCCAAAAACCGGCCGGACCCACCAAATCAGAGTTCACCTGCAGCACCTGCAACACCCAATCGTGGGTGACAGTGTTTATGTAGGCAAAAAACGCGCCAAGCTTGATGCCCTTTGGTGTCCCAGACAATTTTTGCATGCCAGCAGTCTTACTTTCACCCACCCTCGCTCCCAGAAACAGCTCACTGTTCAAGCCGAACTGCTGCCGGATCTCAAAGACGTCTTGAAGTTTGTTTCTGAATCAGCGTAGAATGGGTTCCATGATGAAATTCCCAGTTACCCAATTTGATCAAGATGGCGCTACTTTCATTACCCCCACTTGGGAAGAACTGAACCAGTTGGCTTTTACAGTTGCCCAAAAAATCCTGGCCGATGGCGCTCAATTCGACAGAATTGTCACTCTGGCCAAAGGCGGTTGGCCCATGACTCGGTCATTGGTGGACTTTCTTAACGTCAGGGAAGTGGCCAGCATTGGTATCAAGTTTTATGCCGGTATCAACAAAAGAATGAGCCGCCCGGAAATTTACCAGGATTTGCCGGTGATTGTGAAGGGAGAGAGCGTGCTGCTTTTTGACGATGTGGCCGATTCCGGAGAGTCCTTAGAATTTACTCGCCAGTACTTATTGGAGCAAGGTGTCACGGCGGTCAAATGCGCCACTTTGTTTTACAAGCCGCACTCTACGCTCAAACCGGATTATTTTGCCGATGAAACCACCGCTTGGATCATTTTTCCCTATGAAGCCCTGGAAAGTATGAAATTACTCGAAGGTACCTGGCTCAAGCAGGGCTTGAAAAAAGCGGCCATTATTGACCGGTTTATAAAACTTGGGATTAAAGACCGCTACATCAATCATTACCAAAAACTTCATAATCTATAGGTTTGACAGCCAGCAAAATATATCCTATAACAATAAAATTAGGGCTTGAAATAATTTTTGCCTTTACTTAAAATGCACTAATTACTAGAAGTTGGTGGAAGCGCTTTTACAGTTTTCCTCCCAAGTAACGAACCGGCCAGGTTTAGATACTCACCAGGCACGGAGAAACCAAGTGAAGAAACAGTAGGGGCGTTTTTATTTTTAGAAGGAGACTATGGCTGTCCAGGAAATTGAAATTTATGCTTCTGTAGTAGATGCTGCCGGCGTCACTTATTGCGTAGATGGACTTGGAACAAATCCGGAAACTGAAATGACTGATGTCAGCATGGTTTACCTGCCTACCGAGGAAGAGCAGAGCAATCGCATGAGAGTGCAACCCGTCTTTCCTCAGGACGAGAATCTAAGAAAGGCTATTTTGGATGGAAGACCTGGCGAAGAAAAAGATATTAAGAATTTGTTTGGTGATTCTTCTTTCGCAAGATATTTATTAAGTTTGTACTGTCCATCAGAAAATGATCCGCGTCAACGCAAGCTCCAGCTTCCCAAGCATGAAATCCAGCGCGTTTTTAACCCTCAAGAGTCATTGCAAGTCTTGCTCTATGAAAAAATCCCAGAAATTCCGCCCGAAACTTACCGCAAACTTCAAACAGTGGTTGGTTACCTAATGATGAATGGTATTCCTCTCAAGGACATGGGTGTTTATGGTGGGTTGCAATCTTACGTAGTCCATAAGCATTCACCTCATGACATTAAAGATGTTGATATTATCGTTTATGGCTTAGAATATGCTGAGTTAATTCATCAACTCGCTAGAACTAGCCAGGCATGGAAGAGCCCAGGTCTTGATACTAGAACCAGAGAGATTGATAAGGAGATGAGGGCGATTCGACACCGCAATACCAGAATTTATATCCCCAGAGAGCAAGGGCTGTTTTGCGATGTTAAAATCAACCGGAAGCCAGGGGATACTCAAACATATACCAGAGAGGTTAAACCACTCCCTCAGATTACTACTATCACTGGAGTGGTTGTTGATGCTTCAGAATCAATGTCTTCACCCATGAGTATTAAAGTTAATGTTGGCGATGAAATTATTAGTGTTTCCTCAACTGAATATGAATTTATTGGCACAGCAGCCAATGGTGATTACGTCATTGTGGCAGCAGCACCAACCACTCAACCGGGTCATTATCTTTTAACAGATGCCAGTGTCCACGGGGTTCGACACTTAGCAAAACCATAATTAGGACAGTAGTCAAACATGCCAAAAACACCATTAACCATCGGCTATTCAACCGGCTGCTATTTTCCTCACGAAACCAATTTGGCTGTTACCCTAGAAAAAATTCTGGAGTTCGAAAATGAAGCGGCGGAAATAAATTTGGCCACTCTTGACGATGTGGCTGCTCTTGATGAGCAAATTATTTCCTTGGCTAAGGAATTTGAGCAGGTTTCCATTCACGCGCCGATGATTAATTATCGCTACACCAGGGAGAGCGGAGCACTACTCGAAAAGCTCAAGGAATTTGCCCGGAAGGTAAATTCCCGCTACGTACTTTTCCATCCTGATATAGTTGATGATTTTGCGTTGGTTCGCCAAAAATTAGGTAGTTTGGCGGCTTTTGAAAATATGGACCGGCGCAAAGAATTTGGGACGACTGTTCAAGATTTGGCAGTAGTTTTTGAAAAATGTCCAGATTCACAGTGGATTTGCGACCTTAATCATGTTTTTACCATCAATAAAACTATGAAACTCTCAAAAGAGCTGCATCAGGCTTTTTCATCCAGGTTGGGAGGCTACCATTTCAGTGGCTATCAAGACGAAAAAACACTCCACACTTGTTTTTTCTTGACTCATGAAACCGAAATTTTAGACGCAATTGAAGATTTTAGCCAGGTGTTAATCCATGAAGGCGGCGCACCTGCCGAATATCACCCTGATTTTATTGCTAAGGAAGACGGCTATATTCGTGATTATTTTTACTCTATTGATTGAAGACTATAGTTTTCTAAATTAAGCTGAACTAAGCCGTGAGGAATTTTTATAAAGTCCCCATTTGGCGTGAAAGAGAATTGTTGTTCAAATTTTTGCATGGCTGAGATTGTTCTTGAACCCGGCAGCTCGTTAGCCAAAAGATAGAGGAAGCGGATAGCCCGAATGACTTCACTGTGAGCCACAATAGCAATTTTGCTTTCAGGAGCCAAGGTGAACGTTGTTTTTAGCCGATTCAGTTGATGGAGAGCTTGATTGACTCTCTCGAGAAAAATGAGAAAGCTTTCTCCATGATGGGGCGGCACGCCATTTTCCAGTTCATGAGAAATTCGTCGTCCAGTCCAAGCCTCATTCAATTTATCCGCGAGGATTGTTGCAACTTCTTCCCCTTCCCAATCGCCATGACCGTATTCTTCCAGTCCCTCGAGAGTTTGAGTAGGCAGTTCCAGGATTTGACCGAAAATTTCAGAAGTTTGAGTCGCTCGCTTCATAGTGCTGCTAATGATGAGAGCAATTTGATGCGGTACATCAACCAAAGCCTCTGCCTGAGCTATCATTTCGGTTTTGCCGCTTTCAGACAAAGCTTCATCGCTTGAGCCTTGTAATCTTTTTTCCTCATTTAGCCTGGTTTTTCCATGCCTGATAATTACCAAAGCTTCCAGTAACGCCCGAAATTCTTCCTGTTTTAGAAGTGGCAATTCTTGTTCTGGGTGAAATAGAGTTTCTATCATGACCGATTTTTCCGCTTTTCAACCAACTCCTCCGCAATTTCCTTTGCCTCCTCATGCACAAACCGCGGCAAGCGCAGCTTTTCAATACTGTGCTCCATAAAGCGCTTTTCGTCTGCCGGCGAAAGAGTGGGCGTGACTCGCTCGACATCAAGCATGCCCAGCGTATCGGCTTCCATTAGCAGCAGCTCGTCTTCATCTTTCAGCTCACGAACCTGGTCGTGAACCGCCACCAAGTGAATAATCCGCATTTTTTGCTGATCGGTGAAGTAATTATTGAGGCGCTGGTAGAGTAGTTGCTCAATTTGCTCGGCGCCCCGCTGCATGTGCAGCTTTTTTCTGTCGATGATGTTGTGTAGTGACCGCGAATCGGCATTTTCAAAAAGCCCTGCATAACCCCAGTCATGAGCGTAAGCCGCAGTAATCAAAACCGCCGGGTCCAGATTGGGGTTGTTAAGCCTGGTAAGCAGCTCTTTCAGCCAATAAACCACCGCCTCAGTGTGGGGTTGATCGTAATCTTTTCGCCCTTTATTAGCCAAGTCCTTCAAGATAAGTTGCCGGAGAATTTGTTCTGCTTTAGGGTTCATTAAATAGTAGTATAACCCATCTAGAACTTGGGTTATACTAAGCCCACTATGATCAAATCAATTGTTAGTTGGCAAATTCATTATTCCACTTCCTAACTATTCTCCTGCCTGAAAAACCGTTTTCAGCGGTTAAATTTGTAATTTAAAAGGAGAAAAATGAAAAGAGATATTATTTTTGAGATTATTAAAAAAGAAGAGCAGCGCCAAAAGGAAATGATTGGGCTAATTCCTTCGGAGAATCACATTTCTCCTCAAGTGAGCGAGGTTTTAAGCAGTGTCCTTTCCAGTAAATATGCCGAAGGTTATCCGGGCCGCCGCTACTACGAAGGCAACCAATTTGTAGACGAAATTGAGAATTTGGCCCGCGATAGAGTAAAAAAATTGTTCAATGTGCCGTACGTCAATGTGCAGCCATATTCCGGCTCTCCAGCTAATAGCGCTATTTATTTCGCGCTGCTGGAACCTGGAGACACTATTTTAGGCTTGAAGCTGGCGATGGGCGGGCACCTGACTCACGGCCATCCTCAAGTGACTTTTTCCGGGCGTTACTATAATTCGGTCCAGTACGGCGTTGACGACCAGGCTAGAGTAGATTTTGCTGAAGTTCGCCGCCTGGCTAAAAAACACCGGCCGAAGATTATTGTGGCCGGCAACACCGCTTATCCGTTTGAGCTGGATTTCAAAAAGTTCCGTGAAATTGCCGATGAAGTTGGTGCCTGGTTGATGGCCGATATTTCGCACATTACCGGCCTGGTGGTGGCAGGTGAACATCTCTCGCCCATGCCTTACGCCGACGTAATTATGACCACCACTCACAAAACTTTTCGCGGACCGCGTGGTGCCATGATTATGGTTACTGAGAGAGGCTTGAAACGCGACTCCAAACTGGGGCAAAAAATAGACGCGGCCATTATTCCCGGGCTACAGGGCGGGCCGCACAACGCCACTACCGCCGGTATTGCTATCGCGGCAGCAGAGGCGATGCGGCCAGAGTTCAAAAAATACGGCCAGCAAGTGCGTAAAAATGCCACCGCTTTGGCCGAGCGCTTGATGAGTCACGGCTTGCAGCTAGTGGGCAGCGGCACCGAAACTCACCTGATGGTGGTGGACCTGACCAATTATGGCGATGGTTTTGGCACCCAAGTAGCCTACGCCCTGGATGTGGCCGGTATTTATGCCAACCGCAACACTGTGCCTCACGAGCCTTGCTCGCCGTTTTATCCTTCGGGTTTAAGGCTGGGCACGCCGTTAGTAACTACCAGGGGCATGAAAGAAAAGGAGATGGAGCAAATTGCCGACTGGATTTATGCGGTAGTGGAGCAAATTAAAAATAAGCAGTTGCCACCAGACAAAAAAGAGTGGCGCCGGTTTATCAAAGACTTTAAAGCTCAGGCTGACAAAAACAAAGCTCTGCTCAAAATCAGGCAAGAAGTGAAAGCAATGGCAGTTAAGTATCCGCTTTTTACTTGGTAAGCTTGTATCGGCAAAGGAAGCGAAAGGTTAAAAGTATGTTGCAAAGAAAAATTGGCGCCCATGTTTCTACTGCCGGTGGTTATTACAAGGTGGCGGAGCGGGCAGCGGCAATCGGCGCCAACTGCGCTCAGCTTTTTTCCAGCAGCCCGCGGGTTTGGCATGGCGCCTGGGAGCAGAAGCTAGATTTGGCTAAATATCGGGCAGAAATGGAAAAATACGGCATCGAGCCGGTTTTTACTCACGCTCTTTATCTGGTTAATTTGGCTTCAGCCAATCCGGTTCAGGTGGAAAAATCTGTGGCCGCTCTGAAACAGGAACTGCGCTTTGACAGCGCTATCGGTGGTAGCGGTGTGATTGTTCATCTTGGCAGTCACCTGGGTAAAGGTTGGACAGCGGTACGAGATCAAGTCGCCCAGGCAATCAAGGCAATTTTAGTCGATACTCCCGAAAACTCCACTTTTTTGATTGAAAATTCTGCCGGCCAAAACGGTAAGGTTTGTAGTGATCTGAGTGAGATCCGTTGGCTGTTGGACCAGGTGGCCTCACCTAGACTGGGTTGGTGTGTAGACACCTGCCATGCTTTTGCAGCTGGTTTTGAGCTTGGCGCTAAGAAAAGTGGAGTAGGGCACCCAAAATTTTCCGCTTGTCCGGGCAATTTAGTTGAAGCCATTGACGACCTTAATCTCTGGGCAACTCTCCGCTGTATCCACGTCAATGACAGCAAGGGCGATTTCGGTTCTGGTATAGACAGGCACGAAAACCTGCTAGAAGGCAAAATTCCTGCCGAAGATTTTCAATCTTTTCTCAATCAGCCAAAAACCAAAGACCTGCCCTTAATTTTAGAAGTGCCTGGTATTAAAGGGGAGGGACCAGACGCGGAAAATATTTCCTGCCTCAAGGACTTGGTTAGAGAAAACATAACCTGATGCATATTTTTGACGGCCGAACTACAGCCATGCGTTTGGAAACCGCCCTGCAAAAACGGGTGGAAAATTTACGTGCGCAAGGCAAAACAATAAAAGTGGCGGCAGTGCTTTTCCAGGAGGATGTTGGCAGTCGTTATTATTCAGAATACAAACGCTTGGCCGCAGAGAGAATTGGCATGGCTTATGAACTGCACCCATTTTCCATTGCTGTTCCTGTTGCTGAGGTCATTGCTATGATCAGCAAGCTTAATCAAGATCAAGCTGTCACTGGCATTATTATTCAGAAGCCGACCGGCCGAGTTTGGCGTCAATATAATCCCAAGCCAAAGCTGACCTATGGCGAGTGGTGGAAAATTCTTTATCAGGCGGTAGATCACCGCAAAGATGTGGATGGGCTTCATCCTACCACTATGGCCGCGATTGAGAATGGCACTTGGGAGGAGGAGGGCAGAGTGCTGCCCGCCACCGTTCGGGCGGTCCAAAAAGTGATGCAAAGCCCTGAATTTCAGGCCGTTACCAAGCAAGACAGCCAGTACTTGATTATTGGCAAATCAGATCTTTTGGGCAAACCGCTTTACCACTTGCTCAAGCGCCAGGGGAGAGCAGTGGAGATGATAGGTAAAAAAGGTTTCGCGGAGAGGATGAAATCAGGCTTAAAACTGACTGATGCCGATGTGATCATTACCGCCACCGGGCGGGAGTACTTGGTCACTGGAGAGATGATCAAAAAAGGTGCCGTCCTCATCGATGTAGGCGAACCCAGACCAGACCTGGATCAAAAAAGCCTGGCGAAAAAAGCCGCTTTTATTACCCCAGTACCAGGCGGGGTGGGGCCGTTGACGGTGGTGAGTTTGCTGGAAAACGCGGTGGCGCTTCACCAGGCCACAAAATCAATTGTGTTATAATACACCTCTTAATACCAAGTATTGCGGATGATGCGGACAACAGTCCTGATTTTTCCCATCTTCGCACACTGCTTTCCGGTAAAATAAGCCGGTAAGCAGGAAACAAGGACAATATGAAAGGTGTCATCACCTCAACTTTACTAAAAGATCTGGATTTGCCGGAAAAAGCGCCGGAGTATGACCTGAGAGAGCTGCTTGAGTATGGCATGCATTTTGGTCACCAGAAAGCTAAATGGTTCCCCAAAATGGCGGAATGGATTTACATAGAAAAAGATGGTGTGCACATCTTTGACCTCGAGAAAACGGCCGCTCAACTGCAACTGGCTTACAATTATTTCTACCAGCTTGGCAGAACCGGCAAAACCGTGATTATGGTAGGCACCAAACGCCAGGCCTCTCAAATTATTGAAGAAGTAGCTGAAGCTAACAAAATGATGTACATTACCGCGCGTTGGTTGGGTGGTTTTTTGACCAACTGGGATCAAGTGCAGCAATCTCTTAACCGGATGCTTAAGCTGGAAAAAGGCTTGAGTGAGGGCGCTTACAGCAAATATACCAAGTATGAGCAAGTGCAGCTTGAGAAAGAGCTGAACCGTTTGCGCCGCTTTTTTGCCGGAGTCAAGGAGCTTAAAGGCAAGCCGGACGCTTTGTTCGTGGTTGATCCAAAACGTGAGAAAATTGCCGTCAGTGAGGCTCAAGCCTTGGGTATTCCGGTGATCGCGGTGACAGATTCCAACACCGATCCCACCGGTATCGATATCGTTATTCCGGCCAATGACGACGCTCTCAAAAGCATCAAATTTGTGGTTGAGCAGCTGGCAGCAGCTTACACGGCTGGCAAAAACAAGCAATAATTTGTAAAACCGGAAAAATTGAAGGAAAACTAAAATGGCAACTTACACAATCAAAGAAATTAAACAACTGCGTGAAGAAACCGGCGCTGGCATGATGGATTGCAAGAAAGCCCTGGAAGAAGCGGGCGGCAATTACGCCAAAGCTAAGGAAATCGTTCGCCAAAAAGGTCTGGCTAGGGCAGAGAAGAAAGCTGACCGCGTGGCCGCTGAAGGCTATATCGCCAGTTATGTCCACGCTAATAACCAGGTGGCGGCTTTAGTGGAAATTCTCTGCGAAACTGATTTTGTAGCCCGCAACAGCGATTTTCAAACCATGGCCAAAGATGTGGCTATGCAAGTGGTGGCCATGAATCCGGCGGATGTGGCAGAGCTGTTGGCTCAGGATTTCATCAAAAACCCCTCAATTACAGTTGAAGATATTGTCAAAGAAACCAGCGGCAAGATTGGTGAAAAATTTGTGGTGAGCCGGTTTGTGAGGTATGAAGTGGGGGAGTAGCTTACACTATCACCATCACGTCCCCAAATGAGTAAAAGCGGTAATTGTTTTTGATAGCCTCGTTGTAGGCCTGGCCAACCGGTGAGAGCTGAAAGTCAATAAACTCATGCCCGGTGTTAGGCGCGGCCACAAAAGCCGAAACTAACATCAGCAGCGTCGATTTTGGCAGGTGAAAGTTGGTGATCAAACCATCCACAAATTTGTATTGGTAGCCTGGGTAAATAAAAATATCCGTTTCTCCGGTTTGAGCAGATAATTGACCGAACTCATCGCTGCATGTTTCCAGCACACGGGCGGTGGTCGTGCCGACAGAAATTACTCTTTTACCATTAGCTTTGGCCTGATTGAGCACATTTACTGTTTTTTCCGGCAGAGTAAACCACTCGCTGTGCATGGTGTGTTTGGTGATATCAGTAGTTTTAACAGGCAGAAAAGTACCCAAACCCACGTGGAGAGTAATCTCGATGATTTTAATTCCTTTTTCGGTTAATTTTTGCTCGACTGCAGGCGTAAAGTGCAAGCCAGCGGTGGGCGCGGCCGCGGAACCAGGGTGTTTGGCAAATAAAGTTTGGTAGTTTTCTTTAAGTTTTTGACTGGTAGCTTGGTCAGGATTGATATAAGGCGGCAGCGGCGTGTGGCCGATTTTGTTAAGGGCAGAAAAGAGCTGGCTACCGGTTTGGTTGAGCAGGATTTTGCGAGTATAACCGGAGTCATCAAGGCAGGAAGCGGTTAGAGTTGAGTCTGGAAAAAAGACTGATTGGCCTTTTTTTAAGCCGGGCTTAGTCAGTACTTCCCAAATTTCCCCGCCAGTAGTCATTTTCAGTAGTTTATTAAGCAAAATTTCCACCCGGCCGCCGGATTCTTTATGGCCATAAAGCCGAGCGGGAATAACCTTGGTGTTGTTGCGCACCAACACATCGCCGGGCTGCAAAAAATCAGACAAGTTAAAAAAGCGAGCATGCTTAATCTGGCCGGAAATTTTGTCCAAAACCAACAAGCGGCTCTGATCGCGCGGCGAAACCGGCTCCGAGGCAATCATTTCGGGGGGCAAGTAATACTCAAATTGACTCAACTTCAACATCAGCAGGATTATACACCGGCAGGTATCCAGGTATAATAGGGGCCTATGGACAACAAATTTGCTTTCAAGCTGGAAAAAACCAAAGGCCAGGCTCGGGCCGGCAGTTTTAGCACTCCTCACGGTGAGGTGAAAACGCCGATCTTTATGCCGGTGGGCACTCAGGCGACGGTTAAGGCGCTTGATAGCCAGGACATCGCGGCCACCGGGGCGCAAATTATTTTGGCTAACACCTACCATTTGTACTTGCGTCCGGGTATGGAGCGGCTGGAAGAGCTGGGCGGTGTTCATGAGTTTATGGGCTGGGAGCGGCCGATGTTGACTGATTCCGGTGGCTTTCAGGTTTTTTCTCTTGGCAAGCAGTTGGAGCAGGGCGGGAAGAGTTCGCGGGTCAAAATTGCCGAGGAGCAGGTGGAGTTTGTTTCGCACCTGGATGGCAGCCAGCACACTTTTTCTCCGGAAAGCGCTATTGAAGTACAGCGGCAGATCGGCGCGGATATTATCATGGCTTTTGATGAGTGTGTCGGCGATGATGAAGCCAAAGAATATGTGGAGCAGTCGGTAGATCGGACTAATCGCTGGGCAGAACGGTGCGTACGAGCTTGGGAAGAGCGGGGGCGCCAGAGTGTTTACGGCAAATATCAAGCCCTTTTTGGTATTATTCAGGGCGGCTTGTACCAGGATTTAAGGGAGAAAGCGGCGGCGTTTATTACCGATTTGCAGGTTGATGGACTGGCTCTGGGAGGCGAGACCATTGGCTACGACATGGCGGGTACTGTCCGGGTGATGGCGTGGCTGGAGCCGCTGCTGCCTCAAGAAAAACCGCGGTATGCCATGGGTCTTGGCAGGGATCCTCAGGATTTGGTAGAGGCGGTGCTGGCGGGTTTTGATATGTTTGATTGTGTGGGGCCGACTCGGCTGGCGCGCAATGGCGCGGTTTATCATGGCCAGTTGGAAATTAAAAACGGCCGGCCTGAGTTTGTCAGTGAGTTCAAAAATGGCCGGTTGAACTTGGGTAGAAGTGAGTTTGCCACCGACAAAACACCAATTCAAGTGGGCTGCGATTGCTACACTTGCTCTAATAATTACACTCGTGCATACTTACATCATCTCTATAAAACCAAAGAATTGGCCTATTACCGTCTAGCCAGTATTCATAATTTGCGAACTATGATCCGGTTAAGCGGAGAGTTGCGCCAATACGTTTTAAGTTAATTTAAGTTAAGTATTATGCCTGTAGCTGCCCGCAAAAAAGCTCAATCCAGAAGAAAGAGGATTAAATCCGGTGTTTCGGTGGTGTCTAGGAAATCTAAGTCGTCCAGAAAAAAGTTGGTTCGGCAGCAGCGGAATAAAAAGGAAATTTCTTGGGTGCGGAAGTTGGTGGGGCGGCTGCTGACGCTGATAATCATCGCCGGGATTTTGGTTTGGTTTGCGTTTCATTACTTGGTTCCACAGTGGGCCTTCAGCAGCAGCCGCCCCCAAAACATCCTGATCATTCCCTCCAACCAGGAACAAACCACTGCGGTCCTGATGCTGGTTCACATCGATCCGGATCAAGAAAAACACGCCCTCTACCTGATTGACGGCAGCGAAACGGTTAACCTGATCGGCGGCTACAGCGAACTCCAGCTTCAAGAGGTTTACCAGACACTCAAATTGGATAAAAAAGCTGATCAATTTATCCTGGCCGCCTTTAATCATGCGCTCGGAATTGTGGTGGATAAAGTTCTCACCGTGGACAGAATAACTCCCGAAATGATCGGCCGAAATGAAACTTTTTCGGTTTTTTATCAGCAAGCCCGCCAAACCCCAAAATTAGCCCAAGATTACCTCAAGTTGTACTTTCTCACCAGCCAACTCTCAACTGATCTCACTATCCTCAATCTGACCGAACTCTCCAGTGTGCTTTCCGCCTACCAAACCCTGGGCGCGACTACCGCTCACAACTGTCCGGTGGCAGTGATCAATACCACCAATACCAAAGACTTAGCGGGCAATATCAGCAATATTATTGAGGAAAACGGCGCTTTGGTGGTGAGAGTGACCAACAACAGCAGCAAGTTTACCACCAGTAGCCTTTATGTGGGGGTAGAGTCGGCTGAAACTTGCCAACCGCTCACCGACTTGATCACTGGCATCTTTCCCACCAAAATTCCGCAAATTCCAGCCAACAAAATCTTAACCGACCGTTACCGGGCGCAACTAATCTTATTTCTTGGGGAAGATGCGGCGGAAATTTTTGCGTTAGCGCCACCAACCACGGCCACGCAGAATTAATCTCCAGCAAAATTAATCTTCAAAAGAGCTTGAATCCACATCGTCAAAGCTTTTTTCCACATCGCGGTCGGTTTCCACGATCTCAATCGGAATTTCTTCTTTCAACAAATAACTTTCGTCAACATCATCAAGTTGCGACATCGCCCCTTTATTGCTGGGGAACGACTGAATGCCAAAATTTTTGCTGGAGCGATAAGTTTCTTTAATGTAAACGCTGCAGTTCTTGCCATTGCTGGAGCGAATAGAGCAGTTGTACTGGTTGCCTCCTTGAATCAGTTTACCCAAGCGAAAAGACACATCTTCGGGTAGAGCGCCGACATAGTTGCCGTTCACCTCAATGGAAATGTAGCGGTTTTTCAGCTTCAGTTCGCAGGGCGCGCCGACGTGCAATTTTTCCAGCGTCTGCTTATTGGCCAGCCGCCGCAACTCGATAATCTTGGTTTTCCCCGGCTCTTCAATGAAATGTTGCTGCGTAAAAGAAGGGGCGGATAGATCCTGATTTTTTTCTATTTTTGATAAATGTTTTTTGGCAATAATATTAGTTTTGTCCAACTTCAATACGTCCTTGAAAGCTTTGGTGGCTTTCTTAATATTTTTGAGTTGAACATAGGCTACACCCAGCCGGTTGAGGGCGCTGACATCTTCGGGGTATTGGGAAAGGATTTGTTGGTTTAGCTCTACTGCTAATTGCCAGTTGGCGGTTTTGGCGGCATCGATAGCTTTACGTCTTAAAGCTCCATTGATACTCATTTATTGTCTTTCTGGTCGACATTCCTTTGTATACAATTGCGTCGAAGAATACCTGCTCCCAGGCTTATTGTCAACCACAAAAACATACTCTACCTGTATTGAACTTATAATGCAATAAGGCGAACAATTCTATATAATGCACCTAGATTCGAAAGGATTTATGGCAGGGCACAGTAAATGGAACAACATTAAGAACAGAAAAGGCGCCGAAGATGCCAAGCGGGGCAAGGTTTTCAGCCAAATTGGCAAAATGATCAGGATGGCTGTGAGAGAAGGCAAATCAGACAAGCCCGAATCTAATCCTGCCCTCAGGACTGCTCTGGAAAAAGCCAGGCAGGCCAACCTACCTAAAGAAAATATCCAGCGCGCCATCGATCGTGGCATGGGTAAAAGTTCGAGTGGTGCGCAAATCCAAGAAATTGCCTATGAAGGTTTTGGCCCTGGTGGCGTAGCTATTATTGCCGTGGCGCTGACCGACAACCCCAACCGTACCAGCTCAGACGTCAAATTTGCCTTTTCCCGCGCTGGTGGCTCATTGGGCAGCCCGGGTAGCGCCACCTACATGTTCAAGCGCGATAATTCGGGTGACTACGCTCCCACCATGACCATTCCGGTGAGCGAACAAGATCTTCAAAAAATTCAACAATTGGTAGATACTTTAAGAGAGAACGAAGATATTGAAGACGTTTATACTGCTGCCAATCTTGGCTCAGAAGAAGAGTAACATATGCGCCGAAGAGAAAAATTTGTCATTGCCTCGGTTTTGTTAAGCCTTGGCCTGCTGGCAGTTCAGTGGACAGTGTTGGATTACCGCTATTTCGCCCTGGTGATCTTCACCGTAGTTTCGTATTTGGCTTCTACTTGGGCGCTTAATGATGACCTGCAATTTCACGAACGTTTTACCGTTGTTCCATTTCCTTCCATGTACGCCCTGGCAGTGGCTTTGTTTTACTACCTGCTACCGGAAAGCGTCTTCAGTCAAGTGGCGATTTTGATTCTTTTTGGCGTTGGTATGTACGCCTTGTTTTTGACCTCCAATATTTATTCCGTCGCCAAGGGCAGGACTATCCAGCTACTGCACGCCGCTCATGCAGTGGGCCTATTTTTTAACCTGATAACCTCATTGTTGCTTTCCAACACGATTTTCTCGCTCCGGCTGCCTTTTTATTTTACCGTTTTGCTTATTGGCCTGGTACACTATCCTTTAATTTTCATGTCTCTCTGGTCAATCAAACTGGAGAATGAAGTGACGTTGCGGATTAGCACTCTGGCCGGTATTTTGACCATTATGTTGATGGAAGTTGCTTTAGTGCTGTCATTTATCCCTTTGACCGTCTGGTATAACGCTTTGTTCATTATGTCGATGTTGTATATTGGTTTGGGCATATTCCACAACTACTTAAAGGGGAGGCTGTTTTCCAGGACGCTGACAGAATACACTTTGGTGGCCGCCTTTGTGGGTTTAATATTTTTGTTAGTTTTTCCGTTAAAATAAGCTGATTTTTTCTCCTTTTTCTCTGTCTGGTTTCTGTCTGGAAAAAAGAGTGGGGAAGAGTAAGGCTGAAAATATGTCCTACAAGCTGTAGTATTTAAGTCTGTTGGTAGAGGCGGTGGTTGTATCCAGGCGGATTGGTAAAATATCCAGTAAATAAAAGAAATTCTTTAGTTGAAAAGCAAAAATTCAAATTAAACTCGAGCAAAGTAGGGGACTCAAATTTTTTTAGTGGGGAAGCAAAGGGCAGAGTGATATAGTTTGATAGGGTAAAGTGATACGGTTTGATACACCGTGCAATGTGGATAACCAAACTATTATAGGACATAAATCTGAGCGATACCAGGCTGAAAGCAGTCAGTAATTACCGGATTCTTACAATTGCTGTGAGACACAAAACGGCTTAATTAAACATCCCAGTAAGACCGTCATGCAAAAATAATTTAGCCTGGTAGCTGCCTGGTAGGGGCGGGAAAACACAAAAAACCCGAATAGACCTTAAGAACAGTGGCACTACTCAGATTTTCATAGGTACGGCCAGAGCCAAAGAGGGGCGCTAAAATTTGTTTAATTGGTGAAAAAGGTTTGTAATAAGGAAAAATAAACCCCTCTTGCGATAGTGGGGGAATGGCCTCTCCTCTCAGTTTTGGCCTGTCTAGATTTCTGTGTTATGTCGCACAATATTACTTTTACGACATAAGGCCAGAATTGGCCGGCAGGACTGTTTTTAAGCCGGTTTTTAACTTTCCCTCCTGTTCCTGCTCAATTTTACTTTTATTTTTATTTTTGTTATTTTTTGTCCCGTAAACTCTCTCTTAAGGAGCTGCTTCTTGATTCAGGCTACTATCCCTTGGTTTTGGTTCTTGAGCTCTGTATACTACATTGAGTAGTAGGTGCAAAGCTGTTTGTAGCCGCTACTATCCCAACGGGCGATCAATTGAACGATGTCATGATCCACCCGATTCATAAAAACCCGATTTTGGGCGTTTGAGGGGTTTTGCTTGATGTATCAAGCAAAATATTAATTAAGATTGCTGCTCAGAGAGTTCCTGATCCATATAAAACAGAATTAGATAGATTGGGTCAGTAGTTGATCTGTTAGCAAAAAACTGCCTGCAAGCTTTAGGGAAATCCGCAGACAGATTACGTTTTAGCGCCCGCTGATAAAGTTCTTTAAGTTTTGTTAATTGATTACCGCGACCCTGAATTAAATTTACTGCTTGTGCTTCAGGATTATCATTGAAGAATCTCTGGAGGAGAAGATAATATTCAGATCTGGGATCTTTTTTAGTGTTTTCTCTGTCACCAAAGAAAGCTTTTCCAAAAATGCTCATATGTGTGATTGTAGCAAGTAGACGACATAAACCGTAGCACTAGCGACGTTGTGCTTCTGTAGACATGAGCTTAAGTAGTCTATCTGGAGAAATGCTTTCAACTGCGACTGGCTGCCTAGTTAAAACATGATCTTGGCGTCCACTTTGCAGTATATCTGCAAAAGCTGCATAAGAACCAGGAAAATCATCTCTGAGTACGCGGCCATCGGTTGCTTCATTATAAGCTTTGCTCAATCGGTGCAGTGCATAGCCTCCGGGACTTTTGGTTGACAAGCCTTCAAGTAATTTCGGTTCACCCTCAAGGTGTTTCTCAAATGTCTGTACCTCTATTTGCGTACCGTTACCTTTACCTTCTGACTTTCTAAAAAATTCTACAGCCATGTTGTCTCTCCTATTGGCATTTGGTTGTTATTACCTACAAGTATATAGTAAGATAGTGAAACGTACATTAGTAAATTTGTGGCCAATTGCTATACTGAGTTCAACTCACCTGGTATGCAGGTTATCTGTATACCCGCCGGACCACTATTATGAAACTCTCTACTCTACCCCGCCCCGCTGTTGTGGCTTTTTTGGAACATCTTGAGGTGGAGCGCAATTTAAGCCGCTTGACTATCCGCAATTATCGCCACTACTTGACTGTTTTTCTTGACTGGTTTGAGGCTGAGGGCCACAAAGACCTCAAGGAACTCGACCAAGACTTGGTGAGGAAGTACCGGGTCTTTCTTGCCAATTACCTCAACAGCCAAAGCCGGGATCTCTCCAAGAAAACGCAGAGTTTTTACATCATTGCGCTCAGATCTTTGCTTAAATATTTAGTCAAAAACGATTTGCCGGTGCTGCAGCCGCAAAAAATTGACCTGCCCAAGGCCGAATCAAGCCACATGCAGTTTCTCAATCGCGAAAAAGTCGAGCTGCTGCTGTCCCAGCCGCTGCTTTCCAGCCAAACGGGGTTGCGGGATAAGGCGATTTTGGAAGTGCTGTTTTCTACTGGCTTGCGGGTGAGTGAGTTGGTGAGCTTAGATCGTGATCAGGTGGATCTGGACTCCAAAGAGTTTGGGGTGATTGGTAAGGGCCGCCGGCCGCGGGTGGTTTTCCTCAGTGATCGGGCTGCCGAGTGGTTGGGGCGCTGGCTCCACTCCCGCGAAGATCACTGGCAGCCGGTTTTTATTCGCTTTGCTGGTAAGCAGCCGGAGATTACTTCCGACGGCAGCGAGATGCGCTTGACCACTCGCAGCGTGCAGCGCATTGTTGATAAGTACTGCCGCAAGGCTCACCTGCCGGTTAAGATTAGTCCGCACGGATTGCGGCACAGTTTTGCTACCGATTTGCTCCAAAATGGCGCCGGCATTCGGGACGTTCAGGAACTACTTGGCCACAAAAGTATTGCTACTACTCAGATTTACACTCACGTTACCCGGCCGGAGCTGAAAAAGATTCATCAAAAACATCATTCTAAGCTGTAAAAGGCCGATAACCGCCTTAAAATTACTATAAGAAATTAGCAGAATATGTCTAAGACTGCTAAAAATGGTTGCTTGAGGAAAAGCGCGATAGATCGGGCAGTTTTTGGGCAGATTTTCCAGATGTTTCTCTGGGGACAAGAGTATGAAAGAGTATGAGGAAAACACCCATCCTTATAACAAAATTCTCTACTCTGCCCTATTTTGTTGCGGTTTGTTTAGAAGTTTAAGAAAATTTGCAGTGAAAATTATGGTACAATATTGACTGTTACTCGGGCCTGTGGCGCAGTTGGCTAGCGCGTCTGTATGGCATACAGAAGGTCAGGGGTTCGAATCCCCTCAGGTCCACACCGCAATCCCCTACTCCTCATCCTCCACTTTTTTGAATGTCAGCGCCACGGCGGCCACTTTGTCGGTCTTTTTGAGCCGAATGAGGATCACGCCTTGAGTGGGTCTGGTTAAAATCGGGATGGATCTGTGAGTCAGCGGCATTTTGATGGTCTGGCCTTCTTGAGTGGAGATGACCACTTCCTTGTGTTCGTCGGTAACTTTTTTGGCCGCGGCCACTGGGCCGGTCTTTTTGGTAATTTCCGACACCTTTACGCCCATGCCGGCGCGTTTTTGGACCGGATATTGATCAAGCTTGGTGCGCTTACCCATGCCGTTTTCAGTAATCACCAGTAGCTCCCGGGTTTTGGCCTTTTCTTCAGCCAAATCTTCCGTTTGCGAGAGCGATTCCACCCCCATGACGTAGTCGCCTTTTTTAAGCGTAATGCCCTTAACGCCTTTGGTGTCGCGGTTGGAAGCCTTGACTTCAGTTTCCGAGAAACGAATGCTTTTGCCTTCGTGAGTGATCAGCATCAAGTCATCGTCGCCGGTGGTGAGTTTGCCCCAAACCACCTCATCGTTGTTGTTGAGCGAAATAGCAATGATACCATTTTGGCGGATGTTGTCGTAGAGTTTGACAGGGGTTTTCTTGACCAAACCGTCTCTGGTGGCCAGGATAATGTAATTTTCGGCGTCTTTCTTTTCGTCGACAGCCAAGATAGATTGCACCCTTTCTTCCGGTTGCAGGCTGATAATGTTGACGATAGCCGTGCCTTTTGCCTGCTTGGAAGCCTCGGGAATTTCGTAGCCCTTAAGCTTGTAAACCCGGCCTTGGTTGGTGAAAACCATGAGCGTGTCGTGGGTTTCAATGGTGAGCAGGAATTTGACAATATCCTCGGCTTTCATCTTCACGCCAATCGAGCCTTTGCCGCCGCGGGCCTGACCACGGAGCGCCGAAGGGTTCATGCGCTTGATGTAGCCGCTCTCGGTCATGGTAATAACAGAAACTTCGTTGGGTACCAGGTCTTGTTCGCTGAATTCGCCGACTTTGCCCTTGATCAGTTGCGTTCTGCGCTCATCGCCGTAGAGCGAGATCAACTCGTTGGTTTCGTCCACAATCACCTTGAGAATGGCTTCTGGTTTGCTGAGCAGCGTAATTAAATCTTCAATCGTTTGCCGCACGGAGTTGTACTCGTCTTCGATTTTTTGTCTTTCCAGGGCGGCCAGCCGTTTCAGCTGCATGTCTAGGATAGCGGTGGCCTGAATTTCGGAGAAGCCAAATTTTTTCATCAAGGCTGCCCGGGCCGCATCGGTGTCGGCAGATTTGCGGATAGTGTCAATGACCGCGTCCAGATTTTCCAAAGCAATCAACAGCCCTTCCAAAATGTGGGCTCGATCTCTGGCGCCAATTAAGTCGTACTGGCTGCGGCGGACGACAATGTTTTGCCGGTGCTTGATGTACTCAGTGAGAATCTGCCTGATGTTCATCAGCTGAGGCGTGCCTTCACTGTTGAGCGCCACCATGTTCATGGAAAAACTGGTTTGCAGATCGGAGTACTTGAAAAGTTTGTTGAGAATGACCTTCGGTCTGGAGTCGCGCTTGAGTTCAATAGTAATTTGCAAGCCTTGGCGGTCTGAGTCGTCGTTGAGATCGCGAATACCTTCAATTTTCCTGTCCCGCACCAATTTGGCAATTTTTTCCAGCAGCCTGGCTTTGTTCACTTGGTAGGGAATTTCAGAAATGATGATCTGGTAACCACCTTTGTTGCTTTCTTCAATCTTTGCCCGGGCGCGGATAACTACCCGGCCTTTGCCGGTTTTGTAGCCTTCTTTGATAGCTTCGAAGTCATACATGATGCCCTGGGTGGGAAAATCCGGGCCTTGGATGTACTCCATGATTTGGTCGATGTCGATTTCTGTCTGAAACTCTCCGGCTAGGACTGTTGGCTCAGTAGCCAGCAGAATGTCAATCGATTCATGCATCTCACCAATAGCTTCAGTGACACTAGCGGTTTTGGACTTTTTTACTTCAGGCAAATGCAGTTCGGCCCCTTCAGGTCTGGGAGAGCTGCCCATCTCAATCATAGCTATAATGGCGTTGCAGACCTCGGTGAGATTGTGCGGCGGAATTTTGGTAGCCATACCCACGGCAATACCCTCAGCACCCATCAACAGCAGATTGGGCAGCTTGCCCGGCATCACGCCAGGTTCTTTGAGCGAGCCATCAAAGTTGTCATTGAACGGCACCGTATCTTTATCAATATCCTGCAACAGCTCTTGAGCAATTTTGTCCATCCGCGCCTCGGTGTAACGCATGGCCGCCGGACTATCGCCGTCAATGGAGCCAAAGTTGCCCTGGCCGTCAATCAGTGGATAGCGCATGCTGAAATCTTGAGCCAACCGCACCAGTGCCATGTAAACAGAAGAATCGCCATGTGGGTGGTACTTACCCAAAACGTCACCGACAATGCGGGCGGCTTTTTTGTAGGGACTGCGGTGAGTGATACCGGTTTTGTACATCGAGTACAAAATGCGGCGATGCACCGGTTTGAGGCCGTCGCGAACATCCGGCAAAGCCCGGGAAACAATCACGCTCATGGCGTAATCAAGGTAGCTTTTCTCCATTTCCTGTTTGATGGAAATGTATTTCAGCTTGCCATACCTGGTTTCTTCAATAGTGCCGACGAGGGAATCTTCCTGGTCGCCGGATTGAGTGATTTCGGTGACTTCACCTTTTTTGTCATTTGCCATAGGCGCTTTCTAAAGCTGCTTCAATTGCCGGAGCAATTTCCTTTTTTCTGGACATTTTGGGACCGATATCAAGCAGGTTATTTTCTACTGCCCCGCCGAAAGCGGCGGTAGCCACAGTTGCTTCTTGATCTGAGAGGATAATTAGCTTGGTGTTGACTTTGAGAATATCGGTAATAGCCACAAACAGCAGCTCTACTCCCAGTTCCGTCTTGACCTGCTGCATGGCGGCCAGGATATCAGCTTTTTTAGTTTCGGTGAAATAAGCTTGGTCAACCGTTTCTACTTGGTTGATCATGGTTTTTTTGGCAAAATCAAAAATTTTGTAGTCGTTTTTAACAATTTCTTCATCTGTTAAGCTGGAAACATTGGATTTAGCCTGGAAAATTTCCAGAGTGAAAGCGTCAACATCATCAATTTCGGCGATTTTAGCCAATTCGGCGCCCAGTTTTTGGTCCAACTCGGTAGTAGTGGCAGATTTGTAACCGACAGTATCCGAAAGAATAGCTGCCAGCATCAAGCCAGCCAGAGTTTTGTCCGGAACCACCTGCTGCTGTTTCATCAAATAGTACACAATAATAGTGGAAGACCCCCAGGTTTTGAAGGTCATAAAAATTGGTTGAGGCAAGTTGAGGTTAGCCTTGTGGTGGTCGATAATTTCCACGATCTGGTCCTGATTGAGACCGGGCAAGCGCTGCGACTCCTCGTTGTGATCCACCAGCACCACCGTGTCCTCAGCAGTGATGTCGGCGGCGGTGATCAGACGCGGCGCGGTAACACCGAATTTCTCAAACAAAAAGGCCGTTTCCGGATTGAGCGGATCGGCGATAACGGCTTCGGCGTTGGGACGCTGGAAGCCTTCATGCTGCTGGTACAGATACGCTAACGCCATCGGAGCAACAACCGCATCGGTGTCTGGTTTGGTATGACCAATAATGTAGGTGGTGGGCATAGGTGTATCCTTTTTAACTAACTAAACATCAACCTCGGCTAATTTAGCGTGAGTTTGAATAAATTTCTTGCGTGGCGCCACGTCATCTCCCATCAGGGTGCTGAAAGTAGCGTCGGCTTTGTCGGCGTCCTCGATAGTGACCCGCTTAAGAATCCTTGACTCCGGATTCATGGTGGTTTCCCAGAGTTGCTCCGGGTTCATCTCACCCAAACCTTTGTAGCGCTGGATGCCGATGTTGGCGCCCGGATTTTCCTGGCGGATTGCTTCTACTGCCTGATGGCGTTCCTCGTCACTGTAGGCATAGATTTCCGTTTTGCCGTGGGTAATTTTGAAAAGCGGTGGCATGGCAATGTAGAGATAGCCTTGCTCGACTACTTCCGGCAGGTGGCGGAAGAAGAAAGTTAGCCCCAGGGTGGTGATGTGCTCGCCGTCCACGTCAGCGTCATTCATGAGAATAATGCGGTGGTAGCGCAGTTTTTCCGGATCGAAAGTTTCGCCGATGCCGGAGCCCAGGGCAATCACCAGGTTTTTCAGTTCTTCGAAAGCGACAATTTTGTCGAGGCGGGCGCGCTCGGTATTGAGGATTTTACCGCGGAGCGGGAAGATGGCCTGGAATTTGCGGTCGCGGCCTTGTTTGGCGCTGCCTCCCGCCGAATCGCCCTCTACAATGTAAATCTCCGACTCGGCCGGGTTGCGGCTCTGGCAGTCGGCCAGCTTGCCGGGCAAAGAACTGCCTTCAAAAACGCTTTTGCGGACCACGGCGTCCTTGGCAGCCCGGGCAGCCATGCGGGCGCGCGCCGAGAGCATAATTTTGTCGATAATGCTTTTGCTGGCTTTGGGATGTTCTTCAAGAAAAGTGGTCAAGCCCTCTTTGAAAACTTGGTAAACGGCCGATTGGGCCTCAGAGTTATTGAGCTTGGTTTTGGTTTGGGACTCAAACTGGAGGTCGTTGGACGGCATTTTCACAAAAACCACTGCCGCCAGGCCTTCCCGCAAATCTTCAGAATTAAAACTTTCTTTGTCCTTGAGCATCTCGTGCTTGTCGGCGTAATCCCGCAGCACCCGGCCAAGCGCCATCCGAAAACCGTTGATGTGAGTACCGCCGTCAGGCGTGCTGATCACATTGACGTAAGATTCCAGTCGCTCCTTGAAAGATTCGTTGTACTGCAGCGCCACTTCAATAGCAATTTTTTTGCCGGTACTGTCATCGGTCCAGACACCCTCAGTGTACATGACCGGGTGAATAGGCTTGCGCGACATGTTGATGTGTTCAACCAGCGACCTGATCCCACTTTCAAAATAAAAGTGCTGATAGGTGTTCTCAATCGAGTCGCGGAACTCAAAATAAATACCGGCCATGAGATAGGCGCGGTCTTTCATGACGTTGACCAGGGTTTTATGGATAAAAGTAGTAGTAGAAAAAATGGTTGGATCGGGAATAAAACTCAGCAAAGTACCGGATTCTTGGCTGGTAAAGTTTTCCGCTTCCACAGGAAACATTACCCGCACTTGTTTTTCCTGAATAATTTCTACTGGCTTTTGGGGTACGCCGCGCGAGTGCCACTGATAGTAGTACTTTTTGTCGCGCTTGACGACCACTTGCAGCAGCGAGGACAAAGCGTTGACCGCCGAAGAACCAACACCATGCAAGCCGCCACTAGCTTGATAGGCGGTTTCTTCAAACTTGCCGCCAGCGTGGAGTTTGGTCATGACCACTTCCAGCGCGGAAACGCCGCTAACATGTTGGTCTACTGGGATACCGCGGCCGCCGTCGACCACAGTGATGGCTTCTTCACCGGCTTTCAGGCTGAGTTTGTCAATGAGTTCTTGTTGAGTGGCGGTGCGGCCGCTGCGGAAAAGCATGATCTTCTTGCCAAAGCCGGCAATAGCCTCATCAACCGCGTTATCCAAAATTTCTTTAGCTAAATGATGCAGCCCCCGAGCGTCGGTAGAGCCAATGTACATACCCGGCCTTTTACGCACCGGCTCCAGCCCTTCCAGGACTTTAATTTCTGTAGCTTGATAATTGTTGTTATTCTTAGCCATACTCGATTTCTAAGCTGTTGCCAGCCGAAAGCTTTCTTATACTACTATACTTTTCAGTTCAATTCTATGCACACTTTGCCCCACTCTGTTGTATATTGTTACCATTTTTTAGTCAATGGCGCGCTAAAATGATGAACTTACATTTTAGCAGAAAATTCATTATATTGCTAAAGTTGATTTTTCTCAATTTTTAGTGATGTATCGGGCAAAAAAGCTGGTATTTTGTTATAAAGATATCTATTTCTTAACCTTTTGATTCTGATTGATATTAAAAAACCATCACCGAGATATTACTGTACCTTTTGATTGTTTTTGATCGTACTAAAAAAGCAATGTTCCAAAGCCAATTGTGGATTGAGATTTTGTTGCAAAGCGCGCTTGGCCTCAATGATTTTTGTTCCCAGCTGGATGATTTTAGAGTTGTTGTCAGCGGTTGTTTCCAGTTGGTCCACCAGCGCGCGGGAAAGACCTTGGGTGAGCTCAATCGCCCGCTCCCGGTCCTTGTACTGTTGGGCCAGTTCAATGGCTCGGCTGTAGTTGAACTGAGGCGAACTAATTTCAGCCAAAACTGCCGCCGCCTGCTCATTTTCCTTCGGCTCAACTTTCATGATCGTCGCTTGATGGATGATTTGGCACCGGGAAGTGATGGTCGGCAGGAGCGCGGCTGGTTCGTTGACTGTTAAGACGATTTGAGTGTGCGCAGGCGGCTCTTCCAGCAACTTGAGCATGGCGTTTTGGGCCGGAATGGTGGCTTTGTCGGCGTGAAGCAAGATGTGCCAGCTTTTTTTACCCTGATATGAAGCATAGGCCAGCTTTTCCAGCAAGTTTCTGATGGTGGCAATTTTCAGCGACTCTGCTTCTTGGTTGTAAAACATCACGTTGAGGGTGTTGGTGAGATTAGCAGCTGTTTTTTCTTGGGCCAGCAGTTGATTCACTGCCTCCACCTGATCAGCGCCGCTATCACAAACCAGCAATTGAGTAATAAAGTACTTTTTCATGTAGGGAATCTATTATATAGTATTGATACCATGCCTGCCCAAGATTTATCAGCTCAGTCTTTGTCGATTCCGGCTAACGATCCGGTATTGGTGACGCCCAAAGCGCCAGTAGCTGACCCCCCTCCTGTAGCAGCCTCGGATCTTGAGCCGGATAATAATTTAGTTGCTCAACAGCCTGATGAAATTGACCCGGTGACAGCGCAATCAGTTGTCGATTTACTTGATCAGCAAATTCAGTCACAAAATTTAGAGCCTGAGCCTGAGCCAGCCGCTACTCCTGAAGCTCCTGCCGCCACTCCAGCGCCAGCACCACCACCACCCGAATCACCCGAGCCCGCCGAACCCCAGCCCGCCGAACCCCAGCCCACCGGCGAGTCGGCAGCAACTGCGCCAAGCACTCAAGCCGCCAACCCCCCACCCGCCTCAGATTCAAATTCAGGTTTTGGGAGCAATTTTCAGGCTACATTAGCTGATATGCTGGTGCAAATGGGCGCTCTTACCGAAGCCCAGAGAAACGACCTGGAAGTAGAAAAAATCAGCACCGGCAAGCCAGAAGCAGTGTTAATTGAAGAAAGGCAGTTAGTGAGCGAAGAGCAGCTCACCAGAGCCAAAGCCGAGCTTCATCATATTCCTTTTATCAAAATTGCCGAAGCCGGTTCCGACCCCCAAGCGCTCAACCAACTACCTGAAGTGGTGGCCAACAACTATGGTATTCTGCCGATTGCCTACGACAAACAGGAAAATACCCTCACAGTGGCCATGAAGGATCCGCTCAATCTTTCTGCCATTGATTTTGCCGAGAGAAAAAGTGGTATGAAGCTCATTACCAGATACGCGATGCCTTCTGAACTGGATCGTGCCATCGCTGAGCACTACTCACAGAGTTTGTCGAGCGAAGTCACCGAAGCTCTGGCCCAAACTACTCAGGTAGCCCAGGCTGAGGCTCAAAAGCAAGATTACACCAATCTTTCCCAGGAAACAATTCGCCAGGCTCCAATCACCAAAATTGTGCAAACTTTGGTGTCGTTTGCCATGAAAGCCAGAGCTTCAGATATTCATATCGAACCTCAGGAAAGCAAGACCAGGGTGCGTTATCGCATTGACGGAATTTTGCAGGAAAAACTAATTCTCCCCTCCTCTGTTCACGAAGCGGTGATTTCTAGAGTCAAGATTCTTTCAGGGTTGAAAATTGACGAAAAACGATTGCCTCAAGACGGCCGCTTTAATTTTGTTAGTGAGGATGAAGAGGTGGACTTGCGTATTTCCACGCTGCCTACTATTCACGGTGAAAAAGTGGTGATGCGTTTGCTCAAGAAAAACAGCTCAGTGCCGACTCTGCCAGATTTAGGTTTGCGCGGCATGGCCTTGAGAATAGTTGATGATTCCATCAAGGTGCCTCATGGCATTATTTTGGTCACTGGTCCGACTGGCTCTGGTAAAACTACCACGCTCTACTCTGTTCTCGATAAAATCAACACTCCCAAAGTTAACATCATGACACTGGAAGATCCGGTGGAGTACCAGATGAAAGGAGTTAATCAGGTACAGATCAACCCGCAGGCGGGTCTCACTTTTGCCTCCGGTCTGCGCTCTTTTTTGCGTCAGGATCCCAACATTATTATGGTCGGTGAAATTCGGGACAGCGAAACCTCAGATTTAGCGATTCAGGCTTCACTAACCGGTCACTTGGTCTTCTCTACCCTGCATACTTCTTCGGCTGCCGGCGCGCTGCCGCGTTTGCTTGATATGGGCGCGGAGCCTTTCTTGCTGGCTTCCTCCATGACTTGTGTGATGGCGCAGCGGGTGGTCAGGCGGATCAATGCCGACTACATTGAAGAATACAAGCCTGAGCAGGCAGTGGTGGATGATATCGCCCAGGTTTTAGGGCCGCATTTTGATGCTTGGCTGAAGCAAAACAACAAAACCCGGGAAAACCTGGTACTTTACAAGGCTAAAGACGAGCGGCCGCCCACTGAGCCGGAATACAAAGGCAGAATTGGTATTTTTGAAGTAATGCAAATCACTGAAGAAATTGGTAAACTGATTCTAGAACGTGAGCCTGCCAGCAAAATTGAAGAATTATCTCTCAAAGACGGCATGCTCCTGATGAAACAAGACGGCTACATTAAGGCTCTTGACGGGATTACGACGATTGAAGAAGTGCTGAGAGTAGCAGAAATTTAGGGAAAGTATGAATATTTTTGATGTTCTTGAACAATTAGCTCAACAGAATGGTTCCGATATCCATATTTTGGCCGGCAGCCAGATTATGTTGAGAGTCAATGGTGTGCTCCGGCCAGCGGAAGGCTCGCCGGTTTTGGAGCCAGCTGATGCCGAAGCCTTAATTTATCCCCTGCTCACCCAAGAACAAAAAGACTACGTGCGGGTGAACAAAGAGATTGATTTGGGTTATCAATTCAAGGATGTGGGCCGTTTCAGAACTAATGTTTATCACACTCGTGGCTCTCTGGCGGCGGCGCTGCGCTTGATTCCTAGTAAAATCAGGAGCATTGAGGATCTGTTGTTGCCTGATACTTTTCATTCCTTTACCAACTACAACCAGGGCTTAATTTTGCTGACTGGTCCAACTGGGGAGGGAAAGTCCACTACTCTGGCAGCGATGATTGAGGAAATCAACCAAAATCGCTCTGAACACATTGTCACCATTGAAGATCCGATTGAGTTTGTTTATGAACCTAAAAAAAGTATCATTTCTCAGCGCGAGGTTAATCATGATACTCATGGGTGGGATATTGCTCTGAAATCAGTGCTGCGCGAAGACCCGGACGTGGTTTTGATTGGTGAAATGCGCGACTACGAAACGATTGCCTCGGCCATCACCATCGCTGAAACCGGCCATTTGGTTTTTGCTACCTTGCACACTGCTACGGCCGCTCAAACCATAGACAGAATTGTGGATGTTTTCCCGGCTCACCAGCAAGGCCAGATTCGCCAACAGTTGGCCGCTACGATTAAAGTAGTGGCTTCACAAAGACTGCTGCCCACCAAAGATGGCGGCAGGCGGGCGGTGGTGGAGCTGATGATCGCTAATCCGGCCATCCGCAACCTAATCCGGGAAACCAAAACCCACCAAATTGACAACGTTATCCAAACTGCCAGTGATCAAGGCATGATTCTTTTTGAGTCTCACCTCTTAAAGTTGATTCAACAAGGCGTCATTGATCAAGAAATTGCCGTTGATCATGCTTTCCGCAGAGATGAGATGAGCCGCTTACTCGGTCAAGAATAGAGAAACCTATGCCATTTTTTAAATACAAAGCCAAAAACGAGTACAACGAAACGGTGAGTGGCAAAGTTGAGGCCAAAACTATTCATGGCGCTTCGACTGTTCTTTCCAGCCGCGGTTTGCTGGTAATCAGCCTCAGTCCACTCACGGAAGGTTCGTTTACGGTAATCAAGGAGTTTCTTTCCGGAGTGAAGCAGGATGACGTGGTTAATTTCACCCGCCAGTTGGCAACCATGATTACAGCTGGTTTGCCTTTGGCCAATGCTTTGTCTATTTTGGTTCGCCAGAGCAAGGCGGAAATGTCTCGCCTGGTAGCGCAATTGCTTCAGGAAGTGGAAGGCGGCACTTCTTTTGGTGAGGCGCTGGCCAAGCATCCTAATATCTTTTCCCGGATTTATATTCAGTTGGTAAACGCTGGTGAGGCAGGCGGCGTGATGGATGAGGTTTTGCAGCGCTTGGCGGATAACATGGAGAAATCTAAGGAGTTCCGGGCCAAAACCAAGGGCGCGATGATTTACCCGGCTATTGTCTTGATTGCGATGCTGGTGGTGGGTTTCATTATGATGGTTTTTGTAATTCCCAAGTTGACGGAAATGTATGACGACTTTGGTGCAGAACTGCCACTGGCCACCCAAATCTTGATTGGTGTTTCCAATATGATGGCTCGATTTTGGTACATAGTAATTGCCGGTGTAGCAGGCGGCGTTTTCGCTTTGCGCCGATGGCACAAAACTGATAACGGCGAGCGGGCGATTGACGGTTTTGTTTTGCGGCTGCCGATTTTTGGCGAGCTGAGGCAGAAAATTATTCTAACTGAGTTTGCCAGAACCTTGTCACTGCTGTTGGGTGCGGGCATTTCTTTGTTGCAAGCTTTGGAAATCGTCACTGAAGGTGTGGGCAACCGGATTTATCGTGAAGCTTTGGCTGAAGTAACCAAGCAGGTGGAAAAAGGGGTGTCTCTTTCTGAGGCTCTGGGTCATTATGAAATGTTTCCGCCAATTTTGCACCAAATGATGGGAGTGGGTGAAGAAACCGGCAAACTCGACGAAATTTTGCTTAAACTTTCTACTTATTTCGAATCTGAAAGTGAGCATGCGGTCAAAAACCTGACTGCAGCTATGGAGCCGATGATCATGATTGTGCTAGGTATTGGTGTGGGGGCGATGGTGATTGCTATCATTATGCCGATTTACAGCCTGACCAGCCAATTCTAGCTCTTGGTATTTCCTCTTGCAGAGAGTAGGCTTTTTGTTATAGATTAGTAGTATAGTTGTTAGAGAACTATGTGCGTAGATAGGTAAAAATAATAAAAAGGAACCTTATGAAACTGTCCACCAAACTTTCTCGTTTGGTAGCGAAACTACAAGCTACCTTGAAAACCGAAGGCGGCGTTGGTTTTACCATGATCGAGCTGCTGATCGTGATTGCTATTCTTGGTATTTTAGCCGTGGCGGTGTTGGCGGCCATTAATCCGGTTGAGCAGATCAACCGTGGTCGGGATACCCAGTCCAAGTCTGACGCGGAGCAGCTGATCAGCGCTATGGACAGGTTTAACGCTTTTAAGGGTTATTATCCTTGGCTAAACGCTCCAGGGGAAAGTGCAGTAGCTGTAACTCTTGATAACACACCTCCTTGGGAGGTTGAAAGTTTGTCTGGCTGTGCAGTTTTGGATAGATTGTCAGAAGGTGACCCTAACATTGCAGGTTGTGAAGGCACGGATGAGCTTAAAACTTCGTATACACAACGCGTCACGGCTGGCAACTACAATCACTTAAGTGTTTATAATGGGGGACAACCAGGAAACAGTACGTATGTTTGTTTTTTGCCTCGATCAAAAGCTTTCACGGATGAAGCTAGAGAAAGATGTGAGGAGCTTCATGGGCCTCTACCATCCGATTATCCTGCTGCCGCTGGTCAAGCTTGTGACGAAGATAATTACCTGATTTGCTTGCCATAATCTAAAGTTAGAAATAGTCTTGGCCCCGGGCGCGAAAGCGACCGGGGCTTTTTGTTTGCCTGGTCATTCTGTAGTATGATCAAAGCTGTATGTCGTTGCTCTATTTGTTATTAGGCTCAGTCTTTCTTTTCATTCTAGGCACCATCATTGGCAGCTTTTTGAGTGTGGTGATTTTGCGCAGTATGCGGGGTGAGTCTTGGGTGCGCGGCAGCTCCCGCTGCGACGAGTGCGGCAAAAAAATCAAGTGGTACGATAACGTTCCCCTGCTCTCTTACTTAATTCTGGGCCGCCGCTGCCGCTACTGCCGCAAACCAATTCATCCAGTGCATTTTTTGGTGGAGTTGCTGACCGGCGCTCTTTTTGTCTGGTGGTTCCTTGGTTTTATGCTTTTTTTCCAACTGACTCAGCAGCCTTTTGCAGTGCTGCAGCCGCTTTTTTGGCTGGTGGTGGCGGTGATTTTACTGATCATTTTTTTTATTGACCTGCTTTACTTAATTATTCCGGATTGGGCAGTGGTTGTACTCACCATAGCTACCGCCACCTACCGGTTGACGCTGGTAACAGCCGGCATTATGCAGCCGGAAGATTTCGCGCGCACTCTACTGGCAACTGTAGTCGCTACCGGTTTTTTTGCGTTACTGTGGGCCATTACCAAAGGCAAAGGCTTGGGTTTTGGTGATGTGAAGTTGATGATCCCCCTGGGGTTACTCCTTGGCTGGCCCAACACTTTGGTGGCAGTTTTTCTGGCCTTTATTATTGGTGCGATGGTGGGACTGGGGCTAGTAATTTTTCAACGTAAAGGCATGAAGCAAGTTGTGCCTTTTGGTCCCTTTTTAATTGTTGGCGCCTTTTTGAGCTTACTCTGGGGCAGCGAACTTTTCACTTGGTATATTTCTCTTATAGCCAGGTAAGAACTTTTGCCGAACCCCCCCCAATCACAAGCTACGGATTCCCTTGAAGTTTGTTAACTATTAACAATAACTAACAACAGCTAGTAAATGTTGTTAACTATTAACAAAGTCCAAGTGGTTGTCGCCCCTAAATAAGCCACAACTTCTGTGCTAATATATTAATGCATGCGCGTTCTTAAATACCTGCTCACTACTCTCTTTTTAGTTGTTGTGGTTTTTGGAGTTGGTTTTTTGGCGGCGCGTAAAGTGCTGCTGGTAGCCAATACAAATAAGCTGGTGGATTCTCTGGAAGTGCTGAAGCTTTCCGCAGCCAGAAACGTGGCTAGCACTGAATGTTTTGAGCTGGCTGGTGGCAACTCGGCTACGGATCAACCCATAGTTTATCAAATTCGTTTCCTCAACGATGTTGATTACGTGCTTGAAGCGGTTTGTCCGCTCAACCAGAGTAATCCGATTGAGCTGGGAACCAATGCTCTGGCTCCTTTTGTGAAAAAAGTGCCGGGCAAGTCCGGTTTTGTTTGGGATGAAAGTTTTGATACCGGCATTGAGCTTGAAGTTTTTGGTGAACTGGCGCAATTTTTAGAGGAAAATACTGCTCGCTATGTTGATAGCAGGTGGATTACTCTGTCAAGAAAAATTGTTGTAGAAAACGGGGTGGTGAATACCGCCGCCGCCGCCCTGCCCGACTCCCAACAGCCGGTGGCCACTTGCGCAGGCTACGGTTTCACTTGCTGCGACACCATTTCCCAGGTAGGCAGCGGCGGCCAACTCGCCGGCGCCAGCCAGTGCAGCGACCACTGCTTCCGGCAGTGCCTCGACCGGCCGGTGGTACTATCTTTTGCCACCAACCCCTTTTTCAACCCCAACACCAGGCAAGTTGACGTGGTTGTCGGCACTCCCGTTACCTTCGCCTTTGTTGTTGATGAAAAAGACACCGAAGATTTTGAGGTGGTCGTTGATTTTGGCGACGGCCAGAGCGAAACTTTTTATGCCAGACAAGGGCAGGTGGCGCATGAGTATGACTGCCCTGATCCTTTTTGTAGCTATACCGCTGAGTTGACCGTCACCGATCCGGATGGCCTCAGCTCAATTGAAACGCCCATCAGCAAGATCGCTGTGAATGTGAATAAATAAATGGAAAAACAACTCTGTTACTTGCAATTAACAACCAAGCAACACTATGATGTAAAGAAAGGTTGATAAAAATGCACAAAAAGAAGCAAGGCAGCCGCGGTTTTACCCTCCTTGAACTGTTGGTGGTGATTTCTATTATTGGTATTTTGATGGCCATGGGGGTGGTGGCCTACTCAACGGCGCAAAAAAAAGGCCGCGATGCCAAGCGGCGCGCGGATATGAATGCCTTGCAAACCGCTCAGGAGCAGTATTATGCGGCCAATAATGGGACTTATGCAAATCCAACTGATGTTTTAGCAGATGAGGGGTATATAAACTCCGTGCCAAGTGATCCAAAGCCATCGCCACATATACAATATAATTTTAGACACAATCCTCCAGGGACATCATACTGTTACTGTGCCCGTTTAGAAGAATCTACGGGGAATAGCGGCAGCATTCAGTGCACTTGGGGTACAAACGATATTTATTACTGTGTGGAACAGCTGCAATAACCAAAAAAAGGACAAGATGAAATCACAAAAAGGCTTTTCTCTCATTGAACTCTTGGTGGTGGCTACGATTATCATTGTTTTGTCCACGATTGGGGTGGTCAGCTTTTCCAGCTCAGGCAAAACTGCCAGAGATAACCGCCGGAAAGCTGATATAGAAATGGTGCGGCAGGCCCTGGTGCTTCATCGCAATGAGCAGGGTGGTTACCCCACTATTAGCGCTAACAACCCAAAGAATAGATATGGTGGCATGGTTGATATACTTGCTGATGGGGGCTATCTTTCGGATCCAACCCCACTTGATCCAAAGAATGATGATATTTATTATTACGGTTATACAAGCACTTATCAGAACCCCACTTTCTGCCTCTGCGCCGAACTAGAAACGGACAAGGGAAACAAAACTAGCCGGAGTTGTGAGGGATCATACTTAACTTCAGGCCAGTTTTACTGCGTCCAACAACCATAACCCATCATGTCTACTGCCCGGAAACTTCAAGCTCACAGACCAAAAAACGCTGGCTTTTCCCTCATCGAACTGCTAGTGGTAACTGCCATTATCATCATGCTGGTAGGCATCAGCATTGCTGGCTTTATCCGTTTCAACGAGCGACAGCAGGTGGAGTCCGCGGCCAAACAAGTCCAAACCTTGTTCCGGACAGCGCAGGCCAAGGCGCAAATCAGAGAAATTCCCACTGGCACATGCGATACACTTGATGGCTATATGGTTCGCTTTCAGACTAGCCCAACAAACTCGGTAGAGCTGGTGGTGCAATGTACCAACGGTGTTCCACCAGAAGGGTTGGTTCAAGACCACCTCTCCATTTCTGCCTACACTGTCCCTGATGGCATTGTTATCACCAGGGATCCTGAATTTGAATCAGTGCTGTTTCGACCGCTCAGAGGAGGGGCAAGAATACACAACTCATCCGGTGCCGGTGCTGAACTTGATTCAACTGAAGTTTCAGTGGCTAACAGTACGGGATCACCTAATTATGTTTTCACAATTTATAACTCTGGACTAATTTCCGAAGGAGGATTTGAGTAGTTCAAGTAATTTAAGTACGAATGCCAAGATTTTTTAAGCAGCAGAACCAGCATCAAAATCACCGCACCAAAAACCAACAAGGTTCCACTATTGTTGAGTTGCTGATCGCTACTCTGGTGGTAGGTTCGGTGATTACTGGTATCGCGGTGGCGCTCACTTACAATATTCACCAGAATGCTGAAGTGCGTTACCGTGAAGCTGCCGCTAACATGAATCAGCAGGTGTTGGAGGTTTTTCGCCGAGAAAGAGAACGAAACAGTTGGGACGATTTTTACACTCGTTTGATTGATGGCACCACTTACTGTGTCAACAGTCCCGGCTCTTCTCTGGAGGAGCTAATCAACAGCCCTAGTGACTGTACTGACACTTACGCTTTCGCCAAAACTACCTTTAAGCGCGAGGCAATCATTACCAAACCTGACGCTAGTGCCGATCAGAGCATCATTCAGCTTACTATCACTACTTATTGGCATGCCAATACGATAGACGAAACCTCAGTCACTACCAGTCATACCATGCGAAGACGGTCAAATTAGTCGCCTAGTCATTGTGCTAGTTTCTCACCTGAATACTAGTGGTGAAAGTTTCAGGCTGGCCAACCGGCGCATCAGCGCTGTTAATCTTTTGCAGAGCAAATGACACATTCACAAACAACTTATCGCCTGCTTGCTCGCAGTTAAAACTCCCATTCTCCACCCCGACCGCATTGGAGGTAAGGTAGGTGGTGGTAGCTGAAGCGGAAGCAATCCTGCTGGGGCTGGGAGTAGTATAAGAAAGAGTGGTGGCGCTATTGTCTATGGAAGTAACGGCGATTGAGCTTGAAGAATTACACGTCACACTTCTGGCATTTCTCAGCAGGAATTCAATTTGGTTGAGCGCGTAGCTGCCTTCGCGGTTCAAAATCCGGCGGATATTGGTATTAGCAGAACTGGCTAAAAAGGTCATAAACATGGCGGTGACAGTCAAAAGCAGCATGGTAGTTAGGCCGCTGACAATCAGTAGTTCTATCAAGGTAAAGCCTGTTTTGGAGCGATTGACGCTGT
>CAZWKL010000003.1:0-105033 GCA_964633875.1 uncultured Pseudomonadales bacterium
CAAATTCCACGCCCGCTATTTAGAAACCGTGTCTACGAAAAGGGGTGCTTGACATTCTATGATGGCTTTGTAATGTTGCAGTGGTTGAATTGTTGGTCTTTTTTGGTTCATTGGGTTTTTTGTCCTAAAATCACACTCGCCCATCCTACTGTTTGAATGTAAGAGGATGGACAAAATCAAGTAATTCTCCCACTATTTCCAATAATAATTTTATGAGAAGCTAAAGTGGTTATGAACACAAAATACGTTAAATCTGGCGTCCTGGGTGCTATTGACGGCATTATTACCACTTTTGCAGTGGTGGCTGGTGTAGCCGGAGCAGGCTTGAGTGCCGACATTATTGTCATTTTGGGCATTGCCAACATGATTGCTGACGGCTTGAGCATGGGCTTGGGCGATTATTTGGGTGAGCGGTCGGAGGAAATTTATAAATCGCAGCAAAGCGGCAAGAAAGTGCCTAAAGGCTTATGGAAGCCGGGAATGGTAAACTTTTTATCTTTTGTAGCAGCTGGCAGCATGCCTTTGCTGCCGTATTTTGTCCGCTACCTTGGTGTACCCCTGGATCCGGCAAAACAATTTCCGCTCTCCATTGTCGCTACCGCGGTTACGTTGTTTGTAGTTGGCAGTATGAGAAGTGTGATTTTGCACCGGCCTTGGTGGAAAAATGGCCTGGAGATGCTGGTGATTGGCTCAGTGGCGGCGACGGCAGCCTACTTTCTTGGGGCTTTGGTTGAGCAAAACTTAATTCGCTAACTTTTTTCTTGCTTGAAGATGACTGATTTCCCCCAGTAGTTGCGGCCCTTCAAAAACCATGCCGGTAATTAGTTGAACCAGGTCAGCACCTAGTTTAAGTTTTTTGTCAGCGTCTGCTGCCGTAAAAATTCCCCCGGTGCCGATGATGGTAAACCGCTTTTTATATTTTTTCTTGGTTAGTTTGATGAGATTGTTGGAAAGTTCCCAAGTGGCTTTGCCGCTAACGTTCCCTTTGCCCTCTCGCCAGATTTTTCTCTCAGTTTTGGAAACAGCAGGGTTGTTCTTGTTTTTAGTTAAGTTGCCTAAAATGACACCCTGGATGTTGTATTTGTCAAGCACTTTAAGCAACTGAAGAGTGTCTTCTTCTGATTGATCTATAGGCATTTTTACATATAGTGGCTTGGTAATGTCCAGCTTGTCCAAGGCGGTTAGCAACAGCTTGAGACGGCCGGGAGTGGTAAAAGGCTCGCCACCGAAAGTGTTGGGGCAACTAATATTTAACTCGTAATAACTGAGATCTACCCTCGACTCCTCAAACAGTTTGAAGGACATCAAAATATCGACAATTTGTTCTTTGGTGTTCTTGAATAATTTGTTGGTGCTGGCAATAGAAACGCCGGTGGGAATACGAAATTTTCGGCCCTCGAGTTTTTTAATAATGCCTCTGGCGCCAATATTTTTAAGGCCTTTATTCACCAAAAGCCCTTTTGATTCCGGCAGCCGTTTGAGGCGGGGCGTAGGGTTACCTGCGTAGGGTTCATAAGTGATGGTGCCAATAGTGTGCCAACCAAAACCAACATCGGGAAGAATGCCGGTGAGCGAGGCGTTGTAGTCAAAGCCGGCTGACAAACCAATCCGGTTGGGGAAGGTAATGCCATCAATTTTTTTAGCAGTTGTTGGATGCTTGAAAGCAAAGCTGGCGTGAGTAATTTTTTGCGTTAAACCAAAGTTGCCCAACACTTCACCAAAACTGGTAAAGCTGTTATGAACTTTCTCAGCATCAAACAAAAACAGCATTGGTTTAAGCAGATTTTTGTACAAGAAACTGAAAATTTTAAAGTTGAGGTTTTTGAGTACAAAAAGTGATCTATTTTGCACTAGGGTGGTGTACAAAATGGTAATTAGGAAAAGCGACATCGAAGTGCCGGCAGAAATGAGGCAGAACTGACACCAAGCTCTTAGGATGTAACCCATGACGATCAGTAAGTAAAGAGAAAATAGAGCTCCAAAAATTGTTAAAAATACCAGTAGTTCATGAGTAGTGATAAACCTGATGGGACTGAGTTTGTTGAGCTTGAGTTTATTTGCCAGTCTATTGAAAAACGGGCGAACATCAACTTCCAAAAAATTCAAAACTCCCAGGATAAAAACCGTTGAATAAAAAACCAGCCCTAAGACAGCCAGGGGGAACGGGCCGATATGGGCGTAAGGACTGTCGAGAACCGAACTGCAGTCAAAACCGGGACCGCAAACCACCTCGCGGCCGGGAATGAGATATTCATTAACGGTGATATAACCGGCGTCAGCAATACCGATCATACTCAACACGATGTAAAGTAGGCTCAACGCGGTTTTCATACGCATGTATTGTACACTGTTTTAGCTAATTTTCTCTAGAACATAGTATTTGTTGCTGCGGTTTTGCTCGCCATCGGCTCTGAAAGTGGCTAATTTTTTTAACGTCGGTAGTGAGCTAAGCAATTCTTGAATTTCTTTATCGGTTGAGTAGTGGCAGTAACGATAGGCCTTGGTGCCGCGTTTCCAGTCGAGAATATAGTCGTTATTTTCTAGGCTTGCCGGTTTAAGACCGACTTTTTCAGGGGGAATAATTTTCTTTTTAAAACGCTCATGTTCGTGGAATTTCCAAACAGTAAAAATAAGTAAGCCGTCTTTGTTGAGCAATTCGGCTGTTTCTTGGAGTAGTTGGTGACGGAGTTTGCTTGAGGGCAAGTGATGCCAAACCCCAAACATGACGATCAGGCTTGGTGAGTTTTTAGGGAAATTTTGTAAAAAGTGGTTTTCCAGCAGATCGTTGACGAGATCGGTGTGAGAGAACGAAAATTTTTCCGACCGTTTTTCTGCCAATTTGAGTAATTCAGGATTAGAATCAAAACCATGATAATTGATTTTGTGCTCGAGATTTTCGGTGAGAAAACTGCCAAACCGGCCGTTGCCACAGCCAAGGTCCAGGACAGTAATTTTTTGTTGATTTGAGAACTGTTTTTTAAATTTGGGTAGCAATTTTTCCCAACCTGCCCAATAAAATTGGCGGCTATCGTTAAAGTGCTCAGCCGTTTCTTGGTAAAACTTCTGATTGAGAGAATTTAGTTTTTTGATAGTAGCTAATTTCATTGAGGTAGGATGCAGTATAATGAGTGACTCATGAACAGGTCTTTTGATTATAGCAACTATCTTGGCCAACTGGTCCCGATTTTGAAAAATGTTGAAAAATGGGACGCTGGTTCTGTGGATAAATTAGCCAAGCTGGTGAAAAAGCATACTAAAGAAAATGGTGATGTTTTTTCTAAAGATGAGTTGATGCAAGCTTACCGCGGCTTGGCCGGCACCAATGGTTTGCAGCCATATTCCGAAGCGGTAATTAAGCACATTAGGATGAAGCCAGTGCGGACAGTGTCCGGGGTGGCGCCAGTGACGGTGTTGACTAAGCCTTTTCCTTGCCCAGGCAAGTGTATTTTTTGCCCCAATGACGTGCGGATGCCTAAAAGTTATTTGGCCGACGAGCCGGGCGCGCAGCGGGCTGAGCGGAACTGGTTTGATCCCTATTTGCAAACTTACACCAGACTTGAAGCGCTGAGTAATATTGGCCACTCGGTAGACAAAGTTGAGCTGATTGTGCTGGGTGGTACTTGGTCTTATTATCCGGAAAAGTACCAAATTTGGTTTGTTAAGGAATGTTTCAGGGCGCTGAATGATTTTGGGAAATTTGATGGCAGAGCTGAAGTGTTGGCGCATTATGAAGAAATGCAACGCCGGTTGGAGGGAATGCAGTTGCACGCGCCTAGTAATTTACCAGAGGAAAATCAGCGCCGCTTGGCTGGGAAGATGGTGGAGGGTGCTTATTTGGAAAAGTCTTACAATCAGGCAGTGTCCGAGTTGTATGTGGCGCCTGAGGCTTTGGGTGGATTTGGCGAGTATCAACAGGCTGCTTGGGAAGAGCTTGAGCGGGAGCAGCGGAAAAATGAAACGGCTGAGTGCAGAAGTGTGGGGTTGGTGGTGGAAACCCGCCCCGACAATATTTCTGAAGCGGAAGTAGTGAGGATGCGGCGGCTGGGCTGTACTAAGGCGCAAATTGGCTTGCAAAGTTTGCAGGACAGCGTGCTTAAAAAGAACCACCGCGGTCACGATGTGGCAGCCAGCCGCCGCGCTTTCAAGCTGCTGCGCCAAGCCGGCTTCAAAATTCATGCTCACTGGATGGCTAATCTTTATGGCTCATCAGTTGAAGCCGATATTAAAGATTTTCAACAACTGTTTACCGGTGAAGATTTTCATCCTGATGAGCTGAAAATTTATCCCTGCTCACTTATCAACAGCGCCGAGCTGATGCAGTACTTTCAAAAAGATTTGTGGCGGCCCTACACGCATGAAGAGTTGTTGCAAGTTTTGTCGGCCTGTATTTTGCAAACGCCGGAATACTGTCGTCTCACCAGAATAATTCGCGATATTCCGTCAACAGATATAGTTGAGGGGAATAAAAAAACTAACTTCCGGCAGATTGCTGAAGCTCATTTGGCTAAAGCTGGAAAAAAATCCGTTGATATCCGCGCCCGGGAAATTCGCAGCAGCGCCATTGATGCCGAAAAATTAAAACTGGTTATTGTTAAGTATGAAACCAGCGTTAGCAGCGAAAATTTTTTGCAGTATGTAGTACCGGACGCCAAAACCGGCGGGACCAAAATTGTGGCTTTCTTGCGCCTCAGCTTACCTAAAGTTGAAAACTTTATTGATGAGCTGCAAAACGCGGCTATAATCAGAGAAATTCATGTTTATGGACGAGTGGTGGGGATCGGCAAGAAAGCCAAGGGTAAGGCTCAGCATTTAGGACTCGGGACTCAGTTAATTGCCAAAGCCTGCGAACTCAGTGCCGCCGCTGGTTACGAAAAAATTGCCGTCATTTCAGCCATCGGCACCAAAGAGTACTACCGCAAAAAAGGCTTCAACGATGGCACTCTTTATCAACATATGGCGCTGCCCCATTTTTCCACCCAACCCAAACCCACTCCGGGTATTTTTAGCAACTCCTGATTGCTCTTAGGTTGATGCAAAGCAATGTTGCAGAGCACCGAATCGCTCATCACTTCGGTAAGACGGCACTGATGTTTTCTGGAAAGATCTTCACGCAAATCCAGTAAGCGCCTGATGCGCTCCTTCTCCTCTTTTTCTGCCAGTTGCAGCAAAGGGTGTGAGTACTCTTCAATTTGGCAGTAATCGCAGTTGTGGCACTGATCGGCATTTTCGCCGAAATAATTAAGCACGAACTTCATTCTGCAAGCTTGATGTTTGGCATAATCAATCATCGCTTGTAGTTTTGCCTGATTTCTTTTTTGAGTTTCAGGCTCTTGTTTTTTGATCAGTCCGTGATGGATCACCAGCGAGTAAGGATTGTAAAGCAAATAACAGTTCGATTCTTTGCCATCACGCCCCGCCCGGCCTACTTCTTGATAATAATTTTCAATACTGGTGCTGGGATGATAGTGGATCACATAACGCACGTTGGCTTTATCAACTCCCATACCAAAAGCATTGGTGGCGGCAATAACTCTTTTTTGATCGCTCATAAACTGATCTTGGATACTGGAGCGGATTTCTTTGTCTAAGCCGCCGTGATAAGCGGCAGCAATTTTTTCTCCGGAAAAATAATTAATCATCTCGCTGATGTACTCAGTCGCTGCTCTGGTAGCGGTATAGATGATGCCGGTGTCGTCTTGGTGCTTTTTAATCAGCCGCATCAATAAAAATTCTTGCAGTTGCCGGCTGGGAGTGTGGAGCACTTGCAGGCTGAGGTTGGTGCGCCGGAAACTTTTTTGAAACAGGTGGGGATTTTCCATGTTGAGCGACTGGCTAATATCCGCTTTCACTGCTGGAGTAGCAGTAGCAGTAAAGGCAGAAATGGTCGGTCTTTTTGGCAGTCGGGCTACAAACTCAGGAATTTTTTTGTAGGCCGGCCTGAAGTCATTGCCCCACTCGCTAATGCAATGCGCTTCATCAACCACAATTAGAGGGATGGCTATTTTTATCGCCACTTTAATAAAATCTGGGTTGAGCAATCTCTCGGGCGCGACGTAAACAAGCCGGTACTGGTTTTCAGCCATGTTTTTTAGGCGGAGCTGATACTCTTTTTCTTCCAAAGCGCTGTTTAAAAAAGTGGCGGCGATATTATTCTTCAACAGGTTATCTACTTGATCCTGCATCAAAGAAATCAAGGGCGAAATAACGATGGTGGTTCCGGAGAGCATCAAAGCCGGAACTTGAAAACAAATGGATTTGCCTCCTCCGGTGGGCAAAATTGCCAAGGTGTCTTGACCGTGCAGTTGCGGCTCAATCACCTCCAACTGGCCTTCGCGAAAATCGGGATAACCAAAGAATTTTTGGAGCGTTTGTTGGGGTGTCATGCGGCTAACATATTTCAGCAAGCTTGCATTAACTGTAGTATTCGCCTACGGCCGCTCTTCTTTTCTGCGCAAATATTTTTTGCCACTCAGTGACTTGGGTAACAAGCTCTTGTTTTTGGGATACTTTTCGTAGCCTTTGCCATAACCCAACTCTTTCATCAAATCTGTGGGCGCGTTTCTAATTTCCAGCGGTATTTCCAAATTGCCATAAGCCTTGACATCATCAAGGGCTTTGAAATAAGCATCATAAGCCGAGCGGTCTTTTTTGCATTGGGAAAGATAAGCCACACCGTGAGCTAAACTAATTTGCGCCTCAGGGTAGCCGATTTTGTGCACCGCTTCAAAAACCCCATTAGCCACCACCAGCGCTGTGGGCTGCGCCAGACCAATATCCTCACTGGCAAAAACTACCATCCGCCGGGCAATAAACTTGGGGTCTTCGCCGGCATCCACCATCCTGGCCAAATAATACAAAGCCGCATTGGCATCGCTGGCCCGCATAGACTTGATAAAAGCGCTGATAGTGTCGTAGTGTTCTTCTCCCTTTTTGTCGTAGTTGAGATGTGAAGATTGTAAAGTGTTTTTCAAGTTTTTCAGCTCCAAATTGCCGTAAAGTTCGAAGGTAGTTTCAATCAGGTTCAAAGCTTGGCGGGCGTCACCGTTGGCATACCGGACCAGCCACTCCTTGGCTATTTTGGCGATTTTGACTTGGCTGCTGAATTGTTGACTCAAATATTTAATTGCCCGTTCCACCACCTCCGCCAACTCACTTTCACTGAGTGCTTGTAAAACAAAAACTTTGGAGCGGGACAGTAACGCAGAATTGACCTCAAAACTGGGATTTTCGGTGGTAGCACCAATCAAAATTATTTCGCCTTCTTCTACAAAAGGTAAGAGAAAATCTTGCTGGGCTTTGTTGAAACGGTGAATTTCATCCAGAAACAACACCGGCGCCCGATATGATTCGAGCAAACCCTTTTGCGCGCGGGTGCTGTCAATAATTTTTTTGATATCGGCTTTGCCGGCCGAGACAGCGGAAAGTTCGTAAAAATCCCGTTTTTGCTTGGCGGCAATAATTCTGGCCAGGGTGGTTTTGCCCACACCAGGCGGCCCCCAAAAAATCATCGAAAAAACGTGCTCTTTTTCCAGCGCAACCCGCAGGGGTTTATTGGGTCCCACCAGGTGTTTTTGCCCGATAAACTCATCGAGATTATCCGGCCTGACTTGGGTGGCTAAAAGTGACATGCCTTTAATGTAGCAGTTTTTCTATGTTTGGGAAAGATTCGGAACTAACGCCTCATAAAAACGGTTTTTGGTTTTTTCCGTCACTTTCAACTCAACCAAGCCCTTGTTCGGCTGGCCGTAATAAATCACCGACTCAAGCGGCAAAGTCAAAACCAGAGCCACTGTGGCTAAATCCTCTTCTCCATCCACAAAAACATGACGAAAAGTACCTGGCTGCCAGGCCCGCAGCAAAGTCACCAGCGCCGAAGTGATAGTGCCGGCAGGATTTTTTACCTGATGCTCAATCTCCAACTTAGCAATCAGAGGGGAGTTGTAAGCGCCGCGCCGAGTTTGGTTGTCGAAAATCGCCAGATCATAAGGCCATCGGAATGACAAAAAAGCTTCCAGGGTGTAGTCGCCCACCAGGCAAATCCGGTCGGCTCTAACAGTGGGAGCCTTTACCAATTTTCCTTGCGGCTCCGAGAAAAACTTTCTTTGCTTTGCAGACAAAGTGAGACCGCCTTCAATGGCGCCGGGAAAATAGCGCCCGCTTCTACTAACCAGACCAGCGCGGATATTTTCAGCATGAAGGTCCTCGCCTCTCTCATCTTTGATCATCTGAAAAACATGAACCGGCAGCTCGCTGAGGTTTTGCCCCCGGCGAATGGCGTTGATTTTGTCTGCTCCGCTCACAGTTTCCTCAGTGACGATGAGGGCTTCAATGCGCGTGTCCGGTTCGATTGTCGGGCCGTAGGGATCATTAAGCTTGATAATTTCGCAGGCGATGTGGTTGGTTTGACAAAAACGCTTCACCTGCTTGACTCGCTCATGCCAGGGTTGAATCAATTCCGGCAGAGGCTTGCCCAACAGCATTTTTTCGGTGGTGATGCCAATGATTAAGTAATCAGCGGCTGTAGCGGCAAATTTGAGAAATTCTTCGTGGCCCTGGTGGAAATGATCGAAAGTGCCGCCCAGGCCGGCAATGGTAAATTTTCCTTTGTGTTTTAGAGACATGTGACTCCCCAAAGACCGAGATTATTTTCCCGGGCGTAACTTTCAGATTCACGAAATGTATCTTGGTGTTTGATGTCGGGGGGAAAGCTGGCGGCAAAGGCGTAACCCTCTTTCACCAGGGCATCATTGACAAAAATATCACCAATGTAAACGTAACGCAGCAGTCGCCCGTAGCGATCGGTTTCCGACACATCTTTTTCCAGCACCACCACTTTGCCACTCACCAGCTCCCTGTTTTTCTCGGTGGCTTCTTGGCCGAAGCAGTCCTCTCGCCCGTAGGTTTCTGGGGTATCAATGCCGATATACCGCACTGTTTGCCCACCGTCTAACTGAATGGTGTCGCCGTCGATAATTCTAGTGACCCTGGCGGAAGTGGTGTTTGTGTTTGCCGGTTGTGAGGTGGCGGCTTCATCTTCGGTTCCGGCTTCAGTGTTGACCTCAGTTTGGACCTCAGCTAGCGGCTCCCCTGTTTTTTCAGCAACAATACTCTCACTAAGCTTCCAGATTTGATCAAGCGGATTTTCCGGCAAGGATTGAATATATTTGATTAAGCCAGTGATATAAATTGCGGCCAGTATGATAATAATCACTGAAAATTTTAAGGTTGATTTAAGGAATTTTTGTTGTTCAAACCGGCTAACAATTTCGCTCATAAGTAAATTTTATTATATGATGAAAGAGGGTATTTTGATAGCAAGGATATAAAATATCAAAGTTACCTCTCCCTATTTAAAAGCAAATCAATACTCGCAAAAATTTCATTCACAAACGTATCCCTGTGTTTTCTAGAATTCCAGTTATGGGTGTAGTCGTCTATTTCTATAGCTTTAAATGTTTCTAGTGTATCTTTGTGTACTAAAACAGAATCAACTGATTTTCTATTGATTTTCTTAAAGTATGAATAGAAGTTTCTTTGATCAGTCACTTCAATTATCTTGTCCAAATTCACTTGAGGGAAAATATAATATGCTTGTCCGTATTTTTCTTGTAGATGAAAAAAATAATTTCTTTCTGATCAAGTCATGACAGAAAATCTTTTTCTATATAAAAGCTGATAGCCTGTAACTTCTTTTGACAAATCCTTGTCGAGTGAAGGCGACAGACTTTGAACGCCTTACACAAGCAATTCTAGCATGGTGGAAGCCAGCTGAGTTGGTGGCAGACGAGATGATTGATATTGATAATTCCTGGCAAGGTGAAAACAAAGCAGGGTTGGTCTACCTCTACTAGGTTTTCTTGGCTAAAACGGGTACAATCACGGTCAAATTATGGACAATTCAACACAAAAACAACTCCAAGACAGTAAGCGATTATTAGAGCAAATGCTCAAACAGAAGGGTGCTAACCGTGCCGAGATAATGATGGCACTCAAAGCAATACAAGAGCAGGAAGACTCTGGCGTTGATAATGCCACTATGATGAAAGATGCGAATGGACGTGAGATTTTCTATATGCTCATCGAGAAGAACCCAATAAAAAAATTCTTTCAATATATACGGAAGATAGTGTTTGAACTATTCAGATTTAGGCGGTAGTTTTAGTCCAAGAGAGTTTTTGTATTCTTCTGGGTCAAAATCCTTTTTCCTAGCTAAGGCTCTATCAATAGCAATGCTGATTCTAGCTCTTGAGTAGCGTTGAGCTAAAACACAGTAGGTGTTTACCATGAAGGCACCGAAATTGATAATTACGGCGCCATCAATTCTTCCAGAGGCAAGTAAAGGCAGTAACGCCATTGTGCACCAACTCATTCCAAATAAGTGTATTGCTTCGTTTAGCGTATTTTGATGGGTAGCAAAATCTACCATTGAATTAAGGTTTGGTTTTCCAAGTGTGTAGTTTGATTGAATCTGTTTATCAACTCCCATTGCTTTTTTCATTCTTCGCATTGCGCCTACTGGAATTGCCTGAAACTTATCTACTTGCAACTGTTTCATCAATCGTATTGTTCCTTCAGGATTTCTCGGCTTAATCCACATCTTAACAGCTCTTTGAAGAAGATTCCCGTTAGCGGTGTCAAGCATTTCAGCAAAGTTTTCTGGGTACTCATCCTCATATTGAACATCGTCTTGTTCGAGGTCTTTTAGTAATTCATCGACCTCCATGTGAGCTACCTCTCTAAAAACCTCAACACAAACATCTGGCGGTAGGATTTCTTCTGAAGCTGGAGGTATTGAATCTAAGAAGGAGAGCCTATCTTGGTCATCAAAAAAACTTGGTTCTTGGTCATGGTATCGTTGTTCAGTCATAACGGTTATTATACATAATTTTGTGCATAATGGGTGTTTATACTTGTTATGCTTTGTTATGTTTCAACCGCTACCCCTCCACGCTAGAGAAGGGGTTAAACTGGCTGGCTATTCTACAGCAAGAGAGTGTTTCGTGGCTCAATCTTTTGTTTTTTTGGCTATAATTCGGGTATGGAAGAAGAACTGGACGTTACCAAACTCAAGTATATTCTCTACGCTCGCAAGTCTACTGATGACCCAGAGCGTCAGGCTCGCTCTATTCCAGACCAAATAGCTGAATGTCGCCAGTTGGCAAGGCGTCTCGGTTTAACTATTGTTGGAAAGCCTCTTGAAGAACAAAAATCAGCTAAGAAACCTGGTAAACGCCCTGTTTTTCGGCAGATGCTTCGAGATATTAAGGCTGGTAAGTACGATGGCATTCTCTGCTGGAATCCAGACCGCCTAGCTCGCAACATGAAAGAGGGTGGTGAGGTCATTGACATGATTGACGAGGACGAAATTAAAGACCTCAAGTTTGTTACCCACCACTTCACCAAAGATGCTAACGGTTTAATGCTTCTTGGTATGGCGTTTGTGTTGAGTAAGCAGTACAGCGACAAACTCTCCGCAGATGTTACTCGTGGTATGCACCGCAAGGTTCAGGAAGGACGTTCTCACATCCCCAAGCCTGGATATATCACCGATGAATCAGGCAGATATCAACCAGATGGAAACAACTTTGAGTTAATCAAGGAAGCCTGGCAAATGAGACTTCGTGGTGAATCACTAGAGAAGATTAGCCAACACATAAATGGTTTAGGTTACTTTAGATTGGTCAAATCAAGTGGCAGACACGTTAAGATGGGAAAACGGCGGTTAAGCGAGGTGTTTCGGGATTCTTTTTACTACGGGATGTTGGTGCAAGGAACGCAAATTATTGACCTCCGCACCAAATATGAGTTTCAGCCAGCAGTGAGTGAAGAAGACTTCCTGACTATCAATCATCAAGGCAAGAGCCGTCTTACGCCTATCAACACCAATCGCAACACGTTTTACCCGTTTAAGGCGTTTGTGAAGTGTTCATTCTGTGATGCCAATATGACTGTCGGTCCTTCGACAGGTGGCAGTGGCAAGCGGTATCTGAACTTTCGTTGTGAGAATCCTAATTGTGTTCGCAATAGTCAAGAAAATAGGGATAAAGCCAGGAATGACCCAACCAAGATTAAAGCTTCTGTTAGAGTAAATATCCTACTGAATTGGCTTTATGAGTTCTTGGCTGACGGTCTGAACCTTACAGAAAAAGACTACCAAATCTACCTCAAAGAAATGACTGACGTTTTGACCGCCAAGCGCACCAAGATGGAACAGGAATTAAACAGCAAGCAAGGCACACTCAAATCATTAGAGACAGAGCTAAGAGATATTGCTCTCGGGGTACTCAAACAAAAAGAGGGTTCAACTGCCAAACAATATGGTGAACAAAAGCTAGCAGAACTCACTGGGCAGAAGACGCAACTGATGGCTGACATTGCCGCTCTCAAAGAGCAAATGCCGGATATTCAGCAAGATACACTGACGCTTGAAGACTTCTTGAACTTGTCTAAAAGTGCTGGTCAATCGGTGAAAGACGGAACTCCCGAACTCAAAGACCAAATTGTGAGAATTGTTTTCTTGAACGTCTGGATTGATACCGAAAAAGTAACGGCGTACAGGCTAAAAGAACCTTTTGATACCCTGCTTACTGACCCTGATGGGAACTCTTGTCGGGGAGACAGGACTCGAACCTGCGACCTCGCGCTCCCAAAGCGCGCACTCTAGCCATCTGAGCTACTCCCCGGTTGTTATCTAGTTCCGAGTGCCGAAGGTGGGACTCGAACCCACAAGGCCTTGCGGCCAACAGATTTTAAGTCTGTCGCGTATACCGATTCCGCCACTTCGGCTTTGTTTTTGGATCAAGGTATTATAACACCAGTTTGCCTTGAATTTATATAATTGTTACAAAACTTTTAACCGAGTGTTATGCAATAACCATATGATCAGTTTTAATACCAAGTACCTTAGTAAATAAGGGGAAAATTATGGTTAGAAGCAATCAACAAGGTCTTTCACAAACAGCTTGGATTATCATTGGGGTGGTGGCAATTGCGCTCATCGCCCTAGCTATTCCGCTTTTTACCTCTGAAGACACGCGAACTGAACTCGGTTTGGACGCTACACCTACCACTCCCATTGGCGTTGAGCCAACTCCAGATATCGCTGCTGAAATTGAAAATGAAGCCACGATTCAGGGAGAAACTACCCTGGCGGCGGTTTTAAACAATCCCGAAATTTATGCCGGCCAGCAAGTGATGGTCCGTGGTGAGTTGGGCGAATGGCTAAGCGCTCAGGCTTTCACCTTGGAGAGTCCGTCGTTTTTGGGCAGCGATCTTTTGGTGGTGGGAGCTACCATTCCGCAGCCTGCAGACGAAGGTCTTTTAAATGATCCGGATCTGCTGGTGGAAGCGCAAGGAGTAGTCAGGATAGTTGATGTCAATGATGCTCAGACGCTTGAAAACTACAATCTCGGGGAGGCTGAGCTGGCGGATTGGGATGGCAGGCCGGTGTTGGTAGCCACGATAGCGCAAGTTGTTCAGGAATAGAGCTTGGCGGAGCTTGAATGTAATTGGCGGGAAAATACTAGCCTCCAGTATTTACGTTTTTTGTCATTTCCAGTAGAATACTAACTTATTCGTGCGGGTGTAGTACAACGGCTAGTATATCTCCCTTCCAAGGAGAAGATGACGGTTCGATTCCGTTCACCCGCTCCAAAAGTGATAGAAATGTACAGAAAATTACTGGGAAATGACACAAACTGGTAAAGAAGTCACCGCAGCAGAGATTCTTGAAAGTTTAGGGGCGAAACCTTCCATTAGTGAAGAGCGTGCAGCATTTAGAACAGGCTGGTTTTGGCATTAACCAGGTAGATGAGTACCAAGAAAAACTTTATAAAGATTTTATGAGAAAAGAAGTAAAAATAGTATTGATTGAAACACCTTCAGTCGAACAATCTAAGAAGATATCTGAACTACAGAGATTATGTTTTGTCGATGTAGACAGTGAAGAAGCAGATGAAGATTTCTATCATTCTCCGTCAGTCCAGATAGTTGCATATGTTGGTGATGTATTAGTGGGTTGGGCCGGTGTTCACATTTCAGAACAGACCTACAAAAACTACCGCATTAAACTTGGTGGTTATGGTATTTGTACTCATCCTGATTTTAGACAAATGGGCATAGCTACTAAGGTTGCGGGAGAGGCAATGACGTACTTAAAAGATAAAGGTTGTGATATTGGTTTCTTATCAGTAAACTCCGAAGACCAAAAATCCATAAAACTACACCAGAAGTATGGATTTATGATGCTTCCTCAGTATTTTTCTTGGACAAATAATGAAGGAGAGATAAAAGAGGATACTGGAGGAATGATAGCACCAATCAACTCTGAAGAGCTATTTAATCTCGTATTAGATGGTTCTGATAATCTGTATGTAGGTGAGGGATATTGGTAAGCAGTTTAAATCCGCTTCTCCTTAACCTGTTCAGCCTTGGCAGTGATCAGCTCTACCACTTCGTTTATCGTCAAGGTGGTGGTGTCAATTTCCCATACGCCGGGAATTTTCTTCAGGTATTTTAAGGAGTCCCGTTCATCTCTGGCGTTAAGCTCATCAAGCACATCAGCAAGCTGGGCGTCTACTCCCCGGCCCAATAAATCCTCCTGCCTCCGTTTGGCTCTCACTATAGGATCTGCATCCAAATATATTTTTAACTGAGCGTTTGGTAAAACGGTGTGAGTGATATCTCTGCCCTCCATGATCACATCGTTGGCGGCGGCGATTTGCTGTTGTAGCGCCACCAGTTTTTTTCTCACGCCTTTAAGTTGAGCCACAATCGAGGCGGTTTGACTAACTTCTTCGGTGCGAATTTTCCAGGAAACGTCTTCATTGTCGAGCAAAACAGTGACCAAACGGCCGTCTTTCTCATCTTCATTCGGCATTCTCATATTGATTTGGTGTTTGTCTAGTTCTGTCAACACCTCTTTTTCGTTTTCGGGATCAATTTTTGATCTCAAGGCCAACAGCGCCGTGCAGCGATAAGTGGCGCCGGTATCGATATAAAGCAGGTTGAGTCTTTCGGCTACAATTCTGGAAACGGTGCCCTTTCCTGCGGCAACGGTGCCATCAATGGCGATTTGAAAACTTTTCTTCATAGTTGTTGTTATAGCATAATACTCGGTGTGAAACAAAATGGCTCGGGCAATTGCTTGCCCGAGCCAACACAAATACCAATCCGCTTTTCTATCACTCCCTGCTTTTAACCGTCAACTTTCTTGGTTTGGAAGCTTCAGCTTTTTTGAACTTCACTTCCAAAACGCCATTACTCACCTCCGCCAACGGCTCAGCTTTTTCATCAATCATACCAGGCACAGACACCCGATAAGAATATGACCAAGATGATTTGCTGAAGTGCTTTTTGTCCTTGTCATCCTCCTCTTCAGTGCGGTCTGCCCGCACATACAGAACTCCTTTTTCAAAAGTCACTTCCACGTCGTCTGGTTTCACCCCGGCCACGTTGGCTTGGACCACCACTTCATCTTCAGTTTCATAAACATCCAAATTGTTGGAAGCTGAAGTAAGCGAAGTAAAATCGTCCTCACCGAAAATGCTTGGCCATCTGTTCACAAATGGACTCCAGCGCATCAATGAAGTTGTCATTTTTCCCTTTCTCTGCCTTTAATTAGCAGACAATAGCTCCTACTGCTAATATTATGCCAAGCTAATCGGCTGGTGTCAAGTTTTCATCACTGCGGACATCAGGTATACTATGGCATATGTTCAAAGCGCTGATTGTACTGGTTTTTACCGTAAATTTCTTTGTTTTTCCGCCTGGCGTTTTTGCTCAAGCAGAGCCTATCGCAGAATTTGTCACGCCTAAACCTCACTACTCCACCGGCCAAGTCATTGAAGTCCTCGAACAGCAGGAATTGAAATATGACTCGGAAACGTTTTATCTGCAAAAACTGCTGGTGAGATCGCAGGCAGGTGAAGAGTCGGAAGTGATTATGGGAACCGAGTTCCAACCGCTCAGCAGCTCGCAGTTGCTTAAAAAAGGCGACAGCATCGTTCTGACCGAGCAAATAACTTACGCTGGTGAGAGCGAAAATATCATTGCCGATATTTACCGGCTGCCAATTATGGCTTGGCTGTTGCTGGGTTTCTTTTTAGTGGTGATGGCGGTGGCTGGTTTTAAGGGACTGTTTTCTATTGGCGGCATGTTTTTGAGTTTGGTGGTTTTGGGTAGCTATGTGGTGCCGCAGATTTTGCATGGCGCGCAGCCGATTGTGGTGGCTTTAATCGGCGCGGTGGCTATTGCCAGCATTACCATTTATCTCTCTCACGGGTTTAAGGCTTCGTCGCATATTGCTTTGGTTTCGATTCTCTCTACTCTGCTTGGAGTGACGCTGCTGTCTGCCTGGTATTTGAGTCTGGCAGCGCTGACTGGTTTTGGTAGCGAGGAGGCGGCTTTTCTGCAAGTGGGCGAAACTGCCAGCATCAATCTGCAGGGTTTGTTGCTGAGTGGCATTATGCTTGGCGCTTTGGGAGTTTTGGATGATATTACTATTTCTCAGGTTGCTACCGTTTTTGAGCTGAAACGCGCCAACAAAAAACTTTCTTTTGAGGACTTGTATCAACGAGGCATGAGAGTGGGTAAGGATCATGTGGCTTCGCTGGTGAACACTTTGGTTTTGGCTTATGCCGGCGCGAATTTGCCGCTCTTTTTGCTGTTTACTTTGAGCGCTGATACGCCATTATGGGTGATTCTCAATCAGCAACTCATCGCTGAAGAAGTGGTCCGGACCCTGATGGGCTCCATTGGTTTGGTGGCAGCAGTGCCGCTCAGTACGGCCTTGGCTGCTTATTGGGCTAGTAACAGGGAGATTTCTGAAGCGGCTCATGTCCATCAGCATTAAATTAGATTTATGAAAACCCTGGTTTTTGCCGACACTCATCTGACTAACATTATTGAACCCGCTCTTTTCAAAAAGTTGGTGGAGCTGATTAGTGGCGTCGACAGAGTGATTATTAACGGCGATTTTTTTGAAAGCTACGTCACTGGTGTTGATGATTTTGTTAAGTCTGATTGGCGTTTGCTTTTTCCGTTGCTGCTGAAAAAAGAAACTATTTTTATTTACGGCAACCACGATTCGGCAAAAATGACGGGCGTGAAAGCCAAGTTGTTTTCACGAATTCAAACTGATTGTTACCAAATGAAGTTTGGCGATCAGGAAATAATTTTTATTCACGGTCACATTAAAGCGCCGGAATTTGACGATACTTTCCCCAAAATTACCCAGCGGTTTAAGCATCATTACCACTTGATTTTTAATTTGCACCGGAGTAAAAGGTTGCTGGGAAGAATTTATACTTATTTGAAAAACTTCCACTATCGGGCCATGATGAGGAAAATTGGCCAGTATGCGCTAGAAGAATTAAAAGAAAATCAGATCCTGATTGCCGGGCATTCTCACCAGAATATTGATGACCGGAAAAACCGGTTTATTAGCCTGGGGGCGTTTCAGCAAGGCACGGCTCATTACGTTGTTTTGGATGATAGCGATGGCAGCATTGAGATATTTAAGGAAAAATATGAGTAATTGGTTGAAAGCCAGAAATGATCGGCAATTTAGAGAAAAGCTACTAATTCGTGAAAAAGTGGTAGACGGCATCAGGTCGTTTTTCAAACAACAGGGTTTTCACGAAGTGGAAACGCCTCTTTTGGTGCAACATCCGGGCACGGAACCTTATTTGGAAGTTTTTGAAACCGAGCTGAAAGTAGCGGGCGCGGGTTCAAAGCGGGGTTTTTTGCTCACCAGCCCGGAATTAGCAATGAAAAAGTTGCTGAGCGCCGGTTTTGGTAATATTTTTCAAATCTGCAAAAGTTTTCGCAACCAGGAGGGATTGAGTTCTTTTCACAATCCGGAGTTTACCATTCTCGAGTGGTACCGGACTGAAGCAGATTATAGGGCGATTATGGAGGATTGCGAGCAGCTGTTGCTTCACTTGCACCGGCAAATCCATGGCGCGGCTGGTGGCAATATTTTGACTTATCAGGGTCGGGAGTATGATCTTGCTACTCCTTGGGAGCGAATTTCGGTGGCTGAGGCTTTTGCAAAGTATGGCGGCATTGATCTTGAAACTATGCTGTCCGAAGAAAAATTGCTTGAAGCAGCCGCTAAAAAAGGCTATCAACTTACTGATACCCACACCTGGGAGCAAGCCTATCACCAGTTGTTTTTAAACGAGATTGAGCCGAATTTAGGCCAAGCCGCGCCCACCATTATTTATGATTATCCGGCTTCGCAGGCGGCTCTTTCTAAGAAAAAGGCTGATGATCCGAGACTGGCCGAGCGGTTTGAGTTTTATCTGGCTGGATTGGAGCTGGGCAATGCTTTTTCTGAGCTAACCGACGCCGCCGAGCAAAAAGAACGCATGCTCAAGGAGCTCCGGGAGCGAAAAGACCTGGGTAAAACCGAGTTTGCTCTGGATAAAGAGTTTATCCAAGCGCTGGAATTGGGCCTGCCGGAGACAGGCGGCATCGCGGTGGGGGTTGACCGGCTAGTGATGCTTTTTGCCGATGCCTCCTCCGTGTCCGAGACTCTGCTCTTCCCCATCCAGGACGTCTTTGCTTTTCCAGAGGAGCAGTAATACAATATACCCCATGCCAACCATCAAAGCCGGAAATATCAGAAAAGGAATGTACCTCAAGTTTAAGGATCAGCCGTTTTTGGTGACCAAAACTGATTTTATGAGTCCGGGCAAAGGCTCTGCTTTCATGCGTATAAAAATGAAAAGCGTGAAAACGGGCAATACTCAGGAATTTACCTATAAATCCACCGAGAGTGTTGAGGAGCTGGAAATTAACAGCCAAGAAATGCAGTATCTTTATCAGGATGCCAATAGCGTGGTTTTTATGAACCCGCGCTCTTATGAACAAGTGGAAATTCCCAGACAGTTGGTCCAAGACCAAGCTCAATTGCTAACTCCGGATGTCAAAGTTTACATCATGTTTTATGAAGGTGAAGCTATTGGTGTCAGTTTGCCGCCCAAAGTGACTCTGGAAGTGGTGGAAGCTCATCCGGCCGTAGCGGGTAACACTCAAGGCCAAGCGCGCAAAGAAGTGGTGATGGAAACCGGCCTCAAAGTCCAAGCGCCAATTTTCATTAACAAAGGCGACAAATTGATCATTGATACGGCCACCAAAACTTATGTATCCAGGGGTTGAGACTAGTCTGATTTACGAGTTTTAATATTTGCTATCAGCTCCCTACACGATGGTATTGATCCCATTTCTTTTTCTTGCTTTTGTTCTGGAGGAGCCCAAGGGGGAAAGATTTCTCGATACTTACTGGAAGCCATGCCACCTTGCAGTCGCCACCAGATTTGCTCTGCTTCCTGCCGGGCTTGCTTGGGTGTCATGGTCGCCCAATTTGACTGATCCATATCAGTGGTATACATCCATGATTTTGGATAACCAGGGATAATCCTAAATGTTGCTGATGATAACTTACCAATTAGATGACCATTAGTAGCTTCGGTTAGCCAGAGAGAACTTCCTTTCGCAGGGTTGACGAAAACCAAGTGAGTAACTCCATCGCTATCGTGCAACATTGTCAGTCCCGGCACTTGAGTCATGATTTGCATGGTCGAATTTGGATGAGATAAATTGTTTTTAGAAAGCACTAGGGTTGGCTCGGGATCAGCAATTTGTTGTTGTGTTAGTAGTTGGGATAAATCGGCCAGTAGTTCATTTTTACCACTATACGACGTTGAAGCTTCTAAGCCTGGGGGGCAAATAACATCTGCTGCTTGAAGAAAGATTGTATCCCTAGCGAATTTTGATGGAAAATTATTTTGTGGAGATTCTATGGGAAGAACTAAACCACTGTTTGGTTCAACTGCTAAACCCAGCTCTTTATAGAAAGATAACAAATCTTTTTGACTTATCTCATTGCCACCACAATATGTTCTTAGCAGTATTTCTACCGTCAATTGATCAGGCTGTTTGGTACTTATTGGCACTTCAGGGTTAGGCCACCTGTTTTCAGCACGATTGAACATACGCCCGCAGTATAGTACCGACCCTGGTATTATGCAGTGATCCCAATCACAAGGTTTTAAGAATTTTGGAAAGCTTGCGGGAAACGGTTTCCCGGGAAACTCCAGCCAGGTTGGCGATTTCTTGTTGAGTGAGTTTTTGAATCAAAGAATGGGTATTGGCTCTTTTGGATTTGCACTCCAATTGTCTAATCACAACACCGATCTTATCCTCTGCTACGTTTAATTTTAAGGCGGAAACTTGTTCTGTCAGCACTAAAAAGGCTCTCAAAAAGGTGAGCAGCACTTCCTCCATAGACTCAGGGTGTTGGCGCAAATAATTTTGAAATTCCTTGACTGGGATGACATGAACCTCAACTTCATCAAGGGTTTCGAAAGTGTAATTGTTGGTTCTTTTCAAAAGCGCTGCCGGCATGGGAATGATACAACCAACAGTAAAAAGTGACAGTAGGATGCAATTGCCGCTTGCCCCAGCATCATACATTTTTACAATACCCTGAGTGATGGCATAAACTTGGTGAGATTTGGTTCCCGGGTTGAGGATGATTTTGTTGGGAGGAAAATTTTTGACCGGAAATTGTTTAATCCAGTCCGATTGAATATGATTCATTTTCTTTATTATACATCAAAGAAAAGCCTCTTTAAAAAGAATGGTTAAAAAGTAGGCGAAGAAAATGAAAGCGGCCAGCATAATAATGACTCTGATTTTGCTGGGCTGGTAATTTTGTTGCAACTTCATTCTGTTAAGGAGATAAACAAACAAGAACGACATCATCATGGCTGCGGCGTTTAGGACTGCGCTCAAGGTTAACAGCACCCTTGGCTCCTGAAAACCCATGAGGTAAATGACGATTCCGAGTATAATTTGTCCCCAGAGCGCGGCATAAAAAGCCAAGGACATGTTCATCTTTTTGCCCTTCCGGTAGAAAAGCAACAAAACATTTTCAGAAATTACCCGGGAAGATGATTCCAATACTCCTACTTGGGTGGAAAAAAGCATCAGCGCTGATACCAGCAGGAAAAATACCCCGACAATGGGGGTTAATGACTGGGAAATGGCGGCGCTTTCCGCATAAAGGAAAGACAGCCCTTCTTCGGCCGGCGTGCCAAAAACCAAGGCCTTGGCCATCACCGCTAAGATCATGATAGTGACAAAGCCCAGGCCCCAAAAAATAATAAAGTGTTCCAGATTGACCAACCGCCACCAGCTTTGCCAGCGGCTTTGGTTGGTTTTGGTGGAAGCAAAAGTTTCGCCTTCCATTTTAGTGGCCTTAGTTTTGCCGGAAAACAAGGAGGAAATTTTATCCATATAATGCCCCATGCCAAAGCCTTTTTCTTTGATGTAGTAAGACTGAGCCAAGTTGAGGTTGCCACCGGCGCCGGAATAGGCAAAAGCGCCTAAAAATGCTGCCAGCGCTACCCCAGGCGGAAAGAGCCACCAACCGTCTCCTCTGCCAATCAACCCCCAGCCGGCTTCAATCCAATCCTGCTTACCAGTGAGCAGCAAGGTTAGCACTAGCATGAATGGCAGACCAATGAAAATGATGGCTTTTTGGAAGGTTTCCATGGTTTTGTAGACGGTGCTGCCGGCCGAAAGCAACAAACCAGTGAGCAACAAAAGGGCAAGAGCGATGGGCTTTTCCGGTATAAAGGGGAAAAGGGTGGCTAAAACATTGGAGGCGGCGCTGGAAAAACCAGGCAAAGACCAGGGAATAAAGGTGGAAATAATGTACCAAATGGTAATAATAATGCTCAGCCGCCGAAAGCCCATGAAAACACTTTCGCCCCAAGCCAGGCTGTAGCGCATGACTTCGGTGTTGAGGACAAACTGAAAACTAATACCCAAAAGCGCTCCCCAAAGTAGTCCGAGGCCGTAGTTGGCAGCTAGATATGGCCACAAAATTAGCTCGCCGCTGCCCAGAGCCAGGCCCAACAAGATGAATGAAGGCCCAAGGGTTTGCCATAAGCTGATTGGTTTGGGCAGGTCTTTTTGTTTGGCCATAGCGTTTGAATTAATATTTTAGTATAGCCAATTCTGGGTCGGCTTGTTAAGTGGCATTCAATCTGACCCACTAACACTTTTCTAGTAGTGAGCCAACGCAACGGAGTTTTGTAAGGTCCCTTGAAGTTTGTTAACTATTAACAAGAACTAACAACAGCTAGTAAATGTTGTTAACTATTAACAAAGTCCAAGTAGTGGTGGCAAAGCAGACTGGCACATACTAGCTTTAGTCTGGCAGACCAGACAAGCAGCCACGACAATTATCGAACTCATTGTGAATATTTCACGCGATTATTACAATCTGCCCTTATATTACGAGTATATGAGGATAGTTAGCACTGCTTTTAATGATGGTAGTATGATTCCCGAAAGATATACTTGTGTGGGAGAAAATGTTAATCCACCTTTTGAATTTTACGATTTGCCCATGGGTACAGAGTCGCTTGCCTTGATTATGGACGATTTAGATACGCCGTACGAAGTTGCGCACTGGCTTTTTTGGGACTTCGATCCGAGTATTTTGGATTACATCAGGGATAATTTGGTGCCATCTTATGTGGTAGAAGGTAAAAATAATTTTGGTGGCAATCATTATACCGGTCCCTGTCCTCCTGAAGGGGAAATTCACCGTTATCGTTTTCGGATTTATGCAGTCAATACCAAGTCAATTGGCTTGAGTGCGGATTCGGAAAAACATCACTTGGAAGAGGTGATGCAACAGTATTTGCTGGCTGAAGCGTCAGTTACTGGGCAGTTTGGCAGATGAGTCAAGCTATTTCCCGTTCAATTTCCATTAGGCGGTTATATTTAGAAACCCGCTCGCCTCTGGTGGGGCCGACTTTGATGTAATCAGCGCCAACGGCCACAGCCAAATCCACCATGCTGGTGTCGTTGGTTTCACCCCCGCCGCGGTGCGAAGGAACGATAGTGAGGTTGTGTTCTTTGGCTAGTTTGCAGGCGGCCACAGTTTCAGTGAGGGTGCCGATCTGGTTGAGCTTGATTAAGATACCGGAAACAGCTTTTCTTTGAATGGCTTCATCAAGTCTTTTAACATCAGTGACAGTTAGGTCGTCGCCAATGTGAGGGACGTGATGCTGTTGTGCGACCGGTAGAAAATCAATCCAAGCTTGCCAGTCGTCTTCAGCGAACATGTCTTCCAGAGTGGCAATCGGGTATTGATTGAGCCAGCTTTCATAATATTTTTGAAGTTGGGCGGCAGTGAGGACGCGATTTTCCAGTTTGAGATGATACTTGCCGTCTTGATAAAACTCACTGGCGGCCGGATCGAGAGAGATGCTGATATCTTTGCCAGGCTGATAACCGGCCTTTTCAATGGCTTGCAAGATATAGGCAAACGGCGCTTCGTTGGATGAGATGTTTTCCGGAGCAAAGGCGCCCTCGTTACCGACATTGGTGGAAAGCTTGTTGTCTTGCAGGACTTGCTTGAGTTGATGGTAGCTTTCGAGAACCTGGCGAATATTTTCCGCTCTGCTGTCAGGGCCAATGGCCGACATGCAGTATTCTTGCATATCGGTGGTGTTGTGGGCGTGTTTTCCGCCTTCGATGACTACCATCATTGGGTTGGGCAGCCGCCAAGGTGTAGTGATATTAAAAGTCTGGCGCAGATGTTGAAAAAGCTGCTGTTTTTTGGCCGCCGAGGCTGCCTTGGCGGCTGCCAGTGACACTGCCAAAATAGCGTTGCCCCCCAGATTAGTCTTATTTTCAGTCCCGTCCAGCGCCAACATAATCCCATCAACTTCACTCTGATCTTCAGGAGATTTGCCCACTAGCGCCGGGGCGATGATCTCTTTAACATTGGCCACTGCCTTTAACACCCCCTTGCCCTGATACCGGTGGACATCCCCGTCTGTTAGCACCGCTGCTTCATGGGTCCCGGCAGATGCCCCATATGGTACCGATGCCTTGCCTAGATGACCGGTATCAAGTGCTACCACCGCCTCAACCGTAGGATAGCCGCCCGAGGCGATAATCTCGTAAGCCGTAATATGGATGATTTTCATAAAATTAGCATAACAGCATTTCTTATTCTTTAGCAATTAGGTATGATTAAAACATGGAAAATAATTGGTTGCGCCACGCCAAACAAAATCTCAAAAATCTCAAGCTACCGAAGAACGCGGCTGCCCATCATATTGATACCACCATCCCGGTGGCCTACTCAACCGAGAGCATCGGTGAGGCTCGGGCTCGCATTATTGCTCAAATTCAAGATCACGACAGCATCAATTATGTTTATGTTTTAACCAAAGGCAATAAATTAACCGGTGTTTTCTCATTTAGTAAATTATTGATTGAACCACCCGAAAAGCTTGTTAGTGAAGTGATGGTCACCTCAGTTCACTCTAGCAGTCCGCACATCAGTCAAGAAAAAGTAGCCAACTTCGCTCTTAAGCACAGCATTAAATCAGTTCCTATTATCGATAGTAAAAACAATTTTCTTGGAGTAGTACCCAACGACAAAATTTTATCAATCCTCCAAAGAGAACATCGGGAAGATATTTATAAATCTGCCGGTATTTTAGGTTATGAATCCGGGCACCACGACACTTTAAGCGAATCAGTGCTGAGCTCGTTTTGGAAAAGGGCGCCTTGGATTGTTATTGGCTTGTTTGGCGGTTTTTTAGCGGCAGAAATTGTTGGTTCATTTGCCCAGACGCTTGAAAAGAACTTAATTTTAGCCGCCTTTATTCCTCTAATTGTTTACATCAGTGCGGCTGTCGGCAATCAAACCCAAACTCTTTTTATCAGAGACCTGGTAGTGAGAGCAAAAATTCCGATGGTGACTTATTTTCTCAAACAAATTATCATCACTAGCCTCATTGCTTTACTTTGTGGCTTGCTCATTTATTTATCGATTTTTATCTTGTGGCAAACAGCCTATCTGGGAATGGTAGTGGGCCTAGCTGGTATTATTGCCATTATCTTTTCCACTTTTATCTCAATTATTATTCCTTACATTTTGAACAAATTGGGCCAGGATCCTGCTAACGGCAGCGGACCATTTGCCACTATTTTGTTGGATATTGCCAGTATCACCATTTATTTAAGTGTAGCTACCATCATGCTGTAACAGTTATACTGAACAGATGGAAATTCTTTTTTTGGCGCTGACTTTTTTTCTTGCCGGCATGGGCGCGGAGCTGATTGGCTTTGGGGTGTCTACTATTTCCATGTCATTACTGCCTTTTGTGTTGCCTCTGCAAGTAGTGATCCCTCTGGTAGCCATTATTTCGTTGATTGCCACTGCTATTGTGGCTTACAAAACTAAAACCAATGGTCTCACCAAGTTGCTGCTGCCCCTTTTTGGCGGTTCTCTGGTGGGCATTCCTTTTGGGCTGATGTCTTTGGGTTCAATTGACGAGCGTTTGCTGGCGACAATTTTGGGAGTGATGCTGATTTTGGTGGCAGTTTACAATTTGTTCGCCAAAAAGATGCCGATTCCCTACCAAAAGAAACGAGTGGGAGCGGCGGTTGGTTTAATGGCCGGATTTTTTGGAGCTACTTTGAATATTAACGGCCCGCTGCTCGGCATCCATGCCGCTAATAACAAGCGCAACTCCGCGGCCAAACGCAAGGACATCATTGCTACTTATATGTTCGTGACGGGCGTGTTTATTGTTTTTGGCCATACTTTTGCCGGCAGAGTTACTGGAACCGTGATTACTCACAGTGTTTTGTCACTGCCCTTTTTGGCGTTGGGTATTTTCGTGGGGGCAAAGTTGTTTAAAAAACTCAATTCGCTTTGGCTGCGTTACCTCATTTATTTGATGGTGATTATTGCCGGTTTACTGTTGATCATTTGAAAGTTTATTGGCACTGAGCGTCGCAGGCGATGCCGTCGCTATCTCTATCTCTGGCCTTGCAAGCACTTGGGTTCCACAAGCCGAGCTCTTTATCTTGGGCCTCTTTCTGTGCCGCTTTGTATTGCTCAAGATATTTGTGGGGTGAGTTGCCATATGGACTTGATTGAGCAAAGCCAAGCTTCATCAGTTTCATGACCCAATCTCTTAATTCGATCCTATAATTTACTACAGGACATCTTTGAGCAATTGTCAAACAGTGTCGAGGGAACTATCTTTTTCCACCTATTCAGAATAAAAGCTTATCAACATCGGCAGAAGTGTATATTTTCACATTCCTAATTTTATTCAGCTCCAGCCACTCCGGTCTACCGACATACTGTTTTTCTTGTTCGTTCAGAAACTCAGTGCTCAGCTCGCCGCCCACTATTTGGCACTGATAGTACAAATGAATCGAGTGGACAAAAGTGCCTTTGAAAGGTAGCTTAAAAAAAGAATTCGAACAATGAAGAATTTTTTTGACTGTTATATCAACCCCAGTTTCTTCTTTTACTTCTCTGATTAGGGCCGACTCTGTAGGTTCCCCAAGCTCGATACCACCGCCCGGGAAATCATAGCCGTCCCACTGTTTGGACATGAGGATTTGACCATCTTTAATAATCACCGCGTACACCGCAGGACGGAAGGCCAGCTCGTTTGCCGAAACTTGGTAGGTGTTGCCTTCTATGTCTTTGCAAGTAACGATTTGAGGGGAAGTTTTCATGGGGTGATTGTAGCACAAGGAAGCCTTAATTTGCTCATCACCTTATTTGATTAAAACTGCCGATTTGCCGGTAATGGCGCAATTGGCTGCTGCCCTGGCTCAGGAAAGATTTACGAGTGAAGATATTAAAGATGGAACTGCGACTTTGTGGGAGACAGAGTAGTTGATCAATAAAATTTTTTAAGAATGTCGCAGTTTTTGTCTTTTCAAAACATACCGCGTTGCTGGTCCCTGACCTTGGGTAGTTAAGATGTTTTTTTCAACAAGCTCCATTAAGCGGCGTTGAACAGTCCGTTTAGGCAATGACAAAATGGCCACTGCTTCTTGAATAGTTATTTCACCAAATTGATATACAAAATCAAGCAGCGCTAACTCATCCGAGTCCAATCGAATGGGTTTATTATTATCGCCAATAACTTTGCCAACTTTGATGTATTGACTCAGGTTGGTAGCAACCTCTAGAAATCCTTTAGCAAAAAATTCTAAAAACGGAGTTAAATCTGCCGACATGCGCTCATCAAATGTTTTTCCTTGACTTAAAGCCTGGTAATACTCAAGCCGGTGTTGTAAGTAAAAGGAATCAAGTGATAAGGAACCACGAAAATCATAGCCTGATGTTTTTAGATAATAAGATGTTAAGAGCCGAGTAGTTCTGCCATTGCCATCAGAAAAAGGGTGAATCGAAACGAAAATATAGTGAATTAGTCCAACCAATAACACGGGGTGAAAGGAAGAGTTTTCCTGAGAAGATGCCCACTTCAGGAAGCTGTCAACAAGCTTGGGAACTCGTTGCGCTTCTGGACCTGTAAATTGAATAATTTCTTTGCCGTCAACTTCATTAACCACAAATACATCACCAGGACGCCAGTGACCGGACTTTTCTTTAGAAAGCAGTTTATCTGTAACAATGCGATGCAGCTCTAAAATATCTTTGGTTGTGAGCTGATTTTTTTGATCTGCTTTTTTGTTAATCCAATCAAGCGCGCGCTTATAGTTGAGTATTTCGACAATAGCATAATCTGAGGCAGTAATCGCTTTTCCTTGCAATACCTTTTGAACTTGGGCTTCACTCAGAGGATTACCTTCGATTGAAGTTGAACTGTGAACGGCTTCAACCGTAGCTCGAAATCGCAACTGAACCTCTAATTCGGGCAAAATAATGGCTCGATCAACAATGGTTTTCAGTCTCTCAATCTCGGCTATTTGACTATTGAGCTCTGGAGTGATGGTAAAAATGGGTTTAAACATACGTTAAGTATACCACATATCGTGCCAAAATCGTGCCACAAATCGCGCCAAGGCAAAGTACAATCTTTTGGTGTTGTAAAATTGAAACAACTTAGAAAATTCCTAAGTCTTCACCTATCGTCAAAGCCCCAATCATAACGATATCTTCAAATGTTGAATCATCTTCTGCTTGATAGCCGCCAGCCTCTAAGATCTCGGCTACTAGGTCAGCTTCAGTCAACTCTGGTTGGTCAGCATTCTTTTCTAGGTAAGCTGAGAAAAAGACTACAAACTCTACTCCTGTAGTAGATTCAACGGCTTCTTTTATGGCAGCTATCAGTTCAACACCTGATTCTTTATCTTCGTTGGGCATTTTTGATTGTTCGTTTCCTGTCAAGTGTCAAGCAATGGGTCCGTCACCAAGTAATACAAAGGATCAGTTTGATGAGGTAATTACTCGGTGTGTTAGTCGTATTCTAGCAGTATTTGATGACAGTGTGCAGTTTGGATTAGTACGGCTAAGATTGAATGAGATAGCCCAAATCTCAGCTAGTGGTATTTGAAACTGCTTCCAATGCTTCCATGCTTACAACTAGAACTATTAATACTGCAGTTCAGAAAACTTAGTTTCAAATTCCTTACGGATTTTTTCAAAATTCTTGATTGTAGTATCTGAAAGGCTCATGCTCCCTGACTTAGCATTTTTCAAGAAGGTCTTGCCCATTAAAACCTTGTCCTTTTTAATTTTTTTAATGTATTCGGAGTTTGAACTTGTGTAAGTGACGCCCTCGTCCTCCAAAACATATTTTTTGAAATCTTCTGGTGAAAATAAATCTTCTATTGTTTTGCCATTTTCATCCGCAACCTTTACGACCTTTTCTTTTATTAGCCAAATCTTTTTTAAGTTTTTCTCTGACTCTGAAAATCCGCTATCGTTGTCGTATAGATAAAGAACTTTACAACCCCAGCCATGTAGTATGGTGCCTACAAATGGCATGTTAGGTCCACCCCCACCAAAAATAAAGTTAAGATCGCTAGTGTCTGTCAATTGCTTTAATCCATTGAGGTAATAAACATCCGACTGACCCTCGCAGACAATGTTTTTTTCTTTATCTAAATTCACTACTCCTGAAACTAATTCAAGTCCAATTGCTGTTAGTATTGGGCGAAGGGTTTCCTTGTCCGATACCTTATGTATCTTCTGTTCTACAATTGTTCCGATGTTGTAACTGCTGGTTGCAAGAGATTTCCTTAGTTTATTTAGATCTTCCTCCTCCAATTTTTCAGGGTCAACATGAATCGAATAGTATTTTTCCTTGGTCTTTGAATGAGATTTTTCAGTATAAAACTTTGTTAGCTCAGAAATTTTTGTGGGGTCAATTTGATCTGACTCAATTGTCCTAGGAATCTTTCCTCTGAACACTAAGCGAATGCGTTCAAATTCGTTTGGATCAAGCAAATATGGTGAATGTGTTGTGAATAATACAGTTCGTTTTTTAGCTACTTCTGCTAACTTTTTCAAAATATCTCGTTGGGCTGATGCATGCAGAAATAAGCCAGGTTCATCTATAAGTAATACATTGTTTTTCTTATCTTGGGTTCTTGCTGTAACTCTAATATAAAAGGCTAAATGCCAGCGTTTGCCTTGACTTCTAATATCGGGGGGATAGTACGCGCCATCTTCTTTAATATGAAACGACAACACATTGGAGTCCCAGCTAAAGTGAAGGTTTGTAAAGTCTTGAGACCAAAATTTTTGATAATCTTCTTTAACCCTGATGTTTAGTTGTTCCTTATGCTCTTCTTTTTCATATGCTTGCCCGTTTTTTATGATTGCTAAATCAAGACCACTTATAGAAACAAGGTCTTTCATTATTGGTGTTGTTTCAATTTCTTCAATTGGTATTTCAGTGGGAAATTTTTCCTCGAATGAGTTGAACAGAATAAAGTTAGGAATTAAATCTTGGAGTGCTTCTAAAAGCTTCACTTGAACATCAGATAGTGACTGCAACTTTGCAACTCCAACTTTTGCTTTTTGAACAAGACCGAGCACGAGCTGCTTTTCTTTATCTACCAACTCAGTGCTAGCTTGCAATAGAGGCTCTAATGTTCCCAGTTGGTTTAATAATTCCGCATATGCAGTAATACCCTCAGGAGTAAGTTTTTTTAGGTCTGGATATTTTTCGAGTCTGGTATTTAACTCTTTTACTGCTTCACTTATTGTAACGAGATTGTCATCATTGGCGGTTCCAAAAAAAGTGTGAAATGTATCCTCTGGCAGTAAGTACTTATTCGGAAAATCTTTAATAATTGTTACCTGTTTTTCGTTTTCAGAATTTACAATTTCTACACTCAGTTTTTTTGCTAGTGCCTGTAACTCTGTTGAATCTAATTTGAAGGTTAAAATTATTTTTGGTAGTTTATCTTTTCTATGAAGATGCTTGGCTGTGGGACGAATATCTGAACCAGCGTTGAAGTCTTCCAAGGCTTCAAGTAAAGCTGTTTTTCCAGCCTCATTCTTCCCTGCAAAAATTGTAATGCCTTGCTCAAGATAACAGTCACCTGAATCAATTATTGATTTATAGTTATGTACCCGAAGTTTTACAATTTGCATAATGTCAATCTAGATCTAAATATGCCTAAATTATACAGTAATTTCACTTCTTTTCTTACACAAATGTAGACATGGAAGCATAGAAAGCATAAATTGGTACTTCTTAGTCCAAAACCAAGTTTTCAGGTCGATACAATTAGTCTGTGAGTATGTTTAGGGGAGATCAATGCAACTGTCCAAGCAGTTGGCGTTACACTTGTTGAGTCTTTTGGCTGTTTTGAGTAGTCCTACTTTTAACCCGTACTTTTCAATTACCTGAATACTGTAGTCTGAGCAGGTTGGATAAAATCTGCAATGTAGCCACCGACTCAAAATTGGAGAAAGAAATCGTTGGTAGGTACTTAAACAAAAAACTGCCAATTGTTGAAATAGATTAAACCTCATGAGTGACTTGTTCTGTTTTAACTGCCTTAGAACCACACTTCGGACATTTACTAAAATCGGTTATTTTTTTGTCACTGAGAAATATAGCCGGCCAGCACCCAGTGCAACACATCATCGACTTGCTCACATTGTGCATAGCGTTGGATGCATTTTCCCATTTCTCCTCTTTGCCATAGTGCCAAATGTTTCCACATGATTGGCATGTGCCTCGGTTTTCTGTGATTTTTTTAGGTGCGTTCTTCCGAGCTAAAAACTCTTGTTTCTTTTTTTCTAACTCATCTTTATTCTTTTGGTTCAATTGTTTCCATGATTCTTCTCTTTTTGCAAAATTTTTTTCAAGCTCCACCCTGACTAGATTAGAGTGACATTTTGTGCAAATTTTATGACCCTCAAACTTTTTAAGGCTGGTAAATAGGAAGCTTAGTTTTTTTCCACAAATGTGGCAGTGTGTTTGTTTCATGATTATTTCCATTTCTGTATCTGGCGACTGTCAGTATATATTATATATTCTTTTGCTAATAAATCTATACCAGTGGTAAGTCGACCCCTAGACGCTTTCACATCAAACTATAGGTGTGGCAAAAGCACCAAAAATCTACCAGCAAATTGCAGAGAATATCCAAAGAATCAGGAAGCAACGCGGATTGACCCAAGAAAAGCTCGCACTAAAAGCCGAGTTGAACCGTGCGTACACGGGCTACATCGAGAGAGGTGAGCGAAAACCAAGCGTTGAAACACTCCAAAAGATCGCAAAAGCACTTCAAGTTAAGATTCACGAGTTGTTTCTTTTTGACTAACTTTCCATTTCTTTGCTATTAAGCTGTCCATATCCTGTCTAGCAGTATATAATTTTGGTATATCGAAATGGAAATAAAAAATTATGTTGGATCAAAAAGAAGCTAGTGCAAGATTAAAAATCAACAAACTACTTGAGCAGTCTGGATGGAAGCTCCTTGACGATGATTTGGGTCAAGCCAATGTCACTGTCGAAAACCACCTTGTTGTAGATACCGACCAATCCACCAGCACACTTGGAGATGACTTTGAGCGAATAAGCGGTGGCTTTGTAGACTATGTGTTATATGGTCAGAATCGTAAACCTTTAGCCGTACTTGAAGCTAAACGAAGTAAAATCCACCCACTAGATGCCAAAGAGCAAGCCCGTGATTACGCCCTCAATCTTGGCGTTAAATGGGTTCTACTTTCAAATGGCGATACTCACTATCAGTGGAATGTAGAAGAAGGCAACCCAGAAGAAGTTCAACATTTTCCTACCCCAGAGTCACTCGAAACAAATACCAGTGCCAGCAAAGACACTAACGCTTTAGTCAATGAAATCGTTGGAGATGACTATGTTGCCCTAACTCAAAACCCAACTTACAAAGATGATCCTCGTTGGCAGTCCGAAGAAGGTCGTCAACAAATGCTTGAAGTTGATCGGCTTCGCTTCTTGCGTAAGTACCAAATTGAAGCGATTCAGTCTATTCAGCAAGCAGTAGCAAAGGGCAAAAAAAGATTTTTGTTTGAGATGGCTACTGGCACAGGTAAGACCCTAACCAGTGCTGCGATTATTAAACTTTTCATTAAGACCCAAAATGCTACTAGAGTTCTCTTTTTAGTTGATCGGTTAGAACTAGAAACGCAGACCTTCAAAAACTTCCGTGATTACTTAAAGCCAGACATCACGACTTATATCTTCAAAGAACACAAAGACGACTGGCACAGAGCCGAGGTGGTAGTGACTACCATCCAAAGCATCATGCACGACAACAAGTTTGAGCATATTTTTAACCCCAATGATTTTGACTTAATTATTTCAGACGAAGCACATCGGGCGATTGCCGGTCAGGGTGCAAGTAGAAATGTGTTTGACTACTTCTCAGGATTCAAACTCGGATTAACTGCCACACCAAAAGACTATCTAAAGAATCTAGCAACAGACAAACTCGCCGAATCAGACCCACGCGAATATGAACGACGAGTCCAGTTCTCTACTTATCAAACTTTTGGTTGTGAAAGTGGCGAGCCTACATTTCGCTATAGTCTGCTAGATGGTGTTAAAGATGGTTATTTAATTAACCCCTATGTTTTGGATTGTCGCACCAGAGTGACCACGCAACTACTTTCTGAGGAAGGATACGCAGTAGCCAAGAATGAGGATGATGAGGGCGATGAGGAAGCAGTCTACAAAGCCAATGACTTTGAAAAGAAATTCTTTAGTCCAGAAACCAATCGCAAGTTTGTAGAGCTATTTATGGACAAAGCCCTGCGTGATCCAATTAGTGGCGAAATTGGTAAGACAATTATTTTCTGTGTCAGTCAAAGCCATGCTAGAAAAATTACCGAACTTCTCAATGAGTATGCACACGAGTTATATCCACATATGTACGATTCCGACTTTGCCATGCAGATCACTTCCAATGTGCGTGACGCTCAAACCTCAACCATTAAGTTTGCCAACAACAATTTGCGAGGTAACTCACGAGTGATTGAGGGTTACAAAACCAGTAAGACTAGAGTTTGTGTGACAGTTGGCATGATGACTACTGGCTATGACTGCCCTGACTTACTCAACATTTGTTTAATGCGACCAATCTTCTCCCCTCAGGACTTCGTACAGATCAAAGGTAGAGGCACCAGAAAACACACCTTTAATTATTCTCAACGATTAGAGGGCGAGCAAGTATCTAAGACCGTCAAAAAAGAACTATTTTACTTATTTGACTACTTCGCTAACTGCGATTATTTTGAGCATGACTACCCATACGATGAGATACCTGATTTACCAGTGGATAAACCACAGCCAGCCACTATTAGTGGACCCGGCGGAATTATCATTGATTTCCCACCGCCAGATGAAACAGGACACACTCGCAGGGCTGGAGATCAGATTCAGACAGTCGCAGAAAAACAGATCGGTTATGAGGGTATGCCAATAGACACCAAACTCTACGGCGTACTAAGAGATATGGCGAACACTTCTCAGGCTCAACGAGAAGAAAAACAACAACAAGCCCAAACTGGTTGGCAGGACTTTACTAAACAATTTGAAGTGCCGTATGAAAATATGGAGGATGTTCGATCGCTCTATATTTTGGCTTCGATGAATGAGGAATTAGCCAAGGACTTGAATGTGAGGGAGTTGGGTAAATATACTAATAATCCAGAGATGCTTGATCTTTTGCATCGCGTTGGAAAGTACTGGATTGAGTGCATTGCAAAGCATCTCCATTCTACAAAATAGGAAGTAAACAACATGTTAAGTTCTGCAACAAAAAAGAAAATAGATACAGCTCGTGATATTTTGGTGGGTAAAATCCCCATGCCTACCTCACAGGTTGAACAAATCACGCTTGCCTTAATTTACAAGTTCATGTCTGACATGGACAAGAAAACTAAGGACTTGGGTGACACCAGTGGCTTCTTTGCCAATGGCTACGAAAAGTACGCTTGGGATAATTTAATGGACAAGGCTTTACCTGCTAGAGATCGTGTTCTGCTCTATCGTGATGCCCTCGAAAAAATGGCACTTAATCCTCACATTCCCCAGTTGTTCCGTGATATTTTCCGTAATGCTTCCTTGCCATTCAATGACCCAGAAACACTTAAATTATTCTTAGATGTAATCGACCAATTTGAGTACGACCATAGTGAAGAGTTGGGAAATGCTTTTGAGTATCTTCTGCAAGTCATGGGTAGTCAGGGAGATGCAGGACAATTCCGCACACCTCGCCACATCATCGACTTTATTGTTGAAGTCGTAGACCCTCAAAAAACCGATACTGTACTAGACCCTGCTTGTGGTACTGCCGGATTTTTAATTTCTGCTTACAAACATTTGAGAAAAAATGGGCTTACTAATGATGACATGGATCAGATTTCTAAGAATTTTGTAGGGTATGACATTTCACAGGACATGCAACGCTTGTCACTGGTTAATATGTATCTCCATCGCTTTCCAGACCCACACATTTACGAATATGATTCTCTGTCGAGTGAAGACCGATGGAATGATGACTTTGATGTGATCTTAGCTAACCCACCATTCATGACTCCAAAGGGAGGTATACGACCTCATAATCGTTTCTCAGTGCCATCTAACCGAGCAGAGGTCTTGTTTGTCGACTACATCATGGAACATCTGACCATCAATGGTAAGGCGGGTGTGATTGTGCCTGAGGGTATTATTTTTCAAAGTCAAAATGCCTACAAAGCATTGCGCAAAATGATGGTGGACAATGATTACTTGTGGGCGGTGGTATCGTTGCCATCAGGGATTTTTCAGCCATATAGTGGAGTTAAAACAAGTGTACTTTTGTTCGACCGACAGTTAGCAAAAAAGACCAACAAGATTCTATTTGTAAAAGTTGAGAACGATGGGTTTGATTTAGGGGCACAGCGAAGAGCTTCAAAAAATGATGATTTGCCTGAGGCTATTACTGTACTTAAAAAATACAAACAACGACTCATGGATGGTAAAGAAATTGACATTGAAGAGTCACGCACAGTTCAGTTGGTTGAAAAAGAATTAATTCGAGAAAATGGATACAACCTGAGTGAAAATGGATATAAAACCTCAATAAAAAAGAACTCTAGCTTTGAAGTTGTAAAACTTGGAGAAGTTGCAGAAATCATTTCTGGTCAGTCGCCTGATAGTGAATTCTACAACGATGCCTCCGAGGGTTTGCCTTTTTATCAGGGTAAAACTGAGTTCACAAATATGTATATTGATAAACCAAAAAGCTGGACTACTCAAGTAACTAAAGAAGCTGTTGCTGGCGATATTTTGATGTCAGTTCGAGCACCTGTTGGAACAGTTAATATATCTAATCAAAAGATTTGCATCGGTCGAGGTTTAGCTGCTATCAGGGTAAGCGATAAACTTAACAACATGTTTTTATTTTACCTTTTGAAAGCGAATGAAAAATACATTTCAAGTTTGGGAACAGGGAGTACATTCAAGTCGATAAATCGGAACCAAATTAGTGAGCTAGAAATTCCTTTACCACCACTATCAGTCCAGCAAGAAATTGTTGAAGAATTAGACAGATACCAAAGAATAATTGACGGTGCAAAACAGGTAGTAGACAACTACCAGCCAAGTTTCAAAATTGAGGATGATTGGGAGTGGGTGGATGTTGGGGATGTATGCACAATTCGAGGAGGTTACGCGTTTAAGAGTGATGACTTTGTTTCAGATGGTGTTCAGTTGATTAGGATGGGAAATGTTAAACAGAGCTTTTTTGATAAAGATAATAAACAGGCATATTTACCAGAATCATATGTAGAAAAATATCCCGATTATGTACTTTCTCAGGGCGATATTCTTATTTCAATGACTGGTACAGTTGGCAAAGATGACTATGGCAATGTCTGCCGAGTGGATGAGGATAAAAAATACCTGTTAAACCAACGAGTTGCCAAACTTGAGCCTAATAGCTCAAAAATTGACCCAGATTACTTTTACTTTTGTACAATATCAAGCTTTTTCAAAAAGGGAGTGTTAGCAAATAGTTCAGGCGGAGTAAGACAAGCCAATGTAAGTGCGTCAGGTATATCTAAAGTTAAAATTCCATTGCCACCCCTTTCAGTTCAAAAAGAAATTGCCAACAGACTTACTAGTGAGAGTAAGATTGTTCAGTCAAATACACTTTTGATTAAAAACTTTGAGACAGCGATCAAGTCGAAAGTTGATGGTATTTGGGGAAAATAAACATGTCTGACCCTGCAACACTAGGTATACAGGCCATAAAAGAAGCGAAAAATCGATATCTCAAAGGCGAAGAGCCATATATCTCCATTAGTGTTCCAAGTCTCTATAGTCAAGGGTTCTACCCAGAGTTCGATCTTATCAAGGAATATGAAAAAGAAGTAGATATTACGATTGTCTTCCCTCACTATGCTGAGGCAGATGAGCGGGAGGTTTATAAATCACTTGCTCTTGAGCTTTCAAAAAAACACAAGATATTACTGCATGAAGCATCTATTGAAGCTGGTGGAGGTGCTGACACTGACACAGTCCAACAGGCTGTTTTTGTTTATCAGCAATTTCAACCAGTTTTTGCGATTATTGGCGAACTAGCTGTTGGAATTGTTTCCGCATATATTTATGACATTCTAAAGAAGCTTTATATTAACCCAAACAACTCAGTTGTAAAAAATCAGTACACTATAGTCAGGTCTGCAAATGGTATTACATATCACTATGTGTTTGATAACTTAACTGCTGATGAAGCAATAACAGCGGGAAAACTAATACCAAATCAAGAGCTGAAAAAAGTTGAATCCTATCACGATATTTATCTGCATTACGACTTGAAAAAAAATAGTTGGGTAGAATTTTAGACTGCTTTGATTTAGGTAAAGGTAGTTTTCGGAAAACAATTCCGATATCACTACAGAATTCCGTAAATATGGATTTTATTTTGTAATAGACAACGCAAGCCAATCTGGTAATGATTTATTTCAGGTCGTGATACTTTCCGGAAAAATCGAGCTAGGTTGTGCGGTAAAATACTACTAGATTGATATGAAAAAGATATTAGTAGAATCGGATTCTGTAAATGTTGCATTAGACATAATGCTATTGGTTGACCACCCAAAGTTTTTGGAACAGTTAGCAAAACTGCGGGATAAATGGAACATCAACCCTTATAAAAAAATTGAATCCTTGGGTGTGCCTGTTTCAAACTTGGCTGAGTTATATATTGACCAGCTTGTACTGGAGCACGATCCTCGTATAACAGATCAGGATTCGGCAGACAAACTACTTCAAGAACTTCAAGAAGATATTTACTCTTTAAGAGCATTGATGGGCAGAACAAAGAACTATGACCCTTTGATTGAACAGGTATTATTTACTAACACAGCACCAGAATCAGTTTTTAAGAAATGCTATTTTGATGTAATTAAAACAGATGACGAGCATCCAGATCGTTTTGAGTATGTTATTGTACTTTCGCCAACGGCAAAGCCAGAAGATGTCCAAAAAGCCTTTAGTGATTTTCAAAATTACTATAACGAAAAATCAAAACTCGCCAACTCTAATATCACTTTTGGCATAGATCCGTTCATCGATGACTATGTGAAGTCTCATGTTTTTGGACCATCCCATCATGACCTAGGTAAACCAATTAAAACTCAAAAGAAGCTATTTAGAGCGAGAGAGCTTTACTGGAAAAGAAATGAGCATTTGCTCAATGACAGTCAAACACCCACACCTTACCCAGATGTGGTTGACTGGTGGATGGGCAGATGTCCAAAAAACAACAATCATGACAATGGGGAAAAATGTGAGCACTGTGATCTTGATATAGATATTGCTCAAAAAGCAGTTACGAGCTATGAGAGACTGTTAATCCGAAGTTCCAACCCAGCATCAACTTCTTAGACCAATTTAGTTTTCCTTAATACACTACGCTTACAGATTAAAACTGTAGGCGTATTTTTTTACGCGAATATAAATATGAAAACTATTTTTGATTTAAAACTAGCATCATTTCTCAAGCTTCACTCCCCCGAAGCGTTTCAAGGTATTGAGCGTGACAAATCTGGTCGTGTAGCATTTTTATTTTCTGAAAATCAAGAATTAAGTGCCATTATTTCTAGTTACATAAAGGGAGAACAGTTCACCTTCTCACCCCAAGAATATGGTCAACAACTGGACACCTGCAAAGGACTGATTTTTCAACAGCATGAATTGTAATTAAAGACTACCAATATGAATATGAAAATTAACACACTATCAGACCTCGATTACCCAATTCCCTTTGAAGAACAGCTAAGACTGGAAAAAGAACATAAGGCTGAACTAGCAAAGCTAGAGGCTGAAACAGACTGGTTTGAAATCATCGGTGAAGATGAATTGATCCAAGTAATAAAAGAAAAACAAATTGAGTTTAAACAAGAAATTGTTGAATACAAAAAACTTTGGGAAAAAGATCTAGTTCGTTTGGACAAACAAGGGCTAACTGGATTTGACCGCTATTTTTATGAAACTTTGTATGGCGCAATTTACACCCCAAAAATTGAGAGTGTAGCCAATAGAGCTAAACACCTTCTAAACCTTTATCGCAAGCACCTACAAAGGCGATTGCCAAATTATTTTGATGATGATACATCCCTAACTCCAACTCGAATCGAAATGGCTAAGAAAGTTAAAATTAGCCACCTCTTTGAACAGGATGGACACAAGCTAATAAAGTCAGGTAAAAACCACAAAACGCTGTGCCCCTTTCATTCAGAACGAACCCCATCTTGCACTATTTATCTGGAATCAAACTCATTTTACTGCTTTGGCTGTTCAGCCCGTGGAGATTCTATTTCGTACATACAAAAAACTAAGAACTTAAAGTTTCCGGATGCGGTTGGACTACTTTCGGGAGGTCTGTATGAATAACCACGATGTCTTTGAACAAGCTGATTCCACCCTCAATGAATTGGGTCAGATTAAGAATACCGATGCATTGCAAGCCAATCCTAGTGTTAACAATGCAAGGCATAAGAAAACAACCTTAGAGGAAAGGTTTACATGGCTTGCAGATATTGATGATAAAGAGTCTGAGGTCAACTGGATATGGAAAGGGTTTTTGGCACCTGGACTCGTAACTCTTCTGTCAGGTAATCCTAAGGAGGGGAAAACGACCTTTTTGGTTCATCTCTGTATGTCATTGGAAAACGGAGAAGCATTTTTGGAACAACCTATTAAACCAGTAAAGACGCTTATTATCTCTGAGGAAGGCAAAAACGGCTGGTATAGAAAAAAACTAGAAACGAAACTAAGTGGCTCAATAGTTGGCATAATTCCAAGGTACTTATATGACAAGAATCACTCTGAAAATTGGGTTGAGGCAATTCATGAAGTTAAAGAGCTATGTCTAGGCAAGGATATTAAGTTAGTTGTTTTTGACACACTTAGCTACTTTTGGACTGTTAATGACGAAAACCAAGCATCTGCTGTACAAGCCTCACTTAAACCCCTCCACATTCTTTCAGATGCAGGGATAGCGGTTTTATTGATACATCACGATAGAAAATCTGGAGGTGGAAACATAGTTGGCACCAGAGGCTCATCTGCCCTCACTGGCTTTATAGATATAAAGATGGGTTTGAGGAAAGCATCTGGATCCCAGAGAGTACTAGAAAGTGATGGTCGATATGAAGAGACTCCAAGCAAAATAATAGTGGAGTTGGTAGAAGAAGATGGAGAAAAAAAGTTTGTAGTAATTGATAAAGATCAAGTTGGCGGAGGAACTCATCCAGAAGGTATAGAAAAAATATCCTCATATATTCCAGTTGTGCCCGAAGGAATCACTATTGGTGGAATAACAAAGAAATGGATTGCAGATAAAAAAAGCAAACCACCACATCAGGCAACACTATCAAGGTGGCTGAACTCAGGTCTAGAGGATGGTTTAGTAGAAATTGTTGGCAAACTAGATGTTAAGGGAAAACCTGACCTTTGGGGACGAACATCCGATACTAATGAAGAAACTGAGGAAGACGACTTCGAACCAACATCATGAATAAATCAACTGATAGCCCACTAGCAGAAGGACTAAGACAATGGGTAGAACTTTGCCTCTTACAAATTGAAGAAAAGAAGCGAAAAGCTGAACAAAAAGAGCAAGTTGTTAGTGAAGAAATGGAGGCAGTTGAAGTTGAGACCTGAGGGACCTGAAATTATAATAAAAGTAAATAAAAAGGATGGATGCATCCGACTAAAGAAACATCCATCCGATTAGAAATAAAGTAACGATTATCGCCACTTCAAAACTATTTTAGCACGAAGTTGGCGGTAATAAGAAAGGAGCAGAATGAAAACTGCACTTATAGCCGCCACCAAACGGCAACTACAATACGATCCCTGTACGAAAGTACGGGATCACTTCTCGCCATCACTATTGTTTCGATACTCCCTAGCGTATTGTGAGAAAAATTACGATCAAGTTTTTGTGCTCTGTGTTGGTGTAGGAGGATTGCTCCACCCAGACACGCTGATTGAAGGCATTGATACGCAAATTCAAGGTCATGAAGTGACATATAAGTACAAAAAAGACTGGCTCAGGAGTGTCGCCAACGATCTCAAAGAACACTGTCCACAAGAGTCAGAGATTCATTTTCATACGCCCAAGTGGTACTTCCAACTCATTAAGTGGCTACATCTGCCCAACCCCATTACATTCGAGCCATCAATCTACACGATCGTTGAACCACTGAAATCAATGCCAATAGGAAAACGATTGCACTTTTATAAACAAGACTTGGGTTCAGTTCCTGCAATTAAAAAAGAGGTGTCATCATGAGTGATTGCTATATTTATGTTAGGGTTAGTTCGGATGAACAAGTTAAGGGCTTCTCTATAGATAATCAAGAACGAACTTGTTTGGAGTATGCTAAATCTCAGAAATATGAAGTAAAAGAGGTGTTTACCGAAAAAGGTAAAAGTGCTCGCACCTCGAACCGTCCAGAGCTTCAAAGGTTGTTTAAAGCAATTGAGGAAGATAAACCGACAGCCGTAATCTGCATGAAAATTGATCGCATGTTTCGCAATATCTCCGACTTTAGTAAGACCCGTAAGCATTTAAAGAAAAAAGGCGTCAAGATTCTTTCCATCAACGAAGGCGGCGATGTCACATCGGGTTTGATTGGCAATATCTTCGCTTCTGTAGCCGAATGGGAATCAGAAGTTAACTCAGATCGCACCAAAGCTGGGATGCAACAAAAATTCAGGTCTGGTATTTATCCCGGTCTTGCTCCGCTAGGATATCGAAATGTTGAACGAAACGAAAAAAAGTTCATTGAACCCGACCCCATAACGGCACCAATCATCAAGAGAATGTTTGAGCTGTATGCCACTGGTCAGTATTCTCAGCTGGAGCTGTGCGAAATTATGTACGAAAAAGGATTAAGGGGTCGTCGGAATCACAAGCACTTTAGTCCTCAGACACTCACGGGAATTTTTAACAACCCAATTTATTACGGCTTAATGCGTTGGGGAGGTATGGAAGATTTTGGGAAGCACGAACCAATAATCAGTGAGAGTCTGTTCAACCAAGTCCAACATGTCCTTACTTGCAACAACTCCTTTCTTATTAGAAAACGAAAAACAAGTTTTGTTCTACGAGGTTTTGTATTTTGCCCCGTGCATGAGAGGCGTCTTGTAGCAGAATCTTCTGACCTGAAATCGGGTAAAACCTTCTCTTATTACCATTGTTCTAAGCCGGGTGGGTGTAAGCCTTCATATTTCCGTACAGAAAAGTTAGAGCGAAAAGTAGCCAACCTATTAAAACAGTACGAGTTTTCTGAGGAATTTATAGAACTTGTTCGCCAACACGCTAAAAGTCACTTGGACAATCTTAGAAAAGGAAAACGGGCATTAAAGCGGTCACTCCTGAACCAAAAGCGTGGTATTGAGCAGAAACGCAATAATATCGAGGACTTAGTGGTAGAAGGCACTATTGATCGTGAGGTCTACAAGCGACAGCACATCCAACTTAAAGAAGAACTGTTAGAGATAGAAAAAAAGCTCCACGAATTAGAGAATCAGCAAACTATAGACTTTAGCGTAATTGAAGAAGTGTTAGCTATGACTCGTAACCTGCACCAATCTTATCTGGATGCACCAGACTTTTTGAAACGACATTATCTCAGATTGTTCTTCGACAGGTTATATATTCAGGATAAGAAAATCGTAAAAATCATTGATACACCAATTTTCAGGGTATTAAAACAGGAGCAAAAAATCCTTTTAAGAGAGTCATGGGGTGTCTGACGAGATTTGAACTCGCGACCTCCTCCTCCACAGGGAGGCGCTCTAACCAACTGAGCTACAGACACCAAAAGGTAATGCCCGACATTATAACTCAGTAGCTGCTATTTTGTCACGCTGCTAAGGAGAAGCGGCAGTAATTCCTGGTCCTCCAACGGGAAGAGAACCATCGGAATAATCATCTGAAAAGTGGTTTGCTGCAGATGTGAGGCAATGGCGGAAATGTTAATGCAGTCGGAAAGCGGCGCCGAGTCATCCAGGCCGGGAATATTAATATCAAGAATATCTTCAGTATTGATAATGGTGGCCGAAAAATACTTCATGAAGGAAATTTTTTCCGGAGTGATTTCCAGCCAACCGCGATTGAACACGTTCCACCAGACTATCTTGAAAATTGAAAAACCGATATAGAATCCGGCAAAAGAAAGAATGAAAAACAAATACTGTGGGATGACAACAGCTGAAAGCCAAAGATAAATACTCAAACCAATTAAATTAAAAAAAGCAAAAAAGGTAAGCAGGAGGGTTGATTTTGGTACCTGCAAATAATAACGGGTCTTTAATTCCATAGCCGAACCATCTTAGCAAAAACGAGAGATCTAGCAACGGCTAATTTTCCGCTTATATCAATTAGTTGAATGGCCTTTGTTTTTATTTATAAACCATATTTATAGTCCTTTGTTGCCGATTACTTGATGTTTCTTGATCTAGGTCCTCAAGTTTCTCAAAACTATAGTAATCACTTTTTTCTTCTATACTGTCGTAGATGAAATACAATCCTTTTTGATCAAAAATTCTGAAAAACTCTCCCCACTCCAAAAATTGCAAAGTGGATGATTCGGAGATTGAGTCGGAAAAGACAAACACTAACTCCCGTCCCAACTTCCCCTCTGCCCCATGAGTCAAAACATACGACAAGGCGGGCCTGACTCCTCTTTCAGTCGCCCAGTGCTTGATTTCCGTGTGCAAGATCGTTCTTCTTCTGTTCATGAGTCCCAACTATAAGCGAGGATAATTAACTCAACTGCAGAAGCTTGTAAGAGAAAAATAATAGATGGAAGAATGGTGGAGGGATGGCGGAACAGTTTCTGAGTGCGCCAAGCAGGATTCGAACCTGCGGCCTACTGCTTAGAAGGCAGTTGCTCTATCCACTGAGCTATTGGCGCACTAGCAAATACAGGTGCAATTATAACCCATGCGGGAAAAAAAGTTGAGTGAAGGCAAGAAACTAAACCGCTTTTTTAACAGTCTTTTGAGCCTGCGCCACCTTTTTCTCAGCCGATTTCTTGGCTGTTTTAACGGTTTTGACCGCTGTTCGCTTGGCTTTTCGAGCAGTACTAACAGCTTTTCTTTTAGCTTTCTGAGTATTTTTCTTGGCAGCGTCTACAGCTTCTTCGGCCGCTTCTTTAGTCTTTTGGCGATTTTCTTCTTTGGAAAGAAATAACGCTGTCGCGCCTGCTGCCATACCTGCCAAAAAGGTAAAAAGTCCTTTTTTGTTGCTCATTTGGTTTGATCCTTAATAATTATTACCATATTCTGCTTACTCGATTTCAAGCAGAGAGAGAGTGTTAGTTAGGCCCGGCTTCTTCCAAAAAGTACCGTGTACCAACAAAACTACATCTCCTGTTTCTACTATACCAAGTTCTCGCATTTTTTGCATCAACTCCCCCGAACTTTCCAGTCTGCCATCGGGTAACTTGACCACATACGGCGTAACGCCATAAACCAAACTGAGTTTTTGGTAGGTTTTTTGACTGCTAGTCAGCACATGTATTGGCAAATGCGGACGGAATCTGGAAAGCATGCGGGCAGTGGTGCCGGTTTCAGTCAGGCAAATAATTTTATTGATTTCCAGCTTATTGTCAGGATGAGTGGAGTTTTCGATCAAAGAAATAGCAGCATGCGTAATGTAAGCGCCAGCATCAACATCTGCTACATCCAAAGGGACTGGTTCGGAAAACTGTTCATTAAACGCGGCAATAGTAGCCTGGGTTTGGACCGCTTCCACTGGATAATTGCCAATGGTGGTTTCTTCGGAAAGCATGACTGCATCGGTGCCGTCGTAAATGGCGTTGGAAACGTCGGATACTTCTGCTCTGGTGGGCCGAGGTGCGTCCACCATTGATTTGAGCATTTGCGTGGCAGTAATCACCGGCTTGCCCTTTTCTCGGGACATGCGGATGATAATTTTTTGCCAGTAAGAAAGCTCCTGGAAAGGGACTTCTACAGCCAGGTCTCCCCTAGCTACCATAATGGCTTCAGCAGCATCAAGAATTTCGTCTAAGTGATCCACGGCCGATTGATTTTCGATCTTAGCGACAATGGCAGAATTAAGCCCAAGCTCATTCAGTTTCCCCCTGAGAATTTTAATATCTTGAGCATCGCGCACAAATGACAGGCCCACATAATCAATTTCCAGTTTGCTCTCAGCTGCTTTTTCCAGATGGACAATGTCATTTTCTATCAGTGAAGGCAGATTGACCACTACACTTGGTATGTTGAGGGTTTTTCGGTTGGAAATAGGAAAAGAGTTCAGCGCGCTGGCATAAAGTTGGCTGCTGTCTTTGTGAGTAACTATAAACTCACCCAGACCGTCGTCTATCAAAATTTTGTTACCTTCATTTAGTGAGTCGACTACAATTTGGGGAATAATAGGAGCAAGAGGGTCATCAGAATTCTCATTTGAAGTAAAAACGACTTCTTGACCAACTTTGACTTTAAAGGTTTCTCCACCAGGAATAGCAATTCGGATTTCCGGTCCTTGCAGATCAAGCAACAAGCCGACCGAGACTCCTAATTTTTCCGCCACATTTCTGACGCGCTGCATTCTGGTGGCGTGCCATTTGGGCGTGCCGTGTTTGGTATTAAACCTGGCCACGTTCATTCCAGCTCTAATGAGATTTTCAATAATTTCTTCAGTTTCTGTTGCTGGACCAATGGTGGCAACAATTTTGGTAAGTTTTTGCATAGCTCCCGTATTATCTCCTCTGGAGTAATTTACTTCAAGACTAATTTGTTTCAAAGCTAAATCAGCGATTTTGAAGGTTTGCTTCTTGAGAAGAATTCATAATTGCGCTACATTGAAAATCTATATACTTGACTAGAATATTATTTATCAGAAAGGAATTATGTTAGATGATCCTCAATTGGATTCAGGCGAAGATTTGGCGGCGAAAGCTTTGGAAGAGGCAGACGATAAAATGTTAACAGCGGAAGTCGAGGCGTCTGATGACTTGGCTGATACTCTGCAGTATTTGCAAAACATCATTGAGCGCAACGCCCTGGAGCTAAGCCGGCTTAAAGAGGAGATGAAGCAAAAGCGGGAAAGTCTGAAAACGGTTTTTGAAAATGACGCTCAGTTAGTAGAAGTAGCAGAAAAAGCTAAGGAAGTAGGGAGAGAAGTTAGTCAGAGGAAAACGGCCATCAATAGTAGTCCCCAAGCTACCCAATTGAGGGCTGGTATTGGTGAGCTGAGGGAACAGCAGGCGGAAATCGAGGAAACTCTCAGTAACCACTTGCTAAATTACTACACTTTGACAAATTCAACCAGTTTTGACACCAGTGATGGCGATCAGTGGGAGTTCAATATTAAAGCTAAAGTCAAAGCGAGAAAAAAATAGTTTTTTGAAAAACTGCGCCGCAAAAAAAGACCCCTTTTCCGGGGTCTTTTTAATAGTCTAACTTCGTATTACTGATTGCTCAAACGTTCATGAATTCTTTGCAACGAAGCTTCAGTAACATTTTTTTGATTTTTCAGGGAGCGAGCGCGTTTTTTTAAGCGCCTCATCTCAGTTTTCTTTTGTGCTCTGATTTGAGAGGGTTTTATAAAATAACGCCGATTGCGAGTGCGCTCAACAATATTAGTATTTGAAGCTTCTTTTTTAAATTCCTTAATGACGTCATTAGTATTGTCATTAGGTCCAGCTTTTACAACAATTGGCATTTATTCCACCCCCTTTCCCGATTCTTTAATTTACTATTATTTTGGTAGATATCTGAACCGGTATTATAGCACACCTGGTGTTTTAGGAAATTTACGGGCTGACTTTGCCGGTCGCAGCTTCATTGATCGCTTCCCAGCCACCCAAAACGTGCAGGTGGATGTGGCGCACCTCTTGCATTTGCTCGCCTACATTCAGCACCAGTTTGTAGTTGTCGGCGATGCCCTGCTCTTTGGCCATTTTCCTGGCAACTTGTAACAGACCGGCGTGGAGAGCGGTGTCTTCTAGACTCACTTCTTCCAGAGTGCGGTAGGGTTTTTTAGTAATCACCAACAAGTGAATAGGCGCTTGCGGCCGAATGTCTTTGATGACAATAAAATCGTTGTCTTCGTACAAAATGTCAGATTTGATTTCTCCAGCAATAATTTGAGAAAAAATAGATTTAGCTGCCATAGATGTGCTTAATCATAGCAGAAACTTCCTCGAGTGTTAAGGGCGAGGGTTGTTGGTTGGTGTGTTTGCTGGAGCCATTAAGCAGCATTTTGCCACTGGGATGAAAAAACCACTTGCCTTGTTGGTCTTTTTTCTTGATTGCGTGGTAAAGCGGCTCTAGGTCAATCTCAGAGTCGGGACGAGCTTTAATTCTAATATGCCCTTGTTTGGGATCTTTTCTCACCACCAGTTGATAACCTCTGTTTTGAGCCAACTTAATAGTGTCATCGTTTCTGGACTCAATGTAGAGACAACTGATGTTCCCGTGCTTAGCTGTTTTACTCTTTTTTTTGAGAGCCTCGTCGGCTTTGAAGTATTGGACCAGAATGGCATAAGCGCTATCCAGGCAGGTGAAGCCAAAATGAAGCTGTGAGTCATTATCATGCATTTCCAAAAACTCCAGGCCACGGATGAGGTTGTAGATGGCAAAGCTTTCCCTGGGAGTGCCGGTTTCCGGCCAATTGATTTCGGCAAAGTGATCGATGTCGGTGATGTAATCGCAAAGATATTGGAGCGGCAGGTTGTCCTTAAGGTTTGGATCAAGAGAAGTGAGGTAGTCATGCACTAGTGAAGTGGCGCAAAGGTACTGTTTGCCGCGGTCGGGTTGGTGATGGTCAAAGCGCCCGAGGCCAGTGTCTACATGGGTGACTTCATGGAGTTCCGCCCCAAATTCTCTGGCGGCTTTTAAGCTGATTCTTTCTCCGGGTTCAACAAAGGCTACTTTGGCATCGGCATAATTTTTTGCGTCAAACCTTTTGAGGAGCCAAACGGCGCCAATAGCGTCGATGTCAGGCGCGTGATGGGTGACAATAAGTTTTCGGCGGTCCGGCATAATAGAAGTATACAATAATTGCGCAATTAGTTGAAGTGTCGGGCAAAACTAGAACCCGCTGCACCATCCGTATCGTTTACAGATAGGTATGTCGCAGCGGGTGTGTCCTCACCGGGACGTAGTATCAATTACTATATAAAAAAAACTCAAAAAGACCATCATTAAAAAGGCTTGATGCATACCAATATAATTAATTTCAAGGCGGAAAAAAAATAAGTATATAAGATCAATTTTTGCCTGGAAATGCAAAATTGCTCTACTTTTTTTGGCCGAAAATTCGTTTTGCGCCCCAAACCAACATTCGCCAGCTCAATTTGAAAGGCAAAGTAAGCAGTTGCCAGAAAATTGGCACCGCGTCTTCTTCACCTCTCACCCAGGCGGAAATGACCAGGGTTTTGTTGGTTTCTGACAAGTGGGTGGCCACGACGTGATACTTGCGGTCATTGATGGTTTTGATAAAACGGGTGGTGTTGGGTTTGTCCTCGGGCTTGGTCAGCTCCGGCTTTTGCAAAGTTTGCCAAACTGCCTGCTCAGTGATGTTTCTGTCTTTCATCCTTGCCAGAGCGTGTTTGGTGAAGATCAGGTTTTTGTATGCTGGTGCCATGTTTTTAGTGATTTGTGAGCAGGTTTAATAGTTCTGCTGTTGAAACTAGTTGAGTTTCGGCCTCAGACCGTTTTTTGAGTTCAATTTTTTCACCGGTGCGCTCGGAAACTACCAGCCGGTAGGGAATACCGATTAAATCCGCGACCGCGAACTTTGAGCCGGGTGATTCATCGCGGTCATCCCAAAGCACTTCAATTCCGGCTTCAGTGAGTTGGTCATGCAAAGCTGCCGCTTTTTCTTCACTGCCACGGAGAGAAATTAAATGCGCCCGGAAAGGAGCGACGCTTTCCGGCCAGATGATGCCGTTCTCGTCATGAAACTTTTCCACAATCACACCCATCAGCCTGCTGATGCCGATGCCATAACAACCCATGTAGACACTTTTCTTCTGGCCGTCCGTGTCGGTGAAAGTGTAGTCAAAGGCCTGGCTGTACTTGGTGCCCAGCGGGAAGATGTTACCAACCTCACTAGCGCGGAAAGTTTCATATTGCGCTCCGGTTTCCGGATTGAAATCACCATTTTTAACGGTTTTGAGGTCATAAAAAGTTGCCGGTTTTTGGATATCTCGGCCCCACTGAACGTTGATATAGTGAAAATTGGTTTCGTTGGCGCCGCACTCAAAGTTGTTGATATCGTTGAGCGAATTATCGAGTAGCAACTTAATATTTGCCGGCAAGTTGAGTAGGCCGGCATAACCGGGTTCAGCGTTGGTAACAGACTTGACCGTTTCCGGATCGGCTAGTTTGATGGCGGCGGCGTTGAGGACGACACGCAATTTTGTTTCATTGATATCGTAGTCACCCCTGACAGCCGCGGCTACCAGCTCGCCGCCGCCAGTCTGATAAATCAAAGTTTTAACGCATTGATGCGGAGGAACGTTGAGAAATTCCACCAAGGCGTCCATGCCGGTGACACCCTTGGTTTCAACTTTTTCCAACTGCCCGTCCGCCGCGGCTTGCTCAGGCTGGGGAGCGCGGCTAGGCGCAATTTCCTGGTTGTAAGCCAGACCCGATTGAGGATCAAGAAAAACCAAGTCTTCACCGGTTTCACACTTGGTTTGAAACTCATGCGAGAAATTATCCGTAAAAGCGCCGCCGGAGGCTCGGACTTCATAAGTATCCTCTCCCAGTCCAAGGCGCCGGTAAACGTTCATATAAGCCTCTTTGGTTTGTTCGTAATAATCCATCAAGTCCGCCTCTGAAGTGTGGAAGCTGTAGAGATCTTTCATCCTGAACTCTCTGCCTCTGAGCAAGCCCGATTTAGCCCGGGCCTCGTTGCGAAACTTGGTTTGAATTTGGTAATAAGCAAAAGGAAAATCTTTGTAGCTAGCGCTGAACTTTTGAGCAATAGGCGTGACCACTTCTTCATGGGTGGCATTGAGGATAAATTCTTTGGTGGAAGTTTGCTGAGATAACTTGTTAGCGCCCGAAGTTTTCATCAAAACATCAAAAGAATCAAGTCTGTCTGTGATTTCCCAGAGTTTTTTGGGAGAAAGCGAGGGCATCATGATCTCCACCCCGATTTTATCCATTTCTTCCCGGACAACATTTTCAATTTTTCTGAGTACCTTCAATCCAAGCGGCAGAAAACTATAAACGCCGGCCATGGTTTGGTCGATGAAGCCACCCTGAATAAGATAAGTGGCATTGACGGAATCAAAATCTTTAGCCGATTTTTCCGTTTTGGTATGAAGTTTTGAGTATCTCATTTTTCCTCTTTTTTGTAGTTTGCTGTGCTGTAATGTTCCAATAACTGCTAAAGCCATTTTTTGAGCGCCTCACTGAAAATAGCGCTGCAATCCAGGACTGCAATTTTCTTGTTGAGCTGTTCATGAGCAATTGAGTTGGTGATGACAATTTTGTTGAGATCGGAACTGACAATTTTTTCCAAAGAGCCTGGTATAAACACCCCATGGGTAGCAAAAAAGTAGACTTCTTTGGCGCCATTGGCCTTGAGTAGCGAAGCCGACTCGATGGCGGTACTGCCTGACAAAATAAGGTCGTCAAGAATAATAACATTTTTGTTTGCCACATTGCCGTGAACGTCTACAGCAGTCACTTCACCGGTGCTGTAGCTCCTGTGTTTGTCGATATTGACCAAGTCTAAGCCCAGTTGAGTGGCAAAAACTCTGGCTCGTTTCAAGCCACCGAAATCAGGACTGGCGATGACAGTATTTTTTAGATCAATTTTGTCTTTGGCGTAATCGGCAAACAAATTTTGGGCAGAAAGATGTTGGCTCGGGATAGAGAAAAATCCAGGAGTGCTGGTGTTGTGCAGGTCCAGCAGAAAAACGCGGTTGGTATAGGAATTAGAAACCAGGTTGGCCACGACTTTGGCGGCGATGGGTTCGCCTCCCCGGAAAACTTTGTCTTGCAGTGAGTAACCCATCCAGGGAAGGACAAGATTAATGTTTCTGGCGCCCGCCCGCTCGAAAGCGTCGGCCAGGAGCAGAAATTCCAGAATGTGTTGGTCGGTGGGCTTGGAAAAAGATTGAATCACGGCGATATCTTGACCATTAACATCTTCACGGATGTGGATGCGGCGCTCGTCGTTGGGAAAATCGGTTAGATCAATATCAATCAATTTAGTGTTGAGTTGTTGGGCGATTTTTTCCGCCAGTTTGGGATTTGAAGATCCGGCAGCAATTTTCATAGAATTCATAATTATTCTATTTTACCCTCGATGCTCTGGCGCGTCTATGAGACCGCACTTTTTGTACTTCAGGCCGGAACCGCACGGACAGGGGTCGTTGCGCCTAATTTTTTCTTTTTTGATGCCCGGCTGTGGTTTGCTGGGGTTGATAGTGGCGGTTTTGAGGGCGGCAGCCAGATCGTTAACGGAACCTTGGGTGTTTTGTGGCGGCGGAGCTGTTTTTGGGGTCACGGCCTCGACTTCTTCAGCCAGGCTGCCGCCCCCTAGCTCCTCTTTTTGTGCTACTGCCTGATTCAAAATATCTACCTGAGGAGGAGGCGCTGAAAGCTGCGCCCGGTACAGCCGGTTGGCGATGGTGGCCTCGATGGAGTTGATCAACTCCTCAAACATGGCATAAGCTTCTTTACGGTACTCACTCAAAGCGGTGCGCTTATCACCTCTGAGCCAAATACCCTGCCTGAGCGAGTCCATGGAATCGAGATGATCCATCCATTTTTCATCCAAAGTGGAAAGGGTGACGATTCTTTCCAGGGCGCGCATTTGTTCGCTGCCGAGCGCTTTTTCTTTTGACTCGTAAGTTTTCAAGGCAATATTAGTCAAGCGCTCCCTGATTTGATCCGTATCAGCCAGCTTACTAACCTCAGTGGTCAGCTGATTTTGTGAAGTTTGGTCAAAAGGAATCAATTTGTTGAACTCATTCACCAGCGTGTCGTATTCCTGATCTGAGTACTCTACTGGTGCGTGCAAATTGACGATGGAGTTGACTTCATCTTGGATATAGCTAATAACTTGATCATGAAGAGTTTCGCCTGTGGGGTGGTCTTGAGCTTCAGTTTTTTCCGCAATTGAGGCTTGTTCAAGCAAACGGCGGCGGCGGTCGTAAATGATCTCGCGCTGCTTATTCATGACATCGTCGTACTCTACCAAGCGCTTGCGTTGGTCAAAGAAAAAGCCTTCCACCTTGACCTGAGCGGACTCAATTGACTTACCCACCATGCCGTGTTCAATCGGCTGATTTTCGTCAATTTTGAGCATGTCCATGATTTTGGCAATTTGCTCACCACCGAAAATGCGCATAATTTCATCTTCAAGTGAAACAAAGAATTGCGAAGAGCCTGGGTCGCCTTGGCGGCCGGCACGGCCTCGAAGCTGGTTGTCAATACGCCGGGATTCGTGGCGTTCGGTGCCAATGATATGCAAACCGCCGGCCGCCACTACTTCCTCATGCGCCCGGCGCCAATCCATCAGCGCTTGGGCATACTTTTCTATCTCGTAATTGTTGGGATTGAGTGAGGGCGGCAATCTCAGGTTCAGCTTTTCAATTTTATCTTGCAGCGCCTTACTCACCTGCCGGCGATTGGAAGGTTTTTCTTTACGAAAATCTTTAATTTCCGGCTTAGAACCACCCAAAACGATGTCCACTCCACGCCCGGCAATATTAGTAGCTACAGTAATGGCGCCGCTCTTGCCGGCGTCGGCGATAATAAAGGCCTCTTTTTCGTTATTCTTGGCGTTGAGAACCTCATGCTTCACCCCGCGGCGCCGCAAAAAATCCGCCATCATCTGGTTGTGCTCAATTGAGCGGGTACCAATCAAAATCGGCCTGCCCTCTTGGTGAATCCGTTCTACTTCAGCAGCAATGGCGGTATACTTGGCACTGGCAGTTTTATAAACTATGTCCGAGTGATCTTCCCTCACTACATCTTGGTTGGTGGGTACTGCCAAAACATCCAGTTCGTAAATTTCCTTAAACTCCTCCGCTTCAGTCAAAGCCGTACCAGTCATACCGCTCAACTTTTTGTACAGTCTAAAGTAATTCTGAATGGAAATAGTCGCCAAGGTTCTGGATTCCTGTTGAATTTTCACGCCCTCTTTGGCCTCAATGGCCTGGTGTAAACCATCGGAGTAGCGCCGGCCATACATCAGGCGGCCGGTGTGTTCATCCACAATCACCACTTCTCCTTCGCGGACAATATAATCTTTGTCGCGGGTGAAAATGGTTTTAGCTTTAAGCGCTGCCTCAATATGATGAATAATGTCAAAACTTTCCTCGTATAAATTCCCCACCCCCAACTTTTGTTCAATCCTCTTGACTCCCAAGTCCGTAAGCGTCACCGCTCTGGCCTTTTCATCCACCTTGTAATCTTGATCTTTAGTCAAAGACTCAACCATTTTCGAGTACTCGTAGTACTTAGAAGTCGGCTCAGTATCAGGTGCGGAGATAATCAGCGGCGTTCTGGCCTCATCAATCAAAATCGAGTCCGCCTCATCGACGATGGTGAAATGGTGCGGCGTATCCTGCCTTTGCACCAGCTGCTCAATCGCCTGCACCATGTTATCGCGCAGATAATCAAAGCCAAACTCATTGTTGGTGCCGTAGGTAATGTCCGCCAAATAAGCAGCTTTTCTGGAAATTTCCTCGAAATGTTCCAGCCGCTCGTCACCCCTGATCTCGCTATCTGCATCAGGATTGTATAGTCTGGAGCGATCATGAATAATCACCGCCGAGGAAAGGCCTAAAAAGTGATAAATCGGCCCCATCCAGCCCACGCCCAACTCAGCCAAGTAATCATTCACAGTAATTAAATGCACACCTTTACCAAGTAGCGCATTGAGATACAGCGGCGCGGTGACAGTCAGGGTTTTACCCTCACCGGTTTTCTGCTCGGTAATAGTGCCGTGATGCAGGGCAATGCCCGCCAACAACTGCACGTCGTAATGGCGCATGCCGTTGATGCGCCGTGAGGCCTCCCTGACAGTAGCAAAAGCTTCCGGTAGCAAATCATCCAAGATAGCTTCATCTGCTTGTCCGTTTTTGCGGGCGGTTTCAATCTGCTGTTTAAATTTTTTAGTCTGGGCTGCCAGTTTTTCATCGGACAGCTTTTTGATTTTAGGCTCCAAATTGTTAATTTCATCAACAATTTTGCCGTACTCATTGAGGCGCTTTTTATTTTCGTCAAAAAGATCAGCAAAAATCTTCAACATAGGTGTATGTTATACCAGAAAAAGGGGTATTGCGCGAGGTCTTTTTGGCGGTAAAGTGGCAAGAATGCTAAATAATGCAAGTAATTAAAATTATAGGTTTAAATTGAGGTATAATATAAGCTGGGAACACGGCGGAAGCCGTGGCTCTTTAAAAAGAGGTCGGGAAAAAACCTCCTATGGGCAGCGAGGGTAGCGCTGCCATTAAACAAAGTCTACCCCGTGGGCTATATCCGGCAATTGAGCCGGAACCCCGCGTGCCGCCAACGCTCTTCGTTTCTCCAATTGCTGGAGTCATGAGGAGCGAACTAAGGGTTAGCCGCAAGGCGCCCGAGGCGAGTCTGAAAAGGAGGTGAAAAAATGAAGGTAGGATGCGCTGTGACAATGACGGCGTCCCTAGTGGTCGCCATCATTGCCATAATCGCGGGATTCATCACAGGATCTCGCGAGCTGCTACTGGTAGGAGTAGCAGCTTTCGCCACATTTGCCGCCACCGCAATGGTGGCGGATATGTGGTTTTTGGACGAGTGACTTTTCCCGGCCTCTTGTCCTTTTATCCTTTAGCCTTTAGCCTTAATTTCCTTCTTCCCCACATACTTCTGCAACACCTTCGGCACCTTCACGCTACCGTCCTTCTGCTGGTAGTTTTCCACAATGGCCGCCAGCAAACGCGGTGAAGCCGCCATAGTGTTGTTAAGCGTGTAAACATACTTAGTGGTGCCATCCTGAGCCTGGTACTTGATATTCAGCCGGCGGGATTGGAAAGCGTTGAAGTAACTGGCAGAATGGGTTTCCCGGTACTTTTCTTGGGCCGGAAACCAAGTTTCCAGGTCATATTTTTTGCGTTGCCCCGCCCCCATATCGCCGGTGCACATCAGCAGTTTCTGATATGGCAATTGAAGCTCTTTGAGCATCTCCTCGGCGTAACCGGTCATTTTTTCGTGCCACTCTCTGGTTTCGTTTTCGTTGGCGACGGTATAAACCACCTGCTCCACCTTATTAAACTGATGCACTCGGACAATTCCCTGCGTGTCTTTGCCATGAGAGCCGACTTCTCGCCTGAAACACGGAGAAATTCCCACCAACTTGATGGGTAAATCTTTTTCTTTCAAAATCTCATCTTTGTGGTAGGCAGTTAAAGCCACCTCGGCCGTGCCAGTCAGATATTGGCCGTCTTGGGTTTTGTAATGATCTTCCGCGCCCCAGGGGAAATAGCCGGTGCCCCACATGGTTTCTTCCTGAACCAACACTGGTGCACTCATCGGCTTGAAGCCCTCATCAATCAGCTTTTTCAAAGCATAATTCATGAGCGCTTGTTCAAGGAGCAGCCCATCGCCAGTGAGAAAATAGGACCTGAAGCCGGCAATTCTCACTGCTCGCCCAATCTCCAGCATGCCCAAATTTTCCATCAATTGGTGATGGGGCTTGGGTTTAAAGTCAAACTGAGGAATTTTGCCATGTTGCTCAGCAACGACATTGCCGCTCTCGTCCGGACCAATCGGCACATCAGCGGCCGGCACGTTGGGGATGTACATCATTAGCTCTTCAAAATCTGTCTCGGCGTTTTTGAGTTCCGGCTCGATTTTTTTCAGTTGTTCTTTGATATTTTTGCCAGCGGTAATCAGGTCGCTGGTGGGATCCTTGCCCGCCTGGATTAGGGCCTTGATTTCCTTGGCGTTATCGTTGCTTTGTTGCCTGAGTTTGTCGACTTTTTGCTGGATTTCGCGGCGCTTTTCATCCACTTCCAGAAGTTTATCGACAGCTCCGGTATCAAGCTGCTTGTCTAGGCAGGCTTTTTTGACAATGTCGGTGTTGTTTCTGATGTAGGTAATGCTTAACATTTTGTTTTTCCTTTCGCACAATTAATATAACTGTAACTGATAGAGCATAAAAAAACCTCTAACAAGCACCCCTGAGGATGTTTGTTAGAGGGTCTTCTGACGGTGCCACCTCTAATTTAGCTTCATTCCGGCTGTTACGGGCTTACCCGTCCCGGTTGTGACCCCGAGAAGCGCGCCGCTTTGCGAAAGCGGACTCGGCAGTTGCTAACTGTCTCACGCGCTGATAATAAAAAGTAATTATATAGGAATTTGGCTGGGAAGTAAAATTGTGTATTGTGTAAACACGTTGTGGACACTTTAGATCCAGTCTGCTTTGCCACCACTACTTGGACTTTGTTAATAGTTAACAACATTTACTAGCTGTTGTTAGTTCTTGTTAATAGTTAACAAACCTGAAGTGACTTTATTGTGTGAGTTTGTTGAGAAATCAAACATCACCCAATAAAAGTATTGGTGGGTTAGAGATTTATGGGGAAAGATGAAAAAGATGAACCCCCGGTACTGGCTTACCGGGGGTTCAAGCTAGGCTTTGGGGCCGGGGGGAGTTGGTAGGGGCGGTGGCCCCTCCTCCAACTTCGCCCCCGGCCCGAAAGGGCCGATTTGTAGGCTGCCGCCATGGGCGCGGCAGCCTACGTGAACGAGGGCGGCTTCGCTCTTGTCGAGCGACCAGCCGCCCTCCGAGGCGGTGTTGGGGGTGGCCACACAAAGGTGCCACCCCCCCGACGGTGACCCGCACCCCGCCGTTCGGCAGGGTGCGGGCCTGAACAAAGTAGGCCCGGTCGCCATCGACGACCAGGCCTTTAAAGTTTTCAGGGAGAGGCAGCCAGACCTCTCCCTCAATTTGGGCCTCCAGGTTGCTCCGCAGCAACCCGAAGACCCCTACTACGAGGAGGGCTGCTATTAAGAACAGCAGCCCTCCTCCGATACCCTTAACCATTTTTTCTCCTCGCCCGCCCCGAGAGGGGCGGGCTTTCAGAAAACAATAAGACACCGCAACTCACAAGAATTATGTGAACTCCGGAGTCTTATTGTTTCGAGGAGATTTTTTTAGCCTAGCCTGTTAAAGAACTTATGGTCCTAAGCACAGCTCTAGCGCTAAGCACCATAACATCACTATAACAAAATAATATAGGATAGTCAAGAATTACAAAAACACTTAATATTTGGGAGCTTTTGGCCGCCTCCTGTCTTTTTTTCAGTCCGCGGCACCCCATTTACTTTATACGGATTAATTCCGGCCTCTTTTAAATCTGCAACAGTTTTATCACTTCTTCTCCTATGACTACATCTACCAGGATGATGAGGATTATCATGATCAGGAGGCTCGCCATCTTTCTTGAGGATTTCAGACACAAAAACATTTTCTAGGGCAGGTTACAAATTATTCGTTATTTTTTTCAATTCCGGCCAATGCGGCTTGTTGTGCAAGATAATCTGCTATTTGCTTAGGTGTTGGAGTTTGCACCGCCTCCACACCTCTGATTGCAGCAGCCACTTGTTGAGAAGATGTGGGGCCGATTCCTAAAGCTTTCTCAGCGACTTCTTTTGGCGTGGGTATCGAAGGACTCTCAAACAAACTTCTCCTTAGGCTCACGCAGACTTTCCGTTGACAGGTACTTCACCCAATATGTCAAATGTAAGAACAAAGGTCAATAGTAAAAGCTCAACTAAAAACAGCGATTAAAAACTCGACGTGGTCTGCCGGCTCGCCGCCAAGCAACTCAAAGCCTTCATAAATATCTTCCCGATTGACATTAGCGGCAAAAGCTTTGTCCTTGAGTTTTTTCTTGACAGATTTATACTCCATGCCCGTAAAACCATCGGGTCTCATCAAAGCATAAGCATGCAAAAATCCGGCCAGTTCGTCGCAGGCAAAGAGGTACCTTTCCAGCTGGGTCTCAGGCCGAACCCCAGTCCGGCTTGGCGCGTGGGCGGCAATAGCCTTTTTCATCTCTGTCGGGTACTCAGCTAAAATCTCCTCAAGAGCTTTTTTAGGATGTTCGTCGGGGTACATTTCCCAATCCAGGTCATGAAGCAAGCCTGTTTGGTACCATAATTCGGCATTCTGGCCTAGTTTTTGGGCATAGGTCTCCATAGCTTGGGCTACCATCCGGCAATGATGTCTCAAGGCCTCATTTTGAATGTATTTTTCCACAAGCGCTTCGGCCTCTTCTCGAGAAGGCAAGTTGCTCTCAGCAGCAGAATCCCTAAAGCTTTCAAGCAGCTCCGCGCCCAGATTATCATCATGAGCGCCTTCTTCCACCACTTGTGCCTGCCCGGCAGTGGCCGCTACCGACTCCTCAGCGTTTCGAATCGGCCGCAAAGTTGGGAAAGCAATCACTTCTTTAATGCTCCAGGTGTTGGTGAGGAACATGATCAGGCGGTCAATACCCACCCCAATGCCCCCAAGCGGCGGCATACCGTACTCCATCGCCTCGAGAAAGTCTTCATCCAGCGGGTGAGCTTCCGTATCGCCGGCGCGCATGTTGCGCTGCTCTTTCTCAAAAATCTGACGCTGATCAACCGGATCCACAATCTCACTCCAGCCGTCGCACAACTCTTTACCGCCAATATATCCCTCAAACCGCTCCGCCATGGCCGGATTATGCCGGTGAGCCTTGGAAAGAGGACTGATTTCCCGCGGATAATCAATAATCCAGGTTGGCTCGATCATTTTGGGCGCGGCCAGAAGATCGAACAACTCAAACAACGCCTTGCCTCGGGAGTACTCGCCTTTAATGGTAATCTGGTGCTGGTTGAGCAAGTCGCGCACTGCCTCTTCGCTCAAACTTTCAAAATCAATTTCCGCCTTCACCCTGAGCGCATCTTCCATCCTAATTCTGGGCCAGTCGTTGCCAATATCCAACTGCTCTTCGCCAATATTGAGCAAAGTGCTGCCATTGACCGCCCTAGCCAGGTGCTTAAACATTTCTTCAGCCACATCCATCATCCGGTGATAATCGGCATAAGCCTCATACCACTCAATCATGGTAAATTCCGGCTGATGGGTTTGGTCGATGCCTTCATTGCGAAAATTTCTGGCAATCTCAAAAACCTTGTCATAGCCGCCGACAATCAGGCGTTTCAAGTACAATTCAGGTGCAATGCGGAGATAAAACTCGGTATCCAAAGCCTTCATGTGGGTGGTAAAAGGCGTGGCGTTGGTGCCGCCGTATAAAGGCTGCAAAATCGGCGTTTCTACCTCGGTAAAACCGTGCTGATCCTGCAGGTAGCGGCGGATTTCTTTGACAATCAACCACCGGGCATCCAGCACCCGGCGGGTTTCGGGGTTGAGCAACATATCAAGGTAGCGTTTGCGGAACCTGGTTTCTTTGTCTTCGGCCAGGTTGAACTCTGTTGGCAGCGGGCGCAAGGCTTTCGACAGCAACGTCACCTTTTCAGTCAAAATCGTCAACTCGCCGGTTTGGGTAGTAATGACTTGTCCAGTCACACCAATAAAATCACTCCGGTCCACAAACCCCAGCCACTCCCAGACTTCCGGCTCAACCTCTTCTTGGCGCACCATCACTTGAATGGAGCCGGAAAAATCCTGCAGATCCATGAAAAGCACCTTGCCATGAGTGCGATAGCCCATCACCCGGCCGGCGGTTTGTACCTCATCACCCTCCATATTTCTGGTTTCGGCAATGGAATGAGTCTTATCGTAGGAATAAGGATGAACATTAAGACCGCGCTGTTCTAGCTGAGCACGTTTTTCTTTTTTGGCTTGAATGGCCTCGTCGATTCGGGACATGGTGTTTTTCTCCTACAGTGATATTGTACACACTTTTGAGTACAAAAAAACCCAACCCCTCAATACTGATGAAGGGATTGGGAGTTTAAAATCACTTAATTTCTACGATTTGGTAGGTGGTGGAGCCACCCGGGGCTTTGACCACAGCTTCCCCGCCAACTTTTTTGCCGACCAAAGCTTTGCCCAAAGGGGAAACATTGGAAATTTTATCTTCCGCGGGGTCTGCTTCAAACTCGCCGACAATTTGGACAACTCTGGTTTTTTTGTTGCCTTTTTTCTGAATCTTGACTTTTGAACCCATGCCGATGGTAGTGGTGCTTCTGGTGTTTTGCACTACTTTGGCGTTGGCGATAATTTCTTCGATGTCTTCAATTCTGGTTTCAACGAAGCGCTGCTCATCTTTGGCGTCGTGATACTCGGCATTTTCTGACAAATCGCCGTACTCGCGAGCTTCGGTGACACGTTTGATCACTGCAGGCAGCTTGACCTCTTTAAGCTCTTTAAGCTCATTTTTGAGATCCTGCAGTCCCTCTTGGGTGACTTCAGTTGGTTTCCTGCCGTTAGTAGTATTATTGCTTAGGTCGTTTGTCATACGCGGTATAGTATAAAGAAATTTTTTTTCTGAGCAAGCGTTACAAGCTCTTACAAGACTAAATTGGGGGTTAAAGTGAGGATCTTTTTGTCCTTTGGGCGAGTTTAATTTCCCACATGGCTTTACGCATAGCTGCCTCTGCCTGGATCAGCTCCCTCTGGCTGGCGGTTTTATCATGGATTTTAGCTTCAGCTTCTTCAATGGCTTTTTGCGCTTTCTCAACACTAATATCTCTCTCAAGTACGGCCGCATCTACCATCACTGTTACTTCATTGTTGGGGCTGACGGTAATAAAACCTTTGGAAACAACCAGATTATTTTCCGTGCCGTTGGTGGTGTAGCGCAACACACCCTCATCTAGCCTGGTAAAAAGCGGGGCGTGATAAGGCAGGACTGTAATTTCCCCCATCGAGGCTGGGGCAATCACTTGACTGACGGTGGTATCTACCAGTTGTTTTTCCTGGGAGACGATTTTTAATTTTAAGTCTGCCATTTTGTCATCTTTTTAACGCCAATGCGCCAATACTTACATTTTTTCTGCTTTGGCCACTGCCTCATCAATGGTACCCACCATGTAGAAGGCTTGCTCGGGGAGATTGTCGTGTTTACCTTCAAGGATTTCCTTGAAACCCCTGATAGTTTCGGCAATAGTGACGTAGGCGCCGGGAATATTGGTAAACTGTTCAGCCACGTAGAACGGTTGTGACAGGAAGCGTTGAATTCTGCGAGCGCGGGAAACAATTTTCTTGTCCTCTTCGCTCAACTCGTCAATGCCGAGAATGGCGATGATGTCCTGCAGTTCTTTGTAGCGTTGGAGTACTTGCTGGACTTTTCTAGCGGTGTGGTAATGCTCTTCTCCGACCACGCTGGGCTCAAGAATGGTGGAGTAAGAAGCCAGGGGATCCACCGCTGGGAACAAAGCTTGCTCTGATAGCCGGCGGTCTAGGGAAATGGTGGAGTCAATGTGGGCAAAAGTGGTGGCCGGGGCCGGATCAGTGTAGTCGTCAGCCGGCACGTAAATGGCCTGAATTGAGGTAATAGAACCCTTCTTGGTGGAAGTAATCCGCTCCTGCAACATAGCCATTTCTGAAGCTAAATTGGGCTGGTAGCCTACAGCTGAGGGAATTCGCCCCAACAGCGCTGAAACCTCTGCCCCAGCTTGACTGAAACGGAAAATGTTGTCGATAAAAAACAGCACGTCTTCATGCTTTTCGTCGCGGAAGTACTCAGCCATGGTTAGAGCGGTGAGAGCCACGCGCAGACGGTTGCCTGGCGGTTCGTTCATCTGACCGTAACACATGACGGTGCTACCCAAAACACCGGAATCTTTCATTTCGTAGTAAAGATCATTACCTTCACGAGTGCGCTCACCTACACCGGCAAAAACCGAGTGGCCTTCATGTACTTCAGCAATGTTGCGGATCAGTTCCTGGATGATGACCGTTTTACCTACGCCAGCGCCGCCAAAAGCGCCAACCTTACCGCCTTTGGCGAAGGGCGCGACCAAGTCGATCACCTTAATGCCGGTTTCCAGCATGGCTGCTTGAGTTTCTTGTTCCACCAACTCGGGGGCAGGTTTGTGAATGGGAGCGGTTTTCTTGCCTGAAACCGGCCCCTTGTTGTCAATTGGTTTGCCAACGACATTAAAAACCCGGCCCAAAGTTTCTTCACCAATTGGTACAGTGATAGGAGCGCCGGTATTGATCACTTTCACTCCTCTAGTCAAACCATCGGTAGAGTCTAGAGCAAGACAACGGACTTCGGTGTCAGAAATTTGTTGCTCAACCTCGAGATAAAGTGGATTTTTGCCTTCACGCTCAATAATAAGAGCGTTATAAATTGCCGGCAAGTCGTGGTTAAATTTAATGTCGACAATGGGGCCAATGATTTGGGTCACTATGCCGGTTGGGGTGTTGTTAGTCTTTGCCATATCTTCCTTTATATTATTCTTGTGCCATTAAAGCCGTAGTAATATCAAGCAATTCGCTTGTAACCGCAGCTTGGCGGGTTTTATTAAATTCGAGAGTGAGTTCATCTTGAAGTTCTCCGGCGTTTTCGCTGGCATTTTTCATAGCTACCATTCTGGCGCTATGTTCACTGGCCTTAGCTTCCAAAAAAGCTTGAAAAACCGAATTTTCCAGATAGTAAGGCAATAATTCTGCCAAAATATTTTGCGCCGACGGTTCAAGCAGATATTCTTTTTCTTGCTGCTTATTGGTTAAACTTTCTTCTTCAATTGGGATTTTGGGTAGTGGTAGCAATTGCGTAGTTTTGACTTTTTGCACCAAAGTGCTGATAAAGTCCATGTAAATGATGGTGACGGTTTTGAATTTTTTGTCTAAAAAACCTTCTTTGATCAGGCTGGTCACCGGCAGGGTTTCGCTTAGGGAAATCTGGTCCGGTAGGTCTGTAAACTGAGCATGAACTGGTAAGCCCACGATTGTGGCAAAAGCTACTGCTTTTCTACCTACGGCAATCAGCTGAGCGTCTTGATGTTGCTTATACCACTCGATGGTATTTTTAAATAAAGTTGGATTTAAGCTGCCTGAAAGGCCTTTATCGCTGGAAATAACAATCGCCACATCTATGCCTTTGTCATGTGATCGCAGTAGCGGATGAGAGAGTTCTCCGGATGAGTCTGACTGTGCCAGGGTTGCCAGTGAATGCTGCAAGGCCGTAGTATAGGGGCGGGTAGCCAGGGCCAATTCTTGAGCGCGGCGCATTTTGCTCGCCGAAACCATCTCCATTGCTTTGGTAATTTTGGCAATGTTACCGGCAGACTTAATTCGTTGTTTAATTTGTTGACTGTTGGCCATGAGTTAAATTAAATTGCGACTTCTTCTAGTTCAGGATTAACTTCATTGAAGGAAGCCACTGCTTTTTCAAGTAGTTCTTTGTTTTCGTCAGAAAGTATTTTTTCTTTGGCAATAGTTTCTAAAAGCTCGTCGTGACTGCTGTGCATATATTCCAGGAATTCTTTTTCCCATTTCTGAATGTCATCAACGGCGATTTTGTCCAAATGACCGTTGACGGCGGCGTAAATTACCACCACCTGCTCTTCAACTTTGAGCGGCTGATCCCAACCTTGCTTGAGAATCGAATTGACTCTTTCTCCTCTTTCAAGTTGAGCTTTGGTGCGGTCGTCGAGGTCGGAACTAAACTGCGCGAAAGCCTGTAACTCCCGGAATTGCGCTAAGTCAAGTTTCATGGTCCCGGCTACTTGTTTCATGGCTTTAACTTGAGCAGCTGAACCCACCCGGGATACAGAAAGACCGACGTTGATGGCGGGCTTCATACCGGCATTGAAGAGGTCGGATTCCAGGTAAATTTGGCCGTCAGTAATGGAGATAACGTTGGTGGGGATGTAGGCAGAGACGTCGTTGGCTTGAGTTTCAATGATAGGCAAGGCAGTAATGGAGCCACCACCATGGTCTTTGTTCAGTTTGGCCGCTCTTTCGAGCAAGCGGGAGTGAAGATAAAAAACATCGCCCGGATAAGCTTCACGACCGGAAGGACGCCTTAACAGCAGGGAAATTTCCCGGTAGGCTCTGGCATGTTTGGAAAGATCGTCATAAATAATTAAAACATCTTTGCCTTGGTGCATGAAGTACTCAGCAATGGCAGCGCCGGTGTACGGAGCTAAGAACTGCTCGGCTGCCGACACCGAGGCGGTAGCGGCCACAATGATTGAGTAGTCGAGCGCACCCTGGTTGTCCAAAGTTTGCATAATCTGCGCCAAAGATGACCTTTTTTGGCCAATTGACACATAAATGCAAATAACATCTTGGTCGTTTTGGTTGAGAATGGTGCCGAGCGCCACGGCGGTTTTTCCGGTGGAGCGGTCACCGATAATCAGCTCACGCTGACCCCGGCCAATTGGAATCATGGCATCAACCGCTTTGATCCCAGTTTGCAGCGGTTGATTAACCGATTGCCTCATCATAATGCCGGGGGCCGTAGCCTCCAAAAGCATATACTTGTCTACTTTGATATCTGGGCCACCGTCTTGAACGCGCCCAAGAGCATCAACCACTCTGCCGATGATATCGTCAGAAACACCAACAGACAGAATCCGGCCGGTTCTTTTGACGGTAGAGCCTGCCTTGAGATGATTGGCATCACCCAAAGCGACAATTCCGGTTTCAGCCTTTTCTAAGTTGAGCGCCAAGCCGTAAACATTATTGCCCAGATCTACCAACTCACTGGCTTGCACATCATCCAGGCCTTCAACTCTCACTACGCCGTCACCGTATGACAAAACAGTGCCCACAGATTGGGGTTCGACGGCAACAGTGTCCTCAGAAATAAGTTGTGCTAATGAGTGATTGAATAACGCTGATTTTTGTTTTTTCATGAACAAACTCGTCTCTTCAACTAGTTATTATTTAAATTTAAAGGTTTTCCAAAAGGTGTGTGCGCAGCTGATTGAGTTTGCCTTGGATAGAGGCGTCGTATTCCACTGTTTGAATGTGGAGTTTTATGCCGCCAATCAAGCTTTTGTCAACTTTGGCCTCTACCAGCACCTTAGTATCTGGATATTTCTTTTCTACTGCCTGCTTAATTTTGCTCAGCTGATCATTTGATAATTTGGTGGCAGAGCTGGCTTTGACTGAAAGGTTTTTCATAACTTAAATTTGTTTCAACAATTTGTTAAGTTCGGCGTCAATAAGCTGAGCGTCTTTTTTGGCGTCAAGGGTTTGTAGGGTCAGTGATCGGGTTGCTTGCACCACTGCCTCCACCAACTCAACTCTCACGTCTTTGATTAACTGAGCTTTTTCGTCTTCCCCGGCTTTGCGAATTTTTTCTACCTCTGCCTGAGCTTCTTTTCTAGCCTCAGCCAGAATCTCTTGTTTTTTGGCTTTAGCTTCTTCAGTGGCTTCTTCAAGCATTTGCGCCCGCTCTTTTTTGAGCTTGGTTTGCATGTCTTTGCGCATTTGATCAAGATTCTCGTGTTTTTTGATGGCTTCTTCGGCTGCCTTTTGACCTTCCTCAATTCTTTGCGCCCGTTCGTCAAAAATTTTCAGAACCGGCTTGTAAAGAAGGAATGTTAGCGCCCCGACAACTACGCCAAAGTTGATTATTTGGAAAATTATTTGGGCTAATTGGATGTCCATAGCTTATCTTTCTCTGGTAGTACCTTACTATCTTTTGCTTTAAACGAACTTGAGGATTAAAGCGACCACAAGAGCATAAATGGCAATGGCTTCAGCGAAAGCAATACCAAGAATCATGTTGGTCTGGATTTTTCCTGATGCTTCCGGATTGCGGCCGATGGCTTTCAAACCGCTATAAACAATCATACCGATACTGAAAGCAGGACCAATGCCACCAATTGCCATCACCATAGCGATTGCGAATTCTGTTGTCATAATTTCTCCCTTTTATAATAAATACTTAATGATCATCATGGCTTTGGGTTGCCATATTAAAAAATACGAGTGACAGCATCGCGAACACAAGAGCCTGGATGAAGCCGACAAAAAGCTCAAGGCCATAAAATGGCATTGGCACAATGATCGGAACCAGGAAGGCGATAACTACCAAAAGTACTTCTCCGGCAAAAATATTTCCGAATAAACGGAAGGCAAACGAGATGATCTTAGCAAATTCCGAGATCAATTCCAGAATACCCACAAAAAACATGATCGGGTTGGTGAAATTAAAGAATTTCTTGAAATAACCCAGGCTTTGGGCCTGAATGCCAAATATTTGCGTCGCAAAAACTGAGAAAATGGCCAAAGCAATGGTGGTGTTGAGATCAGCTGTGCCGGGGCGGAAAACCGGCACTTTAATCAAGTGAGGCTCTGCTTCAGTTTCTGGCTCTAGTTCTAGCTCCTGGGCATAAGCGGCATTGACGGTAGTGGCAGCAATGGGCTCCTGTTCATGAACAACACTAATAGTGCCAACACCAGGCACTAAACCCAACCAGTTATTGAGAGCAATCCAGAGGAAAAAGGTGGTTACTAAGGGCAAAAAAAGACGGGTCTTTTTGAAGTTGCCCGTCACTGAGTAGATAAAGTTTTGAAATGTTTCTACCAGCCATTCGGCGAAGTTTTGCATTCCCTTTGGCTTGTCTGTTTGCTTAAGTTGGCTATTGGCGATAATTGCAAAAAGGATGAGGATGGTACTGACTATCAAACTTGTGAAAATGGAGTTAGTGACTGCAAACCCGCCAATTGTCGCGATTGGCTCAGCGGAAATTGAGATATGAAGTCCTTGAGCGGCCATGTTGATATGTTTCTATTTACAAATAATACACAAGAGTCAAGCCAACAAATTGAATTATAACGGCCTTTTTTGTTGTGACAAGTAACAAATTCTTCGAGTGTAATACTATTTTACGAGCTCGAAGTTTGTCAAAGTGAACACATTTTTTACTCAGTTATCAATTTGTATCAGCCAAAACTATCACAGCGTCGTGTGTTCCTCTGGCGTCCTCTTGACCCGGGTCTGTATCTGCTAAATAGGTCAGGTTCAGCCCGGTAGCTTCTTCTAGCGCTGCTATTAAGGCTGAATTTTCCTCTTCCATCAGCAGGTAATATCCTGAGTCATAGTCGCCACTGGCGTTACTGGCGGTGACAGTACCAAAGCCGGCCTCATCCAGGTCTGCCTTGACAGTGCCAGCGTATCCGGCTCTGGTAGTGGCGTTGACCACCATGATGTTGTAATCGGCGTTATTGATTGCTTCGGGCGTAGGCTCCGGAGTTGGTTCTGGTGTCGGCGCTGGCTCTTCAACCGTGGGGGTAGGTGTAGGCGCGGGAGTAGTCCCGTTGTTGGCAACAGAGAGCAGTCCAAGTCCAACCCCAATGCCAATTGCTACAGTCGCAGCGAAAACTGCTAGGGTAATGAAAACCATTTTTAGCATATTACCTATACCTGATGAATTTTTAATAATATCTTTTTTTGGCGCGGGTTTGGTGATGGGGGCGTCGGGCTGTTTTTCATCTTGATCGCCGTCGGCTTTTTGGACGAATTGAGAGAGATCAACTTCTTCGGGACTAGGTGTTGGTGAAGTGAGTGGAGGCGGAGCAGCAGCGGATGCACCGGGTTTGATGGTGTCGGTAGCGGCGGCCCCAGCGGCTTTTGAGTCCGGGGTTGGTTCCGCTTCTGGTTCTGCGGCTGTCTCGGTTTCTGCTTCCGGCTCAGGAGCGGTTTCAAGCTCCTCTACCTCAAGTTCTTCCTCGTCTTCATCTTCATTTGAAACCGGTGATAGCGGTGTGGCGGCCGGTGTGACCGGGATTGGTTTAGGCAGGTCTTGATCTTTCATTTCTACTGCTTCCTCCTCGTCTGCTGCTTCTTGGGAAGGCAAATCTTCTACTGATTCGGTAATAAATGCCTTTAATTCTTCCTGAGTTGCTTCTCCCGGTTTAAATATCGGCACGGGATAATCTTTAATGGAAAGAGTTTTCATGCCCGATTCGATGATTTGTTTGACGTAAGATGGCATTTTCGAGTCGTCATCCACGGCGCTGGTGAGCTGCTGGAGAGGTACAGTATCACTCAGCTCTTCTTTGAGTTTTTCTTCGACCATATCATTAACCAGCAAATAAACTGTTTGGATGGTAGGCTCTGCCCCCTTGAGGGTTTTAATGGTTTCAGCAATGGCCTCCGCTTCGCTCACAGGAGCAATGGTGGCTTGATCGATGCCGATATAGTGCAGTGAGCTGTAAAGTTGAGAGCCAATCTGTAGCACGCTGATTGAAGGCTCGAGAGAAATGATTGATTTAGTAGTCCAGCTGAGGGGCGCCACGCCGGTGATTTTAACGTCAGCGTTTTTGCTGGCTGCCCGGATTGGGCCGAGGACTGATTTTTCGATGGCAGAAAGCTGAACTTTGGAAACGCCCTTGAACTCGGTCAGGACAAAAGACTCGATGTCATGAGTGTCGGGCGTGATTTCCAGTTCCGGCAACAGTTTGGTTTTGAGGTAGTCCTGGATTTTGCTATCGCTGGTTTCTTCGATATTAATGATAGTGTTGGTAAAAAGAAAATCCGGCAGGATCAGCAAATAATCTTCCGGCTCTATTTTGCCAAAAAGTTTAACCACATTTTCGGCGATGAACTCATTTTCATCCAAAAACTCGCCGTTGACTTGCCTGAAAGACTGGATAGAAAAATTATGCTCTTTTTTGCCCGGAAGCAACTCAGCTATGTAAGCCACATCAGGTAAAATATAAAGCAGTTTTTTAGTATTAAGCATGCGATTAGTCTTATTATAGCGATTAAACCACTGCGCTGCTACCAGCACATTAAACTGCTTTTAGTATGAGAAGAAACTCCTCTTTTGGCAAGATGTAGATGCTCTGGTATAATTCTGCACATTGATCAGCTTCTCACAATCACCCAGCTTTGCTGAAAAGTGATTGTTCGAATCCAATCAATATGCAGATTCATGATAGAATTTTTGTATGATACGGGGGTCCGTAGCTCAGTCGGTTAGAGCGACAGCCTTTTAAGCTGTGCGTCCCGGGTTCGAGTCCCGGCGGACCCACAAACCATGCTTTTAGGTCAAGATTGTGCTATAATTAAACTATTATGGTAAATAATCTTGAACAATTTAGGTCAGATACTAGGTCAGATACGTCAGAACATTGTTCTTTCAAGACAGGAGAAGAGTTTGTCGCCAACTGTCCCCCAGGAACGTTTGTTAATTTTCGCGGCAACATGGTTCCCACTTTAGATGGTGAAGTTTATAATGATCCAAATTCAAAGTATGTTTGGCTTCGTGTTGGTACTACGAAAACGCTTGTGCCTTGGGCAGCAGTATCCGTTGCTCCTCATCAATCTGAGTCATTTTTAAAGTTCAACTAGTTTTTTCTGCGAACCATTTTTCGTGATATGATTTGAGAGGTAATATGCCAGAATTGCCCGAAGTTGAAACTATTGTTCGCCGATTAGCCAGCTTAATCAAGGGCAAAAGCATCAACAAAATCAGCGTTTTAAGAGAGAAAAGTTTTGCCGGTGATCCAGAAAAAATTGCCGGTATGCCGATTGTGGCTGTTTCCCGCCGGGCTAAACTGATTCGTCTTCATTTGCCTGAAAATCATAATCTGCTGGTGCATCTGAAAATGACCGGCCAGCTGATTTATCTTGACGAAACCCAAAAAATTGGTGGCGGTCATCCCACTGCTGATTGGGTGCAAGCACTGCCCTCTTCACATACCAGAATTGTTTTCGATCTTTCTGATAAGGCCACGCTGTACTTCAACGACATGCGGGTTTTTGGTTGGGTGAGGGCGCTTGATGATGAACAGGTCCAGCTTGAGTTTGATAAGTATGGCCCGGATATTGTGGACGATTCGGTGACGCTCGAGTATTTGCTGGAAAAGTTCAGCCGGACTGCCCGCCCGGTCAAGTTGGCCATTATGGATAACGCCATTGTGTCGGGAGTTGGCAACATTTATGCCAGCGACGCGCTCAATTTGGCTCAAATTAACCCGGCCAAACCGGCCAAAGATTTAGCCCCAGAGGAAGTGCAAAAGTTGTTAACAAGCAGTAAGTTTGTGATTAATTTAGGGATTGAGTCCGGCGGAGCGACCATTGATAATTACAAACATGTTGACGGTTTCTCCGGTTCTTATCAAGATAAAGTTTTGGCTTACGGGCGCGAAGGTGAAGAGTGTCAGCAGTGCGGCGGCACGATTGTAAGAGCCAAAATCGGTGGCCGCAGCGCCTTTTTTTGCCGGGATTGCCAGGTTTAAGATAACCGAGAGAATAAATAACTACTGAAGATACTGCTGGACTTGAGCCACCGACTTAGCCAAAGCTTGCCTCTCAACCCAGCTCAGTTTAATTTCCAAAATCTCCTCTACCCCACTCCGGCCCACCACACAAGGAACACTCAGAGAAACGCCGTTGAAACCAAGATATTGATGCAGCGGAATTGAAACCGGCAGCACGCTTCTTCTGTTGAGCAGGACCGCGCCCGTGATATGGGCAATGACCGAACCGATGGCGTAGTAGGTGGAGCCTTTGGAGGCAATAATTTCGTAAGCGGCGTCACGGGCGCGCTCGTAAGCCTTGAGCGCTTTTTCCTGCGAAAACTTGGGCATAGACATCAGAGCCTGGCCGCCCACAGTGGCGCTGGAAATAACCGGAAAGGAACTATCACCGTGTTCACCCAAAATGTAAGCATGAATGCTCCTGGGGTTGATGTTCATGAACTCGGAAAGATGAAAGCGAAAACGGGAAGTGTCCAGAACGGTGCCGGTGCCAAAAATCCTGCCTTTGGGCAGGCCCGCAATTTGATAAGCCTTGTAGGTAAGCACGTCCACAGGATTAGTGACCATGATGATGATAGCGTTGGGTGAGTATTTAACCACTTGCGGAATAATTTCCTCAATAATGGCGGTGTTTTTTTTAGCCAAATCCAGCCTGGTTTCTCCTGGCTCCTGAGCGGCGCCGGCCGTAACGATGGCTACGTCCACCCCCTTAAGCTCCGCGTAATCATCCGCCGTGATGACTTGGGCAGAATGTAAAAAGCTCATGGCGTGCTCGAGGTCTAATTTTTCACCAAGCAACTTTTTTTTGGAGCGGCCGAACAGCATCAGCTCATGAACGAAATTGTGATGCAGAATAGCATAGGCGGCTGTCATGCCCACGCGCCCGCAGCCGATAATAGCGACTTTGTTGGTATCGGTTTTGAGCAGGGTTTGCATAATTTTATTCTCTCACTTTTCTATCTAGGAGTGCAAGCGACTTTCTAACAATAGCGTTGGCATCCACTTCATATTTAGCCATCAGTTCTCTTGATGTGCCTGATTCGCCGAAAGTATCTTGAGCAGCCACGAATTCGAGGGGAACGGGGAAATTTTGGGTGACAACTTCCGCGACTGCTGCTCCCAAACCGCCATATTTTTGGTGTTCTTCGGCAGTGACAATCCCGCCGGTTTCTTGGGCGGCCTTGATGATGGCGGCTTGGTCGATGGGTTTGATGGTGTGCATGTTAATTACTCTGGCGGCAATGCCGCGCGTACCAAGAACATCGGCGGCATCTATGGCTTGAGCCACCATACTGCCGATGGCGACGATGGTTAAATCCCGGCCTTCACGAAAAGTCAAAGCCTGGCCGATCTTAAACGGAGTGCGAGGATTGGTCAGGTTGAGTGACTGGTGCTTGCCGACCCTGATATAGCCCGGGCCGGGATTTTTGATCAGGGCCAAAATAGCTTTGCGGCTCTCTTCTTCGTCGGCGGGAGAAATAACGGTCATGTTGGGTAGAGTGCGCATAATAGCTAAATCTTCGAGCGCTTGATGAGTGGCGCCATCTTGAGAAGCGGAAAAACCAGTGTGGCCGCCGGCAATGATCACCTGCAGGTTTGAGTAGCAGACGCTGGCTCTGAGGGGTCCCAAAGAATTGCCCGGACTAAAAACAGCAAAACTGCCGGTGACGGGAATTTTTCCGCGCAGCGCCAAACCGGCGGCCACGCCCATCATGTTTTCTTCCGCCACACCCATGGCAATGAATCTGTCCGGGAATTTTTCCTTAAATGCTTGCAAGCGCATGGAATCAGTGAGGTCGGCACTTAAAACCACCACTTGCGGATTTTCGGCGGCTTCCATCAAGCCACGGCCAAAACCATCTCTGGTAGTACCAAAAGTGGGTTGGCGCAGATAATCGTTTAAAAACTTGCTATTCATGGTCCTCCAAAAGCCTGGCTTCCAACTGTTTGATGGCTTGGCGCGCTTCCGTTCGGCTGGGTGGTTTGCCGTGCCACTCAGGTTTGTTTTCCATAAAATCAACTCCATAACCGGGAATGGTGTGACAAATTATCGCTGTTGGCCGGTCGGCAATAGCTTTAGTGGCGTGACAGGCAGTCACCACCGCGGTGATATCATGGCCATTAACTGTCAAAACATTCCAATTGAAAGCGCTGAGCTTTTCCGCCAGGGGTTCAAGAGGCACAACCGCTTCGGTGTGATCGTCAATTTGAATAAAATTCCGGTCGATCAGAATCGTCAAGTTATCCAGCGGTTTAGTACCGGCAAAAAGCAGCGCTTCCCAATTTTGACCTTCTTGCAGCTCGCCATCACTCATCACACAAAAAACCTCATTGACTTTTTTGTCCATTTTCAGAGCAATGGCAGTGCCCACCGCCTGAGACAAACCTTGCGCCAACGGCCCTGAGGTATTTTCCACCCCCGGCATTGAGCCTAAATGCGGGTGACCCTGCAACCGGGTGCCCAAGCGGCGGAAAGTCCTTAATTCTTTTTTGGGAAAATAACCAGCTTCCGCCAGGGCAGCATACAAGATCGGACAGGTGTGGCCGTTGGAGAGAAACAAAAAATCCCGCCCGTCCCAGCCAGGATCTTGCGGATTGTGCCGCAAAACAGAAAAATACAAGGCCGCGAACATTTCCGCCATTCCCAGAGCGCCGCCGGTATGGCCGCTCTCAGCTTCGTCAAGCAACCGAATCACCTCAATCCGCAGCCGAGTGGCAATGCGCTGAAGTTGTTGATGCGAGTGGGCAGGATGCATACCTTTACTATACAACAGTAGGTTATAATCTTGAAAGGATCATGGCAGAAAAGCTTAAGACTTTACAGGCGCCCGACGGCGAAGGCTTGCTCTTAGTAGACAAACCGGCCCGCCTAACCAGCCACGATGTGGTGGATTGGGCACGCCGGGTGAGCGGTATCCGCAGAATTGGCCATACCGGCACGTTGGATCCGTTGGCTACAGGCCTAATGATTTTGCTCATCGGCAGACAGTACACCAAACTTCAAGCTAACTACCTCAAACAGGACAAAACTTACCTTTGCTCCGCGCAGTTGGGCATTACGACCGATACTTATGATCTTGAGGGAGAAATTATTCAGCGAACTGCCTGGGAGAAAGTCCGGCAAGTCACAGAAAGTGATTTGCGGACAGCGCTGGCAAACTTTAGAGGAGCAATTAACCAAACAGTACCGCCCTTTTCCGCGGTCAAAAAAGATGGCAAAAAACTTTACGAAATTGCCCGCCGCGATGGCATCAAAGCAATAGAGTTGCCGGTACGGCCGGTCATGATTCACCAGCTCAAGCTTTTGGACTACCAACTGGCTGACTCCAGGCAAAAAATCACCTTTACCCTCGAAATTTCCTGTAGTTCCGGGACCTACATCCGCTCTTTAATCCATGATCTTGGCCAAACGCTCAAAACCGGCGCCACAGTAAAAACCTTAAGACGAACCAGAATCGGCACTTTTTCCCTTACCGAGGCAACAATTTGCCCTTTATCTCAACAATTTTTCCACCAGAATTAGTCTTGAATTTGCTATCAGAAACAGGCTACACTGACAACAACGCTTTTTAGAAGTGATTTTTTGGAGTGGTCATGAGCCAACCTGCACAGGTGATGATGATTGGATGGGAGTATCCGCCGCACAACAGTGGGGGACTGGGCGTCGCTTGTCATGGGCTAACCAAAGCTTTAGCATCTCAAAAAACCCAAATTCATTTTACTCTTCCCTATCTGCACACCGACAAAGTTAGTCACATGAAGCTGCTGCAGTGCAGCGACGATTCTTGGGGAGCTGAGGGACTGGAAACCCTCTATCAGCCGCCATTTTCGGTTTATGATACGACTTTGGAAACTCTGCAAGTTCGCAAAAGCGGCGATCTAGACCAGTACGCCCTGAGAACTCTGCCCCGCTCAGAACTCGAAACTAAAGTGGGTCAATACGCCAAGGTAGTCGCCAGCGCGGGCCGCAAAATGAAAAACAAGTACCAAGTTATTCACGCCCATGACTGGATGTCTTTTCCCGCCGGTATTAAACTGAAGCAAAAAACTGGTAAGCCGCTAATTACCCATGTTCACTCGACAGAGTATGACCGGTCTGGTCTTGGCAGTGGCAGTAGCTATATTGAGCATACCGAGTACTTGGGCATCAACGCCGCCGATAAAGTTATTGCCGTGAGCCATTACACCAAAAGCATTTTAGTGCAGAAATATGGCATTAACCCCAATAAGGTAGCGGTGGTGCATAACGGCATCGACCCCCTGCCCTTTTATCCTGACAGAGGCAGGCATCATTTTGCCGGCAAGCGGCCGCTGGTGGCTTTTATGGGCAGGCTGACCCTGCACAAAGGCGCTGATTATTTCTTGAAAGTAGCCAAAAAAGTGGTGGAGGAAGTACCGGAGGTGCTTTTTGTAGTGGCCGGCTCTGGCGACATGTATCACGAGCTGCTTTTCCAGACAGCTCGAGAGGGTTTGTCGGCTTCGGTTTTGTTTAGCGGCTTTATCCGCGATGTACAAAAAGAAAAGTTGTTAAACCGGGCTGATGTTTTTATGATGCCATCTATCTCTGAGCCGTTTGGTTTGGTTGCTCTCGAAGCAGCTCAGCGTCATATTCCGGTGATTATTTCCAAAAATACCGGTGTGAGCGAAGTGATGACCGGCAGCTTGGCTATTGATTTTTGGGACGTAGACAGAATGGCGGCGGCGGTAGTTAAGCTGGTTACCGACCAGGAATTCGCTCAACAAGTGCGTGACGGTCAACTGCAAAACCTGGATCATCTCACCTGGGATGAAGCGGCCGGCAAAGTGAACCAGCTGTATCAGCAAACCCTCGCGGAAACTTAACCTCGTATGCCGAAAATTTGCTTTTACCTCCATCTGCATCAGCCGCACCGCTTGCGGGATATTTCTATTTTTGATGTCGGCAAACCTGGCGCTAACTATTTTTACTCGGACCAAAAGGATGACAACCGGGAAATTTTTCTTAAAGTGGCTCACAAATCTTACTTGCCGATGTTGTCGTTGTTGAATCAACTGATTAATGAGCATGAAGGTTTTAACTGCGCTTTTTCAATTTCCGGCGTTTTTTTGGAGCAGGCGGAAAAATATGTCCCCGAGGTACTGGAGCTAATTCAACGCCTGGTAAAAACCGGCAAGGTGGAGATTTTGGCCGAGACTTACTATCACTCCTTGGCCAGCCTCTACTCGCCGACTGAGTTTTTGGAGGAAGTGAAGCAGCATGAGGCAGCCATTCAGCATTGGTTTGAGGTTAAGCCCAGCTCATTTCGCAACACTGAGTTGATCTACTCAAATCATATCGCCCAAATGGTGGCTAAAATGGGCTACCAAGGAATGTTGACAGAAGCAGTTGATAGATACATGGGCGGCCGGCAAAAAACCAAGCTCTACTCCAGTTATGCGGAAAACAAGCTGCCGCTCTTGTTAAAACACGCGCCGCTTTCTGATGACATTGCTTTTCGTTTCTCCAACCGTCAGTGGCAGTGGCATCCGCTCTCGGCTGAACGCTACTTGGATTGGGTGGAGCTTTATCCAGAAAATGATTATGTTAATTTATTTATGGACTTTGAAACTTTTGGCGAGCACCAATGGGAAGATACCGGCATTTTCGAGTTTTTCCGGGTTTTTGTGGCCCGATTTTTACAAAAGGAGTGGAACTCTTTTGTCACTCCGGAGATGGTTTTTTCCCAACTCAAACCACCAGATGTGGCCAAGTTGCCGGTGTACGACGTGCCGGAACCAATTTCTTGGGCTGACATAGACCGAGATACTACTGCCTGGACAGAAAACGAGTTGCAACAAGATACGCTACGCCTGATTTACTCTTTGGAGAAAAAAGTCAAACAAACCGGCAACCAAGAGTTGCTCAACAAGTGGAAAAACTTACTAATTAGCGACCATTTTTATTACATGTGCACCAAATGGTCTGCTGACGGTGATGTTCATGCTTACTTCAGCCCGTACGAAACCCCCTATGAAGCCTACCGTTCTTACTGCATCGCGCTGGCGGATTTGCAGGAAAACTTGATTTGATCTACTTATAGCCAGTTGTTTAGATTGCTCAGCCCTCCAGGAGATTGGTATAGTAATAACATGGCCAGAGCACTGACTTTAGGAAATGGCAAATTTTTAGTTTGCTTGGACGAACACGGCTTCGTCCGGGATATGTATTATCCGTATGTAGGCCTGGAAAACCATGTGAGCGGTCATAAGCACCGAATCGGTATTCAGGTGAACGGTAACTTTTCTTGGATTGATGATGGCAGTTGGGAGATCAATATTGGCTACAAACCGGAAACCATGGTTGGTTATTTACTTTGTAAAAACTCCGCTTTGCAGGTGACGGTGGTGATGGAAGACATTGTCTACAACGAAACCAATGTTTTTGTGCGCCAAGTTGATGTTTACAATCACACCGAAGCACATCTTGATGTTAAGCTGTTTTTCCATCAGATTTTTCACATTAATGAAAGCAAAAAACGCAATACTGCTTTTTATGACCCCACTCATAACGCGGTTGTTCATTACAAAGGCAACCGGGTGTTTATTGTTAACGGCAGGACTGCTGCCGGCACAGCCATAGATGACTATACGGTTGGCGCTTACCAGTTTGAGGGCAAGGAGGGCTCTTTCAAGGATGCAGAAGATGGAGAGCTAAACAAAAACGCGGTGGAGCACGGTTCGGTGGACTCAGTAATTAGGTTTTCGACCACTTGTGAAAGCAAGCAGAAAGCCCGGATTTATTATTGGATTTGCGCCGGCAAATCTTTGGATGGTGGCTATGAGCTGAATGACTTGGTTTTGAAGAAAACTCCGGCGGCAATGCTCCATTCCACTGAGAGTTACTGGAATGCTTGGTTGAAAACGCAGCATTTTGATTTTGATGATCATGTGACGCCGGAGCTGAAAAAATTGTTCGATACTTCGCTTTTTATTTTGCGCTGCCACACTGACAATCGCGGCAGCATTATTGCTTCGGCCGACAGTGAGATGATCGAGTACGGTAAGGATGACTACAGCTACATGTGGCCGAGGGACGCGGCTTTTATTATTAACTCACTTGGCGAAGCTGATTTCACCGATGTCACCAAGCCCTTTTTTATTTTTTGCCAAGAAATTTTGCATCAAGATGGTTACTTGCACCATCGTTACCGCCCGGATAAAAGCTTAGGCTCAACTTGGCATTCCACCACTTCGCAGCAGCAGTGGTTGAAAGATGGGATTTTGCAACTGCCGATTCAGGAAGATGAAACTGCCAGCGTGCTTTTTTCTCTTTGGAAGCATTACAAAAACGCTAAGGATTTGGAGTTTATTGAACTGCTTTATAAGCCACTGATAGAAAAAATGGCAGAATTTTTGGTGAAATTTAGACATAAACCGACTGGGCTGCCGCTGCCTTCTTACGACCTTTGGGAGGAAAAAATTGGCGTTTCTACTTATACCTGCGCGGCTGTTTATGGCGGCCTCAAAGCGGCAGCCCAATTCTCAGAGCTGCTCGACAAACGCAACAACATGCGCCTCTTTAACAAGGCAGCCAAGGAGATCAAAGAAGCCACCATAGAGCACCTTTTCAACACCGAGCTTGATTCTTTTGTTCGCATTGCCACCTACGGGGAAAATGGGGAAATTATTCATGACAAAACTGTTGACGCCAGCTCACTTTTTGGCCTTTGGTATTTTGAAATGCTGGAACAAGACCATCCTCTTTTCATCAAAACCCAGCAGCAAGTGGCCGAGCGACTGAAAAATCCTGCTGAAGTGGGTGGCTACATCCGCTACGAAAAAGACAACTACTTTCGCGACACCAATCTACCCAATCCTTGGTTTATTACCACGCTTTGGGAGGCTCAGCGGCTGCTCAGAAAAGAAGCGGTAACACCGGAAGATTTGACTGAAGTAGAAAAAGTGCTTAACTGGGTGCTCAGCCATCAATATCAATCGGGTGTGCTGGCCGAGCAGCTCAATCCCCACACCGGCGAGTCCCGTTCTGCTACTCCTTTGGTTTGGAGCCACGGGGTGTTTGTGGAAACCATGCTGCTTTATGTTAGGAAAAAGCGGGAACTAACTTCGGCGGGTGATACGGATACGCCGGTGCACCAACTTTAACTTTAAGAATTGATAGAATCTAAAATTATGAACGAATATATTATCGGTATTGACGGCGGCGGCACCAAAACAGAAGCAATTTGCAGTGATTTAAGCGGCGCCACCCTGGGCCAGGGACTTTCCGGTCCCACTAATCTCACCAGCACTTCAGTGGGAGCAGCCTCTTTTAATTTAATTGAGTCAATTCGCCAGGCTTTAGAAACCGTTGACCAAGAAAACATGGTGATTAAGAAAATTGTTCTTGGCTTGGCCGGCATGGACACCAATGAAGAGCGGGAGCGTGCCCTCAATGTCTTTCAGCGCGCTCTGTCTCACCACCATATTGAGCATTATGAGTTGGTTAATGACAGTGTTATTGCTCTGGAAAACGGCAGTAGCAATCCCAACGCCGTGGTTTTGGTAGCCGGAACAGGCTCGATTTCTTTTGGCCGGAACGCCCAAGGGGAAACTGCTAAAACCGGCGGCATGGACTTCCTCCTGACTGACCAAGGCTCGGGCTATTACATTGGCAGACAAGTTTTGCGTGAGGCGGTCAAAAGCTATGACGGCAGGAGCGAAAAAAACTTATTGGAAAAACTAGTTTGCGACCATTTTCAAATCTTGTCGATCGCGGAGCTAAAAAATGAGGTCTACAATCCCCTGCTTTCAAAAATAGAGATTGCCGATTTGGCGCCAATTTGTACTCAAGCCTATGACCAGGGCGATGAGGCTGCCAAGCATATTTTCGAACACGCTGTGAGTGAGTTAATTCTCCTAGCCTCTACGGTTATTGAGAAGCTCAAGCTGGATCAGGGGAGTTTTGACCTGGTTTTATCAGGCGCGGTGACCAGACTGCCACAAATGCAGACCGAACTCATCAATCAGTTTAAGCAAAAATACCCAGCGCTTAACTTGGCTATCCCAGATACCCCGCCAGTGTACGGAGCCATCAAATTAGCTCTAAATGGTATATAATGCACCCAAATGAGATTTCATACTGCACCTCTAATTGCTTTTACTGCTTATTTGGAAAAGAAGCGGCATCTTTTGGGTCCGGATCATCCGATGTTTTCGCCTGGAAAACAGTTTTCTTGCTACGTTAAATCTGTAACCATTAATAAGACCAATCGTTTGGAAAATCTCACCAAGTACCGGTCCTATAGCAGGCTGACTTTTACTTATACTCATACCGGTTATGAGTTCAAGCTGGATCCGGGTGGCTTTCTTTCCATGTCGCCGCACGGCATAGTGAAATTTCTGAGTGGTCATAGGTATGAAATTGTGAGGTATGGCAGCTGGGCAAAAGAGGCCTATGTTACTTTTTCTGTAGAAGCGCCGTCATTCAATATCAGGAGCGGCACCTATAATAATTGGCATTTGGAGCGCGGTAGTTTTAGCGGCAGTATAGATAACAGCAAAGCCTGGATCAAGGTGGACGGCCCCCATTACAAACGGGATGTTTCCAGTCCTTATTACCACCTGCCCGAGCGTGATCGGATGACGACTTGGAACTTTACAGTTGAGTCGGCCGGAATTATTTTTCCAACTGTTTAAGCAACTTTTTATCCACTTCCAGCGCTTCAAACTTTCCCTGGCGGTAAAGTTTAGCGATAATAGCGTAAACGGCGATATCCGTCCAGCTATCCTCGATAGATTCATTGGCTGGAGCTTCGCCTGACATGAGCAAGTTTTTCAGACGCTCAACCTTTTCACTTACCCTGAAAGCAATCCCCAGCTCTTTAATCGACAAGATATTGCCCTTACCGTAATCTTTGTGTTTCTGCAGAAAAGTTTGGTACAACTCTTCTTCGATTTCCCGGAAAGCTTGATCTAAAGTTGGTGAAGACTTGGTTGATTTACTCATAACTGCATTTTAATGATCCTTGGTGATGTTCGCAACTCAGAAAGTTATACGTTATAATGTGCCATATGGAGCGCGGATTACTTGAAAACCTGATCAAGGAGCATCTAGAAGCTCAACATTTGCTGACGATTAGTCAGTTGGCTAAACACCTTCGTGACAGTGGCTACCAATACAATCGCAGCAGTATTTACCGGGCTGTGGAGCGGATGCTGGATGAAGGCGAAATTTGCCGGCATCATCTCAATGACAAGCACATGTACTATGAACTTCGTGACAGTCATGACCACCTAGTGTGTGAAAAATGCAACAAAGTGATGAAAGCTCACAGTGTTTATTCTTCTCCCGAAAAAGTTGGTTCGTTCAAGGTTGATCATCACCATTTAACCCTGTATGGTGTATGTCATGACTGCAAATAGCCCTGTTCCGACTACAGTTTTTACCGGCTTTCTTGGTTCCGGCAAAACCACTATTATTTCCCATTTGATTTTGGCTTTAAGAGCGAAAAACGTCAACGTTGTTTATATTAAAAACGAAATTGGCGAGGCTGATTTGGACGCTAAATTGATGCGGGGGGAAAATATTGTTAGTCGGGAAATTTTGAATGGCTGCATTTGCTGCACTTTGGTGGGGCCTTTTAGTAGCGCTGTTGAGGAAATCGTGAACACTTATGCGCCGGACCGGCTTATTATTGAATCTGCCGGCACCGCTGATCCTGCCAGCATGGCGCTGATGGTATCGGATCACCCGCTTTTGGAGCGAGATGGGGTAATTAGTATTATTGATGTGCTGAATTTTGAAGGTTATCAGGACTTGAGTCCGGTGGCCAAGCGGCAGGCGCAAATGACGGACTTGATTGTTCTAAACAAGGTGGAGTTGACCGAGCTTGAACAGCGCCGGCGGGTAGTTGGTTACATTCGGGAATTAAATGAACGGTCTCCCATTGTGGAAGCGCCAGAGGGCAAGCTCAATCTAGATTTGGTTTTTGGTATTTCGGTGCAGGACATCGAGATGTTACACAATCAAAACTCTACCTCAGCACATGAGCATCTGGAGGATGACCAGATTGAGGCTATTACTTTTAGGTCAGACGAGATTTTTGCCAAGGAAAAATTATTGGCGGCGCTGGAGTCTCTGCCAAAATCGGTTTTTCGGATCAAGGGCATTGTTAATTTTCCGTCTGGGCCGGAAATTGTTAACATTATTTTTAATCGCGTCACTTTTTCACCTCTGCCGGAAAATATCGAGGCAGGCCAGACAGAACTGATTTGCATCGGTTTCAAGATTGGTGCCATTAAGAAGCGAGTTTTCAAGACGCTGGCTGTTGCGGCTCGGTAAGATTCTTAATTAGAAAAATACAGTTGAAATGGATATAGCGCAGAAGTCTCATAACAATTGCTATACCAAAAATAGAAAAATAGGGTATATTATAATTATTAGCCTGCCCGCAACTGTATTATTTATGAGTTAAGTCAGTTTAAACTCAGAAAAAAATAATATGAAAAAACTTTCACAGAAGAAAGTCACCCTTCTGTATCAAGTATTTGCAATTTTCTCCCTATTTTTCCAAAGTTTTTACCCCATGCTGGCTACTGTTGTGCCTGTTTATGCCGGTGAGAGTGTGGCTAGTGAAAGCGCTGTTTTAGGGCATGACTTGGGTACAACCGTTGTTTATGAGGAAAGCGCGGTGACTGTTGTTGAGGAAATTGCTGCTGATGAGGCTGTCATTGGTGAAGAAGCTCTGGAAGCAGAAAACAGTGATCAAGAAATCGCGGTAGTTGAGGAAACTGAGGGTGTAGCGGCGCAACCTGACGAAAATACTGCTGAAATTGATGAGACGAAAGCAGATGTTTTAGAGGAAGCTCCGGTTGAAGCCGAGGCAGTGGTGGCGGATGAGAAAGCTCAAGAAGCGCCGACAGCCGGCTTTTTTGTAGCCACAGTTGCTTTAAACGAAACTTATGTTTTTCAAGATTCTCTGGGGCAGGAAGTTCAGGTCACTTTTACTAGCATAAGCGGCAGTCCGGGCAGCCTCAGCATTGAGGAAATTTCTTTGACTGAAGAGCAACAGCAAGAGCTCAGCTCGGTTAGCCCAATTGCTTATGACATTACCTCGAGTATGGCCAATGGCACTTTTGCTTACGATTTGTCTGTTTTGGTTCCTGATGTTGAGGAAACTCAGTTGCGGTTGGTGTACGCTGACTCGCCGGAGACCCTGGATGAGGCTAAAGAGATTGAAAATGTTGAGTTGTTGGGCAAAACCGTACAGGCAAAAAGCCTGGATCATTTTACGGTGTTTGTGGTGACAAGTGAATTTTTGACAAGTGAATCTGTGTTAGATCCATTTCCAAGCACTAATGAATTGAATAAGAACAAACAAAATCCCCGGAGGATGGGACAAGATGCGCCTTACGTCGATTTTGTTAGCAATACGCAGTCCACTGTTAGCCTCAACCTTGTGAACCCAACAACTAGAGATATGTGGTTTGAAATTAAAAAAGATGACAATCCAGCCTCTGGCACTAGTAAGCATGGTCCTTGTCGCATAGGTGCGGATCCCTTACATAGTACATGTAATGGATTACGCTATCTTGCAGAAGATGATTACTCATACCCTTCTGTTTCTGTGTTACCTGGAGAAACAAAACTACACACAGTTACAGGTCTATCAGGCAAGGTATCAGTTAGAATGACTTTTGGTCCCGAACGAGATTGGGACTTCGACTGGACACGTTTTAATGTTGCCCACCCAGACCCCGATGGCAAACACCAACTTTCTCTCGGTGGCACGGTTTACAGAGATCATAAAATGAACGATTGTTATGGAATGATTTCCTGTAATGATAAAGCCGAAAACTTGAGCGAAGGTTGGGTTATGAATCTTTATCAAGAGGAAGATGATGGCAGTTGGTCTTTCTTAAAAACTACTCAAACAAATGCAGCAGGCAAGTTTAGTTTTAGTGCGGTTAAAGATGCTGGCACGTATCACGTATGTGAGGTAATAAAAGAAGGCTGGACGCAGCAAGTGCAAAATTGGAGTGGCACTCCTTATCATATCAATACGGATAATCTGTCCGGAAATGTTGCTGAGGGGCCTTATTGTAGAACCGTACACTATGAAGATATAGGCAGTCGCTCTAATGTTGGATATTTTGGCAATGTAGATACTAAAAAACCATTCACGGAGGTTTTGTCACCAGCAACAAATGGTGTTTACACTACAGCTTCTTTACCAGCTATGCAGATTCGTTCAATTGATGGCGAAAGTGGTATAGCGCAAGTTGTTGCTAATCTCTATGGTGAGTTTGGACTTATAAAAACCTGCGTCAATCAAACAATTAATCCAACAGTGGCTGAACACACTTTCGTTTGCGATTTAGCAACTACAGCTGGTTATCTGGGTGATGGAGCATATTTTGTTAAAACAAATGCCAAAGATGCGGGAGGCACTTTAAGCAATACCGTTTCTTGGCATTTCAATATAGACAACACCGCTCCAGCCAAACCTACCTGGGGCACTATTTACCGTGGTCATGGAGTCAATCCGGTGAATGAAATCGGCTGTGGAGGATTTACCAACACACCACAAATCACTTTACAGTGGAACGCTAACTTAGAGCCTGATCTGGCAGGATACTGGTTTGGTACTAAGTTTACTCAAAAGCATGAGTGGTTTCCGGCAAGTTCAACGGTAAAAACTGCCGGCATGCCTCCGGGAAACAATCCTTACCACTATACCGTGATCGCAGTAGATCAGGCAGGTAATGAGAGTGAAATATCGGAACAGTGTGGCTTGATTTTGGATCAGGAAGCTCCAAGCATTCCGACCAATGGATATCCTCATAATATATTTTTAAATTCAAACGTGTTTGATTATACCTGGGATCCTGCAACTGATAATCTTGGTGGACCAGTTACCTATGAGTATCAAGCTTCTCAAAACCCAGCGCAAGTGGACGGGGTTTTAACCAGTGGGTTGTGGCAATCGTGGGTGAACGGTGATGCTTCACAGCACCCATTAACTAGCCCAATGATTCCGTCTGTTGGAACGTCTGACGGCACTATATATTGGCAGGTTCGTGCTATTGATGAGGCTGGTAACAAATCGAACTGGAGTGAAATTTGGAGTTATACACTTGATTCTCAAGCTCCTTCAATTCCAACAATTGAATCTCCCGCAGATGGTACATTCGTACAGTCTGTAAATTTAACCAAAATTGACTGGTCTGATTCATTGGATAATTCAGCAGTCGAGTATATGTATCAAGCCTTTTCTGATGCCGGATATTTATCAAATGTTTATACTAGTTCTTGGCTAGTAGATTCAGAAATTTCGACACTAGGAACACCTGAGGGAACCTATTACGTCAGAGTGAAGGCCAGAGATGCGGCAGGAAACGAATCACCCTGGAGCAACGATGCGGCCAATCCTTATCTGATAACAGTCGACAACACCGCCCCCACCAGCACCATCACTCCCCCACAGGGTGCCACAGTTGAAGATGACACTATCATTGTCAACAATTGGGACGGCACCATCACCGGCACCGCTAGCGACAACCTCAGTAACCTCAGTGGCGTTGACAAAGTTCTCATCTCCATCCAAAAAGATGATGGCGAATATTGGAACGGCACAGCTTGGGTAGACAGCAGCACCGAGCTCATCTTTGATACCAGCAGTGTCGATCCCACCAACTGGCAATATTCTCTCCCCTCTGTCCCGACGGAAGGCACTTACACCATCCAAACCCACGCTGTTGATAAAGCCGGTAATCAGGAAGACACTGCCAAACTGATCATTATTCTCGACAAAACCATTCCGGAAGTGAGCCTGAGCATCAGCCCGACCAATCCCGACGGCAAGCGCAGCTGGTACCAAACTCAACCTACCATCACCCTTACTTCTGTTAGCAGTGATACGGTTGGCATTGAGTACCAATGGAACAGCAACTCCGGCGCTTGGCAGAGCTATGCCAGCCCGCTCACTCCGGCTCAAGGCAAGCAAGTGCTTTATTACCGGGCCCTGGACGCGGCCGGCAACTACTCCGCCATCGGAGTGAAAAATGTGGCCTTTGATCAGGAACTTCCTTTAGCAGTACCCAACTTTACCATTGATCGCAACGGCAATGAAGCCACCGTCGAGTGGGAGAAAGCCAGCGACAATATTGGCATTCATGGGTACGAAATTATCTGGGAACTTGAGGGCCAGGAGATCAGACGCTCTCACAAAGTCGGCTCCGGCACTCGAGAATACACCATTACCGATCTCGAAGATGGTCACTGGCGCGTACGGGTCAGGGCCGAAGATTTGGCCGGCTGGACAGCCACCGCTGGCAGCAAGGGTTTGACCATCGGCGAAGGCGAAGTAGCTGGGGTTACCGACGAGGATGAGGCTATTGCAGATGGTGTGGGCGGCAGCCTCCTAAACTACTTTACTGGCTTGGCTGGTGAGGTCTTGGGAGCCACAGACGAAAACTTAGTTGATGAAACAGCTGGCGCTGGCAATGGACTGGGTGCCGCTGCCCTGGAAGGCACTGAAGGCCAAGTGGCCGGCGCGGAAACCACTTGCGAAGCTTGGAGATATTATTTGCCAATGATTTTGCTGGCAGTTTTATTAGTTATTTTGATTTTGTTAGAACTAACTCTAGCAACAGCAACCGCTACCAAAGTTGCTATTGGACTAGCCTTGGCTGGAGCTGCCATTCTGGCGATTTATCTCGTAGGTGATGACTGGTGTTATGTTTCAACATCGGCTATGAACACTCTGGCCAACTGGTTTTGGGTCTTGGCTCTCGGCTCAGTTCTGGCAGTGCGGGTTTTTGGTTCTATGTTTAGTGAAGAAAAATAAGCGCTCTTTTAGCTGCAAAAATAGCACCAATTTACAGTTTTACAAGTAAAGTATTTTTTTGTATATTAAATGATATATGAAAACATCACACCGTGTTTTAGGGTTACTGGTGGCTGCATCTTTCGTAGGAGTTATGATGATTGTGATTGCGCCTCCGGTTATGGCTGGCGAGATGGTGATCGAAGAAGGGACTAGTTTTCATGAAACTTTTAGTAAAGATGGCAGGCGCGTAGAAGTGACCAAAACTTACAGGCGCGACGGGGTTGAAATTCACCAGAAAATTTATAATGAAGCCACAGGAGCGTTGATTCGAGAAAAAACCACAGTCAATCCTCTCAAGGCACAGGTTAGGATTGCCGCCCCCGGAGAAAGGCCAGTAAGTCCTAAAGACGAAAGAGCTAAGCGGGAAGTGCCGGTGAAAAATCCAGACACTTCGCAAAATAATAAGGTTCGGGAACAAAACGTAAACACCGATACCAGCGAAGCTCATCGGGTAGCTAAAACAGCCGAAGAAATTGCCGATCAGAAAATGGAGGAGGCAGTGGGGCCGGAAGTGAAAATTGAGGCTGCCAAACAGCGCTATGGCATTACTAAGGTGAATAGGGTTTTTGTTGGCCAGGAGGAAAACAAGTCCGAACTAGCTATCACCGGAACCAAGTTGGGTAGATTACTGGGATTGTATCCGGTTGAAATTCCCGTAGACGTGGTGGTTGATTCTGAAACAGGCGATCTCGTCAGCGAAAGGAAAACTTTGCTTGGTAGGCTTTTAGCTTTGTTGAGTACGGAGTAGGATTGTCTTTTGACTATCGTTCTTAATCTTTATCTCTTTATTAGTGGCGGTCCAATCGGCTTCTCTGTCGTGCCTGAGTCATCTTAGCCGTTACCTCAATTCGGTAAAGTTCTTGTATGATTACCCCTAAAATTAGGGGATCAGTTTTTTTGTTCGCTCTGTAGTAGGAGGATGTAATTCAACATCTAAAGTTGGAATGGTGCAGAAATCCGCGATTTCCTGGCCGCGAGTTATTTTGGCCAGATGATTGGGATCATCCGCGGAGGCAAAATGATACTCGGCTCCGGTTAGGTTGTGAACGCCTCGATAAAAGTGATTCAAATGCAGGCAGTATTCGTTTCTTGGCACCAGGCCGACGAGGCCAGTGCGAGGATAAAGCGCCCACATCGACAGACCAATCGCCAGAGGCAAAAACCGGCCGCCTCTGGCTTTCTGTTCGACATATTCAGGATGTTCAATTAACAAAATGGGAACGTCAACATGTTTGGCCACATGATCTTGGGCATGCCGGTGGGCTTCAGTGCCCTCACCGCCGCCCATTAAAAGCAGCCCGCTTGATTTACCAGCTCGGTGATGTTCTGCCACTGCGCTTTTGATAGCTTCCAAGTTGGGCTTGAGTTTGTCCGAATAAATGGTTGGTTCGTCTTGATCGGTAGCAATGGACTCCAGAAAATCAACCCACCAACCAAGCCAGGGAGGGGCACAAAACTGTCTGAGCGTCAGATTTTCACCCGGCGTTTGGGTAAGTTCCTCATAGGCTTCTTTAAGCAAAGGAACCAGGAATGTTGGAGAGATCACTCGGCTATTTTCAACCAAATCATTGTAGTCTGGGACTTCAGCTTTGGGGGTGAAATGGAGGTATTCAGGACTATCGCTCACTTTGTGGAGCAGTATAACATGAACTAGTTATTTCTTACGATCAATAATACCGAGTTTCCTAAAAAGAAATTGCCGTTTTCTGAAACAGCGCTTTGAATTTTTGACAAAGATGGCCGGTCAAAATTAGTTTCTTGTAATATGCACAACATTTCATCAAACAAAGAAACCTGCTCACACTCTAAACGATCTAGTAACAGCTGTCTTATTTTGGCAATTAGAGCTACAATTTCTCCGTTTTTTATCATTTCGGCCAGATCATCCATTTCATGCGGGTGTTGCAGGAGATAATTATCCATTTCAGGATCAAATGAACTAACAATCCTTTTTATTTCTTTGAATAAATTTGCCTGATCAGAAAAGATTTCTTCTGATTCTTTAGAGTCTTTTTGTGGTACAAATCTTGAATCTAACCAGGTCATATAAAGCAAGCCAGAAAGTATTCCTAATGGTCTGGAAAGATTCATGTCAATAGTCAGGCCGCTATCTTGAATGATGCTTATCCACTCTGAAAAAGTAAATTTATTTGCGTGAGACGAATATCTTTTTTCTCTAATATAAGGAGCGTTTATAGTGTCTAATTTATATAATGATGGAACTACGATGACACCAAGACCTTCAGGTTGCAGCACTCTTTTTATTTCGCTGATTGGATTGCTTGGGTTGGGAATGTGCTCAATGACATCAGCCGCTACAACAGCTTCTAATGACTGAGAAGCCATTGGCAATGATCTAAGGTCCCCTACAACGCCTATTCGATTTCCAAAGATGTTGTCATTTTCTACCCCCAATGATTGTGCGAAGGCAATACTGAAATATTCCGGAACAAGATCAAGAGAATAGTACTTAATACTCACTTGCTCTAATTGAAATCTTAATGAGCCCTGTTTTTTAATCAGACCTGAAACATTGCCTCCCAAATCAAAAACAGTTGGGACTTCAATTTTTCTTAATAATTCAGCCAATAATTCAGCAATTGTTCTGTTTTTATGTACAGTGTAAGGAGATTCTAAAGTTGACCCGATATACTTTGCCGCACATTCTTTTGCGTATTGGTGTGACATAAAAATCCAAGCGTTAAGTACCAAGTGGGCAAATTGGGTTATCAAATTTATCGTGTGACCCCACGGGGAATCGAACCCCGGTTTCAGGGATGAAAACCCTGCGTCCTAACCGCTAGACGATGGGGCCGGCTCAAACATTCTACTCATGCTCTCTCGGACAAGCTGAAAGTTCGCATTCGTAAAATATTTCTCGCCGGCTGCAAGGTATTAATACCTCTGCCGGTTGTTAATTTGCTTAGCTGCTGAAACTTAAAAATTCCAGCTGATATTTTCAAAGTGCTCTATTTTATTACCAGACACAGCAATGATATCAAAACGGTAATCCTGCTGCAAACGTTGCCGTCTCAGATACATTTCGGCAGCCGCGGCCATTTTATAAAGCTTTTTTGCGTCAACAGCCTGGCTCGGGTGGCCGTGCCGTGAGTTTTTTCTGTTTTTAACCTCAACAAAGACCAGTTCTTGATGTTTTTTGTCGAGCGCGATGATGTCGATTTCAAAGCGGCCAACCTGAATATTTTTCTCTAGAACTTGATAACCGCGCCTTTGCAAATACTTGGCGGCCGCAATTTCTCCTACCTGCCCTGACCGGAAATTATGCTTCTTGAGTTGCCGCGACGTTAGCGCTCTTCTCGCGAATCCGGGTGGCGGCTTTGCCGACCCTGTCTCTGAGGTAGTAAAGTTTGCTGCGTTTGACATGACCTTTACGTTTTACCTCAATTTTCTTGATTGTAGGTAGATTTGCGGGGAGGATTTTTTCCACTCCAATGTTGTTGGCGCCAATTTTTCTGACAGTAAAGGATTTATTGGTGCCTCTATTTTTGATAGCAATGACGATGCCTTCAAAAATCTGAATTCTCTTCTTGTCTCCCTCAATCACTTCCTGATGAATTCTGACGGTATCGCCCGAAGCAATGGTTTGGTCTTGGTACTTAAAGTATTGTGCCATAATTTCTTTCGCTTAATTCGCTTATTTACCGATCACGCCCCTATTCTTCCGGCGTCCAATCAGGGGTTATATTCTACTGAAAGACCCCAAGAATTGCAACCTGATTTGTCGTTAGCTGTTTTTGAGAACGGCTTGCAGGTACTCAACAAAAATCGGGTGGGGTTTGAGCGGCAGGGATTTATACTCCGGATGAGCTTGAGTAGCCAGGAAAAACGGGTGTTTATCTTGAGGTAATTCAATCATTTCTACGAAAAAATCATCCGGTGAAGTGCCGGAAATGACAAAACCGGCCTCTTCCAGCGCTGCGCGATAATCGTTGTTGAACTCAAACCGGTGGCGGTGCCTTTCAGAAATCAGGTTGATGGCTTGATCTTTAAACCCCCGGTGTTTTTTGTAGATAGCATGAGCCAGCGTTCCTTCTTTGAGCACGCAATCATAAGCGCCCAGACGCATGCTGGCACCTTTACCTTTAATGCGCTGGTACTTTTCCTCAAAAGGAATATCGTGAATGATTGGATGAGGAGTTTCCGGCGCCACTTCAGTAGTGTGAGCGTCTTCCAGCCCGACTACGTTGCGGGCAAACTCTACTGAAGCCAACTGCATGCCGTAGCAAAGACCTAAGTAAGGCACTTTGTTTTCCCGGGCAAACTTAATGGCCTGAACTTTGCCTTCCACACCCCGCTCGCCCCAACCAATCGGCACAATAATGCCCTGAGCCTTTTCCAGGCTTTCCAGAGCCTGTTTCTCACCTCTTTCCAGTTCTTCGGCATTAATAAAGACAATTTCCAAACCAATGTCATAGTTCCAGCTGGCAAAATTAAGTGATTCTACCAGCGAAACATAAGAATCTTGAAGTTCAAAATCGCCGGTGGCAATGTACTTGGCAATAATGGCAATGCTAGCCTGATGCTTCTTTTTGGCAGTAATTTTATGGACAAACTCCTCCCAATCGTGCAGTTTGGCTTTGTTTTCTTCCAGGCCAAGTTTTTCCAGCACCTTGGTGTCAAAATTTTGGGCTGCCAACACCAGGGGTACTTCATAAATAGTATTTAGATCCGGATTGGAAATGACGTCTTCCTTATTCATGTTGCAATAATAAGCCACTTTTTCTTTGCGCTTGTCGTCGATCATGAACTCACCCCGGCCCACCACGAAATCAGGCTGAATACCCATGGAATTAAGAGTTTTCACCGAAAGCTGAGTCGGTTTGGACTTCAGCTCGTTGATGTGGGAAGGATTGGGGAAATAAGTCACATGAACGTGAATAACGTCCTCAGGATTCTGCAGCTTCATGATGCGGTAAGCTTCGTAGTAAATCACGTTTTGGTACTCGCCGGCAGTGCCGCCCAGCTCAACCAGACAGATATCAAACCCTTCGCCTGCTTGGGTGATCCTGTGAATTGCTTCTTGAGGAATGTAAATCCAGGCGTCTACAGTGGCGCCATCGTACTTGAGATTGCGAGTGTTGTCGATAACGTTGTAATAAATTTGCCCGAGGGTAGTGAAGTTAGCCGTCCCCACTTCTTGACCCAAGAAGCGCTCGTATGAGCCCAGGTCCAGATCAGCTTCCAAGCCATCCTCACAAAGAAAAACATCGCCGTGTTCGACGGGATTAATATTACCCGAATCAAGATTGAGGTAGTTTTCGCATTTGATGTTGGTGACGCTGTAGCCGCGATTTTTGAGTAGCATCCCCAGAGAAGCGCTGGTAATACCTTTCCCTAAACCAGACAAAACCCCGCCTGAGACAAAAACATACTTGGTGTTACCCTGGGAAGCTGAAGATCCATGATTGCTCATGGAGCCAAATTATACTTTGAAGTGTGCCGCAGAAAAAGAGGGAAAATTATAAGCTTATTGTGGTATGATGTAGGTTCTATTTATCTAGATTTTAGAATTGAGAAGATGCCAGAAAAAAAAGAGTACAGCGGTCCCACCAATATAGCCGCGATCAATGCTTTTTTAGCAGTTGCCGAAGGTTTGAGTAGTGATCAAAAAGAGCAAGTAAGAAAAATGCTCAAGGCCTTTGTTCTTGCTGGCGCTGTTGGTTCATTAATAATTTTTTATTATAAAATCAAAATAAAAAGCGATAGAGACGGCGCAACAACCATCACCGCTGAAAAGACTGAATAATTTTAAGTCAACAAACTTTCAATCTCTTTTTCTAACTTCTCATTCCAATTAACGCCATACGGCAGTCGCATTTTGTGAGGTTTACCGCCGTTGGGAATCAACACCACCACCGAATCATCGCCGGGGTTGCCCTTCAACAGCTGGCCCAGTTTTTCCAAAGTAGATTTACTGGTTTTTCGAGGCACAAAGACTTCGTGATGGAGTTCTGAGTCTGCATGATCCAATTCCATCCCACCTGGAGAAGCAATGCTTTCAGCGATCAGTTGCAACTCTTCTTCTCTGTAATCCACTTTGGCTTTGATCAGCAGCACCGCATCTTCTGCCAGCAAAGCTTTATTTTCCTCATAGAGTTTGGGGAAAACCACGACATTAATACTGCCGCTAGTATCCTCAAGAGTGATGAAAGCCATTGGCTGATTGGATCTTTTGGTATTAACTTCTCGAAATCTAGTCACTACGCCGCCAAATAAAAACTGCTGGCCGGTGTGAATGGTGTGATCAAGATCAGCAATCTTTTTGTTAATTTTCTTTTCTACCAGGTTGAGCGAGTGAGCCATGGGGTGATCGGTGAGATAAAGCCCGAGCAGCTCTTTTTCAAAAGAAAGCAGCTCCTGTTTGGGATACTCCGCGATTTGCGGAAAAGTGTCCTGCATCATTTCGTCAATGTTGACCACATCGGTGAAAAGCATGTCCTGGCCGTCAATTTCCGACTGCAACTGCGAGGCTTTATTGCGGATAGATTCCAGACTTTCCAACATGCTGGAGCGAGTACCAAAAGTGTCCATAGCGCCAACTTTAATCAAGCATTCAAGAGAAGTTTTATTAACTTTCCGGCCATCAGTTTTGTGAATAAATTGAGTGAGAGAGGTGAAGCTCCCCACCTCTTTTCTCACGGCCAGAATGTTGTCAATGGCCGCGCTGCCGACGTGTTTAATAGCGTTCAGACCAAAGCGAATAGCTTTCTTTTGCAGCGAGTGCTCATCGGTTTCGATGGTAAAGTCGTCATCAGACTTGTTCAGATCGGGAGGCAAAACCTTGATGCCCATGCCCTTGCTTTCCTCAATCGCTACCGCTACTTTTTGGTCGCGGTTCATGCCGTGTGAGCCGGACTCAACACTCATTAAAGCCGTCATGTACTCGACCGGATAATTGGCTTTAAGATAGGCGGTCTGGTAAGCGATCATGGCGTAGCTGGCCGCGTGAGCTTTGTTAAAACCGTAATTGGCGAAAGCCTCGATGTACTCCCAGACTTTTTGAGCCGTTGCTTTTTGGTAGCCTTTTTCAATTGATTGGGAAATGAAATTTTTCTTGTTCTTGTCGAGCAGTTTTTTCTTTTTTTTGCCAATGGCTCTTCTGAGAATGTCGGCCTCACCCAGACTGTAACCAGCCATAATGTTGGCAATCAGCAAGATCTGCTCCTGGTAGACCATAATGCCGTAGGTTTCCTCAAGTGCCGGAATAAGTGATTCGTGGGGGTACTCAATGGTATCGGGATTGTGTTTGCCCTCAATAAACCTGGGGATAAGTTCCATCGGGCCCGGGCGATAAAGCGCCACCATAGCGGTAATGTCTGAGAACTGGCTAGGTTGAAGGCTTCTGGCTACCCGCCTCATGCCGGCAGACTCAAGCTGGAAAACGCCGGAAGTATCGCCGCGAGACAGCAGCTCAAAAGTTTTCTTGTCGTCGAGCGGAATGTTGTTGATCTCGATTTTTTTCCGGTGATACTGCTCAATCAAACCAAGGGCGTGCTGGATGATTGAGAGGTTCCTGAGCCCGAGAAAGTCGAATTTGAGCAGGCCAATAGCGTCGTCATCGACGTTACAGTCGAGAGCGTACATATCATATTGAGTGATAGTTTTGCCCGAACGGGTATCTTGTTGAGTGGCCACGTAGTTGGAGAGCGGCTTGTCGGTAATAATAATAGCGGCAGCATGGACGGAAGAGTGCCTCACACTGCCCTCAACTTGCATGGCTAAATCAAGCAGTTTTTTGAATTTGGGTTGCTGATAGTACTGCTGTAGTTCCGGTACCTCTTGGATGGCTTGTTTGAGGGGGGTTTTTTTGGCTGGATTGTTGGGGATCAGCTTAGCAATTTTATCCGGCTCTTCGTAAGGCATGCCCAGCACTCTGCCAATATCACGGACAGCCACTCTGGCCTCCATTCTTCCAAAAGTAATGACGTGAGCCACATGATCATGGCCGTACTTATCGGCCACGTATTGAATGACTTCATCACGGCGGGTATCGGCAAAGTCGAGGTCGATGTCCGGCGGAGTCGGGCGTTGCGGATTGAGAAAGCGCTCAAAGGCCAGGCCATGTTTGAGCGGATCAATGTCGGTGATGCCCAGGGAGTAGGAAACCAGTGAGCCGGCGGCCGACCCCCGCCCCGGTCCCACAGCGATACCTTGATCCTTGGCCCAGTTAACAAAATCCTGGGTGATGAGAAAGTAGGCCGCATAGCCTTTGTCGTTGATGATGCTGAGCTCATAGTCAAGCCGCTCAGTAATTTCCTGATCAATCTTATCAAGGCGCTTTTTTGCCTGTTCATAAGTGAGCTTTTTGAGATAACTTTCCAAAGTTTCCCCTTTTGGCAGCGGGTAATTAGGAAAAATCAGCTGGCCGGTGGGGATTTTGACGTTGCATTTTTCGGCAATGGCTACAGTGTTGGCGATAGCCTCGGGGTAATCTTTGAATAGCTCCACCATTTCTTCTGTGGTTTTGAGGTAAAAATCAGGTGAGTCCATCATGGTCATCCGTTTTTTGTCGGCAATAAGCTTGCGGGTTTGCACACACAGCAGGGCGTCTTGGGCGGCGGCCTCAGATTTTTCCACATAATGAACATCGTTGGTGGCCACCAGGGGGATATCAAGTTTGCGAGCCAACATCACTTGGTTTTTAGTGAGTTCAGGTAGGAAATCAATGTTGGGGTGTTGTTGGATTTCGATGTAAAAATCGCCCTTGAAATGTTTTTTGAATCTGAGCAGCCGCTCTTCGGCTTCCTCGAGTTTACCATCTCTGATCAGTTGGTTGAAAATACTCGACGGACAGCCGCTGGTGACAATTAAGCCTTGGCTATGTTGAAACAACACTTCTTCATCGATGCGAGGCTTGTAGGAAAAACCTTCAAAATTAGCAATAGTGACCAGTTGGTTAAGGTTTTGGTAACCCTTGAAATTTTTGGCCAAAATAGTTAGGTGATACTGATCAGCACCCATGCGGGTTTGTTTGTTGGCGCGATTTTCGGCCGCCATATAAAACTCGCAGCCGATAATCGGTTTGATGTCATTATTTCTGCAAGCATTGTAAAAATGCAGCGCCCCATACATGCCGCCGTGGTCAGTGATAGCCAGCGCCTCCTGCCCGTTTTCCTTGGCTTTGGCTACCAGCTGAGGCAACTTAGAAAGGCCGTCGAGCATCGAGTACTCAGTGTGGACGTGAAGATGAACAAACTTTTGTTTGTGAGCCATAGTTTAGTGGTATCCTAGCAGGAAAATCGTCGAGTTTCTAGGGAGGTAAAAAGCTAGGCAATTTCTTGCAAAAGCTTTTGGCGAAGTGCAGGTGCATCTACTTTTTTCCCCAACTCCCGCATGACTTGGCCCATGAAGAAGCCGAGGAGTTTGGTTTCGCCATTTTTAAATCTAGTTACAGCCTCGGTGTTGGCCTGTACTACTTTGGCAATCGCGGTTTGCAACTCTTCTTCAGTGACGTTGTCGGTAGCGGTGAGTTTTTGATAACGGGCGATGACCTTGTTGGCAGCCTCGCCCTTCTTAATTTCGATTTTTTTATTGATGATGGCTTTGGCCAGCTGATTGGGGGTTGTGTCAGTTGCTTGGGCGCTGGCAAAAACTGTTTCCAGCCACTCGGCTTTGTGGCGGTTGGCAGTGAGCATGGTCGCGTACCTAGGCTCGATGTCGAACTCTTTTTGCCAGCGCCGGGCTTTCTCATCGGCCAGCTCAGGAATAGACTGCCGGATGGTTTCAATTTGGGCTTTGCTGAAGACAATGGGCGGCAAATCAGGATCGGGGAAGTAGCGGTAATCTTCAGCCGTTTCTTTAGTGCGCTGAGGGAAAGTTTTGCCGGTGGTGGGATTCCAGCCGCGAGTTTCTTGGGCCGGTGTTTTTCCTTTTTCCAGCAGTGCGGCGTGCCGCTCCATTTCGTACTTGATCGCATTTTCCATAAATCTAAAGGAGTTGATGTTTTTGACTTCGACTTTGTAGGTTGGCAGATCGTTGGCATCGGTTTTAGCCAAGGAAATATTAGCTTCCAACCGCATACCGCCCTGCTCCATGTCCGCGTCGGCAATTTCCAGGTAGCGCAGGATTTGGCGGATTTTTTTGCCGTACTCCTTGGCCTGAGTGGGAGAAGTGATGTCCGGTTCAGTGACAATCTCAATCAGCGGCACGCTACTGCGGTTGAAATCAATCAGACTAACTTTTTTGCCGGCTACTTCTTTGTGGAGCAGTTTGCCGGTGTCTTCTTCCAGATGAATTCTGGTGATTCTCACCAGACCCTCGCTTGTTTCTACCAAGCCATCGTAGCAAAAAGGCAGATCATACTGGCTGATTTGGTAGCCCTTAGGCAGATCGGGGTAGAAGTAATTCTTGCGGTCGAACTTGGAAAATAAATTGATCTTGCAGCCTAAAGCTAAACCGAGTTTGATGGTCCACTCGATGGCTTTTTTATTGGCTACCGGCAAGCCGCCGGGCAAGCCCAAGCAAACCGGACAAGTGTAGCTGTTGGGTTTTGTCGCTCCGAACGGATCATTTTTGCAGCCGCAAAACATTTTGGAGTTGGTTTTGAGCTCGGCGTGGACTTCCAGGCCACAGATGAGTTTGTAGTGATCGAGCTTGGTCATGAGGCGTTCCTCCAACTATTCCAGGGGGTGTTTTTTTCAAAAGCAGCCGCGACCGCGATGACTCTAGCTTCCTCCCACATGGGTCCAACGATATTCATCCCTAAAAAGAGGTTGGTTTTTTGATCGTGATAGCAAGGGATGTTGATGCCCGGCAAACCGGAAATGGAACTGGGCTCCAACAGCATGTCTTCAAGCTCGCCGAACATGGCCGTTCCCTCAGTAGCGCCAATTTTTTTGGCATAATTGGGTGAAGTGGCGCTGATTAGTACGTCATAAGTGGCAAAAAGTCTCTCGAAATCTTGAAGAAAAAGAGTTCTGACCTTTTGAGCGGTGTTGTAGTATTGATCGGCATAACCTTTGCTCAGGGTGTAAGTGCCAAGCATAATTCGGCGTTTGGCCTCATCACCAAAGAACGAGCGGTCGTTGCCATAACGGATGCCATCAAAACGGGCCAAATTGCTGCTGACTTCGCCGCGCTGGACAATTGTGTAAACACTGATAGCGTGTTTGGGATCCATAGCGCTGGCTTTTTCCACTTTGACTCCCAGTTTTTCCAGAACCTTCAGTTGTTCTTCAATGACGGGATTAACGATTTCCAGTCCCTCAAGATCATGGTAGAGGTAGCCAATTTTGAGGCCGCTAATATCGGTGTTTAGAGCTTGGGTGAAGTCTGGGACTGGTTGTGGGCCGGTGGTGGAGTCTTTTTTATCGTGGCCAGCCAGGTAGTTGAGCAAAATAGCGCTGTCTTCGACGGTTTTGGTGAGTGTACCTGGAGAATCGGTGGAAGAAGCCATCGGTACAATTCCGTAGCGACTGACCCGGCCGTAGGTGGGTTTCAAGCCAACCACGCCACACCAGGCGGCAGGTTGTCTGATCGAACCGGCTGTTTCAGTTCCCAAGGCGGCAATACAAAAATCGGCCGCCACGGCTGCGGCACTGCCGCCTGAAGAACCACCGGGTAAGTAATCGGGATGGCGCGGATTGAGAGTTCTGCCGTACTGGGAAGTTTCGGTTGAAGATCCATGCGCCCAGGCATCAAGATTAGTTTTGCCCAAAACTACTCCTCCGGCCGCTTTTAATTTTGCGGTGGCGGTTGATTCGAAGGGTGGCACAAACTCGTCCAAGACGGTGGAAGCGGCGGTGGTTCGCAAGTTCTTAGTTAGGAAGTTGTCTTTCACGGCGATCGGTAAGCCTTTGAGCGGTAAGTTGCCAAGATTGGCCGCCTCAACCTCGGCTTTTTCGTTTAGAGTTAAGTAAATATTGAGCTGACTATTATCAGTTTGAACGGCTTTGTTTACATCCTTATATATTTCAGAAAGTGAAAACTCGCCGGCTTCTAAGCCTGCCAGCGCCTGTTTGAGAGTTAATTTTGCCTGTGACATAGATTTTTCCGTTCAATTACGACTCATCAATAATTCGTTCCACCACAAAGTATCCCTGATGAGTATTCTTGGCATTGGCCAGCGCCTCTTCTTGAGTGAGCATGCTTTTTTGATCAACCTCATCTTCCCGCCAAACATTTTGCAGGCCAGTGACTTGATGAGTTGGCTCAACTCCTTCAACTTTCACCGACATTAGCTCACTCACCGTTGCCAAAGTTTCGCTAAAAGCCGCTGCTAACTGAGCTTCTTCACTTTCCGTAATCGGAATGTTCGCCAGAGCAGCGATGTGTTTTACTTGAGCAGTAGAAATTTTGTTTGACATAAATCCTTTAAGTAATCATGGAGCGCAAGGCCCGAATTCTTTCCGCCACCGGAGGATGAGTTTGAAAAAGTCCGGCAAACCAATGAGCCGCTCCCCTTGCATCCTTGAGCGGATTGCTGATGTATAAATGAGCAGTAGCTTTGTTGGCGGCTCTAAGCGGCTGGTGATCTGAGCTGATTTTTTCCAGCGCCTTTGCCAAACCCTCAGGATTTTTGGTCATGCCGGCCGCGGAAGAATCAGCCAAAAACTCCCGCCTTCTGGAGATGGCCAACTGAATAATTTGAGCAATCAGAGGTGAGAGCAAAGCCAGCAGCAGACCTACTGCCATAAAAATCACTTGCAGTTGGCCGCCGGAGCGGTTGTTATTACGATTGCCGCTACCCCAAAAACTCGCCCGCAACATCCAATCTGCCAGCAGCGCCACAAACCCCACCAAAATAGTGACAATCGACATCAGCCGAACATCATAATTTTTAATGTGTGAAAGCTCATGCGCCACCACCCCTTCCAGCTCTGCCCTGTTCAGTTTAGCCAGCAAACCGGTAGTAGCCACCACCACCCCGTGCTGAGGATCTCTGCCGGTGGCAAAAGCGTTCAGAGCGCTGTCTTCAATCACATAAAGCTTGGGCCGTGGCATTCTTTGACTTTGAGCAATATTTTCCGCCACCGTGAAAAAATCAAAGTGCTGATCACGCTTGGCTTCTTTGGCGCCGGAAATGGACAAAATAATCTTATCCGACCACCAGTACGAAGCGAAAGACATCAAGCCGGAAAAAATCAACGCCATCCCCACCAAGTCCAAGCCAAAGCCAAAAGCCTGGGTCATGGCGTAGGCCGCGCCGACAATAAAAATCACAAAGCCGGCGATAATCAGCACCGACTTACGTTTGTTGCTGGCAACAAGCTGATAGTGAGTCATAATAATTCTAGAGGGCAGTTTTATTTATCGAGATTGACTTTGGGATCCTTCATCTCGCTGGCTGAAACCGTCACGTGCTCCCCGGCTTGAGGCGTTTCCAGACCTTTTTCAGGTTTGAAGCCAAACGCGCCTGCTACCAAATTAGATGGGAACATCACCAACTTCTCGTTGTACATCTGGGTGAGATCGATGACCGAACGGCGGGCGTACATCAGTTTGTCGGCGGTGTCAGTCAGTTCGTCCATAAATTTAGTGACCGTAGTGTCGGCTTTGAGTTCGGGATTATCCTCGATCGCCACTTGCAGTCTGGGAACAACATTTTGAATCTTGGCGATAGCGTCATCGATAGTAGTAGCGTCGCCTGATTCCTGAGCGGCCGCCACCGACTTACGAGCCTCAGTCAGCATTTCAAAAATACCTTTTTCATGTTTGAGATAGCTTTTAACCGAAGTTTCCAAGTTGGGAATCAAAGAAGCCTGCCTTTTGAGCTGGTTGCCAATCTCCTGAATACTGGCCACAATTTGAGTTTTCAGTCTTTGGAGAGTGTTGTAGATGCCGATGGCATAGAAAACCAAGCCAAGCAAAACAATGCCGATCAGAATAATGGGAGTCATATTTTCCTTTCGCGTAATATTTAGCTGATACTTGTATGATACTATATAGACCGTGTTTGAGTACAGTAAAGAAAACATTGGCGTTGTGCTAGTGTTTCAATTTGGCAAAACTGGGTAAAATATCGTATAATCACATCTCTCAAGCAGTTGTTTGAGCTTTAACAACGAAATGGAAATGGCCCCGTGGTGTAGCGGTTAACATGCCTCCCTGTCACGGAGGAGATCGACGGTTCGAATCCGTTCGGGGTCGCCAGGATTAATGCATTGGTGTTTTACCCGTTAATACCTAACTTTCAGACCCTTTTTGTTATAGAAAAAGGCAGTTTTAGCACCCGGTTTTTCATGGTATTTTGACGTAACTTCCAATAAAAAAAAGGAGGTGACTATCGTGGAGTATGAAATCCTGATAGTCCTGGCTCTTCTGGCCGCCTTACTTTTGACCCACACTATTGAATGGTGTGGGCCGGAGAGGCGAGTGGAGGAGCCTGAAGATGAGGAGAGCGAGCCTTAAGGTTTGACTGTGGTTTTTTTTGGGATTGCCTGAGCTGCGGGCAGTTGCCAGAAATAATCGCGGCCCCAAACCCCGGCGCCCTCTCCTCTCTTTTTTTGTTACAATATGGGTAATTTTCTGCAGCGCGGGATTAGTACACTGGTAGTATGCCACCTTCCCAAGGTGGAGAAGCGGGTTCGATTCCCGTATCCCGCTCCATATGGGAATGAGAAGGCGAAAGAACCTGATTATCCCTGTGTTTCAATCTATTTTCAGGTTCGAGCCGAGAATGCGCAGTACCGATCTTTTGATCTCGATATCATCATAGTTTGAAGGTAGCTCTGTTTTTAATTTCCTCAACAATCAACTCGATCATTTCCTTGTAAGTATTTGGAGCCAGTTCCAGGTTATTCATGTCGGTTAATTCTTCTGGACTGAGAGGAATATCCATCTGCTGATCTACCTCCGCAACCGTTACTCCAAATGGTGCCAGAATGTCGTGGGCGATTCTGTACTGAGTTACTACTTCGTTAATAAATATAGGAATAGTTTTATTCCAGATGTTGTTTTGAATAACCTTTTCAATTGTCTGAGATAAATAGCCAACGTAGCTGGGTTGCAACTTCCATGAAGTATCAAATTCACCGACAACTGATCTATTATCGAGGCAACTAAGAATGCGGTTAAACGGTCTAGGGTTAGTAGTGTTGGGACTAAAACCCACCATTAAAGATGGTCGCAGAATCAAGTATCCAGCCTTTACCCCTTTAACCAATTCCTCCGATTTCACTTTTAATCGACCATAGATGTTGTCAGGGTTATTGGCAGCTTGCGAGGAGATGAAAACGACTTTTACACCGATACTATTGCATGCTTCAACAATGTATTCTGTCGAGGTTTCATTAAGTTTGGTGAAATTCATTTCGTTACCTAGTGCACTCCTTGGACTAGGAAAGTTAGCAACATGGACAATAATGTCTGGCTTTTTATCAGCGAAGAATTGGGCAACAGCGTCTCTATCAGACAGGTCGAGTTTAAGAAAAGAATCAGAAAGTGGGTTATTGAAGTAAGTACCGATCAGATTGTACTTGTCTTTGAGATCAAAGTAGATGCGAGCTCCTGCATACGAGCTGGCCCCAGTGATGAGAATTGTTGGTTTGACGTTATTCATAATGACTCGTAAAACTTTTCCAGTTCATTAATTCTACATCTCGAATTTTCTGCTCAAAACTGCCCTGATAAACGATGAAGCTATCTATTTGATATTTGACTGACAGGATTGGTATCACGTTTTTAATATTAGTAGACATACTGGGTTGAAATGTTTGAGAGCTTTTAATTTCTACTAAGTCCTTAGTCAAACCTTTATCTACAAGCAAATCAATTTCCACACCATTGTTGTCCCGCCAGAAATATATTTTTTCATTCGCTCTGGTATTGGCGATAGTTTTTAATTTTTCAGCGATTATGAAGTTTTCAAAAATACTGCCGTAGCTCGGGTGAGTTTGTAGTTCTTTGGTAGAATCTATTCCCAGCAGATAATTTAATATGCCAGTATCGTAAAAATAAAGCTTAGGGCTTTTAATCAACCGTTTGCCAAAATTTTCATAATACGGCTCTAACCTGAAGACAATGTAGCTAGCTTCAAGCACCGATAGCCATTTTTGAATGGTTTTATAATCAACGCCTACTGCACTACCCAACTCATTTGCATTAAAAAGTTGACCTGCTCTTCCAGCTACAAGTTGCATAAATCTCAAAAAATTGGATAAATCTCCGACATTCTGCAAGGTTCTCACATCCCTGGTGATATAAGTGTTAACATAATCCCTGTAGAAATCAGTCTGGTTAATGTTTCTGGTATATTTACCAGGATAAGAACCTGATAATAATAGTTGATCCAAAGATACATTTTTGAACGAAGATAGCTCAGAGTAGGTCAGTGGTAAAAGTTCAAACTGAGCCACTCGACCAGCGAGTGATTGAGAAACAGTTTGTGAGATTTGAAAATTTTGAGATCCGGTTAAGACGAATTGAGAGTTTATTGGTTGTTCATCAACTTCAACCTGAATATACGATGTGAGTTCTGGAACCTCCTGAACCTCATCGATAATAATCCGATTACCAGTACCCAGTTCGAGAAATCTTTTTGGGTCGTCTTTAGCAGCGATTCTCTGATCAGGATTTTCTAAATTTTTATATATATGATTGGGGAAAAGCTTTTTTACTAAGGTGGTTTTGCCAGATTGCCTGGGGCCAGTTACTAATAAAACTGGATATTTCCCACTCAATTCAATAATTTTAGTTTCGGCGTTTCTAATAATCATAGCTAGAGTATACATTATACAAAGTAGGAAATCAAGTCCTAAATTGTATAAAACAAGCTGTGATAAATTATTCAAAAAGGAAAGAGAAAGTTACAGTAATCAACTTGTGTAGAGGTGGTATCAAAGGGTAAGATATTGAGTATGGAGCTATTGATAAGTGGCAAAAGAATCAATACCCATATGCTCTTTAAGAGATTGGAGCTGAGAAAAAAGATCTGGTATGATATAGCCACCCAGGCTAAAGTGGTTCGAGCTGAGTACCGTTACCAGCTCCATATGGGAGCGAAAAGTTAGTGCTAAAACAGCTGGAGCAGACTCAATATGAAAATACTTCATTATTCTGATCAAAGCGAGCCAAATCTAAAAGAGCTATTCCTCCAATCAGATATGCTTTTTTCTACAGGTGATTTATCAATCTTTGACTTTCGTGAAATCGAATCTATCATTTCGCAAAAACCATCTTTTGGAGTATATGGTAATCATTGCAACCCTGGTTATTTAGAGCAATTAGGCATACTTAATGTTCACTTGAAGATATATAAATGGAAAGACCTTCTCATAGGAGGATACCAAGGTTGTTTGCGTTATAAGTCGGGCGGCGGTCCACAGTTTACAGAAGAAGAAGCACAACGGGATTTAGCCACCTTTCCGTATGTCGATATGTTACTACTGCATGCTGCCCCTTTTGGGTTATTAGATACCCCGGGTGATGAGGTCCATGTTGGTTCAAAGGCTGTAAGACAATATGTCGATACAAACAAGCCTAAATTTATCTTTTGTGGGCATGATAGTCCCACCGAAATTTTAGAGTACAATGGTACTAGTATATTTCGAACTCATCAATCTAAGTTGATCAATATCAATGCTACAAGTGAGCAAGTGATTTAATACCCAGGTGATCTTTAAGAACTTGGAGCTCAAGTATAATATCAGGTGTAAGAAGTTCTTTTAGGTTCGAGTACTGTATCGTTACCAGTTCCAATCTTCTTAACTCATCAACTATGGATTATCTTTTGAAGCTCTTTGTGTAACTCAGGCGCTGCGGCACAAATAGTATAGTTTTCCTGAGCCCTGGTTAGAGGATTTGAGTAGTCCATTTGTTTGCCCCAAAAATCTGTCACCACTCCACCCGCTTCTTCAACTATTGGTTGGAGCGCCACATTATCCCAAATTTTCGTTGTTTGGTTTAGAAAGGCCCCATAACGTCCCGCGGGTACTTGTGCCATATCGTAGGCACTATTTGTGGTTCTCAGGTTTCTGATATTTAAGATAATCTTTGCCAGAATTTCAGCTTCCTTTATAGTTTTTTGAGGTTCTTCTTGATGCCCATCAATTCCATAGGCAACTAAAGACGAAAGCAACTTGGTTTCAGATGTTACTCGAATTTTTTGGCCATTACAAAACGCGCCCGCACCTTTTTGGGCAACATAGAGTTGATCAAAAGCAGGAAGAACAATGCCGCCAACAATAGCTTGATCCTCTTCTAAGAGACCAATCATGATGCCGTAGGTTGGAAGGCCATTGGCAAAATTACTGGTTCCATCAATAGGATCAACTACCCAAGTATACTTTGATTTCTTATCTATAACTCCAGCCTCTTCGTCAATAATATTGTAGTCAGGAAATAATTCTTGAATTTTCTGTACTATAAGCTTACCAACCGCCAAATCTGTTTCAGTTAAGACCTGATTATTGTCACCAGCTTTTGTAGCTATTGATGAAACTTTGCCAAAATTGTCATTCGCTATCTTGGCCGCCTCTTTTAGAGTATGAGAAATGAAATCGGTGTAATTCATATTTTTTTAAGTTTTTATAATATATGATGCTAATAATTCTAGCATGAATCAAAGCGGTTTCGCTTGAGTTTACCAAAAAACCTTTGGAAACGAACAAAAATCAATAGTTCTGAGATGGTTTTTAAATTCGGTCAGTTGTAAAATTGATTCAACAAATGTCTAACGATTATCAAAGAATCAATATTGCAGTTAAACTTCCTGAGAATATTTTTAGAGAAGCGATTAAGTTAAGTAGAGAAATTAGCAAAGGTAATCAGGCCCATTTTGTTTTGGATGGCATTAGCTTTATTCCTCACATTACTCTCTATTCTCCTGAATATCCAAGCAAGAACACCGATGGGGTTCTAGAAAAAGTGGGCCTAGTTATTAAAGACAACTCAGCTTTTATAGTTCATCCTATAGAGATTCGCTTCCATCTTGGATATATTGATATTGCTTTTAAAAAAACAACAGAATGGCTAGCTCTCCATAAAAGCATTGTGAATAAACTGAATCCGTTCAGAGAAAACCACCTTAGAGAAAAGTACTCGGATTCCGAGGAGTTAAAACAATACTCTGATCAACAACAAGAATATATTAAAAAGTATGGGTACCCGGAAGTTTTTGATTCGTTTACCCCTCACCTGACGCTGAGTCGATTAGAAGACGAAAAGGCGGCAGAAAAAGTGACGGCTGACCTGCTCCCCTTATAGTTGACACAGATTCTAAGTAGAATTAGTCAACTAG
>CAZWKL010000004.1:0-67484 GCA_964633875.1 uncultured Pseudomonadales bacterium
TGCGAAAGCAGGTTATAGTGATCCTCGTGCACTTTGTGGAAGGTGCCGGGCTTATCGGATAAAAGTTACCTCGGGGATAACAGAGTCATCGCTCCTAAGCGTCCCTAGCGTCGGAGCGGTTTGCTACCTCGATGTCGGCTCATCGCATCCTGGGGCTGAAGAAAACCAAATAACTTCTTTCCCTGGCGGAAACGTCAGGGTAATTAAACATGCTCAAAACGGTGAAGGCCAATCGCCAAGGCGAAAGGAACTTGTAAAATTTGCAGGTTCCAGGTAGATTGGTTAATACCGTGGGAAAGACTGTTTCTGAAGTTAATCGAGCATATATGGCAGGTCTGATAGACGCAGATGGAGCAATTATTGCCTCCATAGAAAGTCATGCTGAGAAAAAGTTTAAATTTAGAGTTAGAGTAATAATAAAAGTTACTCAAAAAGATCAGGATATCCTGATTTGGCTCAAAGAAACCACTCAGTTTGGCCGCGTTGTTAAAAATAGAACTGTTTTTGATTGGATTCTGAGATATCAGCGCCATGCGTTAATTTTTCTTGAAATGATTAAACCCTTTATACGAGGAAAAACAAATCAATTAGAATTAGCCTTACGCATTCTTTCAACACCGGTCGAAACATATCAAGACCTCATTAGTGTTGCTCAATTAGCAGATACTTTGGCATCGTTCAACGTTCGGTCCAAAAACCGACGCAAGAACTATGTGTCAAAGATCCAAGAAACCGTCTCCCGTAACGACTAAGATCAATCTTTTTTGGAAGAAATGATCGAGACGGAATGGAAGTGCAGCAAAATTGGCGCCATTTCGTAATACGGCATGTACCTAAATTCTTACTGGCGACAGTAAGAACACGGTAAAGGTATAGTCTTACCCCATTAGTAATAATGGAAGGTTAGAGGTCCCAAGGGTTAGTCTGTTCGCCTATTAAAGCGGTACGCGAGCTGGGTTCAGACCGTCAATATGGCGGTGCTCCACAGTAATGTGGAAAGCTAAAACCGACTCATATCGGGGAAGTCCTATTGCACATTTCAACCTGTCATGTGTTAGGATAATCCCGAGGGAAGTCGTATTCCTGTCAGTACTATGACAAAACGTGAGTTAATCATTTACTTTGCTGGTTTCCTTGATGCTGATGGCAGCATTTATGTTCGCCTGAAGCCAAATAAAACCTACAAATATGATTTTCAAGTAGCTCCTTGCGTCGTTCTTTTCCAAAAAGAATCAGCCATTGAACTATTTGAACAACTCCGAAAACGTTTAGGTGTTGGATATATCAGAAAGCGAAACGACGGCATTATCGAGTTTACAATCGGTGATCGCCCGTCTATTCGCTACATTTTAAGTCAAGCAAGTCCGTTTTTGTTATTTAAACAGAAACAGGCAAAGCTCATGCTTAAGATTCTTGATTATTCTGAAAAAGTTCAAACACCTCATGATTTCGTGCAATTAGCGCTAATGATTGATCAATTTGGAGTACTTAATTATTCCAAAAAACGTAAAGTACTGGCTCAGGTGGTTCGTAACCATCTGAAAAATAAAGGAATATTGACCCCGTAGAGACTTGACCATGTAACGAATGGTCAGAGTGTTGAACTAGATTCAATGCTAATACGTCGGTCCCCTATATTATAAATTCTTATATAGGGTGGTGGTATAGTCCATGCTCCTGGTAACAGGGGAATTAACATGCGTGAGACAGGTCGGCCTCTATCCGCCATCAGCGTTAGATAGTTGAGGAAGTTTGATCGTAGTACGAGAGGACCCGATTGAGGAAATCCCTAGTGTTCCAGTTGTTGCTGTCAAGCGCATTGCTGGGTAGCTACATTTCTTCGGGATAACCGCTGAAAGCATCTAAGCGGGAAGCCCATTCCAAGATGAACTATCTCATTAAGACCCGTGGGAGATTACCACGTTTATCCGCCTTTGGTGGATTGATAGGCAGCCGGTGTAAGCCTGGTAACAGGTTAAGCCTAGCTGTACTAAGAGTCTATTGAACATAATTTAATGATGCTACTGACACTAATTAAGTATGTTGAGTTCTGGCAATCATGACAGTATCTTCACCTGTTAGGGTGTTTAAAAAACCTTAACAAACCAAATAAAGAAAAAGCGTTTTATTCTGGTCTCCTGAGCGAGGTGGAACCAACTCTTCTCCATCCCGAACAGAGTCTTGAAACGCCTCAGCGCTGACAATAATGCCCGGGCAACTGGGTGTGAAGATAGGTCGAGGCCAGAATCAAGCGCTTTTTTTGTGGATCAGTGATTTGAAAAGTTTTTCCTGAGGAAGTGAGTGGGAATGGAAGGAGTTCTAACTTTCCCTCTTTTCCAGCTGGTTGGAAATCCAGAAACTCCACACACCTGAAGTAATGAAGAACAGTCCTCCAAAAATCAGGGCAAAAGTAGTGCCAACCGAGCCGGCTTCCATTAAGCTGCTATCGGTGGCTACGCCGCCCTTGCTGGTTTCGGCAGAGTCGGTGGCCGGTGTGGCCGCAGGCGTGGCTGATTCAGTGGCGGTTAGATCTGGTGTAGACTCTGGAGTCGGTTCTGGGGTGGGCGTTGGCGTAGCCATTGGGTAAGGGCTATTGGTGCTGAAGGGGCCATCTTGACCTGCTTGGTTTTCTTGAGCCTCTGCTGTCGGGATCAGGCCAGCCAACGTCACCCAAAAAGTTCTAGTAGTAGTGATTTCTTCTCCAGTTTCGTCGGTGTAAGTAAAGGTAGCAGTGTGTTCGCCTGGTTCCAGACTTTCTTCAAGTTGGGACAGATCGATAGTAAACTCACCATTTTCGTCACTGACAAGATCGGCTTCAACTACATTTTCTGAATTAATAGTAATTTTTACTAGAGTAGAAGGAGCAACACGGCCCTTAATAATAGGATTGGAAGTGGTGACAGTTTGTTCTTCTTCAAGATTGAGGTCGACAATATGATTTTCTTCAACCGGCTGTTCCACTGCTTTTTCAGCTTCTGTTCCCAGGCCAGTGACTACATTTTCATCTATTGCTTCCGTTACATTAGCGCTTTCAGTGCTATCGATATTATCAGTGTGATCGGCAAAATCTTCCAGCTCGGCGTCTTCAGCCAGCGGCCCATCTTCAGGTTCGGGCATGACAATGTCGTTACTGCCTAAAGTAATAGCGGGGAAAGGATGAGCATCGGCAATTTTGGCTGTAAAAGTAGAGAACAAATTGACCGACTCACCTTGTGCGTAAATAGTGATTTCATCGGTGTCTTGGATTTCCGCGTAAGCGCCGGTGGAAGTTCTGGCATCAGACAGAGGCACGGCCCAGCTGCCGGATGTAGAAACGAGCGAGGACATTTCTTGCATATCGCTGCCGGTGACGTAAACGATAGCTCCATCTGCTGGCGCGCCTGCAGGCGTGAGAACCGAACCGGAAATGGTGCGTGCTGCCGGGGGAGTGTTGGCTCGGCCGGCCGTGGTGATGCTGAAAGGCGCGCCATTATTATCAAAAGTGTTTTTGTCCGTGCCGATTAGAAAATAATACTGCGTACTCGGCTGAACTCCTCGAATAGTCACATAATGCAGCTTATACTTACCCACAGTACCACTGACTTGATCGCGGTTGTCACTAGCTTGAGAATCCAGTTTTTTCGATTCCGCACCGTACTTCACAAACCCGGTGCTGGCTTCATCAGTCAGAAATGAAACCGCGAAACTGCGGTCGGTAACGTTAGTAATCCGAACTTGTTTGGGCGTGGTTTCCGGAGTCGCTCTGGGCGCAAAAACGCCGGGTCCTTCGCCAAGGAAAAGGGTGCCGGCGATTAAAGCCACCACCAAAATCACTAAACCAATAATAGTTGGAATTCTTTTTTGTGAAATTTTGCCGGACAGAGCACTATTTTTCATTTATTCCCACAATCACAATATTAGCGGTCAACGCGCCTATCTTCACTTTAGAGAAGATTAGTCGAGAACGCAACGCGAAGAAGAAGCGAAGAATATTATCAAAAAAGGACAAACTAGATCGGATTTTCAACATTGCCTCCACTGTTTTCGACTGACTGGTTGGGATTTATTGGTTGGGTTGGCGGCTCAGGAGTTGCCGGCAAAACCTGTTCTTGAGGGGAATCATTAATCACCATGTCGCTGGTGTCTTGACCAGTGTCGCTACCTCCAGCCAATGGACTTTCCACATTGCTCTCCGCTGCGACATTTTCCTCAGAATTATTTTCCAAAAACTCCTCTGTCTCTGTTTCGATTGGTACGACATATTTATTACCGTCACTACCGCGCAAAATTTTGTAAATTGTGAAATTTGTTAGTTCACTTTCGGTATAAAAGGGTTTTCTCGCCAATTCATCAATTACCTCAGCATTGATCACCGGTTGCAACGCCGCCGCCATTTCTTTTTGCGCCGCGGTGATAACAGTTTGCTGTTGTGAAGCAAAGAGACTGGCTGCCCCCCAGACAAACAAAAGGGTAAATAACAAAACGCCAATCACCAAAAAAGTTTGGTTTTGCTTGATTTTATCTAGTTCTTGTCCGATGGTTAGTTGGCTTGCCATATTATTTCTTTACAACTACTCCAAAATAAGGGAAGCTCATGGTCATTCTTGCTGACAACTCCCGATTGTCGTCGCTGTCACTTAGAGAAAAAGTCACACTGTCCACCACCACCGCACGCCTATTGGCCTGAAGCGCAGCAACAAAACCCCTGATAGCAAGATAATCTCCCATCACACTCATGTTGAGCGGCAGATTGGTTAACTCTTTTTGTCTGCTTCCTGCTTGGTTGTTTTCTTCTGCTGGAATTTCGTTAACGCTGAGATTTTGAATGACTACCTGATTATCAACGGCAATTTTTTCAATAATTTTGAGGTTGTGAATCAATTCGGGTTCTTCAGGAATGGCTTGGTTGAGCAAAGGCAGGCGTTCTTCCACCCGGCGGTACTCATTTTGAGCAGTGTTGAGAGCGGCAATTTTTCTCTCCAGCAAGGTGTTATGCTGGCGTTTGTCATCAATTTCCTTCAGCAAATTAGACATGGTCACCAAGGTAGGTCTGATGGCAAAAGCGCCCAAGAAAAGCACCAGCCCGATTGATAAAAACAACTCCATGGAAACTTTTGCTACCGGATTTTGGTAGAAGTGAAGTAGGGCGCTGGATAGTTGTTTTTTTCTGCTCGTTGTTACCATATTTGCTGATTTTAAATTTTATGATTCCTCAACCACTCTCACACTTAGTCCGGTTTTAGCTTTAAGGCTGAATTCATAGCCGGGGCGGCCTTCTTCTTGATTACTAATTTCATCTACTCTAATATCAGAAAAGTGTTGCGAAAGTTGCAGGTTATTAATCAATAAATTAAGATTGTCTTGGGTAGCGGTGGTGCCTGCCAAAGAAACTTCATCTTTCAGAATTCTCAATTCCGAAACGTCAATGCCCGGCGGCGTGACTTCGGAAATATAGGCGAAAATATCAACCAAGTTTTTATCCTTATTTATTTGTTCAATTTGTTTAGTTTTTTCCTGTACAGAGCGAAAATTCTGTTCGAGTTCACCATATGATTGAATGATGGCCTCGTTGTCTGTAATTTCAGTGTTAATATTGGTGAGTTGACGGTCCAAAGTAAACCGCGCTAAGAAACTCATAATCACCACCACTTCAGTAAAGATGACAATGTAGCGGCCAGCCGACAGCGCCCACTTCAAAGTTTTGCCAATAGCAGTCTCAAAAAATGGATCTTTGGGCAGTAGATTAATCTTAATGGCGACAGGCTTTTTTCTTTTCATGGCGCAGGCTGGCGATTGATATATATACTATATACCAATTTTTAGAGTGAGTCATCCTCCCCACCTGAGTCAATAAGGATTTCTTCAGACTTAGACAGCGTTTTCTGCCATCTGCCCAGCGACCTCATGATGGTGGTCAAAATTCTCAGTTCCCAAATATCAAACAGAGCAGCAAAGTAAATATAAACCAGCATGCCGATGGTGCTGGTGGTAATCGTTAAACCGATTAGTTCTACTGTTCGGGAAGTATTAAAGACCAGTTCATCCAGTACTTTGAAAGGCAAGTAGAGTGAAACAGCCATCAGAAAGCTGGCCATAGTCATCTTGAGCTGAGGCACCAACAGGCTTTTGGAAAGAATACCACCGATTTTTTTGTGCAGCAGCACGATAAACAACACCAGTTCCAGAATGGCGGTGAGCGCCAAAATGACAGCAATACCGACTATGCCCCAGTCAGTCAAGTACATGAGCAAACTGGTGCCGGCGAAAAAGAAGACTACCGTGCCGACGGTGATGTAGAAAGGCGTTCGGGTATCTTTAAGTGCATAAAAAGTTCTGATCAAAAGCTGCACCATGGCTTGAGCAGCAATTGAGAGCGAGATAATGGCCACTGTCCGGCCGGTAATCAGTGTCAGCGCCCAGGGAAAATTTCTGGTTCCAAAAACCAAACGAACGATGGGAATTCTCAAAATTAGGATTAAAACAGAAGCGGGGAAGGCCAAAAAGGAAATTTGGTTGAGCGACTGTACTACCAAGTGCCTGAACCCTCTCAAATCTTTCTCTCCAGCTTCCTGGGATAAAAACGGCAGTGAAGCCTGGCCAATGGGTGTGCCAAACAATCTGATGGGAATGGTGATCAACAGCGTAGCCAGACGGATGACTACAAAACTTAAGTTCCCTACCGAGGTGGCAAAAAAGGCCAGCCCGAGTTTTTGTACCTCACCCACTCCTATGGTCAGGACTCTGGCGGGGATCAAGCTGAACAGTCTTTTGACACCAACAAAGTTGGTGTTGAGGGAGAAAACCGGCTTAAAGCCCAATCTAACTGCCAAAGGGACTTGGATCAGCATGTGGGTCAAAGCGCCAAAACAAACGCCAACGCCGGCTGAATAGATTCCCAGATATGGTGTGAACAAATAGACGCCCAGCACGATGCCGATGTTGTAAAGAATCGGGGCAATACTGGGCAAAATAAACCGCTGGTATGACTGCAGCACTCCGGAAAGCATATTGGAGATGGCAAAGAAAACCTGTGCCAGCAGCATTACTTTGGTGAGATTGGCAGCGATCTCTACTTGCCGTTGAGAAAATTCAACACCCGTTCTCCAGGCAGTAATCGGCTCCGCAAAAACAAAAACAATCACGGCGGCGATAATAAAAACAATCAGCAAAATGTTCAAAACAATCCCGCTCATGGCGAAAGCGTCTTTTTCGCTTTCTTTTTTGAGGTTGGAGAAAACCGGAATAAAAGCAGCTGACAGCGCGCCCAACACAATCAGTTGGAACATCATATCAGGCACTTGGAAGGCCACGAGCAGCGCTTCGTAGGCTTCCTGGGAAGCATCGGTGTTAAAAAATTTATTGATCAGCAGCCATTCTCTGGCCAAGCCCGACAAAGAGGAAATAATGTTGGCGCCGGTAATAATCGCCGCTGCGGACAGAATGGTAGTTTGTTGTTTTTCGAGCCATTTTGTCTGGTTAGCGAACACTTTTGGCAGTGGTAAATTTGGCAGTGCAAACATGGATTTTAGTATAGCGCATTTATGGAGATTTATGACAGCAATCCGAGGTCAAAACTCCTTTATCTTTCCCCTTTGAAAACCCGGGCGAGTGAGGTATAATTTCCCCCTATGCCGATACTATCTAATGCCAAAAAAGCTCTCAGAGTCAGCAAGCGAAAAACCGCCGTTAACACCCCTGTCCGTTCTCAGATGAAGACTAAGATTAAAAAATTCAGACTTGATCCATCTCAGGACATCATTGGCGAAACTTTTTCTTCCATTGACCGCGCGGCCAAAAAGAATTTGATTCACCAAAACAAAGCGGCCAGATTGAAGAGCCAGCTCACTAATTTACTTCCAAAAAAATAAAGCGGGAGAATTCCAGTCTTTACCTCTATTGCTGTCGCTTTTACTCAAAGTACAAAAAGTACCAATAGTACAATAGAAGTTCTATGCAAAGTATGATCAGGAATTTTTCCATTATTGCTCACATTGATCACGGTAAAACTACCCTGACCGATCGTCTTTTGCGTCTGACCAATACTATTTCCGGCAAGCACCTGCGTGACCGGTTTATGGATTCCAACCCGATTGAGCAGGAGCGCGGGATTACTATTAAGTTGGCCCCGGCCAGGATGGAGTACTCTTATCAGGGCGAAAAAGCTCCTCAAGGAAAATATATTCTGAATTTGATTGATACTCCGGGCCATGTTGATTTTGGCTACGAAGTTAGCCGCTCTTTGGCGGCTTGTGAGGGAGTTTTGCTGGTGGTTGATGCTACTCAGGGCATTCAGGCTCAGACTTTGTCTAATTTTGAACAAGCTAAAGCTCTGGGCTTGACCATTGTTCCGGTGTTGAACAAAATTGATTTGCCTTCTGCCGAGCCGGAACGGGCAATGCTGGAAATCATGGATTTAACCGGTTGCGATGACAGCGAGATTATTGCTGTTTCTGCCAAGACTGGCAGCAATGTGACGGCGGTTTTGGACGCGGTGGTGGAAAAAATTCCTGCGCCTGCCGGCAATCAAAACGACCCGCTCAGAGCGCTCCTGATCACTTCCCATTTTGATTTGCACAAAGGGGCGATTGGCTTGATCCGCGTGGTGGACGGCGAGCTGTCCAAAAAAAACACGCTGCAGTTCGTGGCCTCAGACGAAATGATCACCTCGCTGGAAGTGGGCATTTTTGCCCCGGAAATGAAGCCGGTGGAAAAACTCAGCGCCGGCGAAGTGGGTTACGTAGCCACCGGCATGAAAGACATTCGTTTTTTGAAAATCGGCGACACCATGACTACAGCCAGCGCCAGGCAAACAATCAAGCCTTTGCCAGGTTATCGCGAGCCGATCCCGATGGTTTTTATGGAACTCTACCCACTTGATGCCAGCGAGTTTACTCTGTTGCAGGACGCGATGGAAAAATTGGCGCTGCGTGACGCGGCGCTGAAATTTTCCGGCACCAACTCGGTGGCGCTTGGCAGCGGCTTGCGGGTGGGTTTCTTGGGCATTTTGCACGCCGAAATTGTGATTGAACGGCTACAGCGCGAGTTTAACCTGGAAATTATTGCTACTCTGCCTTCGGTGACTTACAAAATCAGGCTGGTCAACGAAAGTGAAGAGTTTGAGATTCACACTCCGGGAGAAATGCCCGACCCCTCGCAAATTACCGAAATCAGAGAGCCGGTAGTAACCATGACCATCTATGCTCCGCATGAGCAGGCTGGAGACGTTTTGTCTTTGGTTCGGGAGCGCCGGGGTGAGTTTGTGACCAGTCTGCCGGTGGGCAACCGGACTAAGCTCACTTGCACCATGCCATTGGCGGAGTTAATCACTGATTTCCATGATGTACTGAAATCGGTCACTTCCGGTTATGCTTCAATGGAATACTCGGTGACTGCGTTTGAAAAAGTTGACGCGGTTAAGGTGTCGATTCTGCTCAACAAAGAGCCGGTCGAAGCCCTGAGTTTCATTGCTGTTAGGGAAAAGGCAGAAAGCCGTGGCCGGGAAATGGTGGCCAAGCTGAAAGAGGTCTTGCCCAGACAGATGTTTGAACTGCCGATCCAGGCCAGTATTGGCAGTAAAGTTGTGGCCCGCGAAACTCTGAAGGCTTTCCGGAAGGACGTGACCGCTAAACTTTATGGTGGTGATGTGACCAGGCGAAAAAAATTACTTTCCAAGCAAGCTAAAGGTAAGAAACGGATGAAGCAGTTTGGCAAAGTGGCAATTGATCAGGAAACATTTTTGAAAATTCTCAAGCGTTAGTGTGCCAAGCGTTAGCTTTTTCAGGCAGACAAATGTTATAATTGCTATATGCCTGAAATTTTTGACAGCGGGGATTTGCAAGGGGATCTGAAAACTAAAAAAGAAAATTCTCCTGCCAAAGTTTCCCCCAAGAGTAAAAAAGAAAAGTCTAACCACTGGCACCGTCATGTAGACGATTACTCCAACGTCATGCGCAGCGAAAAAGCCACGGAGGATCATTTTTCTTGGTATATCCCCAAACCCAAGCGGATGTCATTCAGTGAACAAGAGCAAGATGAGCATCTAATTTTAGTTTTGCGTCAGCACCCAATCACTCAGTTGAAATGGTTTTTGTTGGCCGTAGTGTTGTCAATCATGCCGTTTTTATTTATTACCACCGGCATGTTTAATTTTCTACCCGACAGATTTTATCTTGCGGGATTTATTGGTTGGTATTTGCTGGTGGCCGGGTACGTAATCGAAGCGCTGCTGAAGTGGTTTTACAATGTTTACATCATTACCGATGAAAGAATTGTTGATGTCGATTTCCACTCGCTTTTAAGCAGGAATATTTCTTCTGCTAAAATTGACAAAATTGAAGACGTGACAGCCATTACTACTGGTTTTTTGGCCGCAGTTTTTGACTATGGGAAGGTAGAGATTCAGACGGCGGCAGAAAAGCGCGAATTTGAGTTTGGAGGTATCCCCAATCCCAACAGGGTAGCTACTTTGATTAACGAACTCCTGCTTGAGGAAGAGTTGGAAAAAGTTGAAGGGAGGGTGAGATGATCAATTTATTTCAAGCCACAATTTCATCCCAGCCGTTTGCCAGCCCTCTGCTTGCTTCGCCTGAAGCTTTGTTTTATGGTTTTTTGAAAGTTATTTTTGTGGTTGGCGCTCTGCTTTATTTAATTTTTGCTGTCTTAATTATTAGGCAAGTCGGCCTGATGAGCAGAACCATCGTGACTGGTCCATCAGCATTGCTGAAAACTTTGGTGTTGGCTCATTTTTTCGTGGCAGGCGTGGTCTTTCTATTTTTCACTTTTATCCTGTAGAGAATTAAAACTTACCCAATCCGACAAAAATTTGCTTTAACCGCATAGAAGTGATACAAAATAATCATTAGTATCTCGTTTTTGCGCAATCGTGATAGAATAAAAAAGATGAAGCATTTATATGTGACGCCAGTAATTGGCTTGCCTCAAGTCACAGGTTGGTCTCAGGTTGTTGAGAACCCACACGCTGCCCCGAATAGACTGATTTTTTCCTTTGCCCTGGCCGGAGAGCAAGCCGGTAATCTCGGCAGAGATATTTCCGAAGAGGTAGTCCAGTTTGTTCCTCAAACCTTGGAGGAAGCGTATAACTTTTTGGAAAATTTGGAAAAAAAATATCAGCAGCCCGAGGCAGAACTTTATTTTGCTGCCGGCATTTTTTTGCGGGACCAGGTGGCTTTTGCGGTTAAAGGCGGCAGTGTTTTGTTGAGACGCGACGGCAAGGTTGGTCCAATTGTTCATTCTGACGGAGCGTTCAAATTGGTAACCGGCAAGTATCTTACTGATGACGTGATTGTCTTAGCTACTAAGCAGGCTGTGAGTTTTTTCAATGAAATTGAGTTGAAGTTCAAGACTGGTTTTGACACCGATACCATCATTACTTCAATAGTGCCCGGGCTGCACTCACAGGGCGATTCTTCTCTTTCTGCGCTGGCTTTTATTATTCCTTCGGAAATTGAGTATGAAGCAGAGAGTGAGGCAGACGAAGCCTTGCTTGAAGTTTCTCTGGAAACTGACGCGGATGAAACGGCAGTAGTTTTGGAAGGTAGTGGGAATGGGGGGGTGGCGCCGCCGCAAATCAGCCCTGATGATGTGGGCGCTCCTAGTGTTGCCGCGGTTGAGGAGTTGGGTTTGAACGAACCGCCACCCCCCCAACCAAAATCTAATCTGGTTTTGCAGAAATCAGGTCAATTTTTGACCCATTCAACTAAATTACTGAAAATAATTGCTAAAGCCTTAGTATTGGTAGGCGGGGCGCTGGCCGGCAAACTCCGAAACATCAACTGGTCGAGGCTCAACCCGCGCAATTTTCGTGCTGGCCACCAATACCTTGGCCAGCGCCCCTCAGCCAAAATGCTCAAAATTGCCGCCGCCGCCCTCATCCTGCTGATAGTCATTGCCGGCGGTTGGTACTTGCACTCCCAAAGAATCAACGCCGCCCGCGAAGAAGTCCGGCTTCTATTGCTCCCTCAAGCGGCCACCCTCGAATCGGCCAGAAGTTTGGCTGCTCAAAACCCGGTTGGCTCCCGGGAGCTAGTGGCGGTGTCCATCCGAGAGCTTGAAGTGATGCGCAACGAGCACCAAGACGATGGCAACGATATCTTTGTTGAAGAAATCGAAAAGCAACTGATCGCGGCCAGAGCTTTGTATGAAGAAATTTCCGGCAGAGAAGAGTTCGCGGAGCTTTCCATTTTTTATGATTTGCGCCTGGTTAAGCATGATTTTGTTGTCACTCAAGCGGCGGCTTTAGAAAATGTAGCCGCTCTTGTTGACAGCGGTCAAAATCAACTTGTTATCCTCAATTTAGAAACCAAGCAACCTCACGTGGTGACGCTTGGCGATATTGGTTCTATCCAGGATGTGAAAGTGCGCGGCGAAGACGTCTTAATTCTTGCCGATGGCATTTATTCTGTACCCATCAATGGCTCTGAGGTTCAAGAATTAATTGCCGTGGGTGATTCCAATCGCGAAGGCGAGATGCTTGGTGTTTATGATCGCTACGTCTATGTTTTTAATCCCGGCAGGAGAAATATCTACCGTTATGCCGGTAACAACGACGGTAGTTTTTCTGATCCGATTGGTTGGATGCAAGCCGCCAGAGGTCTGGTTTATGAAGACGTTGCCTCCTGGGCGATTGATGGCGATATCTGGATGGCAACTTCAACCGGTGAAGTCAGGCGGTTTGCCAGCGGGCGGGATGTAGAGTTTGTTATCAACGGCCTCACCGATGGTTTTAATTCCTCTCTGAGATTGGCTACCAGCGCCGGCCTCGAATCAATTTATGTGCTTGAGCCTGAGGCTCACCGGCTAGTGGTGGTTGCCAAAAGTGGCGACTTTTTGCGGGAAGTCAAAAGTTCATCTTTAGCCTCGGCCAATCACCTGATTGTGAGTGAATCACTGGGGAAAGCCTTTGCCGTCAGTGGCTCGCTCCTTTTTGAAATTAATCTCTGAACTCATGGCCAAATTTCCGTGCCAACTTTTGCCTGATATAACCTGGTATAATTAGGCCATGATTTTGTTGGAAAACCGGAAAGCCCGGCATGAGTACGAGATTTTAAAAACTTACACCGCGGGTATGGTCTTAACTGGCGCCGAGGTGAAGAGTTTGCGTGCCAAAAAAGGGAGCTTAACCGGCAGCTACGCTAAGATCATCAACGGAGAAGTTTATTTGCTCAATGTCCAAATTAACCCTTACGAATTTGCCGACAACAGCGAATACGATCCCAAGCGCACTCGCAAATTATTGCTGCAGAAAAAAGAAATCAGTCAAATTGCCGCCTATCAAGAACAAAAAAACTACACCTTGGTGCCTTTGAAAATCAAGTTGGAGGGCAATTATCTCAAAGCCGAAATTGGCGTGGGGCGGGGTCTTAAAAAACATCAAAAACGGGAAAAGCTCAAGCAGCGCGCTCAAGAACGCGATGCTGCCAGAGAAATGAAATTTCGTTAATCACCGGCGAGAGCCGTAATTTAGCTCACCCACCAACTCCCTCTTAACTTCAACCAAATTTCCTTTTATACTAAAATCAGTAATTATAATTGCTATAAGGAGTTTTATGCCTAAAAAAGTGTTTTGGCCTGCCGCCATGCTAGTGATGGGAATTATCTTTTTCGGTACTAACACCGGTGCGTTTGCCAGTGAGTTTGCCAATTTGTGGGCGATTGTCTTGATCGTAGCCGGCTTGGGTGGTCTGTTGCTTTCAGATAGAGAAGAATGGTTGTCTAACGCGATCAGCTCTAAGAATAAGAATAAGAAAGTGAAGAAAACCACCAAAACTGTCAAAGCCACCAAGAAAAAAACCGCTAAGCGCAAAACTAAGAAATAAGACCAAGCAATTGGGTGTCAAGCAATCGGGGAATCCATATGGCCAGTGACTTTCGTGAAATTTCTGAAGAATATCAGAGGAGAACTGACGAAATTGAAGCCAAAAAGGAAGAAAAGCAGCGCCGGAGGTTAGAAAAACAACGTTTAGACAACCTCAAGAAAAGAAATAAGTTAATTGAAAAATTGATCGCGCCGGCAATTTTGCTGTTTACCGTTCTGCTCTCGTTTCTGTTGATGTTTCTAAATTAATGCCGACATTAAATCCGGCGCCGATTCTAGCCATCTGCTCTTCTGAGAGCGGCTCGCGGCAGTTATCTAGTGGCACTTTGCCTGTCAAGAAAACCTCTTCTCTGGTGGAATGACACCAGTCGCAGCTGGCGCGTTGCGTAAAGTTGCAGATTGAGGCCAGCTCAACGCCGCTTGGAACGGCAAAAACATGAGGATTTTGGTCCTGCAGTTGCAGGCGAATCAGTGAGTTCCAAATTGGTGAGGCGCCGGTAACCCCGGAGGCCACGTAACTCATAGGTGTATTGTCGTTATTTCCCACCCAAACCGCCACCACTCGATTGTTGGTATAGCCAATGGTCCAGTTGTCCCTCAGACTGTTAGTGGTGCCGGTTTTGACTGCTACTTCATGATTGGGAATATAAAGAGTAGACATGGGGCCGAAGGCGGGCGTTCTGGCGTCGTTGTCTGACAAAATATGGGTGATTTGGTAAGCCACCGCCGGATTGAGGACCGGTTCTCCTTCACAACCGACACCATTCAGGGCGCACTCATTCCGGTACAAAACTTCTCCTTTGAAATTAGTGACTTCCAAGATGGGATTGAGATCAACACGAAAGCCGTTGTTGGCAAAGACGCCGTACATGGTGGCCATGTCTGTCATCAAAACTTCACCACCACCCAGAGTGAGCGAAAGCCCAAACCGGCTTCGGTCTCCCCAGGTAGTGATACCCATCTGCTCGCCTTTATCAATCAGGCTGTGAACACCAAGGGTGTTAAGAACTTTGACAGCCGGAACATTGTATGAAGAAGCCAAGGCCTCTCTAAGGGTGACTTTACCACGGAATTTATTGTCGTAATTAACCGGACTGTAGGGCGGAGCGCCTGCAAATCTGTAGGAAACCGGCGTGTCTTCAATTTGAGTCACGGGAGTAAAACCACTCTCCAGAGCCAGCGCGTAAGTGAGAGGCTTAATTGATGACCCTGGTTGTCTGGGTCTTTGAGTAACGTTGACTTGACCATCCTGCTCGAAAGCAAAATAATCCGTGCTGCCGACCATGCTGAGAATTTCCCCAGTTTTAGGATTGGTAATCAGCGCCGCACCGTTACTAACCTTGAGTCGTTCCAGTTTCGCTACTTCATCAGTGACAATTTTTTGAGCCACTTGCTGGAGTCGGCTATCCAGAGTGGTCCTGATGGTCAAGCCGCCGTTATGCAACATCTCCTCACCATATTCATCAGCCAGCAACTGTCTTACGTACATCACAAAATGTGGCGCGGTAATATTAACCACGTCCTTTCTAAAAGTAAGCGGCTGTTTGATGGCGGCCTCCGCTTGTTCAGCGGTAATATAGCCATCTTCTTGCATCCGCCTCAGCACCTCTTCTTGGCGTTTGAAAGCCAGTTCCGGTGCAGTGCCAAAAGGCGAGTAAGTAGAAGGCGCTTGAGGCAAACCTGCCAAGACCGCCGCCTCCGCCAAGGACAGGTTTTTGGCGCTTTTTTGGAAATAATTTTGAGCGGCTTCTTCAATACCATAGGTTGAGCCGCCAAAAGCCACCTGATTGAGATACATTTCCAGAATTTCTTCTTTGGAATACTGTTGCTCAGTCATGATCGCCAACAGCAACTCTTTAATTTTTCTGGTCCAGGTTCTCTCAGGAGTGAGCAGGCGGTTTTTTACCAATTGTTGAGTGATGGTAGAGCCGCCTTCCAGCCTTTCTCCTTTCAGATTGGCGATCAAGGCCCGCGAAATGCCTCTGGGAGAAAAACCAAAATGATTAAAAAAATCCTTGTCCTCAATGGCAATCACGGCATAAATTACTTGCGGGGGAATGTCTTCAAGAGGAATGATGGTGCGGTTTTCGTTTTCGTAAACCCGATACAATACTTGATTATTCCGATCCAAAATTTTAGTGCTGACGGGCGGGTCCGTCTGGCGGAGGTATTCTGGTTGCGGCAGGTCTTTGAAAATTTCTTCATAAGTGTAAGCCGTACCACTCATAATCAGCGAGCTAATCATCACAATTATCATCACAGCTAGGAAATGATGGCGGAAGACTTTGACAAAAGAGGAGAAAAAATCACTTAAAAGCTCAGCCAGACTTGTTTGGCGCAATTTTTGGCTGAAGGAAATTGATTTTTTTCTGGATGTGCCAGGACGGCGTCGGCGGAAACGGGTGCGCAGAAGAGTTAGGAAGGTTTTGGTGGGGTGGCTTTTGGCATCGGTTGGCGCCACTTGAGCCACTTTGGCCATCGAGATCACCGAAGTCCCCGACTTTTTTTCCAAAACATAAAAAATTGCCGTACTTAGCAAGTGTTTTTTTAAAATTTTGGACCGGACATTTTGGATGTGGGTTTTTTGCCGCGCCATGAAATTACCTCAACTGCTTTAGGCGGATAATAACACGGCCACTAACAGAGTACAATTGTCTCACAATATGTCAATTCAGTTCGTCGTGGGCGGATAAAGTTTTTGGTTGATGACCTCCCAAAGTTCTCGAGAATTGCCTTCATAACCAATGGCCCAAATGGCTACACCTGCCAGGTCAAGTTGGTTGACAAAGTCCAGTTTATAAGAAAGCGAGCGAGAGTTCTCGTAATAAATCACGTAAATTTCACCATCTTTTTCGTAACTAATGTACGGCGAGAGCGCGTTCTCATTCCAGTGTTCCTCAACCGCATAAACCTCTTTTTCCTGCAGCAGGCTGACGATGTCATCGATGATGGCGGTGGAACCAGTGTCGGGAAAAGTATGCGATTGCGGATCGCGGGAAACTGTTTGCCAGCGGTAACCATAAAATGGGATTCCCAAGAGAATTTTGTCATTAGGGACTATGGTCAAAAGCTCTTGAAGATGACTACTAATATCACTATCCCAGTATTCTTTGCCACCGAAAAGCGGCGCCACTGGTCCGGCCTGCTGAGAAGATTTCCGGTGAAAATCGTAGGCCATCACCACAACGTAATCGACGTACGGTTCAAGCGTGGCCACATCCCAGATGTTGGTTTTTTTGGCAGCGCTGGCGTAGATATCAATAGAAATGGCAATGCCAGTGTATTTGGCCTGAATATGTTGGTGGAGAGCAGCCATGAAAGCGGTCATTTGCGGTTGCAAGGAGTTGCAAGTTGAGCCTGAACACTCGATATCGATGTTGACACCGCTGATCGGGTAAGCTAAGAGAACGTTATCAAGGGCGAGTAGGAATTTTTCCTGGGCGGTTTTCGATTGCAAAAATGAGCTGATGTCTTCTTCGTTAAACTGGGAAATGACGATCTCGATTTTGGCTTCATGATTGATGGCTTCACGGGCCAAATCGAAAAACTCATCGGAACCAAGCCGCTGATAACCTTGGTCAGGCTCGTTGTCTACAGTGGTGAGCAGGCTGCCATCTCCGCCGATGGTGAGAGAAAAGTAACTCAAGTGTGTCATCTCAGGTTGGATAACGGTTTTTTTGAGATTCCAGTAGGGTAAGAAGCCATAGACGATTTTACCCTTGGCAAGAGGAGCGGCTTGATGGTTTTGAAAAAAGCGGAAAGTAGTAAAGGAACTCACTGGTGAAACCAGTGGCTCATCCCAGTGCCACCAAATAAAAACAGCTACCAGACTAACAAAAAAAGTAATTGTTAGGGCAACAATCTTTAATTTTTGTAGGCTCCTCTCCCATTTAGACACACGGGGGGCAGGGTTGGTCATGGTGGCTTTTCTAAAAGTTCGCTTCATGGCGCGTGCAGGTATTATTACCGATCCACTGGCTATGTAAAGAGCCTATTCATTTTGGGAAAAGACGGATTGTTCAAAGTAATTGCTACTACCGATAGTGTAGTTTTCGTTGACAGTGTAGCGCTCGTACTGAACACTGCCGCTTTCATTGACCGGTCTGTTACAGTCGGCGCAGTAGAATTCGGTTACAGGGTCTTGGTAGAAAGTATGGGTTTCCAAGATTAAATCTTCCACTTCTGCTCCGTAAGGTGGTGGTAGGCCGGTGGTGGGGTCGATCCAGAACTCTTTTTCTGTCATTTGAGCCACAGAAGGCTTGGCTTCTTCCCAGAAGAGGTCGGTGCCTCGGACTGAACAGCGATTATTGTCTCCGGGAGGCATGCCGGTTAAGCACACCGGCGCGGATGCCACGTTTTCAGGCTTTTCCTGCCAAATTGGCTCGCGGTCGCGGAGGATGTAGCTCATGATGTCGTTCCAGATTGGCGCCGCGCCAGTTACGCCGGAAACCAAGCGTTGATTCATGGGCGTATTATCATTATTGCCTACCCAGGTGATAACCAAAAACTCCGGAGTAAAACCCACCGTCCAGTTATCCCGCAGGTCATTGGTGGTTCCGGTTTTCACACTCACCACTTGGTCGGGAATAACCAGCTGAGAGTTGGCTCCAAAAGCCATTCTTCTGGCATCATTGTCCTGCATGATGTGGCTGACCATGTACGCGGGCGCCCGATCCATCACTCTTTGTAGCTCACCGGATTTTGAACGGCTGTCAGTTTGGTTGAGTTCAGTCAATCTTTCTTGGCGGTCTTCCGGTTTAACTTCATACAAAACTTTGCCGGTATAAGTTTCTACTTTTAGAATAGGAGTAAGGGGAACCTTGACGCCTTTGTTGGCCAAAACACCAAATGCCTGGGCCAACTCGATCATCTTCACTTCACCGCCACCAAGCGTCAAGGACAAACCATAGCGGGAAGGATCTTGCCAGGACTCAATGCCCATAGCGTTGGCTTGGTTAATAAAGTTCCTCAACCCCACTGTGCGCAAAGCTTTCACAGCCGGAATATTGAGTGAGTTACCCAAACTCTGTCTGACCGTAACCGGACCCCGAAAACCACCATCATAATTTTTCGGACAATAGGGCGGTTGACCTGTTACTTCAAAACAAGTGGGAATATCCAAAAGTAAGCTGCCCGGATTAAGCACTTTTTCCTGCATGGCAGTGGCATAGGTTATTGGCTTAATGGACGAGCCGGGTTGCCGGTTGGCTAAAGTCACATTAACCTGTCCTTCATCAGTGGCATTAAAGTAATCTTTGCTGCCGACCATACTGAGAATTTCGCCCGTGTCCGGTTTTACCACCATAGCTGCGCCATTGCCAACACGGTAATTAGCCAGGTTGGCAATCTCCGCCGATACCGATGCCTGAGCAGTGTTGTGCAGTTCAAGATCAAGGGTAGTGGTCACCCGCAGGCCACCCTTTTCCACTGTTTCCACCCCATACTCTTCGTACAAAACATCACGGACATAAAAAACAAAGTGAGGCGCTTTAATATCAGTTCTGGAAAGGGCAAAAGCCAAAACTTCCTCGCCGGCGGCCTTTTCTTCATCGGCGGCAATATAGCCGTCTTCCCGCATTCTTCTCAAGACTTCCAGTTGTCGTCTCTTAGCTGCTTCCGGATTTGATCCAAAAGGCGAGTAAGTAGAGGGCGCCTTGGGCAACCCGGCCAGCAAAGCCGCCTCACCCAGCGTCAAATCTTGGGCGGACTTTTCAAAATAACTCCGGGCGGCCGCCTCAATTCCCACCGCGGTGCCACCGTACGAAATATAGTTAAGGTACATTTCCAGGATTTCTTCTTTGGTGTAAATAGCTTCAGTAAAAACCGCCAGCACCCCTTCTTTAATTTTCCGGGTGATGGTGCGTTCCTTACTCAACAAAGCATTTTTGACCAACTGCTGAGTGATGGTAGACCCACCCTCCAGCCTCTGCCCGCGTAAATTATTCAGCGCAGCCCGGGCAATGCCCTCCAGATCAAAGCCAATATGACGGAAAAAATTTTGGTCTTCAATAGCAATGGAAGCTTGATAGACATAGGGCGGCAAGGTTTCGATTTCAATAGGAATACGGTTTTCGTTGGCATAAATTTCGTAGAGTAGCTCGCCGTGGCGGTCGAAAATCTGGGTGCTGACAGCATAGTTGTCGTTGTGGGTGAGCCGACGGGGCGAAGGCAGTTCGTTAAGAATGTAGGCAAAGCCAAGTAAAAATAGCGCGAAAGCCAAGAGCGCTCCGTACCTTACTACAGGGTTGCTGAATAGACGGATGGTGGTTTTGATGATTTTCATTATCAGTCTTAAAAATAGTCCTAAAAAGTCCTTAAGCCACACCAGCCATTTATTTTTTGACTGTCTCTGGCTTTTTTTGTCCCCTTCAAACAGGTTACGGACATTGGAAAGATGGGCAGCTAGCTGTTTATTTTTTTTGTTTTTCAAAGTTTTCATGTATGATGCGGCCATCATCTTGAGTGCTTATTTTATCAGATGCACCCGGCGTGGTAAATTAGTTGTTAGAAGGGTTTTTATGAACTCATTACAAACCGAAAAAGTGGTGACTGCAGGCTGGTTTTTGTATTTGGAGCCTCTTCAGCAAGAACTGGTTAAACACGCCCTGGAACTTTACCACCGCGAGCTGGCGCTTCAGTCCGATTTGCCCGATTATTCTTTTTTAGTTTTCACCATGTCTAAAGCTTATGAAGGCTTTTTGAAAAAGTATTTACTCGACCTGAAATTTATCAGCGCCAAAGTTTATGAAGGTAGAAAGTTTCGCATTGGCCGCGCCCTCAATCCAGACGTCCATACCAACCACCGCGATGAGTACTGGCTTTATGACGACTTAGCCCAAGTTTGCGGCCCGGAACTGGCCAGGCAACTTTGGGAAACTTGGCTCCAGTGCCGCAATCGGGTGTTTCATTATTTTCCGAGCGACCCCAACATTATTGATCTAGAAACAGCGGCAAAATTTCTGGCGATGCTTGTTTCAGCCATGGAAAAAGCTTTTGTGTGTAAAATATCCCTTAAGAAATAGTTTAAATTGTGTTACTTTCTTTGAAAGTAATTAAAAAGGAGCAGCATGAGCGCAGCTAAAAAGAAACTCACTCATGAGTTTAAGTATAAAAACATTACTATTTCCGGACTGCCCGGGGCGGGTTCAACCACCTTGCTCACTTTACTTAAAGAAAATGAAGAGTTGCAGTTTGCCGGCTTTAGTGGCTTTAGTGGCGGCGAATTTATGAGAATTTATGCCAAGGAAAAAGGGCTTTTTGAAGAAAAAAGCGGCCTTCACCACGATGCCAGCCACTACGAAGATGATTTTGACCGCCAAGTAGACATGGGTATGCGCTCCAAACTGGAAAACGAAGAGGGTTGGATTATTGAATCTTGGCTGTCTGGCTTTATGGCCCAGCAAGTACCAGGGACTTTGAAAGTGCTGATGATTTGTAGCGATGACGCGGTTAGGATTGACCGGGTGGTCAATCGCGACTCAGTCAGCGCTGCAGAAGCCAAAGCCAACATGAAAGAGCGCTACAACAACAATTTTTCCAAGTGGAAAAGGTTGTACGCCCGGGAATGGCAGCAGTGGGTAGTCGAGCCGGGCACCCTGATGTCTAGCGAGCCGATTGATTTTTGGCGTAAAGAACTCTACGATATTGTTATTGATACATATTCGGCCAATCAACAAGAAGCCTTGCAGATAGTTTTAGATGCCATCAAGAAGTAAAAAAAGCAAAAAAACCAGCCCTTTAGAAAAACATTTTGGCTTTTTTCCGTTGCTGACCTTGATTTTTATTTTATGGCTTTTGTACCGGAACCTTTTTCAGTTTCCGGTTTGGTTTGATGAAACAGTCGGCAAGGCTGTTTTTTTTGGCTTGCCGGTGTGGGTTTATATTGCTCTAGCCGGTTCCAAGAGCATCGCCGACACTTTTGCTCCCCACAAATTGAAAAGCGGTTTGCTTTTAGGCCTGGCGTTCGGCGGCATTTTTGGTTTTGTGGCTTCGTTGGTGGCGGTGCTGCAACGGGGTGGGGTGGTTGGACAGGTTTGGTTGTTTAGTGCAGATTTATTTTGGGGCGAGTTCATTTTGGCCATGATGACCGCTTTTTGGGAAACTTTGCTGTTTTTCAGTTTTGCCATGACAGTGATTCAGGAAAAATTCACCAAATGGAAGCCGCTTCAGCACGCTTTGCTGGCCGCGACGATCTTTTTGATTTTTCATGTTCCCAATACTGTTATCCGGTTTGACCTAAGCGCCATCGCGCCTCAACTGGCGCTGATGTTTTTGTTTGGTTTGGGACAAGCTTATCTATTTACATCAAGAAGAAATGCTTACACCCTGATTCTCTCCCATACGATTTGGGGTATGGTTTTACTGACGCATTTTTGGTAATTGAATAAATATAGCCGGCTGCTTTGGCAGTTTTGGCTTTGGAAAGCATGTGATATATTCATTTTCTGATTAACAAAATGACAAGTTTAAGAGTTTCAGTTTCTATTATCGGCATTATCGTTGGCATTGCCATTTTTCTTATTTCTCTGATGGCTGCCTCAGAGTTTTCTCTAGTGCGAGGACTTTCTATGAGTCAACGCAAGTTTTATTTGAGTTCGGACATTTTGCCCGATAATATTTTGTATCCGTTGGTGGCAGGCAGGGATTTACTCAGGTTGAATTTGGCAGATAACGAAGAAAAAGCGGTGCTTCAGGCGGAGTTAGCTGAAAGGCGTTTTCAGGCAGCGGCAGAATTGGTAGAAAAAGGCGAGAATGGTCTAGCCTTAATTACCCTCAGGAAAGCTCATGCTTATTTAGTTGATATTTTGGCCAGCAGTGAATTAGCGGCTAGCGAAGCTCAAGCCGAGTATTGGCGACAGACGATCCAATACAAAGTGGCAGCTATGGAAGCCATGGGCAGCGAGATGACAGTGGCCGAACGCCAAACGCTGGATGATATTATTGCCGACACTCAAGCGCTTACCCACCTTTTGTAAACTGACCAAAAATGTCCTAGTTTGTGTTAGTTGACAACCCCCCTTAGCCTGTGAGATTCTTATAACCCAGCGAATTTAAAACCACAAGATATTGTGGTTTTAAGATAAGTTAACCACAATCTGTTGGTTTTTTAACATACAGCAAGTAAAGTAGTGTTAATTGCACACATTATGTTGAGGTTTGCAAGCTGGCTGGAGAACAAAAGAGATGAAATGTGCCTATTGCGGACATACCGAAACTAATGTTATTGACTCCAGGGTCAGTGATGACCAAACGGCCATCAGGCGCCGGCGTGTCTGTCTGGAATGCGACAAAAGGTTCACGACTTACGAAAGAATCGAAGGCATCGAGCTGAAAGTAGTGAAAAAATCGGGTGAGCGCGAAGATTTCAGCCGCGACAAGTTGAGACGCGGCATTGTCAAGGCCACCTGGAAAAGACCGGTTTCGATGGCAGAGATCGAGGAATTGATAGATGAAGTCGAGCGGCGCCTGCGCCAGAAAAAAGGCAACGAAGTGAAAAGCTGGGAGATCGGCAACTTGGTGATCAACCGGCTGCGGAAAATGGACAAACTTTCTTACCTGCTCTTTGCCAGCGTCTACCGCGATTTCAGCAGCCTGGAAGATTTTGAAGAAGAATTAAAAAAATTAGTAACAGATAAAACAGAGGAGAAGCTTTAATGCCAGACACAAAATTGCCTAAACAGAAAATGCGGTTTTCCAAAAGAAACCTCGATCCTGGCATGGGCAAGGCAGTGGCTCGCAGAACCTACCTCAGGAAGATTGTCAATGAAAAAACTGGTCGCGAAAGGTGGGAAACTTGGCAAGAAGTGGCAGACAGGGTAGCAAAAGGCAATACTGCTCTGCTCAAAAATTTCAAAGGTTTGGGCAGAAAGCACCAAGAGGAAGAGTACGAAATTCTCAAGAAACACATCAACAATGCTTCAATGCTGATGTCCGGCCGGCACTTGCAGCACGGCGATGAGACTCAGCCCGAGCGCAACATGGAGGTTTTCACCAACTGCAGCACCGCCTCGGCTTCGTACGTGGTTTTTTATCTGCTGATGAACGGCTCGGGTGTGGGCCGCGCCTACGACGACGACATGTGTGTGGTGGACTGGGACAACATGCCCAACGTCCGCTGCGTTATTTCCGACGACCACGCTGATTTTGAGTGGGGCTTTGATGAGAGTGTCCGCGATGCCGAGCACAAGTACGGCAGCGGTGATGGCATTCACTGGTATCATGTGCCTGATACCCGAGAGGGCTGGGCGCAGGCGATTGAGATGATGGAAGTTATGGCTTATGAGAAGAAGTACAAAAATGAGCTGTTGATTCTGGATTTTTCTAAGGTCCGGCCGAAAGGCTCGCCGATTCGCGGCATGCAAAACCGGCCGGCTTCAGGGCCTAAACCACTGATGAACGCCATTGACAAAGTAGCGACCATTAAGGGCGCTGGCATGTCGCCTTGGAAGCAAGCAATTTTTGTGGATCATTATTTGGCGGAGTGTGTGTTGGTGGGTGGAGCCAGACGCAGCGCCAGGATTGCCACCAAAAACTGGACCGATCCGGAAGTTTTCGATTTCATCAATATTAAGCGCGGCGGTTTTCTCTGGAGCGCCAACAACTCAGTCACTGTTGATGAAAAGTTCTGGAAGCAGCGTAGTAAACACTCCCAGAAAGTTTTGGAGGCTATCCTCAGGGCCAGCTACGATGACGGCACCGGTGAGCCGGGCTTCATCAACCAGCACAAGTTGGTGCAAAATGATGACGGTTACGACGATTACCTGGATGGCAAGTACGCTGAAAGCGAAAAGTATCAGCCGCTGGAGCGCTCGAGAAAAATGCTCACACACATTGCCAGAAATGCCGGCGCCAAGATTTATGCTCAGATTCCCAACCCTTGCGGGGAAATTTCCCTCAACATGCTGGGCGGCTACTGTGTCATTGGCGATGTGGTGCCCTACTTTGCCCCCTCTCTTGACGACGCTGAGGAGGCTTACCGGGCCATGACTCGCGCTTTGATTAGGGTCAACTCCATGGACTGTCTGTACTCGCGCGAAGTCAAGCGTACCAACCGGATTGGCGTGGGCATGACCGGTATTCATGAATTTGCCTGGAATCATTTTGGTTACTCTTTCCGTGATTTGATTGACGAAGAAAAATCTCAGGATTTCTGGCTGACCCTGGCTCGTTTTAAGCGGGCGGTGGTGGAAGAGGCGGAGGAATACTCCAAGAGGCTGGGTGTTAATGTGCCACACACCAACACTACCATCAAGCCTTCTGGCACGGTTTCCAAGCTCTTTGCCTTGACGGAAGGCGCTCACTTGCCGAGTATGCGTGAGTACATCCGCTGGGTGCAGTACCGCAGTGATGATCCTCAGATAGAAAAGTACCGGGAGTTGGGTTATCCGATCAAAGAACTGAAAAGTTATCAAGGCACTACCGCTATTGGTTTTCCGACGCAGCCAATGATCTGCAAACTGGGCATGCAAAACAAGTTAGTGACTGCCGCCGAAGCCACCCCCGAGGAACAGTTTAAGTGGCTGATGCTCTTGGAAAAATACTGGATTATCGGTGTGGATGAAAGCGGCAAGGCTCTTGAGGAAGATACCGGTAACCAGGTTTCTTACACGCTCAAGTATGACCCGGAAAAAATTACTTTCAAAGAGTACGCTCAAATGGTCAAGAAATATCAGCATCAGATCAAAGTTTGCAGCGTCATGCCGCAGCAGGATGCTACCGCTTACGAGTACCAGCCGGAGCAGCCGGTAACGATTTCCGAGTTTATGCGGGTGCTTAATGAAATTGAGAAGAACGGCGGCATTGAGAAAGGCACGGTTGAGGAGGACATTGATTTCGAGCACTTGAAGTGCGAGAGCGGGGCTTGTCCGATCTAGGGATAGGTTGAGTTTGAAAGTGGGCAGCCGGGAAAAATTCCCGGCCGCCTTGTTATTTATTGCTCACCAATTTCCCACCGCGGCCGGCGGTCCAGCTCGCCTGCATCCTTCACCACCTCCCCGCGCTCCAATTTAAACGCCGCCACTACTCCAATCATGGCTGCGTTGTCCATAGTCAGCCGGGCAGTGTAGGGAGCGCGAAAGCGAATGTTCGGGTAATCAGCTTTGCCTTTTTTACGTTCAGTCTTCACAAAATCTGACAGCGTTTTTTTGATCATTTTCCGAAGTTCCTGGTTGGCAGCTACGCCTCCGCCAAGCCAAACCTCTCGCACGCTTACATCCTGAATAATTTTGTTCAATTTATAAGTAATATGCCTAAAGACCGCATTTTGTGCCGATGCACAGAAATGATATAAATCAGACCGAGAGAGGCTCTCAACCCCGCCCAAATCCCGAATTAGGTTTCGGGCATAAGTTTTCAATCCCGAGAAGCTCAAATTGTAATCATGGGTTTGAGTTAGTGGCAAGGGAAACTTGAAGTGGTTCGGGTTTCCCTGTTTGGCAAAATGCTCAATAATTGGTCCAGCCGGATAGCCTAAATTAAGCATTCGGCCGATCTTGTCCAAGCACTCGCCGGCTGCGTCATCCAAGGTTTTGCCCACTACAGTATAAGTGCCGATCTCATCAAAAACTATAAACTCTGTATGTCCGCCAGACACCACCACCGAAAGCACCGGAAAAACGATCTCGCGGCGCTGGTTGTTCAAGCTCAGGTTGATGCTACTCCGACGCTTAGCTTGAGCTAGCGGTGAAAGAGCATGGGCTTCGATGTGATTAACGGCGATGAGCGGTAGTTTGTGAGTTTTGGCCATGTTTTTAGCATGAATAATCCCCACTTCCAAAGCCGGTGCCAGCCCGGGACCTTGAGTGACAGCCACCGCGGCTAGCCTGCCTTTGGCCAACTTGTCAGTACCGACGCCTGCCCGTTTCAGTGCCAGCTCCACTACTCGCTCGATATTTTCCTGATGCGCCTGTTTAGCCACTGTCGGAAAAACGCCGCCGTATGGTCGGTGCAGCTCGGTTTGCGAAGCAATGACGTTGGAAAGCACTGTCGTGCCGTGAATCACCGCAGCGGCGGTGTCATCGCAGGAGGTGTCGATAGCCAAAATTAGTTTATCGTTCATATTCCTCCGTAATCAGTAGTTCCCGGGCGTTGACTTGCTCTGCCTCAGAATCCTTAATTTGCACTTTAATAGCCGGCAGGTTTAACTTTGTCATCACTGGTGTTAACCATGGTTCAACTTGACTGTACCACTCAATAGCCAGGACGTTGTTGGGTTGTAGCAACTCAGTGACTCTCAGCCGCTCCAACTCGGCTTGGCTTTCGACTTTCCACATGTCTAAGTGATAAAATTGGCCAGTTGTCTGGTGACGCTGAAAACCATACTCCTCAAGATATGTATAAGTCGGCGAAGTAATATTTTCCTTAATCCCCAAAAACTCCGCCACGCCCTTAGCAAAAACCGTTTTCCCTGCTCCCAGCGGGCCTTCCAACCCAATCACCAGACCGGTCTGCTTTACCATGTCCCAATTTTTCAGCAAAATTCTACCAGCAATGCTTTTGGTTTCTTCCTCAGAGCCAGACGTCAGCACATAATCAGCCTCAGCCTCCGGAACCAGTTTTCTTTCAGCCAGTTCACCGCCCCGCAAAGTTACCGGTGTAGACAAAGTCGTATCAATCACCGTGCTCGGCTCATTCTTCGGCAACTCACCAGCATCAATAATCAAATCAATCAAGCTTTTTTGCTTTTCAGAAAGATTAGCCAAAATGTCGCTAACTTGGTAAGGGCGCTTTCTACCAGACGCATTAGCCGAAGTCGCAGTAACCGGTCGGCCAAACGCCCGTACTAACTGCCGCACCAGCGGATAATCAGGAATCCGCACTCCCAGATTACCAAACTCCGAAGCCACGTCCTCAGCCACCAAGCCCTTACTTTTAGACACCACCGTAATCGGCCCAGGCATAAACTGGGCATACAAAGCCCGCGCTTGCTCATTTAGCTCTACATACTCGCTGGCCATAACTTCATCAGCCACCGCCATAGATAGCGGCTTGCCTTCCCGCCTGGACTTATAGCTCAACAACTTTGCCACCGCCGCCTCATTAGTCACATCCACCCCTACCCCGTACACGGTTTCAGTGGGATAAATCACCAGGCCGCCTTGACTCAAAACCGCCGCCGCCCGCTTGACAATTTCCTCAGTTGTTGTATTCTGGGTCTTCACAATTTTCATAGCGCTCAAGTATTATATCAGTCAAGTGAGTTTGCAAAGAAAAAAAAGGAAAACAGCTGATTATGGGAGCAAAAAACTCTGCGTTCTTAGGTTCTGAAACCTCAGTGCATACAACCAAATTTAACATTTTTCTTAAAACCCATGAAATCAAGCAAGTTAACAAAGCCCTTAAGAGCGTTTTGTTGATGTCCAGAAACGAACGGGAAGAATGGTTGGCTGAGAACGGCGAAATCGTCCAGACCGCTTTCGACTCCTTTATCGATGACTCCAACTTGGTGCTGGAAAGTCTCACTTTCGACGAAGATTTGGCCGAAATGTCACAAGAACTGATTCTTTCTCTGCAAAACACCATGGAAATAGTCAACTCAATCCTAGGCGAAGAACAAGTATTAGATAGCTGAAAAGATAGTTAAAAGACAGTCACACTTCTTTTTTTGGCTTATACCCTTTACAATACCAAGTATGGAATTCGATCGCTTAGTAGTTTCTTTTTTAGTTGATGAAGTTGTGGGTGGCTTTTTTATTTCCGTGCCGCCAGGACACGTGGCTTGTGTTTATGACCGCGGCCGGGGCGTGCTGCCCCGAGTTTGGGGACCAGGCCTGCATTTCAAGATTCCTTTTTGGCAGGTAGCCAAACTTTTCAACGCCCAAATCCTCGAGTATTCTATCCGCGAAGGTTTTGACGCGGACAAAAACAAAGAAGCCCTGGGAGATATGCCCATTCGCACCGCTACCAGAGATGGCAAAGATATTGCCGTGGAAGGCTCGGTTTTGTTCCGTATCGACCGCAATAACGCTCCGGAACTCTGGGAAAACATTGGTGAGAGCGTGGTTTCCAAGGTGGTCAGGCCATTTTCCCGTAGCAGTATTGCCCGGATTTTTTCCGATTTGGATTTAGAGCAGATTATCCACAACCGCAACCAAGTAGAAGCGGTAGTTCAAGAGGAGTTACAGCATCATTTTCAGGATCGCGGTCTGGAGTGTGAGGGCTTTTTGCTTTCTCAGGTGAGAGTGATTCGCAGTGGTGGTTATGAGGAAGTGGTGGTGAACCCCAGCCCGCAAGAGCCAATTCAAGAAAACAACCACGATCTTCCTGAAGACTCGACCCAGCTTCATTAGTTTTTAGTTTTTGCCTGCCCAAGTTCTGCCTGGAAATGAAAGACAGAAAACAAACGGTTGACACTCTTTAGCAGTCTTTGTAAGATACTGCCAGCAACCAACTTTTGACTTAGCTCAAGTATTTTAAGTACCAATAATCGCGAAAGGATCATATGACAGATAAAATGTCTGTTAAGAACATCAAACCTCTTCCCGGATATGTTTTAGTTGAACCGGCGGCTCTGGAAAAGAAAACCTCTTCCGGCATTTATCTCCCTGATACTCATGAGGAAAAACCCCAGTACGGCACGGTTTTGGCTGTTGGTGGTCCGGTGATGGAAGACGGCGCGGAAATTAAAGCTCCGGTTGAGGCTGGCGAAACAGTGATTTACAAAAAGTGGGGCGGCAATGAGTTCAAGATTGCTGATGTTGAGTACCAATTTTTGAAGTTTGAGGATGTCCTCGCGGTAATTAAGTAGCAAAATAATAAGCAAAAAAGAAATTTTTTCAGAAAGGAACAAGATGGCAGCTAAACAACTTAAGTTTGGTGATGACGCCCGCCAGAAGATGTTGGTTGGGGTGAGTAAATTAGCCAAGGCAGTAACTACGACTTTAGGACCTAAAGGTAGAAACGTGGCGATTGATAAATCTTGGGGCGCTCCCTCGGTGATTCATGATGGAGTCTCGGTGGCTAAAGAGATCGAGCTGAAGGATAAGTTTGAAAATATGGGCGCCCAACTGGTCAAGCAAGCGGCCGACAAAACCAATGAAGCCGCTGGCGATGGCACTACCACCGCTACTTTATTGGCGGAGCAACTGACTGTTCACGGCATGAAATATGTCACCGCCGGCACTAATCCGATGATTATGAAGCGGGGCATTGATAAGGCTGTGATCGCGATGGTTGCGGAAATTCAGCGCCTGGCCAAGCCGGTGAAAAAAGCCGACTGGGAAAAAGTGGCTACTATTTCCGCTCAGGATGAAACTATCGGCAAGAAAATTGCTGAGGCTTTTGCTTTGGTGGGCGAAAATGGCGTGATTGAGGTAGAAGAAGGCAAGACCCTTGATATTACCATCGATCACAAGGAAGGCATGGTTTTTGACAAAGGTTATGCTTCTCCGTATTTTGCCGCCGGCAACGAGAATCTCGAGGCCGAAATCAAAAATCCTTACATCCTGATTACTGACGGCAAAATTACCAGCATTCAGGACTTACTGCCGTTTTTGGAGAAATTCATGAACGTGAGCAAGGATTTGGTGATTATCGCTGACGATATTGAAGGCGAAGCCCTAACCACTCTGGTAGTGAACAAACTGCGCGGCTCTTTCAACGTTTTGGCGGTGAAAGCACCTGGTTTTGGTGACCGTCGCAAGGCCATGCTTGAGGACATTGCCGTTTTGGTGGGCGCCGAGGTTATTGCCGAAGAGCGCGGTATGGCTCTTAAAGATGCCGACGTTGATCATCTTGGCCGGGCGGATTTGATTAAAGCTACCAAAGATGAAACTACTATCGTTGGCGGCAAAGGCGCTCAGGCCGATATTGATGCTCGCATTGCTCAAATTGGCGCTGCCATTGAGGCTAGCACTTCTGATTTTGATAAAGAAAAATTGGAAGAGCGCAAGGCTAAACTGGCCGGCGGCGTGGCAGTGATCCAGGTTGGTGCTTCGACCGAAGTAGAAATGAAGAACCTGCAGGAGAGAGTAAAGGACGCTAAGGAAGCCACGCGCGCAGCCATTGAGTCCGGTATTATTCCCGGCGGCGGTGTTTCCTTGATCCAAGCAGCCAAAGTTTTGGGCGATGTTAAGACCGGTTCGGACGACGAACAAACCGGCGTGGATTTGGTGCGCATGGTGGCCGAAGAGCCGCTGAGAATGCTGGCCAAGAACTCCGGTGTCGATGACGGCTGGGTAGTTCACACGGTGGCTGAAAAAGATGATCCGTCGTTTGGTTTCAACGCCATGACCAATGAGTTTGGTGATCTGGTAAAAGCCGGGATTGTTGAGCCGGCTAAGGTGGCGATTGCTTCACTGCAAAACGCGGCCTCCGTGGCTTCAATGATCTTGACTACCGAAGCCTTGATTACCGATATTCCGGAGGAGAAAAGCGCTGCCGCCGGAGCTAGTGAGATGGGTGGCGGGATGGCTGGGATGATGTAATTCAAATAGCACGCAGTGTTCCAGAGACGCTTGGCACCTTCACCAAGCTGCACTGAACTGCTTCCGCATTCCTGCTAGTGATTTTAGTAGAGAAAGTCAGCAGTTCAGAGCCTCTTTTAACACTGCGTGCTATTTGCATAATCGCAGCCGGCAACACCGGCTTGCTTGAGCCGCCTCCACAGAATTGCTCTTAGTTCTAGCAGTGCTGTCGGCGTCTCAAAGCCTCCTTTTAGAATGAGTGGGCTTTTCATGTTTGGTGGCAGCACTAAGCTTCCTAAATAATTAGTAACCGATTTTTATGAGTAGAGCCTTTTCACTGAGCAATCGCAAAATAATTGAGCTTCACACCGGGACCGGTTTGCCGGTAAGAGTAATAATCGGGGTGTTCAAGAGTGCAGATTTCTTCTATTTTCAACGAAACAGATTCCGACGGAAAGACTTTTGCCAATTGCTGAAGATTTTCTTGGATCATGTCATAGTGAAGGTCTGTTTGCCTGTCTATCTGGTAGCAACTTTTGCAAATAGCCGGCCCAAACCAAACTTTCAAGCCTGAACGCACTGCAAACTTTTCTCGAACCAGCCGCAGCGCCTTGTAAAAAACTCTTTTTTTAGTCCCTTTTCTGCCGGCATGGATAGCGCCGATCAGTCCGCTCTCATGATGAAGCAAGATCGGTAAACAATCGGCAGTTCTAATCAGCAAACCAACCCCAGGCTGATTACTCAGAACCCCATCAACTTGCGGAATTTTTTGGCTGGGAATCTGGCCAAGGTCAGTAATAACCGCCACCGAACTACCATGCACCTGCTCCAGCTCAACCATTTGCAGATTTTTCCAGGGTTTTTGAGATATTAACTCGTCGAGGGAAGATTGGGCATTAGTGAAGGCAATTTTCATGTCGAGTATTGTACCAGGGGTGGGATTCGAACCCACGACCTTTGGTTTATGAATCCAATGCTCTAACCAACTGAGCTACCCTGGCTTCTAGAGCAATTATTATAGCAAAAATCTTCGGAAGATTGCGATTGAGTTTAGTTTTTACCCGCAATTGACTAAACCGCGATACATTTTGCACTTTACCAGCTAAGTTGGTATAATGAGCACTCGCTGACAAGATAGTTAACAGAAATAGCGAAAACGCGCGGGATAGTGTACGGTGCACGTGAGGCTCATAATCTCACAGGCTAGGTTCGACTCCTAGTCCCGCAACACTTAAAAAAGACTCTTGAAAAGGGGTCTTTTTTTGCGGGAAAAAACTTTCTGCACTTTTATGCAAGATTTCATTGATATTCTGTTGCCGTAGAAATAAATAAATATGTATTTATATATTGCTAAATATACATCTAAATGATACTATGATCTCAGTAAAAAAACCTGAATCTCATTTTGAGTGGGAGGAGGGAAAAAGAACTATATGAAAGAAAACAAAGCTAAGTACACCAAAGGCCCAATAAAACAACAAGGCAAAATAGTGAGGGATTTTCTACCTTCACCAGAGGAATTGGGTTTTAATCAGCAAACCACCAAGATAACTATTGCTTTAAGCGACTTTAGCCTCAACTTCTTTAAATCTCAGGCAAAGAAATATAACACTCAATACCAAAAGATGATTAGAGATTTGCTAGATCAGTACGCCAGCCAGCATAGATAAATCTTTCAGCCGATCCCCACAACCACTAATCACCGCCACAACAACCTTTTCCACTGCTCCAGAGGAGTTTCAGCTGTTTCCGTCGCGAAATCCAGCTCTTCTTCCGGCTGCAAATCCGGCAACTGCACCACGTACTCGCCCTCTTTAACGCCCAGTAGCTGGTCCCGAATAATCTTCTCCCTGGCAAAACCGCTCTGAGCCAGAGCAGCCTGTTCCTCAAGTTGCCTCACCACTTGCCCCGCTGCCTGGATTTCCTCTTCGTTTTGCGCAATAATTTCCGCCGACTGTAGCCTTTTTTTGCCGGTATTGTCCAAAGAAATGAAAAAAATGATACTCAGAAGTGTAAAAATAAGTAGTATGATGGGGTTTGAGATCAGTCTTAGCATTGTCAAAGAAATGGCAATATGGTAATATAAGTAGTGTTATCGGTTAAAATATGACCCTTAAACCTGTCCCTCAACTCGTAATTGTTAATAATTAGTATAGCACTGAGAGAAGCAGTCAAATTTATGTCAAAAACTTTAGCAGATGCCCAGGCTCTCTATGAAGATCATCTGAGGGGCGAAGGGAAAGCCAATGCCACGGTTATTGCTTACACTAAGGATATTGAGCAATTAATTGAATTTGTGGGCAAAAAAGGCAAAACTCAGGTTGATGAAGTCAATCAAAATGACATTGAAGAGTTCAAAGAGAATCTTAAAAAACTCCGCTACACTGGCAAATCTATCTCCAGAAAAATTAACTCAATTAAGTCTTTTTTCCGCTTTCTGATTGCAGAAGGCCACATCGACTCCAATCCCGCCGACGAAATTGCTCATCCCAGATTTGAACAAACTCCCCCACGTGTGCTTTCCAAAGTGGAGTACCGCGCCTTGCGTGACGCCTGCAGAGGCGATTCTCGCATGGCCGCCATTGTCGAGCTGTTGCTCCAAACCGGCATGAGGATCAGTGAGCTGGCCAATTTACAAATGTCCGACCTCGATTTCGACCGCAATGTCATTTACATCCGCACCCAAAACTCCCGCGAGGCCCGCAAAGTGCCACTCAATGACGCGGCCAAAAAAGCCCTGATGGATTACCTGGAATCCAGGCCAAGAACCAAAGAAAAAATGGTTTTTCTCACCAAAACCTGCCGGCCTTTTTTGGTCAGGAACATTCGCACCGCTATCGACCGCTACTTCAGGTTGGCAGGCATCAAAGACGCCAAGGTCAACGACCTGAGGCACACTTTCGTGATCGAGCAGCTCAAAGCCGGCACGCCGCTGGTGTATGTTTCCCAGTTGGTGGGCCACAAGAGAATTACCACCACCGAAAGATATCTCAAGTTGATCGAACAGCCTGAAATGGAACCCAATATTCAAATTGAGGAACTTTAAGCTATGTTTTCACCGATGATCAACCAAATTATCACCCAACTGGCTTGGTGGCGAGACTCTCTCAGCTTCGTGAGGGCAAGTTGGTGGCGCTAAATTTCATTTAGTTTCATAGCCAAAGCTCCCTCACGGGAGCTTTTTTACGGTCCATTTTACGATACAATAGCAAAATAATAAGGAAAAATTTATGAAAAAACGAGTCTTATCCGGCATTAGATCCACAGGCAAACTGCACTTAGGTAATTACTTGGGTGCAGTTAAAGGCATGATTGATCTGCAAAACAACCCGGATTACGAAACTATCTACATGGTGGCTGATGTGCACACCCTCACCACGCCATATGATATCGAGGCCCTCAGGCAGAACCGCCGCGAGATTATTGTAGATTACTTGGCGGCCGGTTTGGATCCGGAGAAAAGCATTTTATTTCAGCAGGCTAACGTGAGTGAGCATCTGGAGTTGGCTTTCTACTTTGCCTCGGTAACGACAGTGGCCAAGATGCAACACCTGCCGACTTTTAAGGACAAGGTGAAACAACACCCTGATCATGCCACCTTGGCTTTGCTCAATTATCCGATGTTGATGGCGGCCGATATTCTGATTTACAAAGCCTCTTTGGTGCCGGTGGGCCTTGATCAGGAGCCGCACTTGGAGGCCACCAGGCAAGTAGCGCGCAAGTTCAACCAGGTTTATGGCACCGATTTTCCCGAACCGCAGCGTTTTACCACTCCAGGTGAGTACGTGCCCTCACTTACCGGCGAAGGCAAAATGAGTAAATCGGTGCCGGGTAGTTACATCAATCTGGTTGATGACTTGGCAACGATCCAGAAAAGAATTGCCGCCGTGCCGACCGATTCAGGCCAAGGTGATCTTATTCCTCAGAGCGGTGGGGTAGCTGGTTTGCTGACTTTGGTGGAGTTGATTGAGGGCCAGGAACAGCGCCGTCAATATGAAGAGCAGTACCTTGGCGCGGGTTTGCGCTATGGTGAGCTGAAAAAGCAGTTGGCTCAGGCCATTTATGATGAGCTGGCTTCATTTAGGGAAAAGCGGGCCGAGATGATGGCCAATCCCGATTATGTAGATGCAGTGATCGTTGAAGGCGCCAAAAAAGCTCAGGCTATTGCTGGAGCTACTTTGGCAGAAGTTAAAGAAAAAATTGGCCTAGTTTAACAGCCAAAGCAAAAAAGGGGGATAAGAATGAAACCAAGTATTAACTTTGAAGATTTCATGAAGCTGGATATTCGCGCGGCGACAGTGCTTGCCGCTGAAGAAATAGCCGGCGCGGACAAACTTTATCAGCTCACTTTAGATGTGGGCGAGTTGGGGGAGCGGACAGTAGCAGCCGGCATTAAAGCCTGGTATAGTGCTGAGGAACTGGTGGGCAAGCAAGTAGTTTACTTGGCCAATCTGGAGCCGCGCTTGCTTAGAGGAGTGGAAAGCCAGGGCATGATTTTGGCGGCGGACAATGAAGAGTCAGCTGTTCTCCTCACTCCGGAAACCGCGGTTGTTAGTGGAGCGCTGGTCAGATAATATTAAGTTTCTGTGTTAGCAAATCAAAGATTACTCTGCTAAATAATGCTAGCTTAAGAGAGGGTTGCGTGCTAGAATAAGTTCGTCTTTAAGGCAAGAATATGGAAAAAAACACTCAAAAACCGACCGAACAAGCTCATAAATCCAACCAGAAAATTGTTCCTTCCATGTCTAAAAATCCCGTTAAAAAAACTGGTGCTAATGGTACTAATGGTGCTAAGAAAAACGACCAGCTGCTGCCAAAAATTGAGATGCCCATGAATGTGAACAATATTTACAACAAGGGTCTTTTATATTTTATCCTGGGCACCATAGCGATGATTTTCTTTTTCTCGCTTTTTTCCTCTGAGCCGGCGCAAGAAATTTCTATCAGCGAGCTGGTCCAGGATATTCGGAACGAGCAGGTTGAAAAGATTGTTGTTTCCGGCGATGAGTTGCGCGCCACTTACTCGGACGAGAGTTTGCGCACTGTGCAGAAGGAATCAGGCCAGAGCGCCGTGGAAATTTTTGAAGCGGCCAATCTTGATCTGGCCGAGGTTGAGCTTGAGGTGGAAGCTTTTTCGTTTGGCTCGATGATTTGGGAATTGGTGATCAGTTTGTTGCCGATTCTGTTGATGATCGGCTTTTTCTTTATTATTTTCCGTCAGGCTAAGGGCGGCCAGGCCGGCATTATGGGTATTGGCAAAAGCAAGGCGAAGCTGTTTGTTAAAGGCAAGCAGAACACTAGTTTTAATGATGTGGGTGGAATGGATGAGGCTAAAAAAGAGTTGGAAGAGGTAGTCGACTTTTTGAAAAATCCCAAAAAGTATGCCAAAGTTGGCGCCCGCACACCCAAAGGCGTGCTTTTAGTGGGCCCAGCCGGCACAGGCAAATGTGTCACAGGAGATACTATTGTTTGGACCAACAAAGGCTTGATGGAGATTAGGGAAATTCCCCGCTATTACTACGTTGATCCGCAATCGCATCAAGTTGCGGGAGCCGGATTGACTAGTTTTAACCTTGAAGACACTGTTGCCACCGATCAGCTTGCCTCACATTGGTACGATTTGGGTGAGCAGGAAACCATTAAGGTACAACTTAAACAGGGTCTTTCTCTTGAGGGCACGCCAGAGCATCCGGTGGTGGTGATGACAAGTGAAGGTAAATTGAAATTTCGCCAACTCAAAGATCTGCAATTGGGTGATCAATTAGCAATTCAGTATGGCAGCCAGGCTTTTGGCAATCTTGATTTGGTAGATGAAGATACAGCGTACTTGATGGGGTTGCTAACGGGAGACGGCAATATGAGCCACTCAAGTCGGGTTGGTTTGACCAACATCGACGATGAGATCATCACCTTTTTTAAACGGTTCGTTCTCGAAAGGTTTGGCGAAGCCAAGTTAACCAAGAACAATCAATCTTACCTAGTTTCTAATTGGGATTTTAAGCGCTATCTCTACCAGATGGGCATGTCCTACTTGCTCTCTTTTGACAAAGCAGTTCCTCCGACTATTCTCCAGGCTAAGAAAGCAGTGCAGGTCAAATTTTTACAGGGGTTATTTGATGCTGATGGGTCTATTGGCAAAACTCGGGCTGAGTTTGAGTACACTACCGTTAGCGAACGGATGGCACGACAGGTGCAGATGATGCTTTTGAATCTTGGGGTAGTGGCGAGTCTGAATGAGAAAGGCAGGGTTGCCAACGGTTACAAGCGCCCTGTGTACAGAATTACTCTCACCGGGGATAGGTTGAAGGTCTTTGGCCAGCAGGTAGGTTTCATGCTCACCAGAAAACAACAGTTGCTCGAAGCTCATCTTGATAAGAAATTGAGCAGCAATACCAACATCGATATCATTCCTGGTATTTCACAGCTAATGGTGGAGGCCTGGACGAGCCTATCTGAGCAGCAACTCAGCCATGAAAAACTATCAAAGACAATTGATAAAGTTAGAAGAAGGTTGCGCGTTTCTAGAAACACCTTGACAGAGTTTGTGCGCTATTGTTCGGCGCTGGCTATCGAAGTGCCTCACCTCGAGTATCTGCGCAGTTTGCTTGAAGCCAACTTATTCTTTTCTCCAGTGGTGCAGATTCAGCCAGCCTACAACCGCGTGTATGATTTTACTGTACCCAAGACCCACAGCTTTTTAGGTAATGGACTGATTAACCATAATACTCTGTTGGCCCGCGCAGTTGCCGGGGAAGCCAACGTTCAGTTTCTTTCGATTGCCGGCAGTGAGTTTATGGAGATGTTGGTGGGTGTGGGGGCTTCTCGGGTGCGGGATCTTTTCACTACGGCTAAAAAATTGGCGCCCTCGATTATTTTCATTGATGAAATTGATGCGATTGGCCAAACCAGAGGTAAGGGGAGTTTTGGCGGCCATGACGAGCGCGAGCAGACTCTCAACCAAATCTTGGTAGAAATGGATGGCTTTGATCAAAACGACAACGTTATTGTCATGGCCGCCACCAACCGCGGCGACATGCTCGACGCTGCCCTGATTCGCCCAGGCCGCTTCGACCGGCGGGTGATGGTGCGCTTGCCCGATCTGGAAGAGCGCAAGTACATTATTTCCATCCACGCCAAAGGCAAGCCTTTTGCCAAAGAAGTGAAGTGGGAGAGAGTGGCCAAAAGAACGGTCGGTTTTTCAGGCGCCGATATCGAAAACATGCTCAACGAAGCCGCCATTGCGGTTGCTCGCGAATCCAGAAAAGAGATTACCATGGAGGACATCGAAGAAGCGGCGCTCAAGGTTAAGTTAGGACCGAGTAAGAAACAACTTTCCAGCAAACTGGAGCGAACCATGACGGCTTATCACGAAGCCGGCCACGCTATCGTTGCTCATGCTTCAGCCCATGCCGACGCAGTCACCCGGATTTCTATCGTTTCCCGCGGTCATGCCCTGGGTTTTACCGTCAGCTCTCCCGAGAGAGACAAGTTCCAAACCACTAAGTCGGAGTTACTTGATCGTATTACCGTTCTGCTTGGTGGCCGGGCGGCGGAGCAGATGATCTTCAATGAACAAACCGCCGGCGCAGGCAACGACATTGAAAGAGCCACCAGAATTGCCAGAGCCATGGTGGTGGAATACGGCATGAGTGAGTTGGGAGCCATGAACTATGCCCCGCTCTATGACAACGCCGATTATGGCAGATCCTGGAACGAACCACTGAGGATTTCTGACCGCTTGCAGGAGAAGGTTGATGAGCAGGTTAATAAAATTATTCAAGAGGGTGAAAAACGGGCTGCTGAGCTCCTTAAAACTCATAAGAAAAAGCTGGATAAAGTTTCCAATCGATTGCTGGAAATAGAAACCCTTGATGGCGATGAGTTTGCCAGACTGATGGGTTTCAAAAAAATCAAAATTGATGACGCTTACGACTTAGCTGAAAACGGTACCAATGAAAGCGAAGACGAAGCTTAAATACAACTAGGTTGAAAATGACTGATCAGACTTTTTTAGATAACTTCCAAGAAGAGGAGCGAAGAGGCAGATTTGTTCTGGTTGATGGTCACGCTTTAATTTACCGGGCTTATCACGCTTTTCCTGCTCTCACCAACTCCGCCGGGCAACTGGTGAACGCAGTTTATGGCTTCAGCCGAATTTTGCTCAACGCTATTAATGATTTTGGTCCTGAGTACATCGCGGTGGCTTTTGATCATAAAGCTCCCACCAAACGCTCAGAAACTTTTGTGGCCTACAAAGCCCATCGTCCCAAGATGCCTGACGACTTAGTGCCGCAAATCGATATTATTAAAGACGTGATTGATGTTCTTAATATTCCCAGATTTGAGCAAGCTGGTTATGAAGCTGATGATTTGATCGGCACGGTGGCTGCCAGGCTCACTTTAGAGAAAAATCCCACTCAGTCGGGCGAGTTGCTTACCACCATTGTGACGGGTGACAAAGACATGTTGCAGCTGGTTGATGATGACACTCATGTTTTCATTCCTGGGCGCGGCAAGTTCAGCCGGGACATCGAGTATAACGAAGACACAGTGATGGAAAAACTCGGTATTCACCCCAACCAAGTGGTGGATTTCAAAGCCTTGATGGGTGATCCGTCGGACAATATTCCCGGGGTAAAAGGAGTGGGCAAAAAAACCGCCCAAAAACTGATCCAAACTTTTGGCACGCTCGATCAACTCTACACGGCGGTGGAAACAGGCTCACAGCCGGAGCTTCTTAAAGGGGCGCTGCTTGATAAACTCAAGGCAGAAAAGACTACCGCCTATCTCAGTCAAGAACTAGCCACTATTCTCAGAGATATTCCGATTGATTTTTCTCTGGAAAGCTGCCGGGTTTCAGAATATGATAAAACTAAAGTGGTGGAACTTTTCAAAACCCACGACTTTAATTCATTAATCAGACTGCTGCCTAATGACAAATTCGAACAAGGTGTCCAAGATGCCCTTTTTTAGGAATACCAGATGAAAGTAGCGCTGGTTCACGACTATCTCCGGGACTATGGCGGCGCTGAGCGCGTGCTTGAAGCGTTGCACCGAATGTTTCCGGATGCGCCGGTGTATGTGGCTTTTGTGGATCGGCAAAAGCTGGGGATTCATTGGGAAAAGTTTGCTGATTGGGATTTACGCCAAAGTTGGCTGACTAGAATTCCTTTCTATAAAAAGCTCTTTTCACCTTTGCGAGTCTGGGCGCCCAATTATTTCCAAGCCTTTGATCTCAGCGATTTTGATTTAGTTATTTCCTCGAGTAACGCCTATTTTTCCAAAGCGGTAAGAGTGCCCAACGGCACTCATGTTTGTTATTGCCACACACCCGCCCGCTCTTTGTATGGTTACACCACCATGACGGATTGGCAGAAAAACTGGCTGGTGAAGCTGGGTGGCAACCTAATCAATCATTACTTGCGGGTGGTGGATTTTCAGATAGCGCGGAAAGTGGCTTATTTTATTGCTAATTCCCAGGAAACTCAGCGGCGGATTACCAAATTTTACCGCCGCGATTCAACCGTGATTTATCCGCCGATTGCAATGCCGGAAAAATTGCCGGCCCAGAAAAAGCTAGGCGATTACTACCTTCATGTTGGCCGGATTGCCAGAAGCAAGCACGTGGATCTAGCCATTGAAGCCTGTACCAAATTGGGTTTACCGCTGAAAGTTGGCGGGGCTCAGGGTATTAGCCACCTGGAAAAATTAGCCGGGCCGACGGTGGAGTTGCTGGGCGAAGTGACTGATGAACAGTTGCAAGAACTGTACTCGGGCGCCAAAGCGCTCTTGTTTCCGGCAGAAGATGAAGATTTCGGCATGATTCCGGTGGAAGCCATGGGCTATGGGGTGCCAGTGATTGCTCACCGCTCCGGCGGACCCTTGGAAAGCATTGCTGAGGGTAAAACCGGCGTCTTTTTCGATGAGTTTACCCCCGAAAGTTTAGCCGCCGCCATCAAGAAAGCAGACAAAATCAGTTGGGACCGCCGAAAAATTCACGCTCACGCCAAGCAGTTCAGCACCGCTGCTTTCGAAAAAAATCTCCGTCAATTCTTGAAGACTTTGTTGACAACTTAGCAAACACGTTCTATTATTGCTAATAGGATGATAGATCTAACCGCGCGCCAAGTGCAAATTTTAAGGGCCATTATTGAGGAGTTCATTGATACGGCCGAACCGGTCGGCTCCGACACCATCGACAAAAAGTTTTCCATCGGTGTTTCTCCGGCCACTATTCGCAACGAAATGGTTTACCTGTCCAAGCAGGGTTATTTAAACAAAACCCACAGCAGCGCCGGTCGAGTGCCAACCCCCCTGGCTTTCAAACTCTACGTCAATGAGCTGATGAAAGAGCAGGAACTAACGGTGGCCGACGAGGTTTCAGCCAAAGAAAAAATTTGGAACAGCCGCCAGGAAATTGACCGCCTGCTTTCTCAAATCACCAAAGTCCTGGCCGACCGCTCCAACGCCCTGGCGGTAGCGATGATTGATGAAGATCATCTCTATCACTCAGGCTATGCCAATTTGCTGCAGATGCCGGAATTTTATGATATTAAAGTGATGCGCAACGTACTGCAACTGATTGAAGAAACTAATTTACTTGAGGAAATTTTTGAATTTGGCGCCAGCGAAAATCTGGTTCAAGTAGTTTATGGCGCCGAACTGGGCAACAAAAACCTCGAGCCGGTGGGGGTCATTCACATGGCGCTTAATATTGGCGGCCAAGAGTGCCACATGGGAGTTTTCGGCTCCAGCCGCTTTGACTACTCGTACGTAATCCCGATGATGAAATACGTCCGGGGTCTGATTTTAGAAATAGTTGAGTAATTTTCTAGTATGAATATGACAAAAAATAGCGAGAGCGATCATCCTGTGAGCAATGACAGTGTAGGCCGCTTCATGGTAGCCGTAGGAGCGATTGTCGAGCACGAAGAGACAGAAACGATCTTGCTGATCAAAAGAGCGGGCGCTGATTATGCCAGTGGAGCTTGGGAAGTGGGGTATGGCAGGCTTGATCAAGGCGAAAATCCGGAAGCTGGCTTGAAGCGAGAGTTCAAAGAAGAAACCGGCCTAGATATTAAGCCAAAAAAACTTCTCAACACCTGGTTTTTTAATCGTGGTGACAAGGAAGCTGCAGAAAACGAAGTTATTGGCCTGACTTATTGGGCCACAGCCAGCAGTCAAAAAGTGAAACTTTCTTCTGAACATTCCGAGTATCAGTGGCTAAGTCCGGAAGCAGCGCTAGAGTTGGCAGAGCCAAAATTAATTGCTAACGAAATTAGAGCTTTTATTGAGGCTAAAGCAGCGGCAAAAGAAGCTCAAGCAGCGGATCAGGCCAGGCAAAGGGCTCTGGCTGATTATCACAACTTGGTTCGCCGCACTCAGGCGGAGCGCGGTGAGTACACCAAGTTGGCAGCCAGTCAACTGATTGAAGACCTGATCGAACCGCTGGAACACCTAAGTATGGCTGCTGAACAACTCGATGATGAGGGCCTGACTATGGTGGTATCGCGGTTGTGGACAGTGTTGCACAGTCACGGTTTGGAAGAAGTCGAGGCTTTGGGCCGGGAATTTGCTGTCGAAACCATGGAAGCGGTGGATAAAGAAAACGGTGGCGACGTGGTGATTAAGGTCTTGCGGCGCGGCTATATTTTGAACGGCAAAGTTATTCAGCACGCCAAGGTTGTTTTGGGCGCTGATAACTAATACTAGCAGTCAAACAGTTTGTTTGCTAAAATTAGGGAGTCAGTTTTAACATTGTACAGTTAAAGCAAGAAAAATAAATATACTGGAAAGGATGAATTATGGCAGATAATAAAGCCACCGGCAAAATCATCGGTATTGACTTGGGTACTACCAACTCTGCAATTGCAGTGATGGAAGGCGGTACACCAAAAATTATTCCTACTTCAGAGGGCAGGAATACTTTTCCTTCAATTGTGGCTTTTAAAGGCGACGAAACTCTAGTCGGGGATACTGCTAAACGCCAGATGGTGCTCAATTCTAAAAAAACTGTCAACTCAGTCAAGCGGTTTATGGGCGGCAAGTTCAAAGATAAACGGGTTAAGGAAGCATTCAAACATGTGGCCTATGCAGTTGAGGAGGGCAAAGATGGTATGGCCGTCATCAAAATTGATGGCAAAACTTACACTCCTCAAGAAATTTCTGCCAAAATTTTGGCTAAAGCCAAAGCTGACGCGGAAAATTATCTAGGTGGCAAAGTTACCCGCGCGGTTATTACCGTGCCGGCTTATTTTGACGACTCCCAGCGTCAGGCTACCAAACAAGCCGGAGAAATTGCCGGACTGCAAGTAGAGCGGATTGTCAATGAACCCACCGCGGCCGCTCTGGCCTACGGACTGGATAAGGCCGGTAACAAAACCATTGCCGTTTATGACCTGGGTGGCGGCACTTTCGATATTTCTATTTTGGAAATTGGTGATGGTGTCTTTGAAGTCAAATCCACTAATGGTGACACTTTCCTTGGTGGCGATGATTTTGACTCCCGGATTATTGATTGGATTGTGACTGAGTTCAAAAAAGAGCATGGCAAAGACCTCTCCAAAGATCCTCAGGCGCTGCAGCGGATTAAAGATGCCGCCGAAAAAGCCAAGATTGAGCTTTCCAGCCGTCAAGAAACTGACATCAACCAGCCGTTTATTACCCAAGGCGATGACGGGCAACCCCTCCACCTCACCATGGCTATCGATAGAGCCAAGTACGAAGAGCTGGTCGATGACCTAATTGAAAGTACTTTTGGTCCGGTCAAGCAGGCGCTCAAAGACGCCGGCATGAAAGCTGCCGATGTTGAGGACATTGTTATGGTTGGCGGCATGACCCGGACTCCTAAAATTCAGGAAAAAGTCAAGGAGTTTTTTGGTAAAGACACTCACAAGGGTGTCAACCCGGATGAGGTGGTAGCGATCGGCGCTGCCATCCAAGCCGGAGTGATTGGCGGCGATGTGCAGGATGTGGTCTTGCTGGATGTTACACCGCTTACTCTCGGTCTGGAAACTCTGGGTGGGGTGCGAACACCGCTGATTGAGCGCAACACCACTATTCCCACCAGCAAATCGCAAGTTTTTTCCACTGCGGCTGATAATCAAACCCAGGTAGAGATCAATGTGCTCCAGGGTGAGCGGGAAATGGCAGCGGACAACAAGTCGCTTGGGCGCTTTATTCTTGACGGAATTCCGCCGGCGCGTCGAGGTATGCCGCAGATTGAAGTTATTTTTGATATCGACTCCAACGGTATTCTCAACGTTACGGCTAAGGATAAAACCACTGGCAAGGAGCAGAAGATCACCATCCAGAACTCCACCAACCTTTCGGACGAAGAAGTGGAAAAGATGAAACAAGATGCTGAGGCTCACGCAGAGGAAGATCAGGCCAAACGCGAACTGGTTGAGGCCAGAAATAAGGCCAGGTCGGTGGCTTTCGAACTCGAAAAGCAACTGGATGAGTATGGCGATAAAGTGGCTGAAGATACCAAAAAAACCATCGCTGATAATATTGAAAAACTCAAAGAGTTGGCGGAAAAAGAAGATGCCACCAAAGAAACTTTAGACGCCGCGGTAGATGAAACCTTCGAATCGGCGCAAAAGATGGCTGAAGCGATGCAGCAAGCCCAAGCTGAGGCTGGTGCAGCTGCCGGGGCGGATAGCGAAGCCGACGAAGCTAGCGCTGCCGACACCGATAAGAAAGAAAGTAAAAAACCCAACGGCGAAGTTGAAGAAGGTGACATCGTGAACGAGTAGGCAAATTGCTTTTGTCTTACAAGTTGCTACAATTAAGCGATTATTATGCCTACCAAACGTGATTATTACGATATTTTGGCAATTCAAAAGTCTGCTACCGATAAGGAGATTAAAGCCGCCTACCGGAAGCAGGCTTTGAAGTGGCATCCCGACAAAAATCCTGACAAAAAAAAGGAGGCTGAGGAGAAATTCAAAGAAATTAACGAAGCTTACCAAGTTTTGTCTGATCCTCAGAAACGCCAGCATTATGATCAGTTTGGTCACTCGGCCTTTGATCCGAGGGGCGGCATGGGTGGCAATCCGTTTAGCGGCGCGCAATCAGGCCCTTTTACCTGGACTTATACCACTGGTTCGGGGAGCAATCCCTTTGAAGGCATGGATTTTGGTGATCCATTTGATATTTTCGAGTCTTTTTTTGGAGGTGGTTTTTCTCGGGCGCAACAGCGCAAACGCTACTCGCTGAGCATTGATTTTATGGAGGCAGTGAAAGGCGTGGTTAAAGAGGTAGAAATTGATGGTAAAAAACACAAAATCAAGATTCCGGCCGGTGCCAATGATGGCACCCGTATTCGTTTTGATGATTTTGATGTCACCATCAATGTGCGCTCTCACTCCAAGTACAAGCGCGACGGCTATGATCTGTATGTCGATAAAAAAATCCCTTATTCAATGGCAGTTCTTGGTGGAGTGACAGAAATTGCTACTCTAAATGATAAAAAGTTGAAGTTAAAAGTCCGGGCTGGAACACAATCACACGCGTTGGTGCGGCTTCGGGGTGAAGGTGTGCCTCAGGTGCGGAGCAGCGGCAAGGGTGATTTGTATGTTCGTTTGATTGTGGCAGTGCCGGAGAAACCAACCGAAGAACAAAAGCGAGCTCTAGAGATGCTGAAAAAGACTGAACTATAAATTGCTTAGATGTTAGCTTTGCCATCAACTAAAAAGAGTTTCTTCGTTGAGAATAGAAATTTCCGCTGTTGACTCAGCTGTTTTAATTGATGAAGTGAGCGCAGTCAGGTTTTGGTAATCAGGAATCCAAGCCAGAAAATAATATACTGATTTTTTCCCTGATGTATCAACTCTTTTCAATTCCAGCCCTGAAGTAAAAGGAGTGATCAAGTTGGTAATGGCGGTCAGTTGGTTTTCGGAATTGTTAGTGACGATTTCAAGGTACATTTTTTCGTGGTTGTTGAGGCCGGGCAGCGTCAGTCTGCCCCCCACCAGCTCACGCAAAACCAAAAAAGCCATGGTTACCACATAAAAGCCAATTGTCACGTCCCGCTGCCCGGCCCCCATGCCCAAACCCAAAGCAATAGTCAGGAAAATATAAGCCAGCTCTTCCGGTTCTTTAATAGCGGAGCGGAACCGGACAATAGAAAGCGCACCCACCAACCCCAGTGACAGCGCAATAGAGGAGCGAATAATACTAATAATCATCATGGTAGTGATAGCTAGCAAAGGAAAAAGCGCCGCCAGCCGCCTCCGGTTTGAGAGCGCGTGACCAAACCGCCGGTAAACATAGGCCAAAATTTCTGTCATCAAAATCAACAAAAGAGTGTTGATTAAAAACTCACCCAGATCGGGCATGGAAAAAACCATGTCCACTTGTAGCAGGTCGGCAATTCTTTGCATATTAGGCACTTCTTTCTAAAGCTTTCAAAGTAAGTATACTAAAAAATTCCTAAGTTGAGGTACTCAAACCATTGCTTTTTCCTAAATACAGCTTTGAATTCTTCTTGATTGTCTATTCTCAAGACCACGCGCTTGTCTTTTTTCCTCCGCTCAAGCACTTCTCCTTCCCAGTGATCAAAAACGTAATCCCTGGCAGGGTGAGCTTCGATGGCCATGTATGAATTAGTAAAAAACGTCCCTTGCCAGGGCAGCTCTTCACTCAGTTTATGAATCGCGCCTATACTAACCGCTCCACCCTCAGGCGGCTCACTCTTGAGGGTGATATAACTCAGACCTGGCAGATCATAAAAATCAGCCGTATCTTCAAACACGGCTTGGTGTCGGTGCTGAGCATAAACTTTCAGAAACTCAATTTGCTGCTCCCATTCTTCCTGAGTGGGAAAAACTTGTTCGGCCTGCTCATCTCTCCAACGCGCCACTTGGGCAGGCATTTCCGGTCGAATACTGGCCGCCAGCTGGTCAATAACTGTCATGACATACTCAGGTGAAAACTGATCGTTAAAAAGTTCAGCTGTTCGAGTCAGATATTCTTGCTTAACTTTGCTGTCGAAAAAAAGATTCATAAAGGGGAATTTGTTGTCGGAAAGACGATTATAGAGGTCATTTTGCGAACTCTTAATTACATCCTCAACAGTTTTCTTCTGATGAGCAAGGCCAACATCAAGATCGTAAAAAATCCAACGAAACCGGCCGTCAATGCTGCTTAATTCTTCTGGAGTTGCCCGCGCTGGCCGTTCGTAGCGCCAGAGCTTCACATTGCCAAATGGCCAATCAAAATTGCCTGAATAAAACTCAAAAATCATGTAATCAATGAAATTGGTAATATCAAAATTGACTGAGAATTCACTGTAATGAGCGCAGGAGGAGCAGTGTTGAGCAGCTTCAAAAAGGGTATTGTAATCATCCACTGCCTTGTTGTTGCCATAATCAAGCCGAGTTTTGCCGCGATCAACACCCACATCATGAGGAATTTCAATAATGCTTACCCGATTTTTGGAAATTCCGTACTTGTTAGCCAAATAATGCTGATCAATGCGTTCTCTGAGGAAATAAACACCCCAATATTCGCCGTTAAGATAGACTACCGCCGGTCTGACTGCCTGAGTATCAATGTCTGTCAGGTCAGACGCCAAAGTGTGCAGGAGAGCATCGCGGATGTAGCCGTGTTGCCAGTCGGTCGCTCCGGTCCTCAGCAGAAAGGTATTAAACTTGGTGTAGTCAAGTTCAGGAAAAATGGGGTAATTAATTTGATCGGAATGGTTGAGGTAGCCGGCGTAAATGCGGAAGGATTTTTGGGGTAAACCAGTGCTGCCGCCGCCATGAATTCGCAGACCGATATCTTTTTGGAAACCGAGCCGGCCGTCAGGTTCGTAGAATGACAATTGAGCCGGCCGTTCCCACTCATCACCCTCTTCTTCAAAATTGACATAAATACCTCGCTCTTCATCCCAGAGATTTTCCGGATTGGTAGCGATATTGATCACTGCGATTTCGTGGTTGGTTTGGATAAAAACCGGAAAAGTATTAATTTTACCTACCTGTTGATTATTTCGAAAAGCCGCCGCCCGAATCGTGGTGGTTTTTTCTATCGAGATTGGCTCTTCATAGCGGCTGCTGGCCGTTGTCGGCTCAGAACCGTCAAGGGTGTAGTGGATTGCCACCGGCAGCAAACCGGAAGAATTGAGGGAAATTGCCGCCGGCTCGTTAAAAAAAGCCTCTTTTGGTGTCATGACAATATTAGTTTGCGGGCTGCCCATCAACAATAGTAAGCCTATAAAAAATAGGATGAGAATAGTCAGATAAACTACTTGAGAATGGCGCATGATTGAGAGCGGTTTTGTTGAGGTAGGTTTTTGGATAATCATAGAATAATGAGATGCGGATAACACAAAGACATCCCTTGCACGTATTTTGACGACTTACTTAATCTAAAAGGAAAAAAGTTACTGATTTGTGCCGCCAGTTTTTCCGCTTCAAGGGCATATTTTAACTCGACAATAGTGTGAGGCAAGGTTTGCCGGGGGGTTTGTTGCCGGCTGCTTTTGGGGTGATCAAAGCGCAGGTTGGAGTCGACCGTTAGCCGCACCAGCCCATCGGCGGTAACGTAATACTGCCGCAGGTAGGCGTTTTTTAGCACCGGCCGGTACAGGCCGGCTTGTTCAAAGAAAAATTGGCTGTCTGTTTGAGCGATTTTCACCGGCAGCTTTGGTTGTTTTCTCAAGTCTGGGTCCACAGTCCTAGTACTTTTAGAGACCACTTCACCTTCTTTAGTTTTAATTTCCAGCGCGGTTTGACTCATGGCCTCAAAATCGCCATACCAGCGCAAGCGAACTTTCTTTCTCGGACTGACGCCAGCCACATTTTCCCTCAAGTGAGCAAAATCAGTGGTGTCAAAGTAAGTATTGTTGACTTGCCTGTCGGGATAAGCTTGCCTAAAGTGTCCGGGATGAGTGCGAAGCAAAGACGGCATGGCCAGAGCTTGTTCATAGCTGAGCACAAACTTTTTCTCAAACCTGGCTTCACGCACGGCAGCATCAGTAGGCATATACTTGCTTATTTTAACATTGAACTAACAGTTTTGAGAGCAGCCTTGACCCAGCCTTGACCCAGACGCAGCTTGCATCTCTCCTCCAGATGAAGTACAATAAAGAGCGATGATGATGGAGGGCTCGGTAGTGGAGTCCTTTTTTGATCAACTTGATGAAATCACTTGTATAAATAAAGGAAATTATGCAAAAAACCAGCAATCAAATTATCCGCACTGAGTTTGCCGCTGCCATCTCGCAAATTGCCAATGAGCGCAAGATCAGCGAAGACTCGATCTATGAAGCTATTGAACAGGCTTTGGTTTCTGCTTATCGCAAGCAGATGGGTCAACTTGAAGAAGAAAAATATTATTTTGTCCAACTGGATCGGGCCACTGGCGAGTCGAAAATTTTTGAAGCTCCGGTGACTGAGCGCGATGAAGAAACCGAAGAAATTTTAGCCTGGGATGAAACCAAAGCCATCGATGTGACCCCGGCCGGTTTTGGCCGGATTGCCGCCCAGACTGCCAAGCAGGTGATCCTGCAAAAAATCCGTGAGTCTGAAAAAGACCAAATTATTGCCGATTACCAAGACAAATTGGGTGAGATTGTGACGGCGCAGGTGCTGAGAATGCAAGGCAGAAGCGTTATTCTCGATATTGGCCGCGGCCAGGGCATTATGCCCCCCGAAGAGCAGATGCGCGGCGAGTTTTACCGGGTTAATTCCAGAATTACAGTTTTAATCAAAGAAATCCGCGACACCCACCGCGGCCGGCAGATTTACGTTTCCCGCTCTGAGAAAGCTCTGGTTGAGAAGCTTTTTGAGCGAGAAGTGCCGGAACTGGCGTCCGGCGCGGTGGAAATTGTCGGTATTGCCCGTGAAGCCGGGGTGAGAACCAAAATTGCTGTCCGCTCCACTCAGGAAGGTGTTGATCCGGTCGGCTCCTGTGTTGGTCAGAGAGGCGTGCGGGTCCAGGAAGTGATTCGTGAGCTTAACAATGAAAAACTCGACATTATTCCCTGGTCTGAAGATGACAGCTTGTTGCTTCAAGGCGCTTTGGCTCCGGCTGAGGGTTTGGCAATCAAAATCAACGCCAAAGATCGCACTGCTATAGTTATTTCCCCGGACGATCAGCTGTCTTTGGCTATTGGCCGCGGTGGGCAAAATGTTCGCCTAGCTGCCAAACTCACTGGCTACAAAATTACCATCAAGTCTGCTGCCGGTGAGGTTGAATCAGAAGTCACTGGTGAAGAAGACTACGAAATTGACACTTTTGCAGGTATTGATGCAGCTGCTCGAGAGTTTTTGGTCGAGTACAAGCTCACCACGCTTTCGGATCTTTCCAGGTTCAAAAACAAATGGCAAGAAGCCGAGGAAATCAGCGACAGCCAGAAAGAAATGCTCAACGAAAAAGTGCTCACCTTTGAAAAAGAAATGGAAGAAAGAGCCGCTAAAGGTGAAGAAGTAGACTTATCAGCGAAATAAAAACATTATGGCGCAGCAAAACAGACCACCAGTAATCACTATCATGGGCCATGTCGATCACGGCAAAACTACGCTCTTGGATTACATTAAAAAAACCAAGGTGGCTGCCGGTGAAGCCGGGGGTATTACCCAGCATATTGGCGCTTACAGCATTGAGTTTAACGGCAAGCCGATTACTTTTATCGACACACCCGGCCACGCGGCTTTCAACAAAATGCGTGAGCGCGGCGCTCAAGTGACCGACCTGATTGTGCTAGTGGTAGCTGCCAACGATGGGGTTAAACCGCAAACGGTGGAGTCCATTCGCCACATCAAAACCAGCGGTGTGCCGTTTGTCGTGGCCATCAACAAGATGGATATGCCCGATGTCGACCCCAATCTTGCCAAATCTGAATTGGCCCAGCACGATGTTGTCATCACCGAGTACGGCGGCGATGTCGAAGCTATTGAAATTTCCGCCCTCAAAGGCACCAATGTAGACAAACTTTTGGAAACTCTGCTGGTTTTGGCAGAGCTGCAGGAGCTCAAGGCAGATCCGTCGGCCCCACTGGAAGCGGTGGTAATTGAAGCTTCCAAAACCCAGCACCGCGGTTTTGTGGCCACGGTGATAGTGCAACAAGGCACCCTTAAGACACGCCTGGATGTGATTGCGGGTGAAGTCACTGGCAGGGTCAAACAGTTGGCCGACGAGCTGGGCAACTCAATTGACAACGTTTTGCCTGGTTTTCCGGCGGAAATTATGAGTTTTGACGCCGTGCCATCTGTGGGTTCGAGTGTGCGTGATCTCAACGCTCATTACTCGGAGCCGGAGGAATCGGACGTGGCAGTTGAGAGCGATGAGCCCTGGGCGGATTTTAATTTTGGCGCCCTGGTGGAGTCGGCGGATCAGCCCAAGCTCAACTTAATTGTTAAAGCTGATGTTGACGGCACCCTGGAAGCGATTTTGCAAAATCTGGACGAAGAAAGCACCGAGCTGATTTCCTCTGGTGTAGGTGAAATTACTGAGCGCGACTTGGATTTGGCTGAAACCAGCGGCGCCCTGATTATTTCTTTTCACTCCAAGGTTTCCGGCAAAATTAAACGCTTGGCCAAGGAGCGCGGGATCAAGATCAAGCAATACGACATTATTTATCAACTGATTGAAGATTTGCAGAAGCAAATGCTGAAATTGCTCGAGCCTACCATCGACGAAAAAGTAGTTGGTGAGGCAGAAATTTTGGAAATTTTTGAGATCAATGGCAATACAATTGCCGGTGTGAAGGTTAAAACCGGCGAAATTAAGAAAAATGACCGCCTACACCTGCTGCGCGATGGCGCCATTATCGCCAATCCGGTGATTCGCACCATGCAGCACGGCAAAGACGAAGTGGATCGTGTCACTGCCAAGAGCGAAGCCGGCGTTACTTTCAAGAACAAGAAGCTGGATTTTCAGGCAGGCGATCTTTTGACTGCTTACACCATTGAGGAAGATGAAGATTAATTAGCTCGAAGAGTTTCTATGGCGGCAGTGATTCGTAAGTTCATCAAGACTGGCCTGGAAAAGCAGCAAAAAAATCAAAACCAGAGCTTAAAAGTGATGAAAAATATCGCCAAACTAGAATTAAAAGGCGGCCCGAAAGACTTATCCACCAATCTCGACCACTATTTATACGGAGCTGCCAAACATGAGTAAAATTGCGTCAGATCAAGCAGCAAATGTTTATTTGCCAGCTTATCGTGAAAGTCTTGAGGAGAAATAATCTTCATTAAGATACATTCGGCCAATCTGTTCCTCAATGTCCTGCCGTACCTACTCATAACGCAGAGCATTGAGCGCCGAGATGCGGGTTGCTCTTTTGGCTGGATACCAACCGGTAAAGATCCCCACCATGATCGAGAGGAAAATGACTAACATGACGAAGCCAAGAGGAATGGCGGCTACGTCTAAAAAGCCCAACCCATGACTGACTGAAATGGTTGAGAGCAGCAAGCTCACCAGCTTGCCAGCCAGATAACCTAAGCCAATGCCCAGTACACCGCCATAAAAACCCATGATCATCGACTCAGTCAAGAAAAGCTCTTTGACTTCCCTTTCTTTCATACCCATAGCTTTCATTAGACCAACCTCCCTGGTGCGCTCCAAGAGCGAGACAGTGAGGGTGTTGAACATGCCGAGCGCGGCGACCGTGAGAGCAACCATGCCAATCACTCCCATAATCAGGCGAAAGGTAGAGAAAAGGTTGTCGATTTGTGCCACCGTGTCGACCACCGAAACCGTGCCATAGCCCATAGCCTCGATAGTAGCCCGAACCTGAGGCAGCACCTCTTGGCTTGTAGTGATGATTTTGAGTTGCGAAAACCGGTTGATGCCCAAAGAACGCAACTCTGCAAAAGGCACGTAGATGACCGGCGTGTCCTCCTCTGGCGTGACCCCGACGATCTCGTATTGAGTAGGGACGGACTCGATCCGCTCTAGTTCTCCCTCAATCAACTCACCCACAGCCACAAAGCTCAAGCTGATTTTTTGTCCAACAGCATTAGATTCCTCAAGGCCCAAAACGGATAAGACCGCTCGATTGACTACCGCCTGCCTCAGAGACCCGGGTGGCAACTCTACCAACTTGGGTTGTTCGGTGGGTTCTATGGTGACCGAGTTCATATCGATTAGCTCCAGCGAGCCATCAGAATAATTGGGCGAGGTCTGAATGTTGGTACCAGTAGCGGTTCCGGCAGCAGCGCTGGTACCAGTACCGGACAAGGCGGGAGTGCTGGCCGCCGCCGAGTCAAGCTGTGTTTCCAGGCCGGTCAGAACTTGCAAATTAAGCTGGGCTACAAACCCAACCATCACCAGCGGATTATCAGCCGAGTCTAACATCGGGATGTAGCTGCCGGCCTCACAATTCGGATGATATTCTAGTTGCTCCGCGGCGGACGCCGCGGCATCATTGCTGCAAGGCGACTGCCGCCACAAAGGAAAACTCGCGCGAATCCAGACGGCCAGGGGTTGATCGGCGCTGCCAGCTTGGGGGCCGGTATAGCCTGCAAAATAATCCCCGTACACGGCAGTGCCGGTGAAATCGGCCTCACCTACTCTGGTGTAGCCCAAGACTTGTTCGTTGGTAGAAGGGCCGCCGCGGACTCTGATCCAACTACCTGGATTGATGCTAAAGCTCACTGGCCCAATTTCTTGGCTGAAGCTGGCTTCAAGCACGGCAGGGGCATCATCGGCTTGAGTTTCTACTTCACCTTCACTGGTGACTGTTAATTCTTCTATAGGGCTGACTACTTCGTGACTTTCAAAGATTTTTCCTTGCACTGGTTGAATAGCAGAGTTGGTTAGGTACGCCGTTGTGACGCCGTAAACCGCCAAATCAGTTACGGATTCATGGAGAGAAGCTCTGCCCACCACACTAATGAGCGGCAAAGCCTCTTGCACTGTTGGCAGGTTGGTAAATCTAGCCAAAACCTCATCATTGAGAGCCAGTTCATCACTCAAGCCCGGCACTACCTCGGCTTGGCTCAGTTCTTCCAGTCGCGCTACTCGGCTAGTGACTAAGTGTTGCAAACCGTAGCCCACCGACACCAAGAAAACAATAAAAGCCACGCCAATAGCCATGCCGCCGATAGTAATGGCGGTACGGGTACTTTTGGATCGCATGTTGCGAAACGACAGCTCAATGAGATAGCCGCGACTGAGGGTGCCGTTACTACCATCTAGTTGGTGATTGAGGCGGTCATAGAGCTTGTTGGCGGCGCGCTCGAAAATAGTGAATGGCCTGGTCCACCAGGCTTTAGAGGTGGTGAGCGCGACCGCAAAGACTTTGAGCGAATAAGCAATCACCAGGAGCAAAAAACTGGTACTGCGCCGCAAGACCTTGATTAGACGACTAATTCTGCTGGTAAAGATGTTGATAAACTGCATTTTATAAATCCTCGACGATTTGGTTGGTTAATGGCGGCTTGCCGCCAGCGCGTTTCAAGTCGTTGCTTTTACTTTTCCTCGCAGCGGGATTGGTGAGTTCTTGAATAATTTCTCCATCCAGCATCTCCAAAGCTCTTTTAGCAAAACTTAAATACTCCAGGTCATGGGTGACCATAATGATGGTTTTCCCTTGGCTATTTAGATCTTTAAGCAATTTCATCAGTTGCCGGCCGGACTCATAATCGAGGTTGCCGGTTGGCTCATCAGCGATGAGGATGGTTGGATCAGTGACAATGGCTCTAGCCAAGGCCACCCGCTGTTGTTGGCCGGAAGAAAGCTCGGTGGGGATATAGTCGCTCCAGTCCACCATGCCCACTTGTTCCAGGGCGGTGTGAGCTTTTGCCGCTGCTGCCGGCTCGGTTAGGCCAGTGAGGCGCAGAGCAAACATCACATTTTCTTTGGCAGTGAGTGACTTAATCCAGTTTGGCTGCTGATAAACCATGCCGATTTGGTGTTTGCGCAGTTCAGCTCGATCATCTTCTGTCAAGTTATCGTAAAGCGACTGACCTTGAAAAACCACCTTGCCGCTGGTGGGTTGCTCCAGTCCCAAAATGGTATGGAGCAAGGTGGATTTGCCGCAACCGGACGGGCCAAAAATGACCAAAAATTCACCAGTTCTGACGGCAAAATTGATATTTTTTAGCACCGTCACCGCTTGAGACTTGACGGAAAAGGTTTTGCCCAGGGTTTGTGCTGAAATAATGTCGGTATGATGAGTTGGCATATCAGTTTTCTGGCGCTACTGCCATTTCCGGTGCTACTGTCTTAGGCGCTACTGCCTCAACAGCCCCAAAAAGCTGAAGGCAGAAGCTAGATTTTCAATGACTAAATCGAAGGCTGATCGGGTAGCTTTGGGCGCGATAGTGGTGACGTCAATACTGCGAGCTTCGTTGCCGGCGGCGTCTTTGGTAATGGCCCGCAGATGATAAACTTGGCTGGGTGTGAGCCCAGAGATAATGACGGTGTGGTTGGTGGTGAGGTTGCCGTCTTCTTGAGTTTTTTGGCTGTAGCTGCCGCCGGTACCGGCCCCAAACTCGACTTGCGAAGTGGCTGGTTCGTCAGTATCCCAGGTGACAACCAACTGAGCCTTGATGTCTCCAGCCGCAAAGCCCACTGGTGGGATAGTACCGCCAATTACCTTGAGGTTGATAATCTGCGGCGGCCTGGTATCGGTAGCAGTAGTGAAGTTGAAGGTGTCGGAAACGGCTTCGTTGCCAGCTCGATCTCTACCCTTGACCACCAACTGATATTGCTGTTGGGGCAGCAAACCGGAAACTGTCATTTGGTGCTCGCCGCCTCTGAGTTCAACATTAACTTCATCCCGGGCGGCGCTAGCCTGACCAGTTGGATAGTAACTTACCACTGAGGACATGGGTGTATTGACACTCCAGCTCACCAGCACCGTTGTCTGGGCACTGCCGGCAATTTCCTGCAAGCGGACATTGCTGATGCGCGGACGCGGCATAGTTTCAAAAGTCAAAGCCTGACCTTCATACTCAAAGCCTTCGCTGTCTACAGGATTAACCTTGTAGTAGTAGAGGCTGCCATCCTCAAGTTCTGTGAGTTCAGTAGTGAGGGTGACTTCTTCTCTGGAGGTGGCCACTTCTAACATCCCGCCAAAAGCAGTGCTTCTGCCGTAGTAAATCTTGACGCTGCTGGCTCCCTTAACAGTGTAGCGTAAAATGGCGTTACTCAGGCCAATTTGAGTGGCTTGAGGATCAGTGACAGTTGGTGCGCTTTCGGTTGTAAATCTTTTTTCTTCACTCTTGCCAGTGTTGCCGTCCTCATCTGTCCAGCGCGCTTGGTAATAGTAAGTTGTGCCAGGCAATAAATTAGTTAAGTTAATTTTGTGATCGGTTACTTGAGAGGAGTTGGAAGGCTCTTCATCAAAATAATCGCCCGATTTGGTGCCGTAAGCGATTTTGGAATCACTGTCACGGTTGGTAGTCCAGATAATTTCGGCTTTTCTGGTGGTAATGGTTTTCACCTCTGGGCCGGAAGTAAGTTTGGCCGGATCAGAAAAACTACCTTTGGGTGTGAGGGCCACCGCGTTGGTGTAGGAAGGGTTGGCAATTGAGTCGGCACTGGTGTCACTGGTGCCGATGCGCCAGAAGTATTGACGTGAGTCATCCACGGTATCGACATAGGCGGTGCCTGAGGTAGTAGTGATAGTCGTCCATGATTGGCCATCTGATGAGCGCTGGATGGTGTAGGTTAAGTCTCCGGTACCTCGATAATCAGGATGATCCCAGGCCAGTGAGGCTCGCCAGAGAGAGGCGGCCTTGATTGAGGCGTCGGAAGCGGTAAGATTTTTGGCTGGATCAGGAAGGTCGGAATCTAGAGTGAAATTACCGAAAATAAAGTTACTGGATGAGTAATTGTCTTCATCGTCTACCGCCACAACTCGGACGATGTTGTTGTCTTTTTGAACTCCTGGCAACATACCGGCAGCAACCGAGGTGCTAGTGGTAGGAATGTAGGTACCAGGATTGTTGCGGAGAGTGGCCAGCGTTACCGGCGGGGTGGTGTTGATCATATAAAAGTATTGGGCTACAGTCTGTCCTTCGTCCGGTTGGGCTGCCGGCCAGGAAAGAGCAAACTCGTTGCTGGTGTTGATGTTGGGGGTGACGGTGACGACAGCTCCTCCCTCAAAAATTGGCGCGTCACCGCCATAAGCCAGGCTGCCGGTGCGGTAGGTAGCGGGCGGAGAGGTGTTACCCGCTTCATCAACGGTTCTAAAGTAAATGATATTATCACCAATTTCGATCAAATCTCCATCCCGCTCGTCGGTCAGGTAGTAAGGTTGTTCCAAATTCAAGGCCGGGATAAAGTCGATACCGAGTGTCGGATGAGTTTCACTGCCAAGCCAAGTATCGGTGTCCTTGATAGCATACTGCCACCCGAGCACGCCGGAATGTACATCACTGCTGGCCGCGCTGGCCGCGGGAGGATTAGTCGGCCAGGAAAAGTTCATGTCGGCGACGTTGTTGAAGGTCCCGGAGGCAGGATTAATAAAAGCGACATTATTAGGCGCCACGCTATCAAAAGAGAAGCTCAGGCTGGCAGCAGCAGCACCGCCGCTCTCACCCTGATTGTAGGTATTGCCAGCCTGATCAATAGCTTTAATGCGCAGATGATAGGTTGTCCCGTTTACAAAACTGCTAGCCAGGTAATCTCCGGCTGACAAGTCCAGGCTGGTGCCGGCCACTATAAACTGGCAGGGTGTACCAACAGTGTCTAGGGGTGAGTTGATTAGCAGGCCAGAGGTGCCCGCTTCACTCACATGGTTTCCCGGATCGGCGTCTGCTTCAGTACCAAGGTACAGACAGTAGCCTTTCAAACCTGTGCCAGCCTCATCGTCAGCGCCAGAGTCCCAGCTAAAGTACGGCGCAAAGCTGTTCGACCAGCCCCCATTGAGAATGATGTGGCCGCTGTCTGCTGATTGCATACTAATGTTGCTGGCATTTACCTCTGGTTCAACTGTGTCTATAGGCAGATCAGCGTCGATACTCACCCCCGGACTAGTAAAGTTGATCCAGCCTATGTCCTCGGAAAAGCCGTAGCCACTGAAAGTGCCGGTGTCCAGATCTATAGTTACATTGCTGTTGTAATCGCTAAAATCCAGATAGGCGGCGGTATTCAACACGTAAGCTTTGCCCGCCAACAAACCAGTGTCTGGATCGTAAGTAACTGGGCCACTCGGGTTGTTGTCCGCTCCAAAAGCCACCCAGCCTAAGTCTTCCGAAAAGACATAGCCGGAAAACTTATGATGGGTCATGTTGATGTAAACTTGAGAGTTGTATTCGTCAAAATCCAGGAAGGCGCCAGTGTTTTCGACTAAAGCTCGGCCAGTGACAGGAAAACTGGCCGCATGGACCAAAGGGCGAACCAAAAAGACCAACGCCAAAGCAGCCAACAAAAAAGCAGCGCTGGCCACATAGCGAACCCTGGTGTTTAGTAACACAAATAACACAACTCCAGCTTAACATAGAATAAAAAGGGAATTCAAGGCGAAATTGCACTATATTTTTGCTGATCCCGCCCAGGATTATTTTTACAAAGGCGATCCTCGGCTCAAGCAATTAGTCCCCAAACAAAAATCGCTCTTTGGCAATCTCAGTAGCCAATTGGAAGCACTTTCGTCTGGCTAATAAACGAAACTGGACAAAGAAACAGAAAAAATGATATGTTATCTTTATGAGAGAGAGAAAGCCTCATTACTTGCGTTGGTTGGTGTTGGGTGTGGTCTTTGTGGGCCTAGCTTTGCTTGGGTATCGGAGTATTGGTGTCTGGGCAGAGCAACTTGGTGATCCGGCCTACACTCCGGAGTCTGGTCAAGATAGCCGCCTCAAGCAACTGAGCGACGAGTTAGCGGGTCTCAATTATGGTTCAGAAACAGTTGGCTCCGAGGATGACTGGGGCGCGTACTGGAACCGCATCCGCTCAGCAGCACAGACGCCTTTTAATGGCGCTCTAGCGCTAGGAGTCACTAATGGTGGCAATTCCGATTATCCTGCAACAACGGGTGGTATTAGTGATACCAGCCCCTTGCCAGATGGCAGTTACCGCAGTGATTGGCTGGAGTGTAATAGCGGCAATGATTACTGCGGGCTTGACGATGAGGGCGGTAACATTGCCGATATGCTGGATCAGCATACTGGCCTAATTTGGTCTGAACGCATTGCTACAGCAGACAACTGGTTTACTGCCAATAACTGCCACCAGCCGGAAACAGAGGAGAACCCCGGTACTTGTGTTGGTAATACTGATTCAGCCTGCAAGTGTGTCAAAAAAGAAACAGCTAAAACGGGCTGTGAATCTCGGGTTGAAAATGGTGGCGGCTGGCGCTTGCCCCACCAAAAAGAGCTGATGTTGGCTTATATTCATGGGTCAGCTGCAGTCTTGAGTGATCCAGCCAACCAGTACTGGTCTAGTACTACGGTCTTTGGTAGCGCCCAACATGCTTCGATCACTTCCCTCAGCAATGGCAACACCTTCAACGCCGTTAAGGCAACTGCTCCTCGGGCGGTTAGGTGCGTTCGCTAGCTCAGGCCTTTATAATTTGTGGCCTGACTGAGTGGTAGCGAAGGAAGGCTTTTGACCAGCCTGGGCGGCAGCGTTAGCTGCAGCGAGGCGGGTTTTTTTATTTTTTTAATGGCAGTGTGGCACTTTTAAGTGCCACAGCTGCCCAAATTCCCCCAAATAGCGCCACTCAACTAGCGGTATTTGGGGAAATTCGGCTGTTTGTGTGGTATAATGGTCGGTATATGCTTAACAGAATGCTTTATCCGCAGTTATTAAATGTTTTGCAACCTGGCAAAGTGGTGGTTGTTTATGGACCCAGGAGAGTCGGAAAAACGTACCTACTCAACCAACTCATAGATGAGCTGAGCCAATCAGGCCAGACTTGCAAGTATGCCAACGGTGAAAGTTTGGTGGTGCAACAACAATTGTCTGCCCAAATTCCCGAAAAGCTCTATCAGTTTTTGGATGGAGCAGAGGTTTTGGTGGTAGATGAGGCTCAGCAAATTCCTCAAATTGGGCTAAATCTTAAATTACTGATTGATACTTATCCGCATCTAAAGATTGTAGCTAGTGGTTCGGCTTCCTTTAGCCTGTCTCAGGAGGTAGGAGAACCACTGACGGGGCGAAAAAAAACCTTAACGCTTTATCCAGTATCTATTCAAGAGCTGGTTCAGAATTACTCTACTGAAATGGTCCAAGCTACAGTAGTTGATAGGTGTATTTATGGCGGGTATCCGGAGTTATTTAACTTGGATTCTGTTTCTGAGCAACAAGATTACTTGGAGGATTTAGTTGATTCGTATTTGTTCAAGGATATTCTAGAATTAGAACAAATCAAGGGAGCAAAAAAACTCTATGACTTGTTGACTTTGCTGGCTTTCCAGATAGGCAAAGAGGTATCTTTGTCAGAATTGGGGAACAGGCTGGATTTGCACAAGGATACGGTTGCCAGATATTTAGATTTGTTGGAAAAATCATTTGTAGTGTTTAACTTGCGTGGGTATTCTCGAAATTTACGCAAAGAGATCAGTAAGACTTCTCGGTATTATTTTTGGGATATGGGCATTCGCAATGCTTTAATCAGAAATTACAATCCGCCAAACATGAGAAATGACATAGGCGCTATTTGGGAAAACTTTTTGGTGATGGAGCGGATTAAGAAGTTGGCTTATCAGAACAAAACAGCTAACTATTATTTCTGGCGAACGTATGATCAAAAAGAGATTGATTGGATAGAAGAAAGGGATGGTTTATTGCGCGGCTTTGAGATGAAGTGGGGATCCCGATTGCCTAAAGCTCCGGAAGACTGGCTGGCAACCTACGCCAATGCTAGCTATGAGGTAGTGAATAGGGAGAATTATTTGGAGTTTGTGTCTTAGGGACTGCCCAGGCAAAATTCCAAAATTCGTGGTATAATCCAACTCCTAATACAACAAATGGTTACTTTATCCGCCGGTTATGCTTGCTGGGCAAACATTTACTGACGGCATAAGGGCATGAAAGGAATACCATGGCATTGGTGAAAAACCAGAAGTCCCAGATTATCAAAGACTTCCAACTTTACGAAGGCGACACCGGTTCGCCCGAGGTGCAAATTGCTTTGTTGACCGCTTCGATTCAGGAGCTGACTAAGCATTTGGGTGCTCACAAAAAAGACGACCACTCCCGCCGGGGCTTGCTCAAGCAGGTGGCTAAACGCCGCCGGTTGCTTAATTTTCTTCGCGATCGCAGTGAGGAGCGCTACCGCAAGCTGCTTGATCGGTTGGGTTTGAGTAAGTAATTTTTATTGCTGAAAAATACCAAAAATCGTGGTATAATCCACCTATTAACAACACCGTGGGTGAGACCATAAGAGGATTCAAGAGAAGAAATACCCAGGTGGTTCTCGGTTGCAAGCTGTGCGCCCCAGGCAGAATAGCCCTGGAAGGTGGATAACTTAGAGCTGAGAATCCTTGTTTCTTCTCCAGAATACTCTTTTCCCTCGCCCGCCGAACCGTACTTTTGGTACGAAAGAAAGGATTAGGATGTCATATCCGACATACCCCAATACTTATAAAAAGGAAATTGCCGTTGGTGATAAGAAAATCACCATTGAAGTGGGCAAATTTTCCGAACAAGTCAGCGCTGCTGTGCTGGCTACCTGTGGCGAAACCGTGGTGCACACGACGGTGGCTCTGGGCGGCAAGGCCAATCTTGGCTACTTCCCGCTAGGAGTGGAGTTCGCTGAAAAATTGTACTCCGGCGGTATTATCAAAGGCTCCCGCTGGGTCAAGCGCGACGGCCGCCCTTCTGATGACACTATCTTGAAGGCGCGGGTGATTGATCGCTCGCTCAGGCCGCTTTTTCCCGAGGGCGTGACTCACGAAGTGCAGATTGTCAACACGGTTTTTTCCTATGATGGCGAAAACGATCCGGACATGCTGGGCATGATGGCCAGCGCGGTTGGTTTGGCTATTTCTGAAATTCCCTTTGCCGGTCCGATTGCCGGTTTGCGCATGGGCTATAGCAAGGAAACTGGTGAGTTCATGATGAATCCCACCAATACTGAGCGCGAAGCCAGCGATCTGGATTTGATTGTGGCTGGTTCCGGCCAGAGCATCGTTATGGTCGAGGCTGGCGCCAATGAAGTTTCAGAAGAAGTTGTGGTTGAGTCTTTGGTGAAAGCTCAAGCTGAGCTAGGCAAAATTTGCCAAACTATTGACAAAATTGTGGCTGAAATTGGCAAAGAAAAAGTGGCGCTTATTTCTGAGGAAGATCACGAAAAAGAAGCGGTCATTGAGGCTTTGGCTGAAGAAATTCATGCCGGTTTTGCCAGCGAACTGCAAGAGGTAGTTCGCCAAAAAGGCAGGCTGCAGCCGTCAAATATTGATGAGTTAACTCTGAAAATTATTGAAAAACTCAACACCAAGCGTGGCGCTGACGAGCCAGTAGATGGAGGCCAAGTCAATGCCGCCCTTTACCGGTTGCAAAAACGTTACGCCAGGGAAATGATCCTGGAAAAAGGCGAGAGACCTGATGGCCGCAAAGCTGAAGAAATCCGCGAAATCTGGACCGAAATTGATGTTTTTCCTCGTACTCATGGTTCGGCTTTGTTCAAGCGCGGCGCCACTCAGGCTGTGACCGTTGCTACTTTGGGCAATCCTTCCCTTGGGCAGTACGTGGAGGGTATTGGCGGTGAGGAAGTGCGTCATTACATCCATCACTACAACATGCCTCCGTATGCTTCTGGCGAAGCTGGCAGGTTTGGTTATCCCAAGCGCCGGGAAATCGGCCATGGCGCCTTGGCTGAGCGCGCGCTCTTACCAATGATTCCGTCACAAGCAGAATTCCCCTACACTATTCATTTGGTCTCGGAAATTATGAGCTCGAACGGCTCAACTTCCCAGGCTGCTGTTTGTGGTTCTACTTTGTCACTGATGGCGGCCGGTGTGCCGATTAAAAGGCCAGTTTCCGGGATTGCTATGGGCTTGATGAGTGACGGCAAAAAACAGGTGATTCTTTCCGATATTCAGGGCTTGGAAGACCATGTTGGTGATATGGACTTCAAAGTGGCTGGATCTGAGGAAGGTATTACCGCCATCCAGATGGATATTAAATTGACCGGTATTTCCAGAGAAATTTTGGAAAAAGCCCTGGCTCAAGCCAAAGCCGGGCGCTTGCATATTCTCAAGGAAATGCTCAAAACTATCAGTGATCCGCGGCCGAATATTTCTGAGTATGCTCCTAAGATTGAGCAACTGGAAATTCCTGGTGATAGGATCGGTGAATTGATTGGGCCAGGGGGTAAGGTGATCAAAGACATTATTGAGCGCACTGGTGCTGAAATTAATGTTGAGGAAGATACCGAAAGGCAAATTGGCCTGGTCAATATTTCTTCTACTGATCAAGACGCCATTGGCAACGCTGTCAGAATTATCAGCAACATGATGAGAGTGGTGGAAGTTGGCGAAGAGTTTGCAGGCGATGTGACCAGGGTGGAAAGCTACGGCGCTTTTGTTGAGTACCTGCCTGGCAGAGAAGGCCTGGTTCATGTTTCCAGAATGTCTACCGAGTATGTCGCTGATGCCAACGATATTGTGTCGGTGGGTGACACCGTCACGGTTAGAATTGCTGAAATTAAAGAAGACGGCAAAATTGGGCTGTCCATGCTCACTGCCGAGCAAGAAGCAGCCAGCAAAAACAACACCCGAGAGAGCCGTGGCCAGCGGCCGTTTAGAGGCGGCGACCGTGGCCGGGGTGGTGATCGCGGCCGAGGAGGCGACCGAAATCGTGGCTACAACCGGGGTGGTGACCGCGGCGGCAGAAGGTAAATCTTTGCTTTAGAAACCCAACAACCCCTCGTATTGAGGGGTTGTTTGTTTTTCAGGTATACTGATCATATGCACATTCAGGCAATTTCCTCAGCCGACGGAATTATAGGCATTATGGCCTTGGATCAGTTGCCTTTATTGGCCGAGCAACTAGAGCTGGATCTCAACAATCAAGAACACCAACAGCTAGCCAGTCAGTTGGCTGTACAACTGATGAAAAGCCTTTCCGCGGAAAGCACCGGCGTTATTGTCAGTCCGGAGTTCAACTTTCCTGCCATTATTCACAAAGCTAATAACGCCGGTTTGCTCTTAAGTTTAGAAGAAAGAAAAACCAGCCTTGATCCGCTGCAAATACCGCAGTTGGCGGAAAACTGGGGGCCGGAGCACATCAAGAACAATTACGGGGTTTGCAAGCTGGAGCTTTATTATCATCCTCAGGAGCCAAACGCGCTCAAGAAAAGGCAGTTGGCGGCAGAAATTTATGACTATTGCCAATATTTGGGGATAGATTTTCTCTTGGAGCTGAAAATTTTTGCTATTAGTAATGAAGAAACGGAAGAGCAGCAGCAGGAAGCAAAATTAAGGGCGGTGACGGAGTTCAGGACTCTTTGTGACGCCATGGCGGTTAGTCCACCTCAAGATCCTTTGGCAATGGTGACAGTGACAGCCGAACTGGATATTCCCTGGCTTTACGCCAATGACAGCTTAAATTATGAAGCCTACAAGGAAGGTATGAGGGCAGCGCTTGATAGCGGCGCTGTTGGTTTTGTGGTTGGTCACTCGCTTTGGGCGGAAATGCCGGATGTGAAGCAGGGCAGCTTGGAAGATGCTTTTAATTTTATCCAAACTACTGTTCGCGACCGGCTGATTGAGCTAAGGCGAATTGCCGCCGAGAAAAAAGCCAGTAATTCGGTATAATATCGGCACAAGAGGTGTAATAGGGACAAGAAATTTATGGTCAGAATTTTGCGCGATTTAGCCACTTTTATCTTTGGTTTGGTCGAGTTACTGCTGCTTTTTAGGTTTGTACTTAAATTATTGGCAGCCAATCCGACAGCATCGTTTGTGGCCTGGATTTATGAAAACAGCCTCCCGCTGTTGCAGCCGTTTTTGTTTGCCTTTCCCACTTCGTCTATTCAAGGCGGCCACGTGATCGAGTTCACCACGCTTTTTGCCATTTTTGTTTATGCTTTTGCCAGCTACTTGATTCAAGAACTGCTTTTTGTATTAGCTAAACAAGCCAGAGGCCGGAGGCGCAAATGAAAATTCAGGTTAAAAACAAGTTGGCGGTGGTTTTTACTAATTTGCTGTATGCCGCTCCCCGCAGCGCCATGTACTTTGCCGGCGGCTACTTGGGCGCGGCTTTACTGCTGCCAATTATTGCCCAGCGGCCGTTTGAGGAGCTGATTTTTTGGGTGGGGCTGATTAGTTTTGGAGTTTTGCTGGTAGTTGTAGCCAAACAGGTGATCAACTCGCTGCTGCACGCCAAGCATACTACGGTGGAGCTTACTGCCAGCAGCATTGATTGTGAAATTTCCGGCTTCACTACCGAGAGCTTTTCCATTCCGCTGGATCAAATTAGTAGCGTCAGGGTTTCTCAGGCTTTTATGGATAAGTTTTTTGGGGTTTCCAGTGTGGTGGTGAGTCAGATTGCCGGTACTTTTGCTGTTTATGGTTTTGATTACGAGGACGCGAAAAAATTTGCTAAGCAGTATTCTGCTAAGCAGCAGGCTCGGGTGAGCAGGAAAAATTAGCCAAAGCTTCACAGAGCTCTTACAATTTTATCATTAAAATATTGGCACCAATCCGTACCATGCAACCGTTACAAGCTATTTACCAAATTTGCCAAACGAAAGGCTAAAATGTTTCAACTTCCCGATCTCCCTTATGATTATGCCGCCTTGGAGCCGACTATTGATGAGGCCACGATGAAGCTGCACCATGACAAACACCACGCTGCTTATACCAACAAACTCAACGATGCCATTGCCGGCACCGAACTCGAGAATTTGACGATTGAGGAAATTCTGGCTCACGCTGCAGATCATTCGCCGGCGGTCAGGAATAACGGCGGCGGGTTTTATAATCACAATCTTTTCTGGGAAATTATGTCAGCTGATGGCGGCGGCGAGCCGGAGGGAGATTTGGCCGAGCAGTTGGGGGTGGAATTTGGTTCTTTCGCGGAGTTTCAGCAGCAGTTTGCCGCCGCCGCCGCCAACCAATTTGGCTCCGGTTGGGCTTGGCTGCTGGTAACTAGCGACGGCGAGTTAAAGATCACCGCCGCCCCCAACCAAGACAACCCGCTCATGGATGTGGCCGACGTTCAAGGTACGCCAATTTTGGGCCTGGATGTCTGGGAGCACGCTTATTACCTCAAGTACAAAAATGCCCGCCCGGACTATATCGAAGCCTGGTGGCAAGTGGTGAATTGGCCCAAAGTTCAAGAAAAGTACGAAAATTTGACTCAATAATAGCCACCTACCTAAATAAAAAATGAGCCTCACGGCAGCGCCAGGGCGGTATTGCAATACCGCCCTGCACTGTTTTATCATGTACACCTATGTTGCAAGTGATTCTGGATGTCGAAACCAAAAAAACTTTTGATGAAGTCGGCGGCTACTTTCCCGAGCGGCTCGGTATTTCTTTTGTGGGCGTGTGCGTGCGGGAAGGTTTCAATGGCAAAGGCGAGATGCAGAGTTACTATGAGGCGGACCTCCCCAAGCTTTTTCCCATTCTTGAACAAGCAGATGTAGTGATTGGTTTCAATATTGACGGTTTTGACATGCCCACCTTCACCGATTACTACCAAGGCGACATCAACCGGATTCCCACCCTCGATCTGATGGGCCGGATCAAAACCAGCGCCGGTCACAGAATTGGCCTTGACGCGGTGGCGCAGGAAACGCTTGGGATTGGCAAGACTGGCGACGGGCTTGATGCCATCAAGTACTACCAAACCGGCCAGCTTGACAAGCTCCGTGATTACTGCCTTCAAGATGTGGCCGTGACTCGGGATGTTTACGATTTTGGCCTGCAGAAAGGCTTCGTCAAGTTCAAAAATAAATGGAACCGGCTAATTGAGTGCCCGGTAGATTTTAGTTTTACCGAAAATAAAGACACCGGGGTGCAAATGAGTTTGTTGTAGAATAAGCACAAGTATTTTGTGAGGAGAAATTATGACAGAAGAACAAAACCAATCTCAAGAATCGACAGGATATAGTCAAGAACTAGAGGATACGATGCAAGTGTTGATGGCAGAGTTAATGGCGGCAAGATTCAACAAGGATGAAGACGCTGAAGCAGCCACTCAGCAAAAAATTTCCGAGCTTAGAGAGACAACCGAGTGGAAAGAACATGGGAAAGGCACTCGAAAAAAACTCGGTTTCGATAAATAGAACGATGGTTTTTTAAAGCAATGATTTCCTCCTCTCGCCCCAAAGTTTGTTACACCGTTGGTGGTTTTTTGGTTCACAACCACAAAACTCTCCTCATTAAACACAAAAAGCTTGGCTTTTG
>CAZWKL010000004.1:67584-97329 GCA_964633875.1 uncultured Pseudomonadales bacterium
CTTGGCTTTTGAGCTAACGGCTCGCTCCAAGTAGCGCCAAATTTGTTTTTTTCACCAAAAACGGGTTTACTAATCGAGAAAACACGCTATTATTGGAAAGCTATGAAAAATGTTTTAGCTATCAAGAATTTGCGGGTTGCTGTGGATGGCAAAGAAATTTTGCATGGGCTGGCTTTGAAAGTCAGGCGTGGCGAAATTCACGCCATCATGGGACCTAATGGCTCGGGCAAATCTACCATGGCAGCAGCTTTGGCTGGTCATCCGGATTATGAGGTTTTATCTGGTTCGGTGGTGAAGCTGGGCGGTGTTGATTTGTTGGAATTGTCCCCTGATGAGCGTTTGAAAGCCGGTCTTTTTTTGGCTTTTCAATATCCAGTGGAAATCCCGGGTGTGAGGGTGCAGAATTTTCTCAAGCGTGCTTATGATGCCAAGTTTGCGGATCGAGAAGACAAAAAATTTGCCAGTGTTTTGGCTTTTAGAAAGCATTTGCAGAGCCTGGCGGCTAAACTTAAGATTGATCCGGGTTTGTTGGAGCGGGGTCTGAATGAAGGCTTCAGTGGTGGCGAGAAAAAGCGGCTGGAAATCTTGCAATTGGCGGTTTTGGAGCCGGAGTTTGCGATTTTAGATGAGACCGATTCTGGGCTGGATGTCGATGCCATCAAGCAGGTGGCAGCTGGCGTTAAGAAAATCGTGGCTGAGCAAAATATCGGTATTTTGGTGATTACTCATTACCAGCGGATTTTGGATTACTTAAAACCTGATTTTGTCCATGTGCTGAAAGCTGGCAAAATTACTCAAAGTGGTGGACCGGAGCTGGCAGAACTAGTAGAAGTTGAAGGTTACACGACGGCTCAGGTCGAGATTCAAGCCGAAAGGAGTTAAAAAAATGAAAAGACCCAAAAAAGTGGCCCATCGGTTGACGGAACACACCAAGTTGATCCAAAAAGCAGTGCTGGTATCAGGTGAAAAGGCCCTGCTTTTGAAAAGATCGGCAGATTCGAAAACCAGGCCGGAGTGTTGGGACTTGCCGGGCGGCAATGCCGAGTGGCCGGAAATTACTGATAACCAGGCTGGTCTTCACGCGCAGGAGTTGGTGAGGGAGATTGAAGAAGAAACCGGCATTGCGGTTGACGCTCAGGTTTTTGCGCGCAGCACCCCAATACTTTTTGACACCTATTTTGAGGCAGACAAGCAAGTTTATGCCGTCATCACTAATTGGTTGGTAGAGTTGCCTGATAGTTTTCCGGAAGATCAACTGGTCTTGAGCGATGAACACACTGAGTATGCCTGGACGAGCCTGGAGGAACTGAAAAACTTTGATTTCGGCGGTGAAAGGGGCAATTTTATTGTTGAAAGCGTGGAAACGGCGCTGGCCTTTGCTCAAGCAGCCGCCGGAAAAGCTGGCGGTTGTTGCGGTGGCGCTTGTGGCGGCGTGGGTGGCGGCTGCCATCATTAATCCCTTTAATCCATATGGCTAGATTTGCAAGTAAAAAAACCAGCAAATTTGAAACGGAAGACGTCTACGAGCACGGCTACTCTTACCCTACTTCTGGCTATGCCCATATCAGCCGTCCAGGCTTGAGTGAGGCCGTGGTCAAGGAAATTTCTCATCTTAAGGGCGAGCCGGAATGGATGCTCAAAAAGCGGCTGGAGGCGTTCAAAATTTTTACAGCCAAAAGCATGCCTACTTGGGGCGCGGACTTGAGCGAGATTAATTTTGACAAAATTCACTATTATCTTCGAGCGACGAACAAGCAGGAAAAAACCTGGGAAGAAGTGCCGGCTGAGGTCAAGGAAACTTTCGAACGCCTGGGTATTCCTGAGGCGGAACGGGAAATGCTGGCTGGCGTCAAGGCACAGTACGATAGTGAAGTGGTATATGGCTCCCTCAAAGAAGTTTTTGCCAAGCAGGGCGTGATTTTTTTGTCGATGGATGATGGTTTGAGAGAGTATCCTGATTTAGTTAAAGAGTATTTCAGCAAGATTATTCCGGCTGGTGATAATAAATTTGCCGCTCTCAATACGGCTACTTGGTCGGGCGGCAGCTTTGTTTATGTGCCCAAAGGGGTGCAAGTCAAGTTGCCGCTCCAGACGTATTTTCGCATTAACGCGGAGAACGCCGGCCAGTTTGAGCGGACGCTGATTATTGTGGATGAGGGGGCGAGTGTGCACTACGTGGAGGCTTGTACAGCCCCCACCTTCTCCACCGGCTCACTTCACTCGGCGGTAGTGGAAATTTACGTCAAAAAAGGCGCCCGCTGCCAGTACACTACGGTCCAGAATTGGTACAAAAATGTTTACAATCTGGTGACCAAAAGAGCGTTGGTCGAGGAAGAGGGCGAGATGATCTGGGTGGATTTCAATATGGGTTCGAAGGTGACGATGAAGTATCCCAGTTTTGTTTTGGCCGGTAGGGGCGCCAGGGGTGAAACCTTGTCGATGGCTTTGGCCGGCGCCGGCCAGCATCAAGACACCGGTTCTAAAGCCATTCACCTGGCGCCCCACACCAGCTCCAGCATTATTTCCAAGTCTATTAGCAAAGGTGGCGGCAGGACTAGCTATCGCGGCCTGATCAACATCGGCCCCAACGCCAAGAACAGCAAAAATACCGTCATTTGCGATGCGCTACTTCTCGACGGCAACTCCCGCTCGGACACTTATCCAGTGGAGCGGATTTACAACTCCGAGGTAGCAGTTCAGCATGAAGCCACGGTTTCCAAAATAGGTGAAGATCAGCTTTTTTACTTGATGAGTCGGGGAATTACTGAGGAAGACGCCAGCAAAATGATTGTCAACGGTTTTATTGATGAGCTGGTGCGCAAGTTGCCACTTGAATATGCGGTAGAAATGAATCGTTTGATAGATCACGAAATGGAAGGTTCGATTGGCTAGAATTGGATAGGATTAATGAAAAGAATTGAAGTATTTCGCGACCAGCTTAAATCAATAGCAATTAAAGAACCAGGAGAGTACCTCGTTATTCTCAAGGAAGCAGGCGCAGAGGTAGATATTCGCGGAGCTTTCAAAATTGACCAAAAAAATAAAATTGAAGTATCAGTGGTAATTCATCATCAGGCGCCAAATACTAGAGCCAATACCACCCTGAGGGGAGTGGCTGGTGACAGTGCTCACATCTCACTTAAGGGCAAAATTATCATTGACCACGCCTGCGGCAACAGCAACTCCTTTTTAACCGAGCGAGTTTTACTACTCTCAAATCAGGCTCATGCCGAGTGCGTTCCCGACCTCGAAATCCACACCTATGACGTCAAGTGTTCCCATGCGGCCAGCATCACCAGAATTCCGGAAGCGCACCTTTTTTACTTAATGAGCCGCGGTTTATCCCGATCCGAGGCCGAAAAGTTGATTGTTGAGGGTTTTCTATCATGACACTAACCTCAATCACATGAACTTCTTTTAATTTTAGGTAATAAGCAACTTTAGTATTTTGACATCCTCATAAATAATGTTAGCTCACGACTTTATAGTATAATTATAGTATAATAAAGTTATGTTACTAAAAATCAAAGAAAATGGATCTACCAGTCCAGTAGAACCAGTAGAAAATGCTCGCGAATCCGACAGCAATAGTCACGAACGTGCAGCTGCTGAGTCCAGAGTCGGTGAACCCGAAGCCAATGGTGCCAATGGTCATCATGAAAACGGCTACCGCCCGGTCGAGCAATTTCCTGACCTGAACAGTCTGGCCGATTTTATTGGCCAAGTAGCTGCTGAAAACAAACTCTTACCCAAGATTATACGGGAAGCTAAAAGAACGATTGAACTCAATGACGATTCCACCATTATCATCGAAACCATTGCTCATTTCTACAGTTTAGCAATAGCCAAGCTGTTGTTGACTCAATCGCAGAGTTTCTTTTGTTTGCGCCAACCTATTTTTAGCAATAGCCCCGATGTTTTAGGTTCAATGTTGCTAGTTTTATCTGGGCGGTTGCGGCCGGAGGACTTTCGCATTAATACCGAGGTAATGATGGGTGCGCAAGCAGCATTACTTTTGAAGAATAATTTTGGCCAGATTTTGACGAGAGCTTACCAGCGCAATTTGGAGGCTTATGATGAACTGCGGATTGAAAGAGCTAAGCCTCTCTCTAGAGCTATCAACCAAATAGCCTTACGCGGCAAACATATCAATGAGATTTTTGCCTCGGTGATTAAAGATCTGGAACCTACTCTAACACCCAAAGCTAAATTCGGAGAGTTGCCGCTGCTGTGGCTTCAGGAGTTGTACACCAAGGCGCCACCGCTGCGTGCGATTGAGTTTACTCCAAGCAAGCTGGAAAAAACTGCCCGTGAGATTGTGGCTGGCATGATTAAACGCCAGGTTTTGGCAGACCATCCTAATCCTAGTGCAGCCGACTTTTATAACGCGGCCACTCAAGCGGTGCTTTTTGCTCCGGAAAGCCTGTTTATTTTAAAAGATATTTTGCGCAATCCCGATCTGCCTGAGGAGGTGCGGCTGAGTCTTCGGGAGTGGGTAGAAGGTCGCAGGTTTTATCCTGCTGCTACACCGCCTGAGGGTCATCTGGCCAGCAAGTTTCTTTATAGCTTGCAGCAATGTATTGATGATGTTGCTAAAATTTTTGTTCTTGAGCGCAATTTTGGAGCGGGTCAAGTCTCGCAGTTGGCGAATACTCCCAAGGGGACCATTGATTATTTTAATGGCCTGAGCGATTACGAATTGCAAAAATTGGTGGGTCGTGTGACGTATCCTGATAAACCACTCGGGTTGAGTTTGGTGAGTAGACTGAGAGATCGCAAGCAACTTAAGCAGATCCCTCGAGCTCAATATTTTTTGGTTGTTGATGAGTTGGCTAGAACTGCTAGAGAACGGCAAGACAAAGCGCTTTTAGATCCGCAGCAACTTGATGATTATCTGCAAATTCATGATATTTTGGACCGATTACCTGGAATCTCGACCCAGTACCATTTGGAGCAGGAAGAAATTGAACAATCGGCCCGTGAGGCTGCTCGGAATTTGCTGGCTGTTGGCGAAATTGCTGAATCGATTGGTGAACCAGGCAAGTTGGGGCAGTTTTTTAACTCAGTATTTAAGCAAGTGTTTAATAATGCTGAAAGCCCCTTTTCCTTGAAGTGTATGTCTGAAGATTACGACCACACCAAAAGCTGCCGGCAGATTCTGGAAGCTTACCGCCAATTTGTGGAACAGCCAAGTTTGGTTGATAGTAACGGTCTTACGCCTGAGCAGCAGATCGCACTGCGGGTATCAACTCATGCCAAGCAATATCTGGCTGAGTTGTCTAAGCAGTTGCTTTTGCAGGCTCGTTTTGGTGTAGAAGATGAAAATGAATTGCCGGACTCGAAGGCTGATCGGGTTAAAGCTGAAAGCAAGAGTCACCTGCTGAGATTTTTAAGAAGAGCACAAACTCCCAAGCAGCAATTCACAAAATTGTGGCAGCCAATAGCTGGTTATTTAGCTGTTGGTAATTTTGGCAGTTTTTGACTTGTTGATTTTGTTCACGAAATAGTCCGAAAAAACGGCCAGGACGAGGACAGGGACAGGGACTAACCAGGCTCTGCTTTGACCCGGTACATATCCTGGTACAATAGACTCATGTTTGATTTTAAGCAAATTCAAGGTGATTTTCCGATTTTAAAGCGTCAAGTTCATGGCAAGCCGCTTGTTTATCTGGATAATTCTGCTACCAGTCAAAAACCGCTTCAGGTCATTGATGCCATGAGAGATTATTACACTCAGCACAATGCCAATGTGCACCGAGGGGTGCACCTGTTGTCGGATGAAAGTACGTTGGCTTGGGAGCAGTCGAGGAAAACGATTGCCGAGTTTTTTGGCGCTCAGGCAGAAGAGCTAATTTTAACCCGGAATACCACAGAGTCGTTGAACGGTGTTGCTTATGGTTGGGCGGATCATCAGTTGCGGGCCGGTGAAGTGATTTTGACCAGTTTGCTGGAACATCACTCCAATTTTGTGGTTTGGCAGCAGGTGGCGCGCCGTACCGGTGCCAGAGTTGAATATCTGCATTTGACTGAAACTGGCCATATTGATTTAGATGATTTGGAAACGAAACTCAGCACAGGTAAAGTTGGGCTTATTAGTTTGGCGCATGTTTCCAACGCTTTGGGATCGGTGACCGACTTGGAGCGGCTGGTGGCTTTGGTTAAGGCTCACGGCTCGACCGGTGGGGGTACTAGGCCCAAAATTGTGTTGGATGGGGCCCAGGCGGCGCCTCACTTGCCGGTGGATTTTGCCAAACTAGGGGTGGATTTCTACGCCGCCAGTGGTCACAAGCTCCTGGGCCCCATGGGCAGCGGCATCTTGCTGGTCAAAAAAGCCCTGCTTGAATCCGGCGAAATGCAGCCGTGGTTTTTTGGTGGCGGCATGATTGCCGAAGTTGGCACCAAAACCACCACCTTCAACGAAAATCTGGCTGACCGCTTTACACCGGGTACTCCGGATGTGGCCTCAGCAGTTGGTTTGGCAACAGCTTGCACTTATCTCACTAAACTTGGCATGAAACAAGTTGCCGCTCATGATTTGGAGTTGGTGACTTACGCCTTGGAGCAACTACAACAAATACCAGAAATTACCATCCTTGGCCCCTCGGAGGCAGGCAGTGTTACTAAGCCCAAAAGAATCGGTTCAGTGACCTTTTTATACCAAGGAGTTCATGCCCATGATGTGGCGCAAATTCTTGACAGCGAAGGCGTGGCTGTTAGGTCGGGCCAACACTGCACCATGCCGCTGCACACACAAAACCAATGGCTAGCTACCACTCGGGCCAGTTTTCAAATTTACAACTCCAAAGCCGATATTGATGCCTTAATTTTAGCTTTAGCCAAAGTAAAAAAAGTTTTTAATTAAACTATTTTTAATTAAACTATGAATGATCTAAGCGATTTATACCAAGAAGAAATTCTCGCTGCTGCCAAGGAAAAGCACAATTTTGGGGTGATGGCTAAGGCTGACGCTCAATTTTCCCAACACAACACTGCCTGCGGCGACAAAATAGCCGTGCAAATTAAATTAAGCCAAGACAAAACCATCATCAAAGACCTCAAGTGGCAAGGCGATGGCTGTGTCATTAGCCAGGCAAGCATCAGCAAACTCAGCCAGGTCGTAATTGGTAAGCCGGTGGCGACAGTAAACGCTTACTCGGAAAAAGAACTACTCAAACTGCTGCGGCTTAAAAGTATTGCTCCCGGGCGGGAACACTGCTTGCAGCTTGGGTTGCAGGCGCTTAAAAAAGCCTTAGCTATAACAATCTAAATCTGGTAGACTTATAGCAATGCGCATTTATTTGGGTTCTGAAAATCCGGTTAAAATTAACGCGGTCATCGCTGCCGCCAGCGAAACCTGGCCTGATGTCCAAGTGATTGGCTGCAATGTGCCCAGTGGTGTTAACGATCAACCTCTCTCTGATGCGGAAACCAAGACAGGCGCTCTTAACCGGGCGCGGGCGGCTTTGGAAGATGGTTTAACCATGCTCAAACAAGCCAACCAACCCCTTGACGAAGAAAATATCTTGGGTCTTGGACTTGAGGGCGGCGTTGAAGATGTTGACGGAGAAACGTGGAGCACTGTCTGGGGTGCCGTGGTCGATTCGCTCGGGAACGAGTTTTTTTCCAACGGCGCTCGTTTTAAAATTGATGAATTATTAGCCGCAAGAATCAGAGCCGGTCAAGAGTTGGGGCCGATCATTTCCCAAATTGCGGGCGAGAGTCAGGTTAATCGCAAGCAAGGTTTTATTGGTATCGCTACCAACAATTTTATTGATCGCACAGAAGAATATGCTAGTATTGCTAAGCTGACCATTGGCCTCTGGTATGGCCGCCACTGGAAAAACAAACTGGCAAAACAAACTGGAAAAATAAATTAAAAATCAATCGAAAGCAGCTGATGCAATTACCCACTCCCCAACAATACCGGGCCAGATTTGAAGACAAGGTAGTGCACAACGACAAATTTACCCAATTTAAGTTTGAACTGATCGAGCCGCACGAAATGCCTTTTGTGGCGGGGCAGTATGTTTCTATCAAGGTTTCCGAGCGTGGCGACAGGCGATCTTACTCAATTTCCAGCTCACCAAACATACAGCACGGTTTTGAAACGCTAGTTGATCTCACGCCCGGAGGTTTAGGTAGCAATTTGCTCAAAAATCTCCAGTTTGGAGATGAAATCGAGCTACTTGGCCCTTTGGGTCAATTTGTTATTGACCAACAAAATCAAGAAGCTGAACTGGCTTTTATTGCTACCGGTTCTGGAATTTCTCCTTTCAAAGCCATGATTTTAGACCAACTTCAAGAAAAACAAGACACCAGACCCATCACTCTTTATTGGGGGCTACGCTACGCTCATGAGCTTTTTTGGCAGGATGAATTTATCGAATTGGTGGAAACTTATGAAAATTTCCACTTCACTCCTATTCTTTCAAGGCCTTCCGAAGAATGGCCCCTCTCACGAGGGCGGGTAACTGATATTTTGGAAACTAAAGAATTCGCCGCCAACACTGGTTTTTACCTCTGCGGCAACGACAACATGATTGCTGATGCCAGTAATCTGCTTCAGGCAAAAGCGGTCGATCTTAGCCGCATCCATTACGAGAAATTTTTTTAAGATTAATGTATAGTTAAAACTCATGACAGTCCAAAGCAAGCAAATTGGCAAGTATAAAGTAGAAGTCATTCGCGATAAATGCATTGGCGCCGCTAGTTGTGTGGCTATTGCTCCCAAAGTCTTTCAGCTGGACGAAGAGCAAATCGCTAAAGTTATTTCTCAAGATGGCAATGATGATGACACCAAATTATTGGCAGCTCAAAGTTGTCCCACTACTGCAATCGTGGTCACTAATCTCGAAACTGGTGAACAAGTTTGGCCAATTAAGTAGTATTATGATATAAATAACTAAGGAAAAAATGAAAAACGTACCATTGCTCTTGGGCACCATTTTTTTAACCATTGTAATGATTGTCGTCGTAGCGTTCTTATTTTCTGGCGACGGCGCTACCAACCAACCCGCAATTACAGTGCCTGTCGGCGAACTAATTCCGGCCTCTCCTCACGTTAAAGGCGCCACCGAGTCGGCAACCGTTACCATTGTTGAGTTTAGCGATCTGCAATGTCCAGCTTGCAAAGCAGTTCAGCCAATGATTGAGCAGGTGCTGGCCCAATATCCCGACGACGTTCAGCTTATTTACCGACATTTTCCACTTGATTCCATTCATCCCAACGCCCGAGCTGCGGCCGCGGCTGCCGAGGTAGCGGCGCTTAACGGCAAGTTTTGGCAAATGCACGATTTGCTTTTTGCCAGGCAGTTGGATTGGGAAGGCAGCCGCAATCGCAGTGAGCTTTACGAAACCTTTGCTGGTTACGCCGAGGAATTAGAGATTGACAAAACCGAGTTCCTGGAGAAAATAGAAGCAGATGATATCAAAGCCAAAGTGCAAGAGGACGCGGCCGCTGCCGCCAGACTCGGTATCGCGGCTACACCAACATTCTTTGTTAATGGACAACAAACCCCTGCCCCTCAACTCATGTCTACCGTTGAGTCACTTGTAACCGGAGCTTCAGAGGCACCAGAGCAAGAGTAAATGAAATTACGGTTAACTTAAGTTATAGTAATAAAATGAGTAAAAAAGGGGATAGATGAACAAATATACTCCATACCTACTGCCGCTGGTAGTTCTCAGCGTCGTATTCTTTTTAGTTTTCCGCTGGTACAATGCCCGCACTGAGCAGCTAAGACCAGACCTCTTTGGTGAAGGTGTGCAAATTGAAAACTTGACAGACGACGAACTGCTTAGCACTTTTGACGAAAGTAGCGATCTGGAAACCGTTCAACTCGAAAGAGTTACCCCGCCAGCCACTGAAGGTGAAACGACAGATTCGGAAGTTCCGGCAGCCAGTATAGCTGAAGGTGCCATTCGCTACACGGTTCAGGACGACAGGGCCAGATTCAGTGTCATTGCCACCCTACCGCTGGAGGCACAAAACTATCACGTTTGGATCCGTGATCTTGACGGAGAAACCAACAGATATGTTTTCACCCTTTCTGAACAAAAAGGCGGTTTCTTGGGCAGCGCTTCCATTCCGGTTGATCAACTACCAGTAGAAGTGCTGGTTGCCAGAGGTAGCCAGACAGAAATCGGCACGGTGCTGCTGCGCGGCACTTTGGAGGCGCCGGCAACCGAATAGTTGCCCAGACTTATATACTCGATTTGCTTCTTGAAGTGTTTCTCGAGTATGATAGGCTTAAGTAAGTTACAAAAATTGCTATAGCTTGGCAATTGAGTAAAAGGTAGTATTTAAAAATTATTTCGCCACAGGCGGAAAGAAAAAGGAGAAGTTATGGCAGGCGCATCTGCATACTCGTACACCAATGCCAAAGGGCAGACCTATTACCTCCACACCAAGGAAGTAACCCTCAAGAACGGTCGTGTTCAACGCATTTACTACTTCGCAAGAGACATTCGTGATGGTTCTCTTGACAAGGTTCCAGCCGGTTATGAAGTTATGGAAACCAAACGTACCAACATGCCGGTTCTGAAAAGATCAAAATAATCAAAATAATTAGAAATTTGATTTGAATTAAAGCCCCTCCCTGTGAGGGGCTTTTTTGTAGTAGCGGCTTTTGTTGTTACAATAGCTGTACCTATTATGCCAATTATTACCGTTGACCAAGCTTACGAACGTCTAAAAACCGTCAAAGACCCGGAGCTGGGGATTGATTTGGTTAGCCTGGGTTTGATTTATGATGTCACTGTGGCTGAAGTGCAGCAAAATTCCGCTCGCACCAAAATTCACATTTTAATGACTCTCACCACCCCTGGCTGCCCGCTGGCAGGAGTTTTCGACACCCTGGTGAAAGACGCTTTTTTTGGGATTGAGGGCTTGGATCCCAATCAGGATATCACTGTAGAATTGACCTTTGATCCGCCCTGGTTTCAGGATATGATGAGTGAAGAAGCAAAAGCAGAACTGGGATTTTAAAATGCAAGCAAAAACAGAACCAAATACGCAAAAACCAAAAGTGTTTCTGGGCAGCGATCATGGTGGCTTTGACTTGAAAAATTCCGCCAAGAAATGGCTGGAGCAGTGGGGCTATGAAGTCGAAGATCTTGGCGCCCACTCTCACGATCCGGTTGATGATTATCCGCAGTACGCGTTTGAGGTGGCGGAAGCGGTGGCAGCCGCCCCAAACCAGGCTGTGGGCTTGCTGTTTTGCCGGTCTGGCGGCGGCATGGCGGTGGCAGCCAATAAAGTTCCTGGTGTTATTGCTATTGAGATCAATAGCGTAACAGCGGCCGAACACGCCAAACTTCACAACAACGCCAACATTGCTTCGCTCTCGGCCGATTGGTTGAGCGATGACCAGGCCAGAACTATCATCAAAACCTTTCTCACCACGGCTTTTTCCGGTGATGACCGCCATTTTCGACGTCTGGCCCAGATTTCACAGTACGAGCAACACCAAGAAAACCAGACATGAAATTTTATCCGGCTATCTTGAGCGATAACCAGGCCGTCATAGAAAAACAATTAACTCAAACTTTGGCCATGGAGGATATCGACACGATTCATTTTGACATCCTGGACGGTTACTTTGCCGATAACCTTACTATTACGCCTGCGGATTTAACCAGGTTTGATTTTGCCGATAAGCAAATTGATCTGCATCTGATGACTTATGAACCCCTGGACGCGCTTTACGAAACCAGAGATTATCCGGATTTACCGGTTAGAAGTGTTATTGCTCAGGTGGAAAAGCTCAGTTATCAAGCTACTTTTCTCAAAGATGCTAAAAATGAAAATTGGCAAGCGGGTCTGGCGCTAAATTTATTCACGCCGCTTGAGGAAATCAACAATGAGAGCTGGGAAAATCTGGATATTTTGTTGATTATGGGTATTGAAGCCGGCTTTCAGGGGCAAAAATTCAATTTTTCTGCCCTGGAAAAGGTTCAAGCAGCGGCTGAGTTGGTTGAAGAGCGGCAATTACCGGTTGAAATCTTGGTCGATGGTGGTGTTAAACTGGATAATATTATCGCTATTGCTGAAGCCGGCGCCGACAGCGCCGCTATTGGCAGTAGTTTTTGGCAGGCCGCAGATGTGCACGCGATGCTTGACCAATTCCAACAAAAAGTGACTGAAAGCAAAAAAAACTATGATTAAAAAAGACCTACAAATTCCTTCACCTAAAACCGAGCCGTACATCAAGCGAGTAGCCATTTTTGGCAGTGCTGATGTCGATCCGCAGCACCCGCTTTACAAAGAGGCTTTTAATGTGGCCCGCACTCTAGCCTATCACGACAAACTGATTGTGGACGGCGGCGGACCCGGAGTGATGGACGCCGCTACCAAGGGCGCTCGGGCTGCCGGCGGCAAGTCGCTGGTGGTGACTTTTTATCCCGATGACGCGCCCGAATTTGAAGGCCGGCTCGATGACAATACTGCCGATGAAGAAATCAAAACCGCCAATTACATCGAGAGAATGTTTGGCCTGATGGAAAATGCCGATATTTTTGTCTGTTTTCAAGGCGGCACTGGCACTTTGAGCGAGTGGGCCACGGCTTGGGTTTTGGCTCATCTGTATTACGGCAAGCACAAACCACTCATTTTATACGGTGATTTTTGGAATAACCTGATGAGAGTGGTCAATGACAGCTTCTTTATTGGCGACAAAGAAAAAGAGCTTTACAAAATCGTTAAAAATGAAGCGGAGCTGATGGAAGCGATGAATGAGTTTGAAGCGGAAATGAAAGAGCGCTACCGTGAGGCAGCGATCTCAGAAAAAGCCAGAGAAGAACAGGAAGCGGCGCAAAAGGAGGTGCATTATAATGCTTGATGTTGTTAGCATTGGTTCGGCCTTGATAGATATTTTTGTCCATTCGGATCAATTTTCCCTTAAATCAGGAGAACAAGGGGTGCTGCTTTGCCAGCGGCTGGGGGATAAAGTAGAAGTGGATAATTTTGTTCTCCAAACTGGCGGCGGCGGCGGCAACACCGCAGTTGGCTTTGCCAGGATGGGTTTTAATGCTGGGGTGATTTGTGAAACCGGCAGAGATGCTTGGTCGAAGATCGTGGTCGATGAGTTCCACCGTGAGTATGTTTCCACTAACTATCTAGTATCTGAAAGATTGGAAAACACTGGTGGATCGGTAATTTTAAATAGTGGTGAGGGTGACAGGACCGTTTTGGTTCACCGTGGTGCTTCCTCAATGCTCAATCCTCACGATATTCCGGAAAAGGCTTTGCCCCATTTTCGTTGGGTGCACTTGTCCAGTATTGCCGGACAATTAGAAACCATTAAGATTATTTTTGAAGCAGTGAGAGGAGTTGGCTTGGCCAAGCTTTCCTGGAATCCGGGCAGCAGCGAGCTTAATTTAATTGATTCCGGCCAAATTCCGGTCAACAGCATTCCAGCTGAAGTGCTTTTTCTTAATCAAGAAGAGTGGGAAAAATTGTCGAGTCGGCATCAGGAGCTGATTGGGCAAATTCCGCAAATTATCATCACTAACGGTTCGGAAGGTGGAGTTTTGCTGCAACAGGGAGAAGAAATCAGGTACAAAGCTATTGCTGGCGAAGTCGTGGACTCGACCGGAGCAGGAGATGCGTTTGCAGTCGGCTATGTTTCTGCTGTACTATATAAGAAAGAGCCTCAAGAAGCTCTGCGCTGGGGAGCCAGAAATGCACACTCGGTAATTAAGCAGATTGGAGCTAAACCCGGTTTATTAAAAAAGATGCATATGGAGATCGAATAAATGAAAAATGCTCTGCCCATTTTACTTGGAACCTTATTATTTGCTCTGGTGACTTTTGTGGCCGGTTCGGTTCAAGCCGCTACTTTGGAGCTGGAAAAAATCGGTACCGCCAATTTTAGCCCAGGAGCAACAACCTGGACTTACTATGGTACCAACCCGATTTTTCAGGGAACAGCTTCCCCTTCAGCCGCGGTGAGTTTGAGTGTTAACAGCGCCGCGGAGGCATCCGCCACTGCCGACACTGCCGGCAACTGGTCACTCACCCCGACTTCTCTTAGCATGGTGGGCAGTTACAATATTTTGATCAACTCGGGCGCTGAGAATGTTTCCTTGACCCTCAATATTGCCTCAGCTACCACCGAAACTGAAAGTACGACCACCGCCACCACTGTCAGCACCACTTCAGGCAACATTGAGTATCCTGAAACCTTGCCGGAAACTGGCTCACATGACTTGCTTTTATTGTTTGGCCTCGGTGGCACTTTGTTGATTGCCGGCATTGCCAGCGGCGCCTTGCTCAAAGACTAACACAGAAAACTCTTTTACTGCCCATGCCAGATCCGCAGCCAGCTGATTACCAGACTATTCTCCAAGCTGAAATCCAAGAACTCAAGGATCAAGTCGAAAATGCCGTGATGCCTGAGGAAATGAAGCGCAAGGTTGCCAAGGATATTATTGCCTTGGAGAGAAGTGTGGCGCTTGGTAGTTATGACGAAAAATATGAAAAAGTTTCCAAGTACATTGATTGGGTTTTGAGAGTTCCCTGGGAAAAACAGTCGCAGGATATTTTGGACATCAATCGTGCCATTGAGGTTTTCAACAAACATCATTATGGCATGCAGGAGGTCAAAGACCGGTTTTTGGAATACATTTCCGTTCTCAAGTTGCGCAACGACCAGTTCGCGGACAGTGAGTTTCGCGCTCCAGTGCTGTTGTTGGTGGGTTTGGTGGGTACGGGTAAGACTACTTTTGCTTACTCGTTGGCTGAAGCGCTGGGCAGGGAGCTGGTTCGGATTCCGTTTGGCGGGATGGGCAGCGCTTCTGAACTGAGAGGTGATTCGCGTTTAAGACTTGGCTCTGAACCAGGCAGAGTGATTAAGGGTATTTGTGAATCAGGTGTGCGCAATCCGGTCATTCTTTTGGACGAAATTGATCGGGTCGCCAAGGAAGCCAACCGCGATATTATGGGCGTGTTGGTGGAATTGCTTGATCCCAAACAGAACCATGCCTTCCGAGACTCGTACTTGGATTATCCGGTCGATCTGTCCCAGGCTATTTTTCTAGCTACCGCTAACAATACCACCGATATCGTCACAGCTGTGTTGGACCGGTTGGAGCGGATTAGTATGCCGTCTTACACCGATGATGAAAAAATTGTCATTGCTAAGGAGTATATTTTGCCTGGCTTGTTGGCAGACGCGGGCTTGAAGCCGGAACAGTTTATTATTCAAGATGATATCTGGCCGATAGTGGCTCGGCCTTTGGGCTATGATGCCGGTATTCGGACTTTACAGCGCACTTTGGAAGGCGCGGTGCGCAAAGCTGCCAGGATTATTGTAGAGCGGGGTTTTGATCAAGTAGTGATTACTCAAGAAAACCGCAAAATTTTCTTGCCGGTTTATTAAACTCCTTACAAAACTCCATTCATCTCGCTTTCGTTCCTATACTATCGTCGTCCAAAGCTAACTAAAATGTCACAAATAGAGCCAAAATCAAGGACAATTGGAGTTTTGCAAGGAGTTTACTAATTTTCTGCAAAATGTCTCAAAATAACCTATACTATGGCTATGGATTCGAATTTGAGTAAGCAGGATCAGTTGCAGGATTTGTATCAGCAGCTTGAAAATGATGTGGCTAATTTACCGCTGGCAAAGAAAGCAGTGGACATTGTGCCTGGAGAAGGGCCGGTTACGGCAGAAGTGATGTTTATTGGTGAAGCGCCCGGATACCATGAAGCGGTTCAGCGCCGGCCGTTTGTAGGGCGGTCGGGCCAGTTTTTTCGCCAGACCCTCAACGACTTGAACATTGACGACCAAGGAGTTTATATTAGCAACGTGGTCAAGGCCCGACCGCCAGACAACCGCGACCCAACTCCAGCAGAATTGGCGGCCTACAAGCCTTACCTGGATGCGGAAATCAAGATCATCAACCCGGTCCTGATTATTACCCTTGGCCGGTTCAGCATGGCTAAGTTTCTGCCCGAAGTCAGGATTTCTCAAGTTCACGGCCGACTGCATAAAGTCAGGTGGAATGGCGCCATCACTTTTATTCTGCCGATGTACCATCCCGCTGCTGGCCTGCGCAGCACCAACGTCAAACAGGCATTTATTGCTGATTTTGCCAAAATCCCCAAAGCCGTGGCCTGGATCAAGTCTCAGCAAGCAGAACTAAAGTTTGCAGCTACAATTAAAGAAGCGCTGTTATAATAAGCCTTATGTTATTACCCTTAATGTTAGTTCCCATTTTTGCTGCTATTAGTTCGATTTTCATTTATCAACTAAACGGCAAAAAGGAAGTTCTTAAGCTCGACCTGGTCCAGTTTTTTTATGCTTTTATTCTTTCACCGGTGCTTTTTGTCTGGTTGAAGAGTATTATTTACGTGCTGCTTCGGTCCGAAATGAGAATCACCCTCAACCCTTCACAGCTTTTTTTGGTGGACACGGCTTTTAGTACCATCTTTTTGTATATTTTTGCCTTTGTAGTCATGCACTCGCTTACCAAGAGCTTTAGTTTGAAGCGCGGCCACGATCCGCTTTACGACGTTTTTCGCCACTCGGAATATTTCCACCTTTGGATTACCCACCTGGTAATTCATCTGGGCATTTTGCTGGTTTTTAATCTGGTGGCATTGATTAACATCTTTGTTCCTTTTGAACTGGAAATTACCAGAGCTGTTTTTAGGGTTAGCGCGGGTTCTGGCGTTCTTGGCGGCATCCTACTTTTTACCAGTATGTGGCTTTCTGATCCCAATCAACAAAAGGCCAACTACATGAGGGTGATTAAATTGGCTGCAGGTATTTTATTCTTGAGTAATGTGGTAGGCTACTTTATCTTTGACGTGCCATTTGCCCCTCAGTACAGTTTTTATTGGTGGAACTCGTTTGCTTTGGCAGCCTTTGTTTCTCTTTCTTTGTTTGCCTACAAATCTGAACGGGCGCAAAATTTATTTGAAAGAGTGACTTCAAGACTTAAACACCATAAGTGGGATTTTCGGACGCAATTGTTCGAATAAAAGAAAAATTAAGCAACTCAACTTGTTTTCCCGTGGGAAAGCAAGATTATTAATTAAACCGTGAGTTAGAAAAAGGAGCGACAAATGTCTCAATTAAAATTAATGCCTCTGGGCGGCATGGGTAAAGTGACCCAAAATATGTACGCCTATGAGTTTGAAAATGAAATCTTGATAGTGGATTGCGGAATTGGTTTTCCGGATCACTATATGCCCGGAGTGGATATTTTGATTCCGGATGTCAGTTACTTGCTGAAGCGGATAGAAGCAGGTGCGTCGATTGTGGGGATGATTTTGAGCCACGGTCATGATGACCATATTGCCGCCACGCCGTACTTGTTGCCTGAGTTGCCCGATTTTCCCATCTACGCCTCGCCACTGACGGCCGCCTTTGCCAGAGTGCGGATGAAAGAAGGCAATGTCAAACACGTAGTGAGAGAGGTAGTGGATGGAGAGGAAATTAAAATCGGCGAGCATTTCAGCGCCGAATTTTTGCCTGTCACTCACTCGGTACCCGATACTAAGCACATTATCATTCGCACGCCGGTGGGGATTGTCTATCACGGCACTGATTTCAAATTGGATCATGCTCCGGTTGATGGTCGAGTGACTGACACCAAACGCATCAGCGCTCTCAAAGATGAAAAAGTGCTTTGTATGTTAGTTGATTGCCTGAGGATTGAGCGGGAAGAGCCAACTAAGTCTGAATCAACCACTGGGCCGGCTATCGAAAAAACCATGCAGGAAACCAAGGGTAAGTACATTATTACCTTGATGAGCTCGCACATTCACCGGATTCAACAAGTGGTGACCGCGGCGGCCAAACACAACCGGAAAATAGCTTTTATTGGCCGCAGCGTTGAGCAAAATGTCAAAAATGCCCTTGAACTCAACATGCTCACCATCCCCAAGGACATGAAGATCGACAAGCGGGACATTGAAAATTATGCCGACGACAAGCTTTGTCTGATTGTAGCCGGTGCGCAGGGGCAAGAAGGCTCCACCCTGATCAGGGCGATTTTTGGCGAACACCATGTTTTGAGTGTCAAGCCGGATGATAAAGTAGTTTTTTCCGCCAACGCCATTCCCGGCAATGAGCTGAATTATTACGGCGCCATTGATGAGCTGGCCAAGAATAAAATTGAAGTGATTTATCCTGATTTAGTGCCCGACCTGCATCAATCCGGCCATGCCAGCGCGCCTGAACAAATAGAGTTAATTTCTCTGTTGAAACCAAAGTTTTTATACCCGATTGGCGGCCAAGACAGGCACAGAAGGCTTTTCCAGACAAGGGTGGCTGCGGAACTTGGTTATTCGGAAAAGGCAATTATTGTCCCAATGGACGGCGAACAAATTGGCTTTTCGCCTGATGATTGGCGGGTGGTGGATGTGATTAGCCTCAAGCCAACCCTGGTGGACGGTCTGGGCATTGGCGATGTTGGTCCCACTGTACTCTCAGACCGCCGAGCTTTGAGTCAGGCAGGAATTGTGGCGATTGTGATTCCGCGGGTGATGGGTGAATTTGATCTGGACAACATGCAAATTGTTTCTAAAGGTTTTGTTTTTATGAAAGAAGCCGCCGAAGTGGTCAATTTTATCAAGCAAGAAACAGCTAAAATCATCAACGACCCCAAGAGAAAAGATGATGAAGGCATGAAGCGCCAGATTGAGAAGCTCCTTTCCAGGCGTCTTTTCAAAATCATTCGCCGCGAGCCGATGATTGTGCCAGTGATAGTAGATTTATAGCTGGTCCCTATCAGTCCAGACAAGCTGTTTGCTCTGGTTGCTCTTGATAGGGCAGTAAGCTAAACTAGAAGTGTTGCTCCTTGCCAAGCTGCTGAAAAGATGATATATCCTATAGTATATGTAAAAAAGATGTAGAGGCCAGGAGTCTTGACTATTATGGGAAGACGCAGAAAACGCAAACTCAAAATGGATCTCAAGCCTGAGACCTTGAATCAAATCGTGGCAGTAATTCTGATCATGATGGGGGTGCTGGTGATTATTTCTTTCACTGGGCAGGGTGCTCTGCTGGCTTGGATTAATAGTTTTTTACAACAACAACTGGGAGTGGCGCTCTTATTTTTGCCGTTTGTCTTTATTTCTGCCGGTATGATGATGCTCAGGACTAAATGGGCTTGGTCGAAGCCAAATATTTTATTGGGTACTTTGCTGGTGATGTTAGGGGTTTTGGGGATGGCCAAGTCAGGTGAAATCGGCGCGAGCACTTTTTTAAATTTTGCCAACTTGCTTTCTACTGCCGGCGCCTACACTTTATTTGTTGCTTTGTTCGTGATTGGCGCTTTGATTATTACCCAGCTTTCGGTTTCAGAAGCGCTGGAAGGTATAGCTGCCTGGAAGCAGTTGCGCCAGAAGCCTGGTCAGGAAGAAGCTGGGGCTGAAGATGAAGTTATTAAAAAATCACGGGGCTTTAGGTTGCCAAAGTTGGGTTTTGGCAGACGCACGGGGGAAGAGCCATTTAGTATCAATGATGGGGCGGCGGCGGGGGTTTTGGCCGAAGAGGCCAGTGGCACCGCGCTCGCTCAAAACCCCCAAGCCGCCGCCCACTCACCTGACGGCGCTGAAGCCGGCAGCGACTTAATGAACGCTTCCCTGCTCACCACCAACACCACTCAAGTGATTTGGGATTACCCGCCTTTGTCTTTGTTGAGCAGCTCGGAGGGCGGCGAAGCCGATCGCGGTGACGTCAAAGCCAACGCTCAAGTTATCGAGAACACCCTAGACTCTTTCGGCATCAAAGCCAAAGTCAAAGAGGTTAATTACGGGCCTTCTGTTACTCAGTACGCCTTGGAAATCACCCGCGGCACCAAGCTTTCCAAAATTACCGGCCTGTCTACAGACCTGGCTCTGGCTCTGGCCGCTCCGGGCGGACAAATCCGCATCGAGGCGCCGATTGCCGGCCGCTCCTTGGTGGGTATTGAAGTGCCCAACTACTCGGCTCAGTACGTCACCCTCAAGAAAATGCTCAGTGACAACCAGATGAAAAAGCACGCTTCCAAGTTGGCGGTGGCGCTAGGCATCAATGTTTCCGGCAAACCGGTGATCATGGACATCGCCGATATGCCGCATATGCTTATTGCCGGTGCCACCGGCTCCGGTAAGTCCGTGGCCATCAATACCTTCATTTGCTCAATGCTGTTTCGCGCCAGCCCTAGCGAAGTCAAGTTTATTCTGGTAGACCCCAAGCGGGTTGAGCTTACCGGCTACAATGACATTCCGCATCTCTTAGTGCCGGTGATAGTCGAGCCCAAAAAAGTGGTCTCAGCACTTAAGTGGGCCACTCACGAAATGGAAAAACGCTACAAGCAGTTGGCGGAGGTGGGAGTGAGAAACATTGGCGCTTACAATGAGCTAGCCGGTCACGCTGCCATGCCTCATATTGTCATTGTCATCGACGAGTTGGCGGATATTATGCTCTTTTCTCCCTCTGAAGTTGAAGAAAATGTGACCAGAATTGCTCAAATGGCCCGTGCGGTCGGTATTCACCTGGTGCTAGCCACTCAGCGGCCATCCGTTGACGTTATCACTGGTCTGATCAAAGCCAATATTCCGGGCAGAATTGCTTTTAATGTTTCCTCCATGACCGATTCGCGGGTGGTCTTGGACAGCCCGGGCGCGGAAAAGTTGCTGGGCCGAGGCGATATGCTGTTCTTGCCTCCGGATCAAGCCAAGCCTCAACGTATCCAGGGTACCTTTGTTTCCGATCAAGAAATTAATAACTTGATTGACTTTATCAAATCACAAGGTCAGAAACCGGAGTACGAAGAAGATATTACTTCCAAGTATAAGGCTTCAACTATTATTGGCGGCGGTCTTCCAGGTGAAGATAGCGGTGAGGGTCAAGATGATCTTTTTGATGAAGTAGTTAAGTTTGTGGCCAAAGCCAACAAAGGCTCTTCCTCTTCCATCCAGCGCCGATTTTCGGTGGGTTACAATCGCGCCGCCAGAATTCTCGACCAAATGTACGCGGCCGGTTTAGTTGGCCCTCAGGAGGGCAGTAAGCCGCGGGAAGCCAACACTACCGCCATCATGGAGTACCTCAGAAGAAAAGAAATGGCTGGCGAAAACAATTAGCGCCACAAGTGCTATAATTAATCATATGCAAAATAAAAAACTTTTTTTGCTGGTTGGCGCTTTAGCCCTGGCAACTTTCTTGGTAATTTCTTATCTGCAGCCCTCAGGAATGAGCACGTTGGAATTCAAGGATTTCGGCAGGAGCGCTGATAATAACTACCCCACTGAGGCCGGTTTGGCTGAGCCGATGATGCTAGACAGAGGTGCGGGAAGTTCTTATATTTATCCGCCCTATTACGGTGATGATGCCCTTGATGTGGCCGAGCGGATGTATGTTTATTCGTCTTCATACGATGTAGTAGTCAACAATGTACCGGAATATTTAAATCAACTGCGAGATTATATTCTCAGTGTTGACGGTCGAGTGATTTCTTACCACGTTGGCAAGTATGACCGGACTCAAAGCGGCTATTTGCAAGCCAGAGTACCGACCGCTGTTTTTGATGAAACTAAAAACAGAGTTACTAACGGTGTTAAAGATGTAGTCAGGGAAAATGTTGACTCATATGACGCTACTGGTCAGGTAGTGGGTTCAGCCGAGAGAGTGGCAAGTTTGGAAGGGCAGTTGGAAGAGCGGCTCGCTCAACTGGCCGAGCTTGAAGCAGGATCAGCCGCGTATGTACAAATGCAAAATCAAATTACTAGGCTTGAGCAGCAGCTGGAACAAGCGCGCCAGGCTTTGGAAAGCCAGGAGCAAAATGTTCAGTACAGCAACATTTATGTGACCGCGGCCGACAGCAATCGTCACTTTGACGGCGGCGCCAGACCAGACCCACTCACTGAATTTTGGGACGCGGTAGAATCTCTGGGCGACTCGCTGGTGGGCCTTGGTTACCTGCTGATTTGGATAGTTGTGTATGCTGTTATTTGGTTGCCGGTGGTTTTGGTTGCTCGCTGGATTTGGCGGTGGTTTAAGCGGTAGTAGGTAATAATAAAATTGTGGAGAATTGGGATACTCTAAAAAAGGCCGTTTAACCGGCCTTTTTTGGTGGAGATGAGGGGTTTTGAGCCCCTGTCCGCAACAGAACAAAAACATCATCTACAGACTTAGTTTGCTTTTGTTATTGCCGGGGTGGTGAGCAAACCAACCGTTTCCAGGCAATCCTTGTCTTGAGTCTTAAACGGTCCGTAACAAGCGGCGGACAGTTGTCACATTGATTAAGTTGTCACCCGGGAGCCGGCATCAATGAAACCGGACAACCGAATGCCTTTTTACGCAACCATTACGTTAGCGTAAGCGGGTGCCTCAGATGCGCCGAAACCAAAGGTTTCGAGCAGCATGCTTTTGGCGTCTGCAATTTTTTCGTTTGCAGTTGTGTTTTTGACCCTGTTTAGTCCACCGATGGCGGACGGCTTACGCCGCGTCTCTTGGTCAAAGACGGTCTGCAGATGTTAATGAGCGTATCACGTCAAAGCAATACATCCCCGAATGGGTGAGTATATTATAGGATTTTTGGGGGAATTTGCAACAGTTTATTTGCTTGATGTGGTTATCCCATTAAAGTATCGGCACCTGATTAGGCAAAATATAATCTACCAGGCTGGGCTTGATAAGCTTATACTCCACAATATCCACTCTTTTACCCAAAGATTTTTGCAACTCATCTTTAAGATCAAGTTTAAGCGCCACATAATCAAAACCATGTACGTCATTTGGCAATTCCACCAAAAAATCGACGTCGCTTTTCACAGTCATATCATCTCTAGTAGCTGAACCAAAAACCGCCGCCCGAACGATGCGGTACTTTTTCAGTACAGGCAAAGCTTGTTGTTTGATTGTTTGTATATCCATAGAGCTATTTTAGACGAGAATGATGTTTTTGGAAACCTGAAACCTGAGTAGAGCTCACCCTACCTAACCCCGACTAGCCAGCACCAGCGCCGCCACAGTCTTGGCACCACTGTTTTTTAGTACTTTGGCGCACTCATTCAAAGTGGTGCCGGTGGTGCAGACATCATCAATCAGCAAAATATTTTTGCCTTCGATTTGCCGCCGTTCGACATTCAGGGCAAAAGCGCGTTGCAGTTTGCTCAATCTTTCGGAACGCGACTTGGAACGGGCTTGAGACTGAGTGTGAACAGTTCGTTGCAAAGAATTCTGATACTTAATTTTACTCAATTCACTAATTTCCAGTGCCATAATTTCTGTTTGATTAAAACCTCGCAGCCGCTGTTTTTTTGGATGCAGTGGTACGGGCACCAGCAAATCAGCAGCCGGAAAATTGGCATGAAAATAAATGAGCCGCCCGCAAACTCTACCCACCTCAATCACCGATTTGTACTTTAGTTCGGCAATGATTTTTTTAACTAATTTGTCATACTCAATTACCGCAATGACACTGTCCAAGTAGCAAGTTTCAAGCGAAATCTTCAATGGCATCGCTAGGAAATTTATTTGTTCAAAACAGTCAAAACAGAGCAAAGTACCGCGCTTATTACATCCGCAACAAAACTTTGGAAAAACCAAATTTAAGACGAAGTGCCCAATTATTTTGAAAAGCATGGCGGCAGTAATTTTAAGCCGCAATTTTTTCTTAAACTGTAGAAACGTGGTCGCACCTGGACTCGAACCAGGGACCTCACGAATGTGAATCGTGCGCTCTAACCAACTGAGCTATGCGACCGTTTAATTTCCTATTATACCTCATTTTCTTGGAGCAACGATTCAAGAATTTGCAGTTTGTCTAAAAGATAATTAAAAGCAGCGGTGGAGAAGTGTGGCTGGTAAAAATCAAGCAACCCTGCAAAAAGAGTCATGTAACGAAGCTGATCAGCGCTGTTGCTCACAGCAGCATGCTCAGTCAGTTCCGCCAATTGAAAGTACACCCACCAATACTCCAACTCGCCCACCAAAACCATTTCGTGCAAATCTGTGGCCAACTTTTCAAAATTGTACTGCTGTTGGTAAGTAAAATTTTCGCTGAGGTTGAGCTGAGTAGTATTGGCACTTGGACCGGAAAAAATTTCAAGCTCTTGCAGTTCTACCTGCCCTTGTTGGTTGTAGGCGTAGATGGTCAAAGTATTCTTCCCATAACTTTCGCTGGAGAATTGCAGCTCGTAAGTGGCAAATTCGGGTTTGGCAAGCTCGGTCAACAAAAAAGCCGGACTGGAGCTATGGTCGCCGCCAAACTCTGCCAAATACTCCGCGGTAGTAGTAGTTGGAATTGGCTCTCCATTATGAAGAAAGTTCACAGCCGTATTCAGCGGATGAACAACCAAAACATAGCTTAAGTCAGTGTATGACGGAGTGAAAGTGCGGTAGGAAAGCAGTTCTTGGTTTTGAGCTTGATGCTGGCTGAAATGATTGAAATTGTAGGCCGGGTCTTTGATCAGCAAATCCTGATTTTCAGCAATGCCGCTGCCCACCAAAAAATGCCCGGGAATTTCCAAAATAACCGGCTGGAGGTTTTGAATGTTAGCTTTAATGTTGTCTAAATCTACCAAATGCTTCCGGTACTCAAGCGCGTACTGGCCACTGGCTTGAGCCAAAGTCTGCACCAGTCGGGTAAGCGCCAGCCAATTAACCAAACCACCACCAATATAACCATCGGGCTGATTTTTCAGCCATTGGTTGAGTGAACCGGGATTAAGCAGGCTACCATCTGGCATTTCCACAAAACCGTGGTATTGCAGGATCATGGCCGCGGAAGTGAGGGCGCAGCCCCAGGCAGCAATAGTAATGTTGTTGGCCCAAGCAGAAGCAGTATCGTACTCATGATTGCCCCAAAGCGGGTCGGTTTGTTTCAGCAAAGGCACCGGTAGCTCAACTTCAGGATTGGTAATAAATTTGGCTTCAAAATTATCAAAATGAACTTCCGTGGGCGCGGCCGCTCCAGTAGTGACTCGAAAACCCGGTTTGTAATAGCTGCCCTCATAAAGCGGGTCCAGGAAATTAAATATTTCTGTATCATTGTGAAAGATGACAATTTGGCCTTCTGCCAGCCTGAGAGTAATATGGTGCCAAACCTCGGCGGTAAGATTGTTGAGGTCCGCCCGATGCTGCCAAACTACTTGGCCGTTGCGCACCTTAATCACCTCGTTGCCGCTGCCATAAAGATGGAACTCGTACCAGTCGGAGGGGGATTCGTAGGCAAAGAGAATATTTTTGTCGGTGCCTTGCATTGGCCTGATGTCGAAATCCACCTGGTAACCGTTCAGCTCAGCCGGCCAGTACTCATCTTTGATGACAAGCATACCTCTGGTGAAAGCGGCGGTGATGCGGCTTTTTAAGATGCCGTCTTCAATTTGCCAAATAGATTCCGGGCCGGAAACAACTTCCCACTTTTCCAGCCCACCGGAAAAATCATCGCTGATAATGGTTTGGGCCGTCGCGGTGGTGGCGAGGCTGAAGTTGAGCCAGAGTGCGGTCACCAGCCAAGCAAAAATTCTTTTCCGGAAGTTCATAGTAAAATAATAGGGCAGCAACCTTGCATTTAGTTTGCATTTTGCTCGTATTAGGTTACGCAAAAGGCTGCGCAAAATAAAAATGGAAAAAATTTCGGTTATTACCACTGTTTTGAATGAGCGGGAGAGTATTTTGGCTCTGCTGGAAGCGCTGAGGGTGCAAACGCGCCAGCCTGGTGAGGTGATTGTGGTTGATGGCGGTTCGACTGATGGTACTTTTGAACTGATTCGGCAATTTCAGCGTCAACAGCCTAAATTTCCTCTGCAAGTTTGGCAAAAAAAGGGCAACCGGAGTGTGGGCAGAAATTACGCGCTGGCAAAGGCTCGGGACAAGTTGGTGGCTATTACCGACGCCGGCTGCGTGCCTGAGCCTAATTGGCTTGGGGAGCTGGCCGCCAAACAGCGCCAAACTCAAGCGGAGGTAGTGGCCGGGTATTACCGCGGCGCTCCCGGGAATAATTTTGCGGCGGCCGCGGTTCCTTATGCCCTGGTAATGCCGGATCGGGTGAATGAAAATAATTTTCTGCCAGCTACCCGCTCAATGCTAATTACGAAGCAAATTTGGCAAAAAGCCGGAAAGTTTGACGAAAAACTCAGCGACAACGAAGATTATGCTTTTGCCAAAAAGTTGGAAAAAATGGGGGTGAAAATGGCGTTCGCGCCCCGGGCCGTGGTGGCTTGGCAGCCGCCCGAGAATTTTGGCAGTTTTTACCGGATGATTTTCCGCTTTGCCCGTGGTGATATCCAGGCGGGAATTCTCCGGCCGAAAGTGGTCTTAATTTTTGCCAGGTATTTGGCTGGATTGGTGTTGTTGTTTTTCCTGCCCAGCACAGTTCTACCGCTCATCTTGCTTTATCTGCTGTGGGCTATTTTGAAAAACAAAAAATACGTGCCACGAGGCTGGTACTGGCTGCCGCTGTTGCAAGTTTTGTCGGATTTAGCAGCAATGCAAGGTTCGTTTGCTGGCTTTTTAGGCTATATTTTCAACTCAACCACCAGCGGCAAGTGATCGGAAATATCAACTGCCGGGCAACTTTTCTTCACCACTGCAACTCCAGCAGAAACAAAAAACATATCCACCACCGCCTCGGCGTAGCCGGGATAATTTTTCAGGTCTTTGCGCTTAATATTAAAACTGGTTTTGAGCTCGTCTTTGAAAACATTAGTGAGCTGCTTTTCGATATTAGCAATGGTTTTGGTTTCCGGACGCAAGTTAAAATCTCCCGCCAAAATCAGCGGCTGCCGGCCCTCAACCTCAGCCACAATTTTTTGGCTCATATTGAGCCGGCGCTCGCTGTCGCCGCCATCCAGACCCCAAATGCCTTGAGTGTTAAGCAAATGCAGTTTTTTGCCCTTAACATCAGCCATAACATGCTGCAAATTGCGCGGAGTGAGATGAAAGTACTCATATTGATTACTCCGAACGCCAAAAGGTTCGTCATAAAAAATCACCGCTGCTTCCTCAAGTGGATACTTGCTTAAAATAGCGTTGCCTTGTTCAATCAGCTGGCCGCTTTCTGCCTCGAGAAATGCCGGCGCGAAATGAAAATAAGGATAGTTGAGCTGTTCAAGTAGAATACTGAGCGAGCGAAACTGACGATCTAGTTGGGGATCTTGCCCATGATAAACTTCTTGCAGCAGCAGAAAGTCGGCGTTTTCATTTTGCAAAAAGCTGATAATTTTATCCAACAAAATACCGCCGATCCAAAGATTCAGGCAAATAGTTTTCAGCTGCATGGTAGTGGTATTTTACTTCAAAAAAGCGGGGCGTGCAGGTTTGGGTTGGCTTCAAGCTCGAGGTGGACGAAGCTAATGATGTCGCGAACTTCCTCGACGGTTATTGGCGGCTGGTTTTGACTTTTGTTTTTCCAGTCAAAGAGGCGCACCAGCAGCAAAGCCACTTGAGCCTGGTGATTTTCATAGGCCGCTTTTTCCAGTTTTTCAATCAACCATCTTTTGGCGTGAAGTTCTCGGGCTTGGTGGCGTTCGCAGGAATTGTTCATAGTTGGCGGAAGGAGTGGGATTCGAACCCACGAAGCCGTAAGGCTCTGGTTTTCAAGACCAGTGCAATTGTCCGCTCTGCCATCCTTCCTTGATGGTCTAGAGTGCCTATTTTATCATTTCGAGCCTCAAATTGGCAGGAGTTGATACTCAGCCCTTTTATAAATCAACGCAACGGAGTTTTGTAAGGTCCCTTGAAGTTTGTTAACTATTAACAAGAACTAACAACAGCTAGTAAATGTTGTTAACTATTAACAAAGTCTAAGTAGTGGTGGCAAAGCAGACTGGCTCATACTAGCTTTAGTCCGGTAGACCAAAAAAGTGGTGGTGGGTTGCTACTCCCCGTAATTGCTAAAACCCTACTATTTCGTGTACACTTTAAGTGTCTATGGCCAATCCTGCTCAAGATCAAACCTTCGGCACTCCCAGTGATCAAAGCACTGAAGTGTTTGGTGGCGGTGTCAATCAAGACCAACCTCAGGGCCAGGTTGAGAATCCCTACGCCCAGCCTGGTGTTCAGCCAGCGCCTGAAATTCGGCCGCCATCAGAGTCACCAGTGTTCCAGCCGGAGCCAGAACTTCAAGCTCCGCTAGCACAACCAACCTCGGCTCAACCAACTCAACCAACTCAACCAACTCAAGAAACCCAGCCGCCCGGGCTCAATCCGCCGGTACAACAGTACCAAAATCAATACGATCCTTACCTCGATCCCTACTACGATGATCTTGCTTACGGTCCTCAACAAGAACTGCTGGTTTACGAATGGGTCGCCCCCAGCCGGCCGTTCAAAAAGCACAACCGCCAGTATTACACCACAGTTGGGACGATTATTTTGCTGATAGCGCTGATTTTGTTTTTTGCCGGCCAGATTTTGCCGGTGGCCGTGGTCTTGGCCGTTGGTTTTATGATCTACGTCATGACCAGTATTCCGCCTACCAACATCAAGAATCAGCTCACTACTTATGGTATTCGCACCGGGGAAAATCTTTATTATTGGGATGAGATGGGCAGATTTTGGTTTAAAAAGAAGTACAACGATGAAATTTTGCATGTAGAAGTGGCGCGTTTTCCCGAAAGACTGACAATTTTGGTGGGTGAAGGTGAAAGGGAGCTAATCCGCGAGCTGTTGGCCACGGTGTTGCTGGAAGAAGAGCCACTGCCCACTTATTACGAGCGAGCGGCCGCTTGGCTGCAGCAAAAAATTCCCTTAGACATCGAGAGCTAGAGTTTCCAATAACCAGGCGTTCTGGTACAATAATCGTTCATAAGCACCCGTAGCTCAGGTGGATAGAGCGTCTGATTGCGGATCAGAAGGTCGTGCGTTCGAGTCGCGCCGGGTGCACTTTCAAGATTATGCCTGATTCAACTCGACAAATTATCCTTGCTTCTGAGTCAAAGCAACGCAAAGCTATTCTCGACACGCTCCATCTGTCGTATTTGCAGGTGCCCGCGAAAATTGATGAAAGCGCGATTACTGCCAAGTCAGAAGAGGAGCGTTGTGAATTAATAGCTCGCCACAAGGCCGAGACAGTGGCCAAAGATTATCCCAGCGGCATTGTTATCGCGGCCGATACCTTTTCTGTTCTGGACGGCTGGGCTTTTGAAAAACCCGCCAACAACAAGGAAGCGAAAAAGATGCTCAAAGCGCTGTCCGGAAAAACCAGCGTTACCTGTACCGGCTTTTGTTATCTTGACCGGTTGAAAGCAATTGATGAGTCAATGACCATTGTGACTGAGTTTACTTTCCGCCAACTTTCAGATCAGGAAATTGATAAGTATATTGCCCACAATCCAGTGACGACTTGGTCAGCGGCTTTTAGCCCTGCCTATGACAGCGGCATTGCTTTGATTGCTGCCATGAATGGTCCGGTCACCAGCTTTACTCACGGTTTGCCGCTCGAAAAAGTGGTTCATTACCTGAAAAAGTCGGGGTTGGCTGTATAGCTAGCTGTATAATAGCGCTGTTGATGAAAATTGGAGGAGTCGCATAGTGGCCAATTGCACCAGTTTCGAAAACTGGATCCGCCTCGCGGATTCGTGGGTTCGAATCCCACCTCCTCCGCCATATTTCTAAATCTGAGGTTTCATTAAGGTTCTGAAGTGGTTTCCAAAGCTTAGTTAGCCTGGTAGAAGTGATTTTTCCGTCTTTAAAATTGGAGTTCCAAAGTACAGATTTAAGCAAGTCTCTTTTTACTTCATCATCTCCCTGACCTGCTCCCCTTATAGTTGACACAGATTCTAAGTAGAATTAGTCAACTAGA
>CAZWKL010000005.1:0-93466 GCA_964633875.1 uncultured Pseudomonadales bacterium
AGTTGACTAATTCTACTTAGAATCTGTGTCAACTATAAGGGGAGCAGGTCATTCAGCTATAATAATTGTATGCGAAAATCAGAAAAGTTTTCCCTCATTTTAATTTTGGCCACTTTTTGCCTGGGAGTGGCGCTTTATCCGCGGCTGCCGGACCAGATGGCATCACATTGGAACTTTGCCGGCAACGCCGATGGTTTTATGCCCAAGCTTCCCGGCACTTTTTTCTTACCATTAACTATGCTTGCTGTTTTTGGCTTGTATCAATGGATGATCACTGCCGATCCAATGAAAAATAATATCGTCAAGTCCATCAAGCAATTTCATAATTTCCTAATCTCGATTTTTATCTTCTTTTTCTACTTGTTCTGCTTGGTGATTGCCTGGAATTTGGACTACCGGTTTAATATGACTCAATGGATTGTACCCGCGGTGAGTATGATTTTCATTGCTATTAGCTATATTATTAAAGACGTGCAACCAAACTGGACTTTGGGCATTAAAACTCCCTGGACTTTGTCTGATAAAAAAGTTTGGCGAGAAACCCATCAGTTGGGGAGTAAGATGTTTAGGGCAGCCAGCATGGTGATCTTGGCTGGTGTTTTTCTGCCTCAATACATGGCGCACTTGTTTGCAGCGGCCATCTTGCTGGCTGCCCTGGTACCAACCGTTTATTCCTACTGGAAATACAGGCAGCTTAACTAGCGAGATGCCCCGCTTGGATTCGAACCAAGATTAACGGCTTCAAAGGCCGCTGTCCTGCCGTTAGACGACGGGGCAAAGTAAAAACTATGTACAAGGCGGTATTTTAACAGATTGATAAATAAGAGTGAAGCTGGCTTGACTAATAGTATACAAAAATCTGTCTTTATCTGTATATAATGGTAATATGCCGAAATTTTTGTCTAAAGTTTTTTTTGCCTTGATTGTATTTCTGGCGGTTGGGTTTTGGCTGAATTCTCAAGCTCTGGCCCAATCTTACCGCTTGGAACAAACTGAAATTGAGGCTGTGGTTAACCAAGATGGCTCAATGAGTGTTGTCCAAAACAGAACTTATGATTTTGACGGCAGTTTTACTTTTGCGTATCTTACCGTCAACAAACCGCCAAATCAGCTTTATGAACCCGGCAGAACAGAACCGTACAGACTGAGCAATTTTTCCGTTTGCGAAAGTTCGGCTTGTTACCGCCAGCTGGAGGATGGGGAAATTGCGCTGGCTGAAACCGACAGGCCGGCAGGGAGTTTTTATGTTTTAGATGAAGGAGAGCAGTACTTCACCAAGTGGTTTTATCGGGCCAACTCGGAAACAAAATTATTTGAAATCTCCTACCTGGTAGAAAATGCCGTTACTCTTCATGAAGACACGGCAGAACTGTACTGGCAGTTCGTTGGTGATGAGTGGGATTTGCCACACCATCGGGTGGAGGTAAAGATCACTCTCCCGGAGGAAATTATCGGCAACGAAGTACAAGCCTGGGCGCATGGACCGCTTGATGGCACGGTAACAATCCCGGATCCCCAAACTGTGACGCTGACAGTGAGCAGGCTAGAGCCAGGCACTTTTTTCGAGGGCAGAGTGTTGATGCCAAAGACTTGGTTTGAGGGTGGCGCTGCGGGCACTTTTACAGCGACCACCATTCAAGAACAGGAAAACCAGTTTATAGCCGAGACTGAAAAACAAAAGCAGCGCCAAAGCCTCTGCGCCCAACTACTTTCAGTTGCCTCCATCGCTCTCTTGCTAGCCACCATTTACTTACTCATCAAACAAAGCAAAAAATTCCTTACACACGGCAAAGACCTGCCCCTGCCCAAAGTCAGCCAATCCGGACGGCTCTGGGAGCCTCCGAGCGACATTGATCCGGCCCAAGTTCAGCAACTGCTCACCGCCAGCAAAAACATTGAGCCCAGCGCTTTTACCGCTACCATCCTCTCGCTCATTCAAGACCGGCATTACAAAATCCAGCGCAGCGATCAAAAAGAGGGCCTAATCTTTAAAAAATACCAGTATTACTTGATTCCGCAAAAAAGCGCCTCCAAGCAGCTTTCTTCCATTCAAAAATACGTGAACAATTACTTGCAAAAAATTGGTTTTAAACCCACCACCATTCAAGGCAAAGCCGTGGACGCGCTTGCTCTCAGCCGGATAGTGGAGTGGAGCAAAACTCACCGTACCACCAGCCACGAGTTCTTCAAAAAGTTTCCGGAAGTGGTGCATCGGGAAAATCTGGCTGAAAATTACTTCAACAAAGAATCGGACCGGGCCGCTGAACAAGCGAGCTGGAGCATCGCAGCGGCCATAGTCATTCTGATCCTGCAATTTTTTATCATCATCCAAGGAGCGACCCTGCTTAATCCAACCACGCTCACTTCATCGATCGCGGGCATCTTGACTGCTATTATTTTACTTTTCGCTAGCATCATTAGTATCAGTTATGGGCAAAAACGCACTGATAAAGGGGCAGAGGAGGCGGCAAAATGGCAAGCTTTCAAAAAACACATGAAGGATTATAGTAAAACCAAAAATTATCCGATTGATTCAATTGTCTTGTGGGAAAAGTATTTGGTTTACGGCACTGTTCTGGGTGTTTCTGCTAAAGCGCTGTCGCAATTGCCAATCAAATTCCCGCCCGCAGACCAAGCCGTAGCCACCTCATATTGGGCTGGTACTTCCGGCTCCGCCACCGGCGTTTCAGATTTATCCACCTCGCTGGCTGATATTTCTTCCGCCATCAGCAGTATTTCTACCGCCGCCAGCTCGAGCTACGGAGCCTCAGGCGTCGGTTCGTCCGGCAGTTCTTCCGGAGGTGGGGGCGGTGGCGGAGGAGGCGGTGGGGGCGGTGCCGGTTAAATCAAAAACCGCTTTTTATCTTCCGATAAATCAATAAACTCATCAGCTTCATTCAAAATTCTGCTGCTGGTGGTTTGCTTAAAAGCAATGACTTCAGTCCTGCGGCCGTGCCCACGCACATAGTCAAGTAAATCAACATAATCGCCATCACCGGAAACCAAAACCACCGCATCAAGCAACGGCAACAACCTCACTACATCAATCGAAAGTCCTACATCCCAATCACCTTTTTTAGCGCCTCCATGAAACACTTGCAAAGTTTTAATTCTGGTTTCATAACCCAAATTAGTCAAAACTTCAAAAAAATCTTTTTCCCGGCCGCTCTCACTTTCAATCACGTAAGCAAAAGCGCGAATTAGTTTTCTGTTCGCCACCGCTGTTTCCAGCAAATTTTTAAAATTCACATTGGTGTTATAAAGATTTTGCGCTGAAAAATACATGTTCGACACATCAACAAAAACACCAACACGTTGTTCCGCGTGTTTAATGGGATTTATTTTCATAACCCAATCCTATCACACCTATTGGGGAATAATTCTAACAATCTTATCATCGCCGCCGCGGACATTGCCTCGACCATCCCGATTGCTGGTAGCAAAATACATCTGGCCATCAGGCCCCATAACCAACTCCCTAATTCTGCCAAAATCATCCAGCGGCAGTTTTTCGTACATCAGAATTTCTTCAAGATTTTCCGGATTGATCACAAAACGCGTCATCCCTTCACCCACCAGCATGCCAGCGAAAAGATTGTTCTGAAACTCGGGAATCTGCTCAGAATCATAAAAAAGTATCGAGGCAGGGGCGATGGCGGGAGTAAACACCACCAGCGGATCCACCATGCCCTGAGCAGAATTTTGATGAGAAACGCGCGGCCAACCATAATTTTCGCCAGGTTTGATTAGATTGATTTCATCACCGCCGCCCGGCCCGTCAAATCCAGACGGACCATGCTCGGCAGCATAGAGAACTTCACTGCCAGGATACCAGGCAATTCCTTGAGGGTTGCGATGGCCATAAGACCAAACCCGGCTATTGGCAAAAGGATTGTCTGCCGGAACTGTGCCATCGGCATTAACACGCAAAATTTTCCCTCCCAAATTACCCAAATCCTGAGCAATTTCCCGATTGGAAGCGTCGCCAGTGGTAACGTAAAGCTTGCCATCCGGCCCAAAAGCCAACTCGCAACCAGCGTGATTATTAGCAGCCGGAATATTATCCACCACTATCATGCTGTCACTCAGTCCATTGCCAGTATCGGTAAATCTGGCCACCCGAGCGATCATCGTGCCGGCTGGCGTAGTGGCGTAACAAACATATAAATGCCTGTTGATTGAGTAATTCGGATCCAAAACCATGCCCATCAAGCCGGCTTCGCCTCTGGCGGTAATTTCAGTAAACTCGTAAAGCGGCTCGTCACGCAACTCTCCCCCCACAATCTCTCTGATCCTGCCGGTTCTTTCAGTTACTAAAATTCTGTCAGGGCTGGTAAAAACCACCGACCAAGGCACCTCTAGACCTTCCACCACCACCTCAGTTTTATAAGCGATGTTATTTGCTTCCACAAGGGAAAATTCGCCAGCAGAGAAGAGCGGATCAGCGGCCAGGCTGGCATCACTGCCGTTTTGAGCCCCGTTTAAATAAACCGGCCGGCCAGAATTGACATTTGCAAACGGCCAAATGGCCAAATAATCAAGAATAAAGGCGGAAAGTAAAATTAAAGCAATTAAGACCAATCCTAAACTTAAGCGGGTTTTTCTAAGCATAGTTGCTGTTTTATCTTGTCGGCATTATAAGCCCTCCCAATTGAGTAGGCAAAAAAGAAGGAGTAGGGCTGCTTCTACTCCTTCCGTACCTATGCGTGAACAAGTTTGTTAACTTGTGACAAGGATCACATTATGCTTAATCGATAATGATGGTGTGTAGAATTGGTAAGAGTATGGTAAGAGCAACTATTTTCTAGAAACAAACCGGTTGCCTCTGATGTAAAAGCGGAGTTTTTCCTCGACAGCCTTGCTAATCCCCACCCGAGTGGCAAAAACAATATCCTTTTCAGTAATAAGCCCGGAGCTTTCATCTTCAGCAATATAAAGTTGGCTTGAAAACAAACTTTGGCCGTCATGGTTTTTATTGATACCTAAAGCTTGGGTGAGCTTAGCCGGACCACTGCAAAGTGACTCCATCCCCTTTTGCCTCCGGCGCTCCATCATGATCTCAAGACCCCGTAGGGGTTCAAGAGCGCGAAAAAGCACCCCTTCCCCAATGCCTTCAGCATGAGTAGCCACATTAACGCAATAATGCAGGCCGTAACTCAAATAAACATAAGCTGTCCCCGGGGCAGCAAATAAAGACTTGTTTCTCGGAGAAATACCGCCATAAGAGTGGGCGGCCGGATCATCCTGATGATAACTTTCCGTTTCAACAATTCTGCCGGCCACCAAACCTTCCGGCAACTCATGCACTAAAATTTTTCCCAACAAATCAGGCGCAACCGCCTGTGTTTTTCTGGCAAAAAATTCCTTGGTGAGTTTTTGCATGTTCATATCATAACTTATTTAATTCATTATTTTGTAAAAGAAGAAACCACTTGCAAGTACAATATTTTGTTCACTTTTGTTATACTTTATTTGTGAAAAAAGCAAATAAAACCAAAAACATTATCTACGCCTTTATTGATAGTCAGAATCTCAATTTGGGGGTGAAAAGTTCTGGCTGGACCCTGGATTTTGCTGAATTTTTAAAATATTTAAAAACAAAATATCATGTTAAAAAAGCATTTTTGTTCATTGGTCACGTTACGGGCAATGAAAAACTATACACATTTTTGCAAAAGGCTGGCTACATTCTCATATTTAAACCAACATTGGAATACAAAAAAGGCAAAAAAGCTATCACTAAAGGTAACGTTGATGCTGAACTCGTCTTGCATACTATGATTGAGTGGGAAAATTTTGATAGAGCAATTATAGTCTCTGGGGATGGCGATTTTCACTGTTTAATTGAGCATTTAGAAGATAATAAAAAACTAGAAAAAATATTTGCCCCCAATCATAAGTATTCATCACTACTAAGAAAGTTTGCAGATAAAATCGTTCTGGTGAGTTTATTTAAAAATAAGGTTGAAAAGAAGAAGTAAAAAAGGAGGCATTCCCGCGGTGAAGATAAATCTTACAACCTTTGGTAGTCCTCCTATCGTGATGTTGAAATTATAGCAAGTTTTTTCTTGTTTTGCAACCGCCTGTGGAGCGGAGAGAATCTCTAACATGTTGTGGTTAACATAAATGATCAGCAGATCAACATTTTTAACACCCACGGAATTTGGGGGGTTGATGATGAAGACACTGAGCGAAGACTGAGTATGGGCAACAAAATAATTCAAAAAACTAAAGGTCTGCAAAAAGTGATCCCATTTTTGCCAAGCTAATTGTGGATACTATTTTTGTCAGTCACGACATCAAAGTTGTAGAAAAACACAGTTCTCAGGCCGATGTTTCGGACCATTTGCCGCTAGTGATGACCTTTGAAGTTTGAGCTGGATGCAACCTTTTCCTATGGAGCGGGAAACGGGGTTCGAACCCGCGACCTCCTCCTTGGCAAGGAGGCGCTCTACCACTGAGCTATTCCCGCAAAACCACTGGTGGGAAATGCAAGCGCACTCCCCAATCTAAGCCTGTATTGTACACAGCAATCTCAAAATTGTGAAGAGTAGACAAAAGTTTTTTGCCAAAAACTTAGTGTATAATTCCAAGTATGCCCACATCAAGTTTTATCAACTCGCCTGAATTCAAACGCGCCAGCACCAACGCTGCAGATAACCTGGCGAAAGTATTTTTCAAATGGCTGGGAATCTTAATTTCCAGCACAGCCAATTTCATCAAATCGATGATCATGATGGCGATTGGGAAATAAAAAAGAAAAAGAAGCTGGCAGAGAGGCTATTTGGCCATTTAAAATCCGTTTTGGGACTGTCTATATTCCAAAGAAATTTTCCGCAAAAGTTCATCTACTCATTGCCAACACATTATAAACACTCTACTATAGGCCAAGTGTTGTCCTAATTGATATTCAGATGTGATATACTATAAGTCTATTTATTTCTATATGAAATTGTTTATATCAAAACTATATAAGATAGTATTATGCTTACTTGTTTGTAGCATGTTGCTGCTATTTGCTACGGCACCAATCACGGCAGAAACCGCAAGCAATCAATACAAAGCAAAAAAACACCATTCAGAAACACATAAAGATACTCAATTGCTGGTGATTCACTCATTGCCGCAAGAAGGCCAGGAGCAATATCTTGCTGCACTTGATGATCTGCTGGAAATTATTACATCACACTGGAATGTAACTGTCACAATAGAAAACTATATGGACAGTAGAGAAACAAACCTGCAAGCATACGACCACATACTATTAATTGAGCTTAATAATGAATCCTTTGCTGCTGACTATTTTGCAAATATCGTCGCCACCACCACTGCCAAAACTCTCTGGCTCGGGTATGGAACGCAGCTAGTGGCTACTGGCAGAGATAACTCGGGTTCTCAGGGCGAACCAGTAACAGCGGTTCTGTACAAAGATATCAGTTTTGAAGCCAATGAGCTGAGATTACTAACGGTTCACACTACACAATCGCCAAATTTTAAGACGTTGGCAACTGCTGTAACCGATAGCGGGAATGAGTACCCGCTAATCAGTGTTGTCAACGATCGCCACGTGCTGATGCCTTTTGGTATTCCGTATTATTTTGAAACCAACACCTACACCCTTCCTTTTTTGGATGCGCTACATCATTTTTTGGGTCATCATGAGCGACTCGAAAAACAGCCCGCATTGATGCGATTAGAGGATGTCAATGTCTATACGTACCGCAATCCCTACCAACTCCAAGATGTATATACGTATTTGTTGCGAGCAGGAATTCCGTTTCATATTGCTTTTATAGAGCGTTACGTCAATCCAGAGTTGGGTATAGATTGGGATTCAGGCAGATCAAAACGGTATTTAAATATCATCAAGCAAATGGTCATGAACGGCGATGCCGTGCTGGTACAGCACGGGTATACCCATCAAGTAGGAGATGAGGTCAGTGGCATCGGGTATGAATTTTGGGATGCTCAAAAAAATGCTCCCTTGGAAACCGACACCCCTGAATACGCTCTGGATAAAGTGCACCGCGCTCGAGCCGCAATGGAGGTGCTCGAACTACCAGTGCCTGACATTTGGGAAACCCCGCACTACGCGCAAAGTGATACCGCTGACGCAGTGTTTAATCAGATTTACCCAATTCGTTATGAACACATCCACGAGATTGGTTCCCTACCGTTTGTGGCTACTATTCGAGGCACTATTTATTTGCCAGAAAACTTGGGCTATATTTTCCGCGAGGCGACTGATCTTGCTGATATTGAGTACAGACTCAAACAGTTAAACACTTTTGAAGACCCAGTTGCCTCTGGTTTTTGGCATCCGTGGCGAGAAGCAGACGAGCTAGAACAGTATATTACCCTAGTTCAGCGCTATAATTTCCAATTTGTTCATGGGTATGATCTTTTGACTACCGCCACAGAGCAAGAGCTGACCGCAGTGATGCTAACACTAGTTGATCGCATTCATCGAGATGATGTAGTGTTTTATTTTTTGCTCACTGCTTTTACGGTGGGAGCGCTGGTGTATGCACGCAATGTTTTTCGATTAAAAAAGCATGTCAAACTTATCAAAAATTTTTCTCTTTCGATGACAGAGTTGCAGGATCTGGCGCGAAATAAACAAGCTGTTCTGCCAAAAATAGGAATTTTTGTTCCTGCGCGCGGCGAAGCTTTGGTCATCGAGAACACGCTCAAAAATGTAGCTCGAATTGAGTATCCCAAAACTAAGATGCGTGTGTTTGTCATCGTTGATGAGCGTGAGTTGGACGACAATCTGCCGGTGACTACTAAAGCAATAGCACGGGCTGTAGCCACCAAGCTCAACACCCGCTACAAACAGAAATTTATACATATTATCGAGGTTCCCAAGTGGTTCAGTGGCAGCTATGGGAGCACTAAAAAAACATATGCTCCCTCTACGAAAGGCAGAGCTTTAAACTATTGTTTGCAAAAAATCGGCAGATTCCGGCTGGCGATGGTCGGTGTTTTAGATGCTGATGGGCGACTGCATACAGACGTTCTCAAAGAAGTCGCGTACAGGCGAATTCAGGACAACAGTAAAATCCTGCAAGGATCTGTGTTTCAGGTCAGTAATTTTTCAAAAGTCACTATCGTGGGAGTAGCTGCCGGGCTTGAATTAGCGCTTCATCACTTAACGGAGTTGCCGCATCGACTGATGCAACAAGGAGTGCTGCAGTTTTTAGCTGGCACCAATTATTTTGTTGATTGCGCCAGTATTAAAAAAGCTGGCGGCTGGGATCAGGACGCACTGGTTGAAGATGCTGAGTTAGCCGTGCGCCTCTACCTCTCAGAAAACATCGTTGGCGAGTGGTTGCATACCCCCGAATTGGAACAAACACCAGCGCGGTTTTCAATCTATAGAAAACAACGAGAGCGTTGGGTGCGAGGACATATCGCGATTCTCAAACAAATATATTATTCGCAGTTGCCGTTTAAAGAAAAGCTGTATTTTGGTAACAAAATTGTAGCTTCACAGTTTAGATTCATCCTTGATTTGGGACTGCCAGTGTTATCGTTGGTGCTGTTATTTTCTGGTGTCTTTATTAGTATGAACATGATTGTTTTTTATTTTTCCTTGCTGCTTTTTGGAGTGTCTTTTTTTGTTTGGGATACGTACGGCATGGTGTACCGAACCTTAGCTGGTTATATTGACCAAGACATGGATACGAAGCAAAAACTGAGTATGTCTGTGCAACTTTTTGCATTTTTGCCAGTTTTTATCATTGTGCAGTTTATCCCCAGAGTGGAAGCGATGTACAATGCTCTTTTGTACCCAGAAAAAACTAGTTGGTATAAAACTGAACGCACTGCCGAAGCAGAGATTCAATAGAGCATTGCGTGACAAAACATCGGTTAGCAGCATCACATACAACATATGACAAAAAAACCAACCCAACCACTTTGTTTTATCTTCGGAACTAGACCCGAGATTATTAAACTTGCGCCGATTATCAAGCGCTGCGTCCAACAGCAAATTCCGTTTATTACCGTCCATACCGGCCAACATTATTCTGCTAACATGGATGAGATATTTTGGCGCGACTTACAGTTGCCGGATCTCAATTATAACTTGCAAGTTGGCTCTGGAATGCATGGGCAACAAACTGGGCTGATGTTACAAAAAATCGAGTCCGTTTTACTACAAGAAAATCCTAACATGGTTTTGGTGCAAGGTGATACGAACTCTGTACTAGCTGGCAGTCTTGCCGCAACTAAGTTACAGATTCCTATTGCGCATGTTGAAGCTGGTTTGAGAAGCTATGACCGCACAATGCCAGAAGAAATAAACCGTGTTTTAACCGGCGCAATCGCGCGTTGGCATTTTGTACCAACCCAAGCTGCCAAGCAGAACTTGCTCAAAGAAGGCATTCCGCAGGAAAATATTTATGTGACTGGCAATACTATTGTTGATGCAGTTATCGCCAACAGCCAAATTGCAGCAACGAGGTCAACAATACTCCAAGATTTGTCACTGAGTTCCGGAAAGTATCTGCTTGCAACAGTGCATCGTCCAGAAAATACCGACCAACGCCAAAAACTAGCAGATATTGTTACTGCTTTTGAGGCAATTTCAAAAAAATATGCTTTGCCGATTATCTGGCCAATGCATCCCAGAACCAAAAAACAATTGGAGCTGTTTGGCTTGAATCAGCGTTTGAACACGCAGGGGCGCGAGGCATCCATCATAGTGATAGATCCCGTGGGCTTTTTTGCTATGCTGCAACTGTTGTCCAACTGCTCGTTAGTGATGACTGATTCGGGTGGGGTGCAAGAAGAAGCGTGTATTTTGCAAGTTCCGTGTGTGACACTCAGAAATAATACTGAACGGCCAGAAAGCGTTTCAGTCGGAGCGAATATCTTGGTTGGTAGCAGTCCGCAAAGAATCAAAGCTGCGGTGGCTCAAATGATTGATGCTCCCAGAACGTGGGTAAATCCATTTGGTGATGGAACCGCCGCCGCAAAAATTATGGCAGTGTTGCGTGCAGCTATTCACTAAAACTGGTTTGGGACTCAAAGACAGGATGCGCAATGTACTGTTTGAACACCGCCAGCGCCTCTGGCGAGGAATCAATGTGCAAGTTATGATGCGTATCATCCGAACCAACCCAACTTGATTGCCAGTATGAAATACCCTTAACTCTGGGGTAGGTATTCTGAATAAATGACTGTAGCGTTGCCTCAAGCCAAGCAGCTTTAAGCGCAGTGTTTGCTTGTTCATGGACGGCAAACTCGGCAATCATAATTGGTTTTTCTGTAGCGGTTGTGAGTGTGTTATATGTTTCGGCAAAGACTTCATCAAAGGTCGTCCAGGTATCAAGGTCGCTCTGCGCACCATACACACTGACCCCAATCCAATCGATGTAGTCATCACCCGGGTAATATGAGAGAACACCATTCCAGTCCTTATCGGGCGGGTTGCTGATGCTGTTGATGTGGTATACCCAAGTAACGTTTGTAGCTCCAACCGAACGAAACAAGTTGATGATTCTTTGGTAAGCGGCAATGAATCTCTCTGGGCCATCAGGCTTATGGGGGTCACCAAAACCAGTTGTTTCTCCTTGTCCATTCCAGGTACCGTTCCAGGGAAACCAGTGCCCATTAACTTCTGTGCCAAACTCGATAATAAGTGGTACGTCTGCTTCTCTGGCAGCGATTGCCCAGCGGGTTAGGTCTGTGTCAAATTCACCAGCACTGATTTTTTCAAGGCTGTATTGATGGTCGTCAGGGTTACTGCTAAAACTTTCTCGGGGCATCAAGCGAATATAGGGAGTAATTCCAAGTTGTTTAAGCGTGATGACCTCTTGTTGAGGAAAAATAATGCCATTAAACCAATTATTTGAAAAATATGCCCAAGCAAGGTCTTTGCCAACCAGGGTTTGAAAATGAGTAATGTTCTCGAGGGTAACAGTGTTTTCGGTTGGCCCGAAGTTCGCAAACGCGCCAAAATAGATGCGCTCTGCTTTGGGCAGCAACTTAGTGGCGGTGGGTTGTGGTGGCATCGAGTGATTTTGTCTGTATGAGCCAGTAAAAACAGTTCCAATAAGGCTGACTAAGAAAACAACTAAAACGGCAACTAAAAATGCTGTACGATTGATGGGTTGTTTGTTTTCCATAAGCGCTTTAGAGTATTCTCAATCTTAGCACGAAATAAAACATGTGACACTGGTTTTTTTGAACACTCAACGAACATTTCCAACGCCAATGATGCAGTAGTTTGTGGCTATAAAAGCAAGGAAAGAATGTGGGTCAGCTGGGGCTCGAACCCAGGACACCCTGCTTAAGAGGCAGGTGCTCTAACCGACTGAGCTACTGACCCGAATCAAGTTTGAATTATACCACCGCACTGAGTATTTTGTGCGCCAGGAGGGATTCGAACCCCCGACACCTTGTTCCGAAGACAAGTGCTCTAATCCACTGAGCTACTGGCGCTTGAAAGCATATTGTACCTCAAAAGCCTGGCTGAGTACACAAATCTTACCCCCAGACAAAACCAAAAAAATCTACTATAATCACCTAGTAATTATGGAAATTAATTACTACCCCCTCATCAACAAAGTTTACCGCTTACTCAATCTCAAAAAAGAGATCTCTGACGATGAAGACTACGAAAGCTCTTTTATCGTGCCTTTTATTACCGTCGCCCGTGAGCCAGGCAGTGGCGGTGCGCCGATTGCTAGGAGAGTGGCGGAAAAACTCAACTTTGAGTTCATTGATGAGCAGTTGGTTGATGAAATCGCCAAATCCACCAAAAAACGCAAGCAAATCATTAGCGCCATCGACGAAAAGAGCAGAACTAAGTTTGAAGACATCGTTCACAACCTTTTCAATACTGAGTATGTTGACGACTACAAATACATTTCAGAACTGGCCAAACTGATTCTGGCTCATGCTCACAAAGGCAGAACTGTCATCCTGGGCAGAGGCGCCAATTTTATTACTCCTTTTGCCAAAGGCTTACATGTTAACATTACTGCGCCCTACGAAGTCCGGGTGCAACGGGCGATGGATTTTGAAGGCCACACTCGAGCCACAGCCAAAAAAGTGATTGCTAAAGTCGAAAAAGAGCGCCGGGATTTTGTTCAACAGTACTTCAAAAAAGACCTTACCAAACACAACGCCTATGACTTAACCATCAATACCACCTATTTCCGGGTAGAAGAGGCTGCCGACGTCATTATCGAAGCTCTCAAAAGAAAGTTCAGCCGCTCTTTCCCGAGACTTGGGAAACGCATCTAATTGTATTACAATACAGTCTTGTTGATATGCTAATGCCGAAGTGGCGGAATGGTAGACGCGCACGCTTCAGGAGCGTGTGGAGGCAACTCCGTGGAGGTTCAAATCCTCTCTTCGGCACAGACAAATGCAACAAACCCAAAAAATTATCACACTGCTCCTGGCTACCTGCTTCCTGGCATTTGTAGTTTTGTCCTGGTGGTTACTGTTTCGTGATGAACGAGCGCTGGCAGGTATTGGGTTTTTTTATCCGCATTTGGCTGGCTGGCTTTTTGCCACTCGCACCTGGCTGCTTGACCGAAGCGTCAATTTGTTACCCACGCTGTTGTTTGCAGCAACCAGCCTGGTTGCTTTTGCTACTTACCTAGTCAGCTTAAGACTTAATTTTTCTAAGCGCACCAGTATTACGATGGCGTTAGTATTCCAAGTTGTGGCTTTTTTTTCATACCCGGTGTTGTCTACAGATATTTTTTCTTACATTTATTCGGATCGGGTACTTTTTGAGTACGGCCAAAACCCGTGGGAAGTTGCTCCCGGAAATTTTCCTGACGATTCTTTTGGCTTGATGGCAGATTGGACCGATCAAACCAGAGTTTATGGACTAGTCAATCAAATAATTTACTGGCCGGCTGCTGTGATTGGGGCGGGGCAGTTGCTCTCAACAGTGCTGAGTTATAAATTAGTAGCAGTGGTTTTTTATCTGGCCGCACTGGCTACTAGCTTAAAGTTAGTCGAAAAATGGCCAGAAAAACGCCAGGCTTTGCTGGTTCGGGCTATTTTTTGGAATCCTCTAATAGTACTGGAATTTGTGTCATCGGCCCATAACGATATTGCTATGATTTTTTTCCTATTATTGAGTTTGGCTTTTTGGAACAAAAAAGTGTGGTTTTTGGCGGGGATGCTGATAGCTTTGTCAGTGCAGGTCAAGCTTATTCCTGTTTTGGCCTTTGGTTTTTTCACGCTACAATTGCTTCAAGAGAAAAATCTCCGCGCGCTTACTCAATATACATTGAGTTTTCTGGCCGTTAATTTCCTGTCGTTTGCACTCATGGGTATTAGCCCGCTGAGTTTCCTTGAGCGCGTGCTTTACAACACCACTGTTTATTGGCAGTCTTTACCCGAATTAGTTGAGAGATTCTTGCCTGGAATTACAATGCCATTTGCCTTGATTTTTGTAGTAGTTGTAGCCGCGTTGGCGGCATTACAAATCAAAAATGGCTGGCCGCCGCTTAAAACTACCGCTCTGGCTTTAGCGCTGTATCTGGTTTTCTTTTCTGCCGCTAATTGGAATTGGTACATTCTTTGGCCATTTGTGCTGATTTTATTCTTGGAAGAGAATAGTGGACTCAAAAATTACCTGTTATTGGCTACCGGCACTGCGCTGATGGCTTATCCGCTGCTTTGGTTTTCACACCGGTTTGGGTTTGGCCACCCGGCTTGGTCACTTGCAACCTACTTGCTTATCTTTGTCTTGCCCCTTATAGCAATCAAGATTAACAACGTTAAAAAACTGCGGCACACACCTTTACTCGGGGAGCATTCTCGATTATACTATGGCACATCATTTAACAAATAAGCCCAGGTGGTGGAACAGGTAGACACGCAGTCTTGAGGAGGCTGTGCTTAACAGCGTGGAGGTTCAAGTCCTCTCCTGGGCACTATGAAAATCTGCATCTGCTCGTCGATGGCTTTTTATCCTCAATGACATTATCAAGATAAAATAATAAACCATGACAGCAATAGAGATTGATAGTTTCCATTAGCCTGGTAAAATATAATCATTATCGGGAGGAGGGTTCTAATAAGAGTCGTCCCCACACCAATACCAGTAATTACTGCTAATTGGTTTTAAAAATATTGTGATGGCAGACTATAAAAAAGGACCTCTGGTCATATCAATAAAACAGATTAAGGGTGAAACTCCTGCGAAGATCACTTTCGTTGGTGAAAAAGAGGACAAATATCCGAATAATCTGTATATTGACGTTACTCCAGAAGAAGCAGCAGAAATTCGTAGCACTGGACAACTACCTGTATCAGTACAAGATAAAATATCAGAAAGTCAGCACACTCTGCCACCAGATAACTCGGCCGCTTAGCTCAGTTGGTTAGAGCGTCCGGTTTACATCCGGGAAGTCGGGGGTTCGAGTCCCTCAGCGGCCACATATGCCAAGCTAGCCAAGGTGGTTCCGCCTACGGCGGATCTGAAAAACATGAAACGCTAGCGATTAACAAACGATTTGATACAAGCCAAGCTAGCCAAGGTGGTCACGGCGCATGTCTGAAAAACATGAGATTGAGGTTCGACTCCTCAGCTTGGCACCATCAAAAAACGCCCTCTCGTTGGGCGTTTTTTCTTCCAACTGCGTTTACTCTTTCCACTGTGCGTTTGCCTTCTTATGATCGGCCTCATCGGCAACATCAAACCAAATTCCCTGAAAAATAAAAGCGCTCAGCTCTCCGTTTTCGGCCAGTTTAGGAAAAATGTCTGCCTCCATGCTGGCCACTTTGCCCCTGGGAATAGCCGTCAAAACCTCCGAATTTAGAACATAAATGCCGGTATTAACAATACTAATACCTTTATTGGCGCCCCTCTCCATAAAACGAATGATTTTATTGCCATGCAGAAAAGCCTGGCCAAATTTTTTCTCACTCATTCGCGGCTTAACCCCAATCGTTGCCTTCGTATTTTCGCGCAAATGAAACTTAATCAAATCTTGAAGATTAATATCTGTCAAAACATCGCCGTGAATGACCAAAAAAGGATTGCCTGTCACATATTTTTCAGTCAATTTAAGAGCGCCGGCCGTGCCCAGCGGCTTTTTTTCCTCCACATAGGTAAGCTTCACCCCAAACTGGCTGCCATCGCCAAAAACTGTTTTAATCTGTTTTTCGTAAATACCGCCACAAACGTAAACATCAACAATTCCATGCTTCTTGAGATTTTCCAAAGTAATGGCCAATAAAGGCCGGTTGCCAATTTTTTTCAGCGCGAGCGGAGTAGCTAATTTTCTCTTGCCACCAGCCAAAATCACCGCCATCGACACTGTTGGCTCCATGCTGCTACGAATCAGCAACTCAATCGCGTGAGAACGATTACGCACTGCTTTGCCATCCACCAAATCATCAACCTTGGTTAAAAGCTCTCCGGGTAAAGTAATTGTCAACCTGGACTTGTGCCTCATAGGTCATACTTTATCATACATTAGACCTGCAGCAAAATCAGTCGGGGCAAAATTCGCTTAAAACTATTCCGCAGCACTGAGCTGCAGTTGCTGGTTAAAATATTGCTTCTCCATAGCTGAGCGAAAGGCATTATATTGGGCAGTAGGATTATCGGCTGTATCAAGAAAACTAAAACCGGCAAACGGCCCGGGCGAGCCTTTCAAAATAAACGGTGTCACCGCTGCCACTCTGTCATGCGACCAAATATGCTCAAGAGCGTAAACATAGTAAGCGGGCAACCAACGCCTGAGAGCAGAGCTTTCCTCCCAGCCGGTTTCAGTGATATAAACTTGCAAATCTTGCTTAGTTTTACCTGCCAAAAACTGTAGCTCATACTCGAAACCATTCATGCCATTTTTGGCTTTTCTCTGCGGTGAGGCCGCGAAACCAGGATTAGGATAAGAGTGCGAGTTCCAAGCATCAGCATAAGCAAAAATCTCTGGGTCAAACTCATGCATCCGCGTTAAATAATTAAAAGCTTCCATAGTTTCCGGACCATTAGGAGCGGCCAAATCCATCGCTGCCGGCATCACTACAAACGCACTGTCCACCGCGTGAGCCCAACTGCTGGCAAAACGAAAAACCCGGGCGTAATCAATCGGATCAATGACGCCACCCCATTCCTTAGCGTGATTGACCTCGTTGTAAATAATGATGTGTTTCTGCTGAGTGGGCCACTGAAATTGACTCAAGGCATTGATCTGATCCACTGTATTTTTGCGGTTGGGAATAGTCCAGCCCTGGCCATCCATGGTAGAGGCCAGTCTGACAATAGGAATAATTCTGTTTTCCTTGGCTTCATCGAAAAACTTTTGCCACTGAGAGGTTTTGTCAATGTCCTCAAGAGTGTAGGGCACCGTCACGTAATGCCAATTTTTATCTACCTCATGCATCCGCACCAACTGCTTGGCATCCACTATTTCTTCAGGATGAAGAATATGAATACCCATCTTAGAAACATTGGCTGCGCTGACCTGAGCAGGAAACACCCACAGCCCAAAAAACAGCAAGCTGAGCAACAATTTTTTCATCATTGTAATATTATAGGATATCATATTTTGCTTGCACAGTCCATACTGGCCTACTTCGGCCCTTACTTTTCTTGCTTTGCTATACTAGCATACAGACACGGTTTTTAGAGAAAATAATTGTAATAATTGTGTAAAAGTCGAAGCTAGTAAAATTATGAAAGCTGTCTTTTTAGCTTTTTCCTGGATATTGCTTTCCTCTGGAGTGATCCTTACTGGTATCGCTGGGCTGCAGTTTTTTAATCTGGCTGAAGCGATTAAGCAAACTGAAGAAACACCGTCAAATGTCTTAATTTCTTCCTCTCTGGACGAATCGATGAGAATTGATGGCGCTAGTGCCGCCAATATGGCTGCAATTATGGAGGCCGGCGACGCCAGAGCCCAGATTATCGCTAATTTCCTCGAGAGGCATAATTCTCCCCTCAAGCCGTACGATTATTATGGTGAGTTTTTGGTTGAAACAGCGGATAAATATGGCCTGGATTTCCGGTTTTTGCCAGCCATCATGATGGAGGAGAGCAATCTTTGCCGAGTGACACCGAAAATCCGCACCAATCCTGACGACCCAGATTCCGGTTTAGCCGAAACTTATAATTGTTTAGGTTTGGGTGTTCACTCGAGGGGAACTTGGGGGTTTAAATCCTATGAAGAAAATCTGGAAAAAGCTGCCGAAATCCTCAAAAAAAATTATATTGACCAAGGCAGGCTGACAACTTATCAGGTAGCGCAAAAATATACCGCCAGCGTGGATAAATGGACCAACTCGGTCAATCAATGGATGGCGGAAATGCGCTATGACGACCGAGTTCTAGGGCGTTCCATGAAAGAAAATACCGATGTAACCGAGTTTACCGGCAGCAGCGCCACGCCCGCTGCTACTCTATCGCCCGAAACTGATTTGGTGCCACTCGACTCACTCGAGTAAAAAACAACTTTTCCTCAAGAGATATTATTATATAATTTGATATATTTTAATAGGTTATTGACACTTATAGACATTTAGTATATATTTTGATTACCTCTGAAGGTTCGACCTCACCGGGACGTACGTTCAGAGACAAAAAAACCCTGGCTTCTGGCCAGGGTTTTTTGTTTTGAGTGCCACGGGTGGGACTCGAACCCACACGGCTTGCGCCACACGATTCTAAGTCGTGCTTGTCTACCAATTCCAACACCGTGGCTAGATAAAAAAAGAGCCAGCTATATTCTACAGGAGCGTGATAAAATTGGCGAGTAACCGGTAGCAAACCATGTCAGCCATCACTTATCAGCATCGCGTCAATCCCAGAGCTAAAAGGCTAATTATGAGGGTGGAGCCGGATGGTACCGTCTTGGTCACCACACCCAGATTTACCCCGCAAAAAACCATTGCCCGTTTTGTTGAAGAGCACCAAGACTGGATTACGGCTGAAAAAAACCGGCACCAAAATAAGCCACGGCCAATCACTCAAGATGAAGTGATGGTTTTTGGCAAAAAATACACCAAGACTTTGCGTTATTCTAGCCAAGTGCCGGTAGGAGTGAAAATTGTTGGTGACGAGCTCATCCTCAACCCCACCGAAAATAAATCATCCTGGGGTAGAAGCGAAAATAATTTACTGAAAAACTACCTCAAGCACACTGCCGAGAGATACATTCTTCCCAGAACCGCGCAATTTGGGGAAAAAATGGCTATTACCTATGGCGCTATCACCCTGAGAGAACAAAAAACCAGGTGGGGTAGTTGCAGCAGCAGAGGTAATTTAAACTTCAACTGGCGGTTGGTGCATTACCCCCCGGAAATCATTGATTATGTGATCATTCATGAGTTGGCTCACCGGCAACACATGAATCATTCTAAACAATTTTGGCACTTGGTGGCGGAACATGATCCCGCCTACCGCGTACACAGGGGGTTCTTGAAAAGACAGGGAATGTCGCTAGGATAAAGTCAATGTTAATAATTCACGGAGACAATATCATCCAATCCAGGCAAAAGCTCAAGGAGGCGCTGGATCAAGCTAGGCAAAAGGGGCTGGAAATTGTCAGGGCGGAAGCGAAAAACCTCACTGAAGCGGCACTGGAGGAGCTTTTGGGAGCGACTGATTTGTTTGGCACTGGCAATTTTATTATTATTGAAGGCCTCCACTCCCTGCCCCGGTCGAAAAAAAAAGATGCGCTCATTGAACAAACTGTTTCACATCAAACCGACAACCTGGTGCTTTGGGAAAAAAGAAGTCTCACCAAAACCATGCTCAAAAAGTTTCCTGCAGCCAAAGTAGAGGAATTTAAATCCAGTAGCGCCACTTTTAAATGGTTGGAGCTTTTGGGCACTCCTAGGCAAAAACAAAAACTTGAGCTGCTGCATCAAGGCATCGCAGCCGATAGCGATTACTTTTGTTTTATCATGCTGATTAGGCAAATTGGGCTGCTGATCCAGGCAAAGGATGGTGGCAAAATCGCCGGCCCGCCGTTTGTGGTGCAAAAAATTAAAAGCCAAGCGGCCAGACTCACCATGGCACAACTGCTCGAAGTTCACGAAAAACTGTACCAACTCGATCTCAGGCAAAAAACTTCGCGATCACCGCTCAATCTGGCTCAGGAACTTGACCTGATCACTTTATCGTTGTAAATTGGAGAAGTTCATACTTTTTCATACATTGCGAAGGAGCATTATGGATATAAATCCCGGTATTTTCAAAGCCTACGACATCAGGGGAATTTGGAACAAAGAACTCTTCCCCGAAACTACCTATTTAATTGGCCTGGGTTTGGGCACTTACTTTAAGCGCAACGGTGTTACTACCGTTCATGTCAGTCGCGATAACCGAGTAAGTGGCGAAGAAGTCCGGGATAATCTAGTCAAGGGCCTGAGAGAAACCGGCGCCAACGTCATAGATCTTGGAATGATTACTACGCCCATGAACTATTCGAGTTGGTATCTGCGTGATGCGGTAGCCAGTATCAGCATTACTGCTTCCCACAACCCTCCGGAATATAATGGCTTCAAGGCAGCCCTGAATAAGGTCCATTTTACCTCCGAAGACTATCAGCAGATCAAGGACCTGGTCATCAGGAGTGATTTTGATAAAAGCAATGAGCCTGGTACTTACACTCAAGATGACCTCTGGTCTGACTATGCAGCCCGGGTGACTCAGGATATCCGGCTCAAAAAACCGGTTAAGGTTGTGCTCGATTGTGGCAACGGCACCTGTAGTGACACCACTGAAAAAATTCTTCGGGACATCGGTTGTGAGGTTATCGAACTTTTTTGTGAACATGACGGCTCTTTTCCCAACCATCCACCCTACCCACAAAAGGAGGATTTTTATGCTGTGCTCAAAGAAACCATCGTCCACGAACAGGCTGACTTAGGCATTGCTATGGACGGAGATGGAGATCGGTTTGGTGTCTATGACGAACGGGGTAATTTTATTAGCAATGATTTAATAGGTGCCCTGATTGGTACGGGTATGGCTACAGAAAACCCCGGCATGAAAGCAGTGTTTAATGTTTCAACTTCCCGAATTGCTATTGACCAACTCGAAAATCAAGGCGTAACGGTGGTGCTTTGGAAAACCGGCTATCCATTTATTATTGAAAAGATGAAAGAAACCGGAGCACTTCTCGGTAACGAAATAGCCGGTCATTTTTTCCTCAAAGATAAATACTACGGTTTTGATGATGCTACCTACGCAGCCGCTCGCTTCATTGAATTCTATTCCAACCAAAACAAAACTGTTTCTGAGTTAGTGAATAGCATGCCCCAGTACCTGAGTACACCAGAATTTCGGGTACCCGCTCCGGATGAGCCAGACAACAATAAATTCACTATTATTGCCGCGATTGTGAAGGAATTCAGAGAAAAATTCAAAAATGCGGACATCATGGACTTTGATGGCCTCAGAATAACTTTCTCGGACAACAGTTGGATTCTGATTAGAAATTCAAACACCGAACCGCTCATCACTGGCCGAGCTGAGGCAAAAACAGCAGAGCGACTTGGAGAGCTCAAAGAACTATTGGTATCGACGTTACAACAACATGGCGTAGCACTCGACTGGTCCAACCCAATTGCCAGTCACTAGGGGACAAACTGGAGTAAACTATAAGTACTCTGTACAGAAAACAATAAGGAATTATGCCAAATCAATCCATCCTCGACTCCCGCGAAGAAATCGCTCAGCTGGACCAATCCAACATGCTCGGCTCTATTGAGGCCCTCGGCAAGCAAATTGAGCATGCTTGGAAAGAGGTGCAGACTGTTGAGTTTAAGCCTCAAGCAGAAATCCGCAACGTGGTGGTAGCCGGCATGGGCGGCTCTGGATTGGGCGGGGATGTCATCAAACACTTGTTCAAAGATGAAATTACAGTGCCGTTTGAAATAGTTCACTCTTACACCCTACCGGCTTATGTTAACGAAAATACACTGGTGTTGCTTTCCAGTTACTCAGGCACTACCGAGGAAGTGCTGGCTTGCGCCGAGGCAGCGCACCAAAAAAACGCCCAAATAATGATTATTGCTGCCGGGGGAGAACTGGCGAAACATGCCCAAGAACATCAGCATCCTGCCTACATCATCGACCCCATCCACAATCCTTCCCAACAGCCACGAATGGCCATTGGCTATGCTGTTTTTGGCACCATCGGTCTGCTGGCCAAGGCAGGCATCATCACCATCAACGACCAAATGGTGAACGAAGTCGTGGCCACCATTGATACCGTGATTGCCGATAACAATGTCGAAGTTGTTGGTGAAAGTAACCCCGCCAAAGCTCTGGCTTTCAACATGGTTGGCAGACGAGGGGTTATTGTCGCGGCTGAGTTTCTTGAAGGCGCCGCGCACGTGGCTGCCAATCAACATAACGAAAATGCCAAAGCCTTCGTGGATTACAAAATCATTCCCGAGCTCAACCATCACCTCATGGAAGGCTTGCAGTTTCCGCGCTCAAATCCAACCGACCACTTCTTCCTGATGATTCAATCTCAGCTTTACAACCCCAAAAATGGCTTGAGGATGAGGCTGACTCAGCAAGTGATTGAGAACAACGAAATTGATACTCTGAGCATCCTACTGCGCGCCTCCACCAAAATCAGCCAGGTTTTTGAAATGATTACCCTGTTTGCTTTTGCCGGTTTTTATCTTTCTATGTTAGAAGGCATTGATCCCAGCCCGATTCCTTTTGTGGATTACTTCAAAGACGAGCTGAAGAAACAAAGCCAAGACTACCAACTCACATAACCTAGTGCAACCATTTCTGATTTGAGTTATGATAGAAGGGCAATGTCAACACCTGCCCTGATCTTATTAGCCGATTATAGTGGCTCTGCTAAAGAGCTGGTTGGCGAGCGAGCTTACAGCCAAGGCAGACTTCATGAACAAGAAATTCCGGTGCCAAGGTCCTTTTGTGTCACGGAAAACGCTCTTCAATCGATTGCTAAGGTCAACAATCTCAAAAACAAAATTGACAAAGCACTGCCGGCAAATATCAGCAGTGAAACGCAAAAGTCTCGGGCCAAAAACAACTTTCTCAAAATTTTTGCCACCTTAAAAGTTCCCCGTGACATTGCTAGTGAGATGGTCGGTTTGTACCGTCAGTACTTGTGGGAAGACTACGTTCACATTATGCCCAGTAACAGTCCTAACTACAGCTCTGAGTGGGTGCATGACAACGTCAGGGGAGAGGCCAATGTCATTGAGTCTATCCTGCAGGTGTGGGGCAGGCTAGTTTTTGCCAACTCCATGCATTCCGCTAAAAATACGCCTTTGCACACCCGGCTTTTTTCTTCACCCATCATGGTGGAGTGGGCGCCTCAGGCTGAGGCGTCCGGCGTGGCTTTTACCAAAGATCCGGAAACCGGCTCGAAAACTGAAGTTACCATTTATGGTGTGCCGGGCATTTTTCATCCGCAAAAATCAGAGCAGCATGATGTTTATAAAGTCGATGTCAGAACCTGGAATCTGGTCAGCCAGCAAATCGCGACCAAAAAACAGGCCTTTGCCCGAGGTGATGAATCTTTGGCGGTGGTAAAAGTGCCCGGCTCAATTGCCAACCAACCGGTACTCGAGCGTGGTGAGGCCGAAAATCTGGCGCGGCTGGTTTTTAAGATTAAACAACAGTCGCTGCAACAGCAAAAAGTGCATTGGTTGATAATCAATCACCAACTGTTGATCACTGCTATTGAACCAGTAGCGGAGTTTGAGTTTGAGCATCCGGCTGCTAATCACCCAGAAATGGCTAAAAAGCCAGGCATTAAGTACCTCACTGCTCTCTATATTTCCGCGGGCAACCCCGACAAAGCCGGTGAGCAAGTTCAAGAAATCATTGACGGGGTTGGCCTGCTTAGGAGTGAGTACGCCATTGCCAAATTCGGTCTTCACCCTCAACACGTGCTCAAAAGCAAAAAACACACCGCTCTGCTCAAAGAGGAACTAATCAAGACTATTCAAACTTACCGCCAACATCTCAATGGCAGGCCGCTGATCTACCGCTCACAAAACTTTACCTCGGCGGAATTGCTCACCTTAAAATTTGCCAGCAACTACGAACCGAATGAACCCAATCCCTACCTGGGATACAGGGGGGGCTTAAAAATCGCTGCTCAGTCCGAGCTTTTCAACTTTGAACTGGATGCCATTCTTGAAGTAATGAGTCAAACCGGCCAGGCTCCCTTTGGTTTGATGGTGCCTTTTATTAGAACACCGGGTGAGCTGCGTACTGCCATCGACCTGATCGCTAAAAAAGGCCTGTTGCATAAAAGCCACTTCCAAGTCTGGCTACAACTTAATACGCCGGAAAATATTTACAACTTATCAGCCTACCCGCTCAATCAAGTGGCCGGTGTTTCCCTTAACGCCCGCAGCCTGCATGGTCTACTTAGCGGCATCGATCCGGATAACGCGGAAATGCTGTCCAGATACCCACTACCGGCAAACTTATTGCTCAACCTGATCAAGCAAGTAACCGATAAACTGCAGGAGAGCGGCGATTACCACTCAACCAAAGTTTTCCTTCACCTGGAAAATTTCAACGCCTATCTGGCCGCGGAAGCGATTAAGCTCGGCATTAACGGCCTTATCGTCAAACCACAAGTTGCCCGATTGGCTCAAGAGTGTATTATTGATACTGAAAGAACGCAAATAATTAGCTAATTAGAGAGTAATAATGGCGCAAATCAGCGGGGTTCATGCGAGAGAAATTCTAGATTCAAGAGGCATACCTACCATTGAATGCACCCTGTGGTTAGACAATAACGCCATTGTGGTTACCGATGTGCCGGGAGGTACTTCCAAAGGCAAGTACGAAGCCGTAGAACTGCGCGACAACGACCCAGAGCACATGATGGGCAGAGGCGTACTCACTGCCGTCAATAATATTAACAGCATTATTGCCCCCCAACTGATCGGCAAAGACCCCACTCATCAAACTGAGATAGACCAGTTATTAGTCGATTTAGACGGTACACCAGACAAATCCAAGCTTGGCGCCAATGCCATTCTGGCTGTGTCGCAGGCGGTTTTGAAGTCGGGAGCTTTGAGCGCCAACGTGCCGCTGTATTTCTACATCCAACAAAAATACCAAATTATTCAGCAGCTACTTATTCCTACACCCATTTTCACCATGGTCAACGGCGGCGAACACGGGGCGGATAACCTGGATATTCAGGAATTTCAAATTGTGCCAGCCAGCCACACTGATTTCATGCAGTCGTTGGAAATGGCCGCAGCTTTATTCCAACGTTTTGGTGAGGTTTTGGAGATGAAAGGCGCCGTCCACTCTACCGGCCTGGTGGGTGGTTATACCCCCAATTTATACAGCAACAGCGACGTTTTTGAGTTACTGGTAGAAACGATTAAGTCCACGCAGTACACCTTTGCTCAGGATTTGTTCTTTGGTGTCGATGTGGCTGCCTCTGTGCTTCATGATGGCGGCAAGTACAAACTCAAAGACCGCACCGAACCATACTCCAGCAAAGAACTGCTTGACTACTACAAAAAACTGCGCGAACTTTATCATGTTTTTTATATCGAAGATCCTTTTGAAGAAGATGACCTGAAATCATGGCAAAGTATCACTGCTGAGTTAGGAGAAACTACCAAAATTGTCGGTGACAGTTTGTTGGTGACCAATAAGCAAAAAACCCTTGATGCCATCGAGCAAAAAACTTGCAATACGCTTTTGGTGAAACCAAATCAAACCGGTACCATTAGTGAAACCGTAGAAGTTGTTAAGATTGCCAAAGGCGCGGGTTGGCAAACAGTCATGTCACACCGCAGCGGTGAAACCAATGATGACATTGTCGCCGATTTGGCAGTTGGACTTGGAGTTGATTATACTAAGTTCGGCCCACCTAATCGCGGTGAACGCGTGGCCAAATACAATAGGCTGATGCAAATCTACGAAGAAATTAAACGCAGTAATGAACAGGCAAATGAACAGACAGGAGCTTAAAAATGTTTCGTTCAATGCTCAAATCCCTCAAAAACTTAGGGCGCAAGCCCCAGCCAGCAGCTCAACCACCAGCAACAGCCAGCCTCCCAGCCGCTACCACTCCCGATCCGGCCAATCTGGCTGAAAAATTCGGCAATTCAGGCACTGAACAAGTTCAAACCCCCGAGCAAAAAATTGAGGGCGTTGAGTCACCGGCAACGAAAACCAAAACCAAAACTGCCACAGCCACTCCGAAAGCAACTCAGCCAACAGAAACCAAATTACAGCTGATCAAATCGGGCAAACCTTTTTCCGAAACTTATCCCAGAAAAGAATATAAAGGCCCTAAGCCAACCGTTCTTTTAATCCTCGATGGTTGGGGTATAGGGCCAAGCAACGCCGGCAACGCTATTTCCAGAGCCAAAACACCAAATATGGATAAGTTTTGGGCCTCCTGTCCCCACACTCAATTGGAAGCCAGCGGACAGGCGGTCGGTCTCCCTCAAGGGGAAGACGGCAACACTGAAACCGGCCATCTTAATATTGGCGCCGGTCACATTGTTTATCAAGACTTACCACGCATAAACATGTCTATTGCCGACGGCAGTTTCGACAACAATCAAGCCTTTCTGAACGCCATCAATCATGTTAAAAAACATAACTCGGCACTTCACCTGATGGGTTTAATTGGTGCTGGTGGCGTTCACTCAAATATTGAGCATCTTTACGCTTTGCTCCACTTTTGCAAACAACACGAGTTACAAACAGTCTATATCCATGGCTTTACTGACGGCCGCGACTCACCACCAACTTCGGGAATCAATTACGTCCGCCAGATTATGGAGCGCTGCGATAGCTTGGGTGTCGGCAAAATTGCCACCCTGATGGGCAGATATTACGCCATGGACCGCGATAAAAAATGGGACCGGATTGAAAAAGCCTATAACGCCCTCACCATTAGCGTAGCTGACCAGTGCGTCACCGACGCGGTTGGGGCGCTGCAAGAGCAGTATGACAAAGGCACCACTGACGAATTTATCGAGCCAATTGTTATTTGCGAGCCTGATGGAACCAAGCGCGTCATTCAAGACAACGACGCGGCTATCTTTTTTAACTACCGGATTGATAGACCTCGTGAACTTACCCGCGCCTTTGTGATGCCGGATTTTGAAAGAGGTATTGATGATCTTGGTTTTGACCCCTACACGGAAAAATATGAAAAAACCAACATTCAGAAAAAAGAAGTGATTCAAACTTTCGAACGGAAGAAGAAGATCACCAACCTCTACTTCGTTACCATGACCAGATACGAAGAAAATCTGCCCACCGACGTGGCTTTTCCACCGCAAAATATCAAAATGCCGCTGGGCAAGGTTTTTGCTACCAAAGGACTGAGGCAATTGCGCATTACTGAAACAGAAAAAGAGCGGTTTGTTACTTACTACATGAACGGTCAGGAAGAAATTATTTTTCCCGGAGAAGAGCGGATCATTGTGCCTTCCAAAGGGGTAAAGTCCTATGATGAAACCCCAGAAATGAGTTCCCGAGAAATCGCCGTGGCCATGATTGAAGAAATCAGAAAGAAAAATTATGATGTTATTGTCGCCAACCTTTGTAACGGTGATATGGTCGGGCATACCGGCAATTTAGAAGCAACCATCCAAGCCTGTGAGATTTTAGATGAGGTGGTCGGCACCATTGTCAACGAGGTGTTGCTGCATGATGGCGTTGTTCTCATTACTGCCGATCATGGCAATGCCGAAGAACTGATCAACAACGAAACTGGCCAAGTTGACACCGAACACTCAATTTATCCAGTACCATTGATAGTTATCAGTAAAGAGTTACTGGGCAAGTCCACTATGCTCCCCAGCGGCATTCTGGCTGATGTAGCGCCAACTATGCTCCACCTGATGGGCATTGATAAGCCGGACTCTATGACTGGCCGAGCGTTGACGCGAACTATTAAAAATTAGTTCTACTAAAAAAACTAACTCCGCCTTTCGGGATATCCCCTCTTAATTTATTTTTGTAAGTTGATATATTTTGTTATTTTTCTATACTGTAATATGTAGTTGTGATTTTGGGTTGACTTCGGTTATGCTAGTAATACTTCGGGAATGATTGGCCCGAAACTAACAAAGCTCAAATATTAATTACTAAAAGGAGAACATGGCAGTCACTCTTTATAAACGTCAAAGACAAATCGTCGATTTTCTGGCTCAGTACATTCAGAAGAACGGCTACGCGCCTACCTTACAAGAAATTGCTAACGCCATCGGTGTTTCCTCTTTGGCTACCGTCCATGAGCATTTGCAAGCGCTGGAACGCAAAAAAGTTATCAAAAAACATGAAGGCACAGTTCGCGGTATTGAGTTGGTGGACAGAACTTTCCTCAACACTACCGAAAGTGTCGACTTGCCGCTCATGGGCTATATTGCTGCTGGCTCGCCTATTGAGCCGCACTCCGATCCCAACGCCTCATTTAAGGTTTCACCGGAAATGATTAGTGGTAAGAAACGGTCGTATGTTTTGCAAGTCAAAGGCCAGTCGATGATCGAAGACCATATTCAGGATGGTGACTATGTGGTCATCGAAGAAACTCCTGAAGTAAACAACGGTGACATTGTGGTGGCTTTGCTTGACAACGGCTTGGCTACTCTTAAAAGATACTTCAAAGAGGTCACTAGAGTTAGGCTCGAGCCGGCCAATGCCAATATGAGTCCGATTTACGCTACCAATGTGCAAATTCAGGGCAGAGTAGTCGGGCTAATCCGCAAATTCCAGTATTAAATTGCTAAAGTGAAACTGGGGCAAATTAGCAGTCAAACGAATTGACTGCTAATTTTGCTGGCGAAGAATTTTCATTGGTATACCGGGCAAATTTTTGTGTCAAATTTGTATAGTTTGATACTTTTTTATGTAGTTTGATCAATTATGAGCTTTATTTTTGGGAGTCAAATTCTTGCTCGCGGTACTCAAGAGCGTGGTTGACGTAGCAACGGAGTACATACAAATAATCTGAGAGGCGGTTGATGTATTTGAGCAGCAGCGGCCGAATGGGCTGACGTTCATTTTGGGTTACTATCAATCGCTCGGCCCGACGGGCCACAGTTCTGGCTATATCTAAGTAAGCGCCCAGTTCCGTGCCTCCCGGCAACAGAAACTTGGTGTGCCAGCCACCAGCCATTGAGGTTTGCAGCGCGGCTGATTTTCTCTCAACTTTTTGTAACTGTTTTTCGGTGAGAAATTTCTTTGAGCCGGCCACTTCGGCGCCGACATAAAATAAAGTATCTTGAACTTCGTAAAGAAATTTTTTGTGTGGGGCAAACTCGCTTTCAAACTTGGCCGTCACCAACCCCAACCAGGAATTAAGCTCATCAATGGTACCGATAACCTCAAAGATCGGATCGCTTTTGGAAAGCCGCTCGCCGCTGGCCAAACTGGTTTTACCTTGATCACCGGTTTTGGTAGAAACATTAAGAATTTTTTTGGGCATAAGTTATTATAAGCTATTGGTTCTGCTGCCAATCCACGGCAGTGAGCAGAGGACCATAAACATCGTCTTCGATAGCAATTTGCAGTTCTTTTAATTCGGTTGGGGAGGGCGGCTGCTGGGTGAACCGGACCGCGCCAGCGGCTTCAATTAAGCAAAACGGCTGTGCTTCATCGGCTTCGCCCATCTCCACCACCGCAGCAGCCGCCAACCCCTCAGCTACATTTACCTGGGTCACGTTCATCAACTTCCCAAAAAGATCAGGCTTACCAATGAAATTATTCAGTGGCGCAAAGCCGCAATAGGCCAAAGCCGTGCCCATAGTTCCCCATTTCAGCGGAAAAGTTTTACTGTCTGTAATCAAAACCCCCACTTCCTTCAGCCCATACTGATGACGAAGAAACTTCCAGATTTCTGCTGCCGACCGATACGGATCTTCTGGCAACAACACATACTGACTATCAGCGTTTGACTCATCCAACCCGGCATTGACCGCCAAAAGTGAGTGCTTAATCGTCAACATCATTTGATACTTCGACGCCGTCGGCTCCAAGTAATAATCAGCCTCGCGCCTCACCAAGGCATGTTTTTCCTCTTTGGTTCCTTCAGCTTTTGAAACCACCGCGCCTTCACTCAAAGCCACCACTTTCGAAGTCACCACCACCACGGTTTTTTCTGACAACGGCGGCAGTACTTGTTTCAACAAGGCATACAAATCATCATGGGCATGAACAATGGGAGATTGCAGAGGAGTCACTTTCATGCCCCGATTATACACGCCCCACCCATACCCATCATCTATTTGCATAAGTGCGGTATAATGACAGGTTGCATGCAATTCAAATTAAGCTCCCGGTTTCAGCCCACCGGTGACCAGCCAGACGCCATTACCAAGCTCACTCAGGGCATCCTTAATGGCAAACAACACCAAACTCTCCTTGGTGTTACTGGTAGTGGCAAAACCTTTACCATGGCCAATGTAATTGAGCGGGTGCAAAAACCCACACTCGTCATTGCCCACAATAAAACTTTAGCTGCTCAACTTTACCAAGAATTCCGCGACTTTTTCCCAAATAATGCCGTCAGCTACTTTGTTTCTTATTATGATTATTACCAGCCGGAGGCCTACATTCCCACCACCGATACCTACATTGAAAAAGAAGCCACCATCAACGACGAAATCGACAAGCTCCGCTTGGCCACCACCACCAACTTGCTTACCAGGCCGGACAGTATTGTAGTGGCTTCGGTTTCGTGCATTTACAACCTGGGCAATCCAGTTGAGTACGGCCGCTACATGCTCAGGCTGGTTGAGGGCGAAGTGATCTCGCGCGAAACTTTGCTGCTGCAGTTGGCCAACTTGCAGTACGACCGTAGCGACAATGAGTTCAGGCGTGGCACTTATCGTTTGCGTGGAGACACTTTGCATCTCTGGCCAGCCTATGAAGACAAAGCGCTCCGGATTGATACTTTAGAAAATCAAATTGAATCAATTAAATGGATCGACCCAATTTCCGGCATCGTGGTTACTCCCGACAATGACAGCCTTGGCCCCAACAAAACTGAGCAAGGCAAAGAGTTCGTGATTTATCCTGCTAAACATTACGTCATGAATCCCAAATCCCAGAACCAGGCTTTGGCAGAGATTCGCCAGGATTTGCAGCTCAGACTTGAAGCCTTGAAAGCGGAAAACAAAATCGTTGAGGCTTACCGTCTCGAGCAAAAAGTCCAGTATGATCTGGAAATGATGCAAGAGTTTGGTTATGTCAATGGCATTGAGAACTACTCTCGTTACTTTGAAGAACGCGGTCCGGGCGATCCTCCTTACACCCTCCTTGATTATTTCCAGGCCAATGCGGATGAGTTCGCCGGCGGTTCATACCTCACCATCATTGATGAAAGTCATATCACTTTGCCACAAATTAAAGGCATGCATAATGGTGATCGCGCCCGCAAAGAAACCCTCATCGAGTACGGCTTCCGCTTGCCCAGCGCCCTGGATAACCGGCCGCTCAAGTTTGAGGAGTTTATGAAAGCCTCCCGCCAGCTCACTTATGTTTCGGCCACTCCCGAGCAACTGGAGTTGTCACTTTCAGGTCATCAAGTAATCGAGCAACTAATCCGGCCCACCGGACTGGTAGACCCCAATATTGAACTGCGCCCGATAGACGGCCAGATAGAAGACTTGGTGATTGAAGTGCTCATCCGCAAGCAATTCGGCCAAAGAGTCCTAGTCACCACCCTCACCAAAAAAATGTCGGAGGCGCTGACCGATTACCTCAACAGTCCGGAAAAAATTGACAAGCTCGTGGCCAACTACCAAGAAAAAATGGTGGCCGAGAAAGAGCGCCGCCTGGACTCGGCTGAGAATCTGGAAACAATCTGGCGCCAGGAGCAATTGCCGATTGAACAGATGGCGATCGGGGCGATTGAGCCCAAATACTATCACCATCTGGGCAAAACCGACGCTACTCATCTCGACCTCAATAATCTCGATTATCCCAAGGTGGCCTATCTGCACTCAGATATCGAAACCTTGGAGCGCTCTGACATTCTCGACGATCTCCGGCGAGGTGAGTACGATGTTGTCGTCGGCATCAACCTCCTGAGAGAAGGCCTGGACTTGCCCGAAGTTTCCCTGGTGGCTATTCTTGATGCTGACAAAGCCGGCTTTCTTAGATCACGCACTTCTCTTATTCAAACTATGGGCCGGGGCGCCAGGCATATTGAGGGTCACGCCATTCTTTACGCTGACTTTCTTACTGCCGGAATTAAGCAAGCTGTAGAAGAAACTCTTAGGAGAAGAGAGACGCAAATCAAATATAATCAGGATCGTGACATCACTCCCACCTCGATTATCAAGCCCATCCGCAAAAGAATGATTGAAAAGAAGGCAGAGGAGGAGGCTGATGAATCTGACTACACCGCGGGTACTGAGCCCATCATCGTGCAACTCACTAAAAATGAGCAAATCGACCTCAACAGAATCGAGGCCGCGGCTCTCACGCCATATGACAGAAAAAAATTAGCGGAGAAACTGCGTCGCCGCATGGGGCAAGCAGCCAAAGATATGGATTTTGAGCTGGCGGCGTTGCTGAGGGACAAGATTAAGGAACTTAATTAAAATGCAAAAACTAGATAAAATCATCATCGAGGGCGCCCGCGAACACAACCTCAAAAACATCAATGTAGAGATACCAAAAAATCAGTTGGTGGTTTTTACCGGCTTGTCAGGCAGTGGCAAAAGTTCGCTGGCTTTCGATACTTTGTATGCTGAAGGTCAGCGGCGTTATGTGGAAAGCCTCAGCTCTTACGCTCGGCAGTTTTTGGGCATTATGCGCAAGCCTGATGTGGATCATATTGAAGGTCTCTCGCCGGCCATCTCGATAGATCAGAAAACCACTTCACACAACCCGCGCTCTACCGTCGGCACTATCACCGAGATTTATGATTACCTCCGGCTGCTTTATGCGCGGATCGGCCACCCTCACTGTCCCCAATGCGGCAAAGAAATATCCACCCAATCTGTCGATCAGATTTTGGACCAGATTATTAATGAGTTTGCCAATCGCGCCGCCACCGGCCAACCGGTGAGAGCGCTTATTCTGGCTCCGGTGGTGCGCCAGCGCAAAGGAGAGTTTGGTTCGCTTTTTAATAATATCCGGCAAGCAGGCTACCAACGCGCCCGAATAGACGGCACTATTTATGATCTGGCTGAAGACTTAACTTTAATCAAAACCAACAAACACAGCATTAGCGTGGTGATTGATCGCTTGGTCATTGCCGCCAAACAGCTTAAAGACGAAGAAGAGTACAAAACTCAGCGCCGACGCATCTCCCAATCTATCGAAGAAGCGCTGAAGTTAGCCGATGGCCTGGCGACTGTTTCTTTTATCGAAGACGACTCCCTCAGTTTTCCCGAGAACCCCAAGCAATTCACTGACAAATTATTCAGCGAGAAACGAGCTTGCAGCGACTGCGGCATTTCTATTCCCGAGATCGAACCACGGCTTTTCTCTTTCAACTCGCCTCAGGGCGCCTGTCCTACCTGCAATGGCCTTGGGAACTTGCTCAAAATCAATGAAAATAAAATGCTGGCTCCGGCGCTCACTCTCAGTGAAGGCGCTATTATCCCGTTTTCAAGAACACTGAGCCAAGACACTTGGTGGGCGCGTTTGGTGCGGGTGGTGGTGGAAAATCAAGGCTACGATTTTCGCAAAACTCCCTACGAAGCTATGGATGAAGATACTCAAAAAATCCTACTACACGGCTCTGAGCAGGTTTACCGGGTAGAGGGGGAAAATCGGCAAGGCAGGCAGACAGTGATCCACGAAACTTTTGAGGGTTTTATCACCAATCTGGAGCGTCGCTACGAAGAAACAGACTCAGATTACATTCGCAGAGACATTGAGCAATACATGGAACGGCAAATTTGCCCTCAGTGTCGTGGCACCAGGCTTAAAGAAGAGGCTCTGAGCGTGCATATTGAAGGCAGGCACATTGCTCAGGTTACCGGCTTGGCTTTGAAAAAAACTTTAGCTTGGGCAGAGCAGCTCTGGGCAGGCGAGATTTTGACTGCCAAAGAAAAAGTCATCGGCGAATCAATTCTCAAAGAAATTATTTCCCGGCTCAAATTCCTTAATGCCGTTGGTCTTAATTACCTGAGCCTGGATCGGGAGGCTAGCACTTTGGCTGGCGGCGAGGCGCAAAGAATCCGCCTGGCGTCGCAAATTGGCACCGGCTTGACCGGAGTGCTTTATATCCTGGATGAACCGACCATTGGCCTGCACCAGCGCGACAATCATCAACTCATCGAAACTCTCAAAAATCTTCAGCAAAAAGGCAATACGGTGGTGGTAGTTGAGCATGACCGTGATTTGATGAAGGCCGCCGATTACATCATTGATTTCGGCCCTAAAGCAGGCAAGCACGGCGGAGAAGTGGTGGCGGTGGGCACTCCGGCAGAAATTATGAGTAATAACAACTCCATTACCGGCCAGTACCTGAAGCGCAAAAAGGATGTCGTGCTTAAAAAACCCAACCAAGAGAGAAGAGTTGTGCCCGATGATGAAGTGCCCAGCAAAACTCAGTCGGGAGCAAAAATCAGAATTGTTGGCGCCAATCATCACAACCTCAAAAATATTGACGTTGAGTTTCCGCTCAGCAAATTTGTTTGTATCACCGGCATTTCTGGCTCCGGCAAATCAACCTTGCTGCACGAAACTCTTTATCCTCACCTGGCTAAAAGTCTGGATCGTGCTACTGAAATTATACCCGGCCCAATCGCTAGTATTACTGTCCCCGACGCAGTCAGGCGAGTGAGTTTGATCGACCAAAGCCCGATTGGCAGAACCCCGCGGTCTAATCCGGCCACTTACACCAAAATTTTCGATTATATCCGCAAAACTTTTGCCAACACTCAGGAAGCTAAAATCCGTGGTTACCAATCGGGCAGGTTTAGTTTTAATGTCAAAGGCGGGCGCTGCGAAGCTTGTCAGGGTGACGGTCAAATCAAAATCGAAATGCAGTTTTTGCCTGACGTTTATGTTACTTGTGATGTCTGTGAAGGCAAGCGCTACAACTCCGAAACGCTGGAAGTAGAGTACCGCGGCAAGAATATTTATCAGGTCCTCAAAATGACGATTGAAGATGCTTATGAATTTTTTGAGCACAACAGCACCATTCGTGGCAAACTGAAAACCCTACTTGACGTGGGGCTGGGATATATCGAACTCGGCCAGCCCGCTCCCACTCTGAGTGGTGGTGAAGCGCAAAGGGTTAAGCTGGCCAGAGAACTGTCAACTCGTACCTATGACCACGTGGTTTACATGCTTGATGAACCCACTACCGGCCTGCACTTCGCCGACATCCAAAAACTGCTTAAAGTCCTGCAGCAACTGGTAAACCAAGGCAATACCGTCATTACCATCGAGCACAATCTTGATGTGATTAAAAATTCAGACTGGATTATTGACCTTGGCCCTGAAGGTGGCGAAGGTGGTGGTGAAGTTATCGCTGTCGGCACCCCGGCAGCAATTGTCAATGATCCCAATTCTATTACCGGAAAATATTTACGAGAAGAATTCGCAGAAATGGCTAACAAATAGCTCACAAAAACGTTACAATGTTGATAATATGCGTAAATTGTTGAGAATCATCGCCGTGTTTTTTGCGGCCGTTTTTGTTTTTGGCAGAACGCCGGTTTTGATCAAGGCCCAAACACCAAGCGTCAATGAATTCCACACCAAGCTCGTTACTACCTATCTGGTGGATCAAGCTGGTAACTCGAGGGTAAAACATGATTACACTATTAAAAATCTCACCCCAACTGCCTTTATCAAACAATACACTCTTACCTTAGCTTACCCCAACCTTAGCAATATCGAAGTAACTGAAAGCGGTCGGAAAATCAATGCCGATATCAGTGAAGCAAAACCTCTTACCACTATTGTTATCACCTTTCCTCAGGACGTAGTTGGCGAAAACAAGATTAGAAATTTCTCTATTGAATATGTAAACCCGGATTTAGCTTCAATCGGCGGTAATTCTTTGGAAATACACGCTCCCGAACTGGCAAATCCTGAACAATACAATGAGCATGAGGTCATTCTCGTCACCCCGATCAAGTACGGTAATCCCATTCGTTCCAACCACGCAATCGCCAACAAAACCATCACCGAACAAGGTATCAGAACTACTTTCTACGGGCTTGGAGGCAAAGCGCTTTCAGTCTTGTTCGGCGATAAACAAATCTACTCACTGACACTCAGATACAATCTGGAAAACCTCAGTAGCTCGGCCGCGTTTACCCAAATCGCTCTCCCTCCCGATACAGCCTTTCAAAAAATGCATTATCACTCCCTTGATCCGCTACCTCAGGAAATGAAAAGAGACGCTGACGGCAACTGGATTGCCAAATACAACCTGCCTGCCAACAGCATTACCCCAGTTTACCTGACTGCCAACGCTCAGATCACTCTGGAGCCACAGCCAGAAATAAAAGTTTTACCACCCAATCAACTCCACACCAAAAAGGCAGATTACTGGGACACTCGCAATTCCCGAGTAGCTGGTGAAGCCTCCCTCCATCGCACCCCTGAAGATATCTACAATTTTGTCACCAAAACCTTGCAATACTCGTACGATTTTGCTGCTACTCAAAATCGACTCGGCGCCGTTAAAGCTTTGGATAAACCGGATCAGGCAGTCTGTCAAGAATTTACCGACCTTTTTGTTGCCATGTCTCGAGCGAACAACATTCCTACCAGAAGACTAACTGGCTTTGCTTACAGCCAAAACGACACTCTGCGCCCGTCCAGTTTTAATGGCGACATCCTGCACGCCTGGCCGGAATACTTTGATAATGACAAAAATTTGTGGATCCAAGTAGATCCAACTTGGGGCAACACTACAGGCGGCGTGGATTACTTTCATCAGTTTGATCTCAATCATATAGTTTTTGCCATCAACGGCACTTCCAGCACTACCCCTTTTCCGGCCGGATCATATAAAGTAGAGGATGAAGAAACCAAAGATGTTGAAGTGACCTTTGCCAACGAGTTTCCGAAAGTTGAACCAAACTTTTCACTCAATTTCCAACCGGCCAAAGTGTTGGGTATTTCCCTGCCGGGTTTCTACAACCTCACCATTACCAACAACACTGGACAAGCGTGGTACGATATTGACGCAAGGTTTAATTACGCTCGAGATGCAGCACAACTAAACAGAGGAGAAAACCTAGAAATTCCTGCCTTATTGCCATTTCAAACCCAAACTTTTGCCATCACGGCTCACACCCCACAGTGGCAAATTATCAATGATCTATCGGTCAGTATCGAATTAACCTCGGCAGCTAATCCTCAAACAGCAAGCACAGTACTATATGAAAGCCAAGAAAATTACCTTAAAGCCGGACCAGCCATCATCGAACACATTAAAAACACCCAAGTGGTCGTTGGTGTGGGCGTCGGCCTTATCCTCCTTACCCTCATCGGCGGGAGTATATTGGTTTTTAGACGAACATAATCTTGTTCTTTACGTCGGTAAAGCCAAAAACCTCAAAAAGCGAGTTCAGTCTTACACCCGCTTCGGGCAACTTTCTAACCGAATCAGGCAACTGGTGAAAGTGGCCACGAAAGTCAAGTTTAAAGAGCTGCCCAGCGAACTGGAAGCCCTACTCACGGAAGCTGAGCTGATTCGCCGCTACCAACCTCAATATAATGTTCTACTTAAAGACGATAAAAGTCCTCTTTATATTCATATTACTAACGAAATTTATCCTCGAGTCCTGCAAGTTAGAAAAAAAGAGCTTAACACCAACAATCTCAGGGGCACCATTCTTGGTCCCTTTCCGAGCGCTTACAAAGTTAAGGAAGTTTTGCAAATCGCACGAAAAATTTTTCCCTGGTGCAACCGAGCGGGCAATCTTGAACAGAAAAACAACAAAGCCAAGTTGACTCCATGTTTTTATTATCATATTGATCAGTGCAATGGCGCCTGTATTGAAAAAATCAGCCCTCAAGAGTATCGGGAGAACATTAACCAGCTTATTATTTTCCTCAAAGGTAAAAAATCGGTTGTTACCACCCAGCTTAAAAATGATCTCGAAGAAGCAATTGGGACCGAAAACTTTGAAGCGGCAGCGGTTTACCGCGATAAATTAACCCTAATAGACGAGGTGACGCAACCCAAAAAAATTCTCAAGCCTGAGTTAACCACCCCGGGACTAACTGCCAAAATCGAGCAAGACGGCATTATCTACTTGCAAGACATTCTGTCTACTCACTTGGGCTTACCAAAGAAGTTTCCTCTGGAAAGAATTGAGGGTTATGATGTCAGCAACACCATGGGCACCAATCCATCGGTAGCGATGGTGACATTTATTGATGGAGTGGCCGATCCTTCCCACTACCGGCTTTTCAATATCCGCTCCATCCAAACACCCAACGACTACCAAATGATGAAAGAAGCTATTTCCAGAAGACAAAACAACCGGCAGTGGGGCCTTCCTGATTTGCTGGTGATTGACGGCGGCAAAGGCCAGGTAAGATCGGCACTGAGTGTTTGGAGTTGGCAGGCTCCGGTCATTGGTCTGGTAAAAAACCCCGACCGACTGGTTTTGCCCATGCTTGATTGGTCTGCCAGAACTGAGAGCAGTTATTTTGACTTAAAAAACCTGCAGTATCTTGAGCTCAAACTCAAGGGAGGCAATCCTGCCTTAAAATTATTGCAGCGTATCCGTAATGAGGCCCACCGTTTTTCCAAAAAACAGCACACCAGAAGACGGCTCAAAAGTATGTTTGAGTGAGTCCGGTAACAAACTTGCGCGCCAAGGTCATGGCCCGTATACTGGAAACATGGTTAGGATTTTGCTTCATACCATTGTGACCTTGGGCTTGTTGGCAGTCGTGTTGCCCACAGTCAACTTTGCCAGCCTGACAGCTCTGATTTTTGCCAGCATTATTTTTGCTATTTTGTTTCACTTCATCAAACCTATCTTGAACATACTTCTTTTTCCGGTCAACTTCGTCACTCTTGGCTTATTTTCTGCTTTGATTAATATCTTTTTACTCTGGTTGGTTGAGTATCTGGTGCCGGGCTTCACCATTCAAGCCATGATTCTGTTTGGCCTGCAGTTAAGCTATTTCTGGACTCTGGCGGTTTTGTCAATGTTGATTGGTTTTACTGGCTCCATAATTGGAAAAATAATATAAAAATTAGCTAATACGGTATAATTGCACCATGAAAAGCCTCTTTCTCACCGCTCTTGTTTTTTTGTTATCGACTTTTGTCTTAAGTGCTCGACTGCCTCATCAGGCTGTTGCTCAAGTGCAAGACGAACAAGTGATAGATTTGAGCGTGGCTACCGATGAGGCTGAAGCTACCGGAGAAGCCGAAACCGCCAGCCCATCAGCTGATGTTGAGCAGAAAATTCAAGAACAGACAGACAATGACATCACGGAGAGAACTGGGCCACAGCGTAGCCGGCTAACTACCTATCTAACTGAAAATCCACCAGCAGAACTGAGTTGGCACAATTTCCTCCAACATGCCATTTACAGCGCGGTCACCAACGGCCTATCGGCCAACATTGTGGTTTTGCTGATTCTCTTCCCGGTCATTACCTCAGTCATCGCCGCTTTCCGCCACCTTATTGGCCTCAGGGGTTTTGGCGTTTACGCGCCGGCAGTCTTGTCGGTAGCGCTGGCATCTACCGGAATCACCACCGGGTTGATTGTGTTCTTTATTGTGCTAATGACAGCCTTAATTTTCCGCTCGCTCACCAGAAAACTGCGGCTCCAGTACCTGCCTAGAACTGCCATGTTGCTGTGGGGAGTATCTTTGGTGGTGCTCCTGTTGATGATTTTCTCAGCCATGTATGAGATGACCTTTTTCATGGCGATCAGCATTTTCCCACTGCTGATTATCATGCTGCTCACCGAAAACTTCATAGAAACCCAATTGATGAGCAGCCAATCCCAAGCCGTTCGCTTAACTATTGAGACAGTTTTGATTGCCATTGTTGGCTCACTTATCATTGGCTCTGAAACCCTACAAAGAACAGTGATCTTAAATCCTGAAGCTACCATTCTGGGTGTGGCAGTCATTAACATTCTGGTTGGTAAGTATGCCGGCTTGCGATTTTTGGAATATTTCAGATTTGAATCAATTCTGGAGAGGTAATCATGCCCGCAGCCAAAGACATCCTCGGTCTCAACTCCCGCAATCAGCTTTTTGTTTCCCTGAATCCCGCCTCTTCGCGGAGTTTTGCTTCCTCCAAGTACGCTACCAAGCTGTTACTTGATAGCAAAGACATTCCAGTGGCCAAAATCTTCGGTTTGCTGGCCACTAATGAAGATGTCAACGACTTTGACTGGTTTTCTCTCAAGAATAATTTTGTGATTAAACCCACTAACGGCAGTGCCGGCAAAGGCATTGTGGCTTTCAAAAAACAGCTGCCTGACGGCAAACACTGGCTGGATGTTTTGGACAAAACCTGGTCGATTGATGATATTTTGTTTCACTGCTACGACATCTTGGATGGGCAGTACAGCACTTGGGGAGCTCAACACAACATTATTGTGGAAGAAAGAATTATTACCCACCCAACAATTGCCAAATACTGTCAAAAGGGTACTCCTGACCTTAGGGTGATTGTCTTTAATTCCGTTCCTGTCATGGCTATGCTCAGGCTGCCAACAGAAGAATCCGAGGGGAGAGCCAATCTGCACCAGGGAGCCATTGGTGCTGGCGTGGATATGACTACTGGCGTCACTACTCACGCTATTACCGGCAAAGGCAAATCAATCCAATACTTGCCGGGAACCAAAAAGAAACTTAATGGTATTAAAATTCCCAACTGGAAAGACTATTTGCTGACAGCTGTCCAGGCAGCAGAAGCCGCCCATCTCAAATTTTCCGGCATTGATCTTTTTATCAGTGAAGACAGAGGACCGCTGGTGGTGGAGCTTAACGCCAATCCTGGACTTTCAATCCAACTCGCCAACGAAGCCGGACTAAGAAGACGATTGGAAAGAGTAGCTGATCTCCAAGTCCAGAATCCCGAGCATGGTGTCAGGATTGGCCGGTCTTTATTTGCCACTATTTATGCTGATAAAATTATTTCCCAGGAAGGTTTGGCCGTCGTCAATCCCAAGGAAAAAATTATTGTCTACAGCGATGCCAAAGAGAGAATAGAAGTACCGGCGCTGCTGCACACCGGCCGCTTTAGGAGTGCGATTTCTTACAGCCTGGCACAAGATTTGGGCCTGCTGGACCCGGAAGACTTGCTTTGGTTTCAAAGAGAAAAAAGAGAGGGTATGGCTCCTGTAGTAGAAACCACCATTAAAATTAAAGACCGGAAAATCAACACTGCCATGGTTGTTTCCAAGAGACTGAATAAAACCAAGCATAAAATGGAAATTGGCCGCCGCGATCTAGCTGGCTTTTTAATAGGCACCAGCCAATAATTATTATGGGCATTATCCTCGACCTCATTCCCACTAACTTAGATTCCGAAAAAGCTAAATTCTACGCTGACGCTCATTACAATCCTCAGTTTACCTATGTTAGGGAATTTACTGATGAAGAGATGAACAAGTATGATCATCCCAAAAAAGAGTATTTTGAACATGCTCAAAAAATGCTTGAGCTGTACGGGTTGCCCTTGCTGTCGGGGGAAGTCGAGAGTTTTCCGCCAGATACACCACCTTACGCAACTCAACAGGAGGTGGAAAACTACCTTCGGGATCTGGTTGGAAAATTGGGCCTTCCCGATCTACCGGTACGTTTTTCCGAAGAATTTGGCTCCCAGATGATGTTGGTGGGAGGTAGTTTGCACATTCGCCTGCCAATTAAATTTACCACCAACAACCTCAGACATAAGTTGAATCATGAAATTCAAACTCACTACTTGCGCCGTTACAACCAAGACTTGCAGGAGTGGAATCTTGAATCGGAAAAAAAAGACCCTCAAGCTTTCAGAACTACCGAAGAAGGTCTGGCAAATTTGCACTCTTTCGTCGAGCGCCCGGATCCGGTCATGCGTAAAACTTACCTCAATTACTTTGCTGCCTACTTTGGTCATCACGCTTCCTTCAGGCAACTCTACAACGAACTGATTGCTGTTGGCGTCAATGAACGCCTGGCCTGGAACTTGACGCTGAAACAAAAGCGGGGCTTGAAAGATACCAGCCTGCCTGGCGGCTGGTCCAAAAACCACATTTATTTTGAAGGCACGGTTAAAGTTTGGCGCTGGCTTGCAGACAGTACCAACGACCCCAGAGCTTTGTACTACGGCAGGATTACGCTTGAAGATGTGCCGCGCGTGCTTGAGTTGCCTCTTAGCCAAGACATCATTTTTCCGACTTTTTATCAAGACCTCAACTCATACCGGCAACTGATTGATGCTATCGGGGAAATCAATAAGCTGTCGGCACTGCCGGTTTTTACCTAAAAAAGAACAGACTGATGTATAAAATTGTGATTTTAGACTGAGGAGCCTGATGATTTTTCCGTTGTATAAACCTCTGGGGCAGTCTGCTCACTTGTTAGCTCAAGCCGCAGGGAAGAGACGGGGTGAAAAAGCGACGCACACCGGCACTTTGGACCCCATGGCAGAAGGAGTTTTACTAGTTTTGACCGGCGAGGACCGGTTTAAAAAAGGCTCGCTGAGTGAATATGCCAAAATTTACGAATTTGCGGCTCTGCTGGGGGTGAGTACTGATTCCAATGACCTGCTGGGACTGGTGACGGCAGTTGAAAAAGGCGGGTTTTCTTTGGATGAAGTTAAGTTGCGGGCAGCTGCTCAAACATTTGCCGGCCGGCAACAACAAAGATTGCCGGATTTTTCAGCCAAAAGAAGCGGAGGCGAGAGCTACTTTGATCTTGCTAAAGCCGGTAGAAAACCGCCTGCGGCTTATGAAGAAATAGAAATTTACTCTCTTGAGTTGGCTAAGCTCAAAAAAATATCTGCTCAGCAACTGAAGCAGGCGCTAACCCAAAAAATCAAGCTGGTTGAAGGAGATTTCCGGCAGCTGGAAATATTAGACCGCTGGCAACAATTTTTCCTCCAAGATGCCCCGGAAAGCTTTTGGCTGGCTTCCTTTACTGCTCAAGTTTCCAAGCGGACATATATTAGGGCGCTAGTGAGAGATTTGGGAGCTAAACTTGGTATTCCCACCACTACTTTTAGCCTGGTCCGCACTGCTAATGGTCCTTACACCATCGCGGATTGCCTCTGCCTGATATAATAATGCCCCTAAATGACCGGAAAACAAACCAAATACCAATCAAATAAGGTTCAAGCTTCACACCGGCAGCCGAAAATTAAGGTTGCGGTGGGAATGTCTGGCGGGGTTGATTCATCGCTGGCTGCCCATTTGCTGGTAGAGCAGGGGTATGATGTCACCGGAGTTTTTCTGGAGTGTTGGCGCGCACCCGGCTGCCGCAGTGATGAGGACCGTAAAGATGCCCTGGAAGTGGCGCTGGGTTTAAACGTTCCTTTCAAAGTTTTGGATTTTAAAGCAGCTTACCGCCAACAAGTGGTGGAAAACTTCTTTGCCGAGTACGAAGCCGGCCGGACTCCCAACCCAGACGTGCTTTGCAACAAAGAAATCAAGTTTGGCCTGTTTTATGACTGGGCCATGAGTGAGGGTTTTGATTATATTGCCACCGGACATTATGCCAAAAAAGTGGCAATTGAGGCGCAAAATTTCCTGGCCATTCCTGCTGATCACGCTAAAGATCAGACTTATTTTATGCACTTGATCACTCAAAACCAACTTGATCACACTATTTTTCCTCTGCAGGAACTTAACAAAAATCAGGTTCGCACCGAAGCCAAAAAAAGAAAGATTCATGTGGCGGAGAAAAAAGATTCTGTCGGCATTTGTTTTATCGGCGATATCAACGTGCATGATTTCCTCGAGGAGAGGCTCGGGAAAAATCCGGGCGAGGTGGTTGATACTCAAGGTAACGTCATTGGCGCTCATCAAGGGTTATGGTTTTATACTGTCGGCCAACGCAGCGGTTTTACCGTTAACCAAACTAGCCTGGTCAAACACACTGACGGCTCCACCATTACTAAACACAACATCCCGCCTTTTTATGTGATTGGTAAGGATGCAGAGAAAAACCAGCTGGTGGTTGGGTTTGGGAGCAAGACTTTTAGGGACGAGTTTAGTATTTCCGGGCTGCACCTTATCGACCCAAAAAGTTCGTCTGTTTTGCGCGAAGAAAGGCTGAAAGTTAGAATCCGTCACACCGGCGAGTTAATTCCTTGCCAAGTTGAGGGCAATTCTAAAGTTATTTTGGAGAAACCGACTAAAGGCATCGCGGCAGGGCAGAGCGCGGTGTTTTATCAGCAGACCGGGAATGAGATTATTTGTCTTGGGGGTGGGGTGATTGAGTTTGGTATTGAGGATCTACACGCATAAGCATTTCAATCAACCTCAACTTGAAAAATGTCCTGGTGTTAAGTAGCGCATCTTTCCATCTGTCGGGGCCTTTATCAGCCATTACTCTTTGTTCATGTTTATAACTATCTTCTAATCCTTTACCTATAAGAAACCGGGTGGGAACACCACCAATGCTGATACCTCTCACATCTGCTGGTGATTCAACTAAACGTTGTTTGGGATTTCCTGCTTGGTCCACCTCTTCTTCATTGTACATAGACACCACTTCGCCATTTTCGTTCACTCGGATACTTTGAAGAGTTTCAACATCAGTCTCCCCATCCCTGTCTACTTTTCCGCTCAAGCCACTAAATAAATGGGCATCTATTACTTCTTTCCCAGCTTCGTCTAAGATACTAAATTGTCTAAACAAGTATGAAGTAAGCCCTCTCGGATGCGGTTCGGCATTACTTTCATTAATTGTTGATAACTTGATAATTCCTTTTTCATTCAGTTCTTTTAGGGCAGCCTCAACTTCTTCCAACATATCCACTGGGACCAGTAAATCAACATCATTAAATGTGTCTCCCTCTACTCCGAACTCTTCTTGATGCACCATTTCGACAGGAATCAAATGCCCTTGATGTAGGCTTAAAGCCCATAAATAAATAGCTACAGATCGAGTAATAACCAAGGGCACATCATGTTTTTCAAAAACTTCTTGCACAGGACCTATAATTTTTAATAGACGTTTTAAGACCTCATAGAGAGCGTATTCTTTCTCGATTTTCCGAACTTTTTCTTCTGGAATACCTGGCTCATGTCTCAAATCAGAAACTAGTTCAAATTCAGGAAACTTAGGAGAGAAATCTGGTTCTTGGGACAAATCAGGTGCTGGTATTTCGCGCACTAACGTAAGTCCTGGCACTGCAGACCCTTGTTCTCGATTTTCATCCACAGGACCATCTATTTCTGACATATAGATTTATTCTTACACAAAGTAAATAATGAAGTCCAGCAGCAGTAAATTCGTTAACAAAACACTCTTGACAATCACTTGCCAGATGTTAAGATATAAATCCTCATAGAGATCAAGTCTCCGCCAACTGGCGGACGAAACTAGTCTCCCCAAACAATTTAAGTTGTGCATTAGCCAAGATGATAGAGAGAATCAAACCTCTCTGTTTTTTGCTGATTCAATTGGGAAAAGAGGATTGGCGGTAATTTAAGACCGCCCAGCTATTTAAAAAGTGAATATCTGACATAAACATGGTGGTAGAACCGCGACACAAAAGTGTGAGAAGCGGAACACTATCATGTTTTTTATGACAGTGATCCGTCATATTTGAACTTTGAGTTCAGTAAAGACTGCGAGTAATTCGCAGCACAAATACGTATAACGTAAACACAATGAGCACAAATTCAAACCTCAATTAAGTCAATAGCTTTTTAGACTTCGGTTTAAAAAGTTAAAGAAATTCTTTATGAGAGTTTGATCCGCCGCAGGCGGATGAACGCTGGCCAGCTTTTGCCGGTCCAACGTAACAAACAATCATGAAGACAGCTTTTTTATGAGAGTTTGATCCTGGCTCAGGATGAACGCTGGCGGTGTGCCTTAGGCATGCAAGTCGAACGGGAAGTCTCCTTCGGGAGACAGAGAGTGGCAGACGGGTGAGTAACGCGTAGGAATCTACCCAGTAGTGGGGAATAGCCCACCGAAAGGTGGGGTAATACCGCATACGATCGCAAGATGAAATCTACCGCAAGGTGGAGCTATTGGAGGAGCCTGCGTGCTATCAGCTAGTTGGTGGGGTAATGGCCTACCAAGGCGACGACGGCTAGCCGATGTGAGAGCATGATCGGCCACAAGGCTACTGAGACACGGAGCCTACACCTACGGGTGGCAGCAACCGGGAATATTGCGCAATGGACGAAAGTCTGACGCAGCGACACCGCGTGTGGGAAGACGCTCTTCGGAGTGTAAACCACTGTGGCGAGGGATGAAGTTCTGACAGTACCTCGCTAGAAAGCACCAGCTAACTACGTGCCAGAAGCTTCGGTAATACGTGGGGTGCAAGCGTTATCCGGATTTACTGGGCGTAAAGGGTCCGTCGGCGTCCCTGTAAGTCTCTTGTTCAAGCCCGAGGCTCAACTTCGGAAAGGCAAGGGAAACTGCAAGGATAGAGTTTGTTCGAGGAAACTAGAATTCTTGGTGGAGGGGTGAAATCCGTAGATATCAAGAGGAATACCATGCGCGAAGGCAGGTTTCTAGGACATAACTGACGCTCAGGGACGAAAGCTTGGGTAGCAAATGGGATTAGAGACCCCAGTAGTCCAAGCTGTAAACATTCCTTGCTAGTTGTCCGCCTTTGGGTGGATGACGTAAGCTAACGCGTTAAGCAAGGCGCCTGGGGAGTACGACCGCAAGGTTAAAACTCAAAGGAATTGACGGGGGAGCGCACAACCGGTGGAGCATGTGGTTTAATTCGATACAAAGCGAAAAACCTTACCCGGATTTGACATGTACCTGCACGTCTGCCGAAAGGCAGACTTCTTCGAGAGTGGTACACAGGTGATGCATGGCTGTCGTCAGCTCGTGTCGTGAACAAAAAACTCGCGACCCGTACTAGAAATGGTACGAGAAAAATCTGGCTCATATCGGTGAAGTCCGGTTATCGCAAACTGTTTGCAAGGAAATTCTTGTAAACTTGCCATAATGGATAATACCGAGGGAAGTCGGGTAATTACGAGTGTCTTTAGAGCTCGGAAAAATCTTGAGCTCTGTTTAACTAATCGTCAAATGTCCATAGTTCTAGGTTCAATTCTCGGTGACGCTTATGTCCATCCAAAAGGAAAAATCTGCTTTGAACACTCAGAGCAGCAAAAAAATTACCTTTTATGGAAGTATGTAGAACTAAAGAATTTAGCTTATCCTCAAGTAGCAAAAGTTACTCGTAAGGATAGGCGGAACAACAAACAGACAATTAGTTGGCGGTTCTTCTTGAGGCAATATTTTCGCCCCCTGAGAGCTGCTTTCTATTTCAAAGGCAAAAAAGTAGTACCAGATGATCTTAATCTTTGGTTTACGCCCTTGCTTTTGTCGGTCTGGTACATGGATGACGGATACCTTGATCAAGGAAAATACCCAGTTTTTATGACTGAGTGCTTTGATAACAAAAATATAAGTCTTCTAACAGAAATGTTAAGAGAAATATTTAAACTGCAAAGCATTATTACTTCCAAGAACAGGATCCGTATAGTTAGTAAAAGCAGAACACAATTCTTTTCACTGATAGAGCCGCATATTACTAAAGACCTCAAATATAAATTACCCTGACCCCGTAACGACTGGAAGCCGCTTATCAGGCGGTGGAAGATCCGCCCCAGGCGGATAACACGCCAGCCCCTATTTTCTGTAATTGATTTCTGTAATTGATTATAGAAAAAGGGTGAAGGTATAGTCTGGCATTTAGAGTAATCTAGATGGTTTTGGAGACGTCTATTTAAGTATAGTAACGAGCGCAACCCTTGCCGTATGTTATACGTGTCATGCGGGACTGCCTGTGCATTGCACAGGAGGAAGGAGAGGACGACGTCAAGTCAGCATGTCCCTTACATCCGGGGCTACACACATCCTACAATGGGGTAGACAACAGGTATAGCAACAGCGCGAGCTAGAGCCAATCCTCTAAACTACTCCTCAGTTCGGATTGGAGGCTGCAATTCGCCTCCATGAAGCCGGAATCGGTAGTAATCGCAAATCAGCAGGTTGCGGTGAATACGTTCTCGCTCCTTGTACAAATAAATATGCGCCTTCCGCGCATACTATCCAGTTAGTTTAAATCTAACGTGTCATAAGCAAGTAGACACAAGCAAAATTGCAAGCCTATCCGGGTAACCGGCAGGCTGAAGGGCAAAAGTAGCGGTGGTCAGCTTGGAGTTTAAACGGCATAGTGCTGTGAGGATCCTGCGTACAACTGGAGAACTCACTTGCTAACACAAACAGCACTCTGTATGTGGGCTCGAGATGATCGCGAATGGATAGTATGTGAACGAAGGGAGATCCTGTTTGCTCTCTATTTGATGCAAAGAAAATAGAGTATAGTGAAGGTAACAACACTAAATTAGTAAGCAGGAAGTCTGCAGAGGTCATAGTATCAGCGCCTTGGCGTTGAGAAGGACCAAACTTAGTGTCATGAAATTGTCTCCTGAATATGTGTGCGGGTTTGTTGATGGCGAAGGTTGCTTCACTATCACCATTGCCAAGCACAAACAGAAAAAACTCGGCATCGATGCCCGTCTTCATTTTGAGATTGAAGTGCGAGCAGATGATATTGAAATTCTGAGAAGAATTCAAGAAACGCTGGAGTGTGGCAGAATATATCATCTCAATTATGAGAGGTATGGCTGGCATCCCCATGCAGAATTCAAGGTTTCTTCTTTAAAGGACATTAGAGAAAAAGTAATACCATTCTTTCAAAGGTATCCACTTCAGGCAAAGAAAAAGGTTGCTTTTGACCAATTCGTTAAAGCAGCAAAGATTTTTGCCGAAAAGCGACACCTAACCTCAGAAGGTATTAAAGAATTAAAACAAATCAGGAAACAAATGAATATATATAGACACCAAGGGTTCGCCACGGTGCGGGAAAACCGCGCGCCGGGCGGCGAGAGACACATGAATCAGTGATGACATGATGATCTCAGAACACTGCCCGTCAAGCCAGCAAAGTCAGCAACGCCCGAAGCGGGTGACCGTAATTATCTTTTGATGAAGCGGCCCTTCTACGGCGAGGTTGGCGATGAGGACTAAGTCGTAACAAGGTATCCGTACTGGAAGGTGCGGATGGATCACCTCCTTTCTAAGGAGATGGGTAGGAGCAATCACGACCTCCTGTTTCCCGCGCTTAGTAATAAGCGCAAAACAAATTAAAAAAATCCCGTGGCTATCATACCCGGGCCGTGTCCGCCGGAAGCGGATCGGCTCTACCACCATGTTTGTGTCAGAATTCACTTAAACATTTTCCAAACTTTTGTTAATTTCAGCAAGAATTGGTCAAGCCAGTGAGCTAGTTTAATGATATCTTCTATATCAAAACATATCTTTATACATCATTTTTCCTTGATACATCAACCAGAAAAATTTCAGCCGCAATTTAGCAGTCTTTTTTCTTGTCTGCTAATTACTACTTCACACCATCTCATAATCTAGTTACAATAACTGAGTGCCAAGTAAAATCAAAAACTACACCCTAGTGTTTCTGTTTAATGAGGATCTTTCTAAGGTAGTGCTCATCAAGAAAACTCGGCCTAAGTGGCAGAAAAATAAGTTCAATGGCGTTGGTGGAAAAATTGAGAATGGAGAAAAAACTGTTGAAGCTGCAGCTCGGGAAATAAAGGAGGAAACAGGTTATGTCATTAATAATAAGTCAAAATTAATAAAAATTGCCAGCATGGAATCGAATGAGTGGAAAGTACATATCTTTGCCGCTCAAATATATGAAGATGTAAAAATGCACGAAGCCACAGAAGAAGGAGAGGTTCAGTGGCACCAAACAAGCAATCTGCCCACTAACTGTATAGATAACTTGCCTTGGTTAATTCCATTATGCCAAAATAAACTAAAAGAAAATTACATTGATAGATGCCATATTTTTTACAAAAACGACACCGAGCATCAGTAAATGCCTAAAGGAGGACGCTTATGGATATGAACAAACTCACCACTAAATCAGCCGAAGCCCTGCAAGGGGCGATGCAACTGGCCGGAGAGCTGTCTCATCCGGAAATTTTGCCGCTCCACCTGGCAGTTGTTTTGATCAATCAGCCGGCAGGGATTGTGCCGGCACTTTTGCAAAAACTGGATCAGGACCCGCAAAAAATTTCCAGCGCTCTCCAAGAAGCACTGAGCCAAAAGCCCACCGTGTCCGGGCCCACCCAGGCCTATCTCTCTTCAGCTTTAAAAACAGTCTTTGATGTTGCCGAGAAAGAAGCCGGACAAATGAAAGACGAGTTTGTCAGCACCGAGCACTTGTTTTTAGGCTTGCTGGAACAAAAAGAAGTTGGCGAAATTTTCGCTGTCTCAACCAAAGAAGTCAAAAGCGCGCTTAAAAACCTGCGAGGCAAGCAAAAAGTCACCGACCGTGATCCTGAAAACAAGTTTCAGGCTTTAGAAAAATATACTCTGGACTTCACCCAGTTGGCTGCTGACGGCAAGATCGATCCCGTTATCGGCAGGGATCAAGAAATCCGCCGGATTATGCAAATTCTGTCCCGCCGCACCAAAAATAATCCAGTGCTGGTAGGGGAGCCGGGAGTTGGTAAAACCGCTATCGTGGAAGGCTTAGCTAAGAAAATTATTGAAAATGATGTCCCAGACCAACTGCGGAATAAGAAATTGCTTTCGCTGGATATGGGTAGCTTGGTGGCTGGAACCAAGTATAGAGGAGAATTTGAGGACAGATTGAAAGCAGTAATTCAGGAAATCGAAGCAGCGGAGGGACAAATCATTCTCTTTATTGATGAGCTGCACACCATTGTCGGCGCCGGAGCGGCGGAAGGCTCTACCGATGCCGGCAATCTGCTTAAGCCGGCTTTAGCTCGTGGCAGTCTACGTACAATTGGCGCCACCACTTTGAAAGAATATCGCCAGTATGTGGAAAAAGACGCTGCCCTGGAACGGCGCTTCCAGCCAGTGATGGTTAACGAACCAAGTGTGAGCGACACCATTTCCATTCTTAGAGGCATTAAAGAAAAGTACGAAACTCACCACGGGGTGAGGATTAGGGACAACGCTTTGGTGGCCGCGGCCAAGCTTTCCGACCGCTATCTGCCTGACAGATTTCTGCCTGACAAAGCCATCGACCTTATGGACGAAGCCGCCGCGGCCATCAAAATTGAACTCGACAGCAAGCCTACCGAGCTTGATCAACTAGAAAGACACCTCCGGCAGCTGGAAATTGAAAAGCAAGCGCTCAAAAAAGAAACCGATGAGCAATCCAAATCCAGGCTGAACAAGATTGAAAAAGAGCTTTCCGATCTGGGAGAGCAGTACTCGCAGCTGGAACTGCAGTGGCAAAATGAAAAGAAAGTCATTGATGAAATCAAGTCCTTAAATCAAAAATTGGATGAACTCAGAGAGGCGGCAGCCCAAGCCGAGCGCAATCTTGACCTGCAAAAGGCAGCAGAAATAAATTATGGCGAAATTCCCAGTGCCAAAAAGCGCCTCGACGAACTCCAGCAAGAATTGGAAGAAGTGCAGCAACATCAGCAAATTCTCAAAGAAGAGGTGACGGAGGAGGATATAGCCAGGGTGATTGCCCGCTGGACGGGTATTCCCACCGAAAAAATGCTCATGGAGGAAAGTGAAAAACTCGCCAAGATGGAAGAGGAGATCGGTGTGCGCTTGATTGGACAACGCCAGGCGGTGGCGGCCGTCGCCAACGCGGTCCGGCGTAGCCGGGCAGGGATTAAGGAGGAGGGCCGGCCGATTGGTTCGTTTATGTTTCTTGGCCCCACCGGGGTTGGTAAAACCGAATTGGCCAAGGCTTTAGCGGAGTTTCTTTTCAACGATGAAGACGCCATTATCCGTATTGATATGAGTGAGTACATGGAGCGCCACGCGGTTGCCAGACTAATCGGCGCTCCTCCCGGTTACATCGGCTACGAAGAGGGCGGCCAGCTCACCGAAGCGGTGCGGCGCCGGCCATACAGCGTAGTTCTTTTTGATGAAATTGAAAAAGCCCACCCAGAAGTTTTCAACACTCTGCTGCAAATCCTTGACGAAGGCAGACTGACAGACAGCAAAGGCAGAACTGTTGATTTTAAGAATACTGTTATCATCATGACTTCCAACCTCGGCAGCGACAAAATTCAAGCGCTCCAGGGTGATAAGCCAGCAGTAGAGGAGGCGGTCCACCAAGTTCTCAGCCAAAAATTCCGCCCGGAATTCCTCAACCGCCTCGATGAGATTATTATTTTTGACCCACTTTCAGAGGCAGAAATCGGCCAGATCGTTAAACTGCAAATCGCTGAGGTGCAAAAAAGGCTGGCGGACAAAAATATTACTATCGAAATATCAGCAGAAGCCGCCGCCGAGTTGGCTAAACAAGGTTTCGATCCGGTTTTCGGCGCCAGACCGCTCAAGCGCCTGATTCAAAATACCATTCTGGACCAGCTTTCCCTGCTGATTATTGAAGGTAAAATCAAAGAAGGCGGAAAAGTCAAAGCGGTGGTGAAAAACGGCCGGATTGTCTTAAATAAGGCGTGATATAATTCAATTCGCGCCAATTTTTGCGCCTGCTTATGTTACAATAACCCTCTCAGGAAGATGGGTGACTAGCTCAGTTGGTTAGAGCGCAGTCCTGATAAGACTGAGGTCAATGGTTCGAATCCATTGTCACCCACATTTTCTTTTCCCATAGGTTCGCTGTTCCTATTCACCCTTGCGCTTTAGCAGACAAACATTTAGAATGCTAATTTATGAATGCTGATCAAGCCAAAGAAACAAAAATAATTACTATTAAGCCGAGTAAAAACAAGACCCTGCCGGTAATTCCCATCAGGGAAGGAGTGCTTTTTCCCAGTACTGAATCCGTGCTTACTTTCGGCAGAAAAGTTTCTCTTAACGCTCTCAAGGCTGCCAATGGTACCAAAAAACAAGTGGTACTGGTGACCCAGCGCGACGCCAAAATTGACGAGCCAACCCCTGAAGATTTGTACCAGATTGGCACGCTGGCAGTTATTGAAAAAACCCTCAAAACAGAGGACAGCATTAATGCTTTGGTCAGGGGACTGGGCCGGGTGAAAATTCTCAACTTTATTGAAACTGATCCTATGTTTTCTGCCGAAATTGAAAAGCTCGACCCCACCAGCGAAGACGATGAAGAAATGGCCGCTATGGTGGCTCATTTGCAAAAAGAATTCCGCAAAGCCGTCCACATGGGCAAACCAGTGGAATTTCTCAACTTCATGAAATTGATGGGTGGAGTTACTCATGGCGAGTTAGTTGACCAAATTGCTAGTACTCTGAGCATTAAAACCCCAGAGAAACAGATGTTGCTTGAGCTGACTGATGTTAAAGAGCGGATGAAACTGGTGATCAAGCACTTGGCTCACGAAATGAAGGTGTTGGAAATTGAAAAAGACGTAGTTCACAAAACCCAGGAAAAATTTGACAAACACATGCGCGAAAATATTCTGCGCGAAAGGCTGAGGACGATTCAGCGCGAGTTGGGTGAAATTGACGATGATGAAGAAGTTGTCGGCGATTACGAAAAACGCCTCAAGAATCTAGTGCTCAGCAAAGACATCAGGAGCAAAATTAAGAAAGAGATTAAGCGGCTGAGACAAATGTCCGTTAATAATCCTGAAGCGGGTTATATCCGTTCATGGCTTGATACTATTTTTGAACTGCCTTGGAATAAAGTTAGTGAAGGCAATGTCAACCTTGAACGAGCTGAGGCTGTGCTGGAAAAAAATCATTACGGACTGGAGGAAGTTAAAGATCGCATTCTCGAGTCCATCGCGGTGATGCAGTTGGGTCAGCAAAAGCAAATTGACGAAATTACTCAAGGTAAAGTGATTGAAAAGACCAGCTTGCCCACCATTCTGTGTTTTGTGGGGCCGCCCGGTGTGGGTAAAACTAGTATCGGTAAAGCTATCGCGGAGTCACTCGGCAGAAAATTTGTTAAAATTTCTCTTGGAGGAGTTAAAGACGAAGCAGAAATTCGCGGCCACAGGCGCACTTATGTCGGCGCTATGGCGGGAAAAATTATTAACGGCATTAGAAATGCCGGCACTAAGAATCCGGTCTTTATGCTTGATGAAGTCGATAAAATCGGTGGTGACTACAAAGGCGATCCTTCCGCAGCCTTACTGGAGGCGCTTGATCCGGAACAAAACAACAAGTTTGAGGATCATTATCTTGACTTGCCGTTTGATCTGTCTCAAGTAATCTTCATTACTACCGCCAACCGCCTGGATACTATTCCCCCAGCACTGTTGGACCGTTTGGAAATCATCCAGTATTCAGGCTACACGCACGAAGAAAAATTCCACATTGCCAAAGAACACCTGCTACCCAAAGTAACTGCGGCCAACAATCTCAACAGCGGTCAAATAAAAATTTCTGACCGGGTCATTAAAACTATTATTGAACTTTATACCAAGGAGGCAGGAGTTAGAAGTCTGGAACGAACCCTGAGCAAAATCATGAGAAAAGCTGCCAGAGAACTAATTGCTTCTTACCAAGATGAAAAATCGCAAGATGTGGAAAGCATTGCTATTTCTAACGATAAGCTAGAAGATTTTCTGGGTCCAGCCAAATACGATGTGACTTTAGCTGAAGAGCAAGACATCGTTGGTCAGGCTACCGGCTTGGCTTTCACCAGTGTGGGCGGCGACGTGCTCTTTATTGAAGTAGCCCTCACTCCCGGCAAAGGTGAAATTAAGCTCACCGGTAAACTGGGTGATGTTATGAAAGAGTCAGCCCAAGCAGCGCTCACTTACGTCAAGTCCAACGCCGACAATCTGGGTATAGACAAAGAGGCCCTCAAGAAAACAGATGTTCATATTCACGTTCCGGAAGGAGCGGTGCCTAAAGACGGCCCTTCAGCGGGTGTAACTATTACTGCGGCGATTGTTTCAGCCTTTACTAACATCCCTGTCAAAAAAGATGTAGCCATGACCGGCGAAGTCACTTTGCGAGGTAGGGTGCTGAGAATTGGCGGTTTGAAAGAAAAGAGCATTGCTGCGCACAGGGCAGGCAGCAAAGTTGTCTTAATTCCGGCAGAAAATATGCGCGATCTTCCTGAATTGCCAGATGCAATCAAAAAGGAAATTAAGTTCATTGGTGTTTCGCACGTCTCGGAAGCCTTGCGGGAAGCCTTGACTAAGCCTCCTAAGTCCTTGAGCCGGCTGGTGAGCTAATCGTGATAAACTAGCAGTATGAAGAAAGTGCTTGCTTTGGGGCTGCTGATCGGAGCGGCCGTGCTCGTGGCCGCCTGCATTCCCCTCGCCAAACCTGAAAAATCAGGCATTAGGGTTGTTACCAATGGCGTTGACAGCACTGTCTATCTCAATGACAATTATCTGGACAAAACCCCAACCCTGAATCAGAGCTTATCTCCAGGCACTTATACTCTAAAAATTCAGCCCAATGATCCGGAATATGTACCCTACGAAACCACGGTGAAGCTCCACCCCGGCTCACTGACAGTAGTAACTTGGAATCCCAGCACGCGCATAGAGTACAGCGGCGGCATTATTTTCGAAATGGAACCAATTAGATCCAGTAATACCGCGGAAATTTCGGTGGTTACTATTCCTGATGGAGCCATTATTAAACTGGGAGAGGGAGATAAAGAATTTGCTCCTTTTATTTTCCAAAACGTTCAGCCAGGCCAACATGAGTTGGAAATTATGTTGCCTTCGTATGAAGTGCAGCAGCACACTTTGGATGTGCCAACGGGTTTCCGGCTCCTGGTTAATGTGAAGTTGGCAAAGCAGCTGAATCCTGCTGATACCAGCGAGAAAAACATCACTGCTCCAGAAAGAGAGGAAGACACCAGTGAACCAGCTACTTCATCAGCCATGATTGCCAGACCAAGGGTACAAATCCAAAAAACCGGTTTCTTTAATAACGGGCAGGAGGTTTTGCGGGTGAGAGACGCTGCTGGGTTGGTAGGCAAAGAGCTGGGGTTTGCTCCTGTCGGCTCGTGGTATCAGTACTTAAATGAAACCAATGCCGGCTGGCTGAAGATCAATTTCAACAATCAAGTAGGTTGGGTGAGCCAAGATTATGCGTTGCTTGAAAATTAGCAGTTGGATTTTCCTGCTGTTTTTCCTGGTTTATTTTTCCTATTTTTGGTTGAATGTGGGTAAATTCGAAAATGGTAATTTTTTCCTGCGCCAAAGTAATATGTGGGGAGATTGGGCGCTCCATTTTACTGTTGGTTCTGCTTTTGCCGAACGATCGTTTTGGTTGTCTGAAAATCCACTCCTGATCAATACTCAGATTTCATATCCTCCTTTTACCGGCTGGTTAGCGGCAATTTTGTTTAAGTTAGGCTTGCCTTTTTTTGCCGCTTTTATTGTTCCAAGTTATTTTTTTTCGCTCCTCATAGTTTTGGTTCTGTTTTTATTTTTTAAAATTTTGCTGAAATCACAAAAAATGGCGGTCGCTGCTTCGCTTTTGTACTTACTCAATGGTGGTTGGGGCTTTATTTATTACTTTGCTGAGATTGCCAACAGCGCAGATAAGTGGAGAGCCATCTTTTTTCCTGTTCAAGAATACACTGACATGGCGGAAAAAGGCATTCACTTCATGTCTTTTCTCACTAGCATGATTTATCCGCAGCGGGCTTTTGCCGTCGGTTTTCCGCTAGTGTTGGGAGCGCTTGGAATTGTGATGTACTTATTGGTGTTGAAGAAAAAAGTGAACAAGCAGTATCGCTGGCCATTGTTGGCAATCACCACTATTACCATCGGCATCTCACCAATCATTCACCCCCACGCGGCTTTAGCTGCTGCTATTATTTTGCTTTCCTGGTTTGCTTTTCATCTGGCAGAAAATTGGCGGGGTAAAAACCTCCAGCAAAAGTTGAGTCGCGCGCTGCGAAAATCCCGAGAGTGGTTGGCAGTTGGTGGCGGCTCTATTCTGATTGCCTTGTTTTTACTAGTGTTTTTCTTTGCCAGCAGCGTAGAAAACAAAACTAGCTTTATCAGCCTCAACCCAGGCTTTATGTCAGCTGAATCTGATTATTCTTGGCCAGTTTACTGGTTGATGAATTGGGGTCTGGTTCCTGTGCTGGGAATATCGGGATTATTGCTGTTGTTCAAATTCAATAAAACCGCCGGCAAAGTAATTTTTCCCTTTTTCTTGATTTTCTTACTCGCCAATATCTGGCAATTCCAACCCTGGATTTGGGATAACATGAAGTTGCTGGCTTGGTCAGCGGTGGGGATTGTCGCCGCGGCAACCATTGCGATCCAAAAAATCTGGAGCCAAAAAGGCTTACTGCCCAGATTGGCCGCGGCCTTGATTTTCTTGTCTTGCATCTCTTCCGGTTCACTGGAAATGCTCAAAAATCTCCAGTTTTCTAGACATCATTACTTGATGTACTCGGCAGAAGAACTGGAGTTGGCTAACTGGATAAAAAGCCACACCCACAAAGACAGCATTTGGCTTACCAGCACTGTTTCCAACAACTGGACTTACAACCTAACCGGCCGGCAAACCATTTTGGCCTATCCTGGTTGGCTAATATCGCACGGGTATAAGATCAATGAAGTGATGGAAGATCATGCCCGGATGATGCGCTCACCTCAGACTGCACTTGATTTATTTGCCAAGTATCAAATTACTCATATCGCCATTGGACCAAGAGAAATAGAACAGCACGACGCCGACCTTGAAAGATTCGGCCAGTTATTCACTCCCATCAAAACCACTCAGAATTACACCATTTTTCAGACAGAAAATTAGTCTGAAACAGCTTTGGCTATTACGGCTGCAAACTCTCCGACATTCAACGAAGCGCCACCCACTAAAGCTCCATCAGTAACCAAAGTGTACTCCCCGATATTTTGCGGCTCAACGCTGCCGCCATATAAAACCGGTACCTCGCCAAAAGAGTTCCTGATTTTCTCCCGCACTTGTTTCACTTGGCCGACATCGGCATTTCGGCCCGTGCCAATGGCCTCAAGCGGCTCGTAAACTACCAAGCATTGCCGCAAGTACTCATCATCAATGGCCGCGGCTTGTGGCTCGACATCATTTTCATCAACGCAGACAAGCGGCTTTAAACCTGCACTAAGCGCTTGATCAATTTTGCCGGCCACCTCTTGATGAGTTTCATGAAAATAGCGCCGCCGTTCTGAGTGCCCAAGAATGGCGTAAGCCACACTTAAACCCATAATGTTTCTGGTAGCAATAGCGCCGGTGTAACTGCCGGCAGAAAAATGACTGAGGTCTTGAACCGCCAGCTTCACCTTGGTGCCGACAAACTTTTCCGCCAGCGCCGGCAATAAAGTAAAAGGCGGCGCCACCACCACTTCAACTCCCGCCGGAAAACTGTCGCTCTCGGCCAAAAACTGATCTGCCCAGTGGCGCGCTTCTTCAATATTTTTATTAGCTTTCCAGTTACCCACTACGATTTTTTTCATCATGAAGTCACTATATCATTACGACTCACGGCTGTGCTAGTATGTTGGCGTGCTGAATTTATTGGACAAGCTCAACGAACAACAAAAAAAGGCAGTGCTCCACAGCGAAGGGCCGGCTATTGTCCTGGCTGGCGCTGGTTCCGGCAAAACTACCGTCTTGACTACCAGAGCCGCTCATCTGATTGCCAGCAAGCAGGTTGATCCTCGGTCAGTGATGGTGGTGACTTTTACCAACAAAGCAGCAGGAGAAATCCGCCAACGCATTCAAAGCAGCACCGGTTTCAGCCTTCCTTATTCAGGCACCTTTCACAGTCTTTGCGCTAGAATCCTGAGAATCGATGGCCAGCATATTGGCCTCAACCGTGATTTTGTCATCTACGACACCGACAACCAAAAGCAGCTCCTAAAACACATTTACAAAGAGCGGGGATTGGAAAATAGCCGGTTTGGCCTTCAGGCGGTCCGGAGTGTCATTTCTCAAGCGAAAAATGAAATTATCAGCCCTCAACAATACGCAGAAATGGCTCAGGGCAAGTATCAAGAACAAGCTGCGCAGATATACGCTTGGTATCAGCGGGAGTTAGAAAAGGCTCAAGCGGTTGATTTTGATGATCTGCTGCTTAAAACTCTGCAGTTACTTAAAAATGTCCCGATGGTGAGAGATAAATATCAGAACCAACTTGAACATGTTCTGGTCGATGAGTACCAAGACACTAACAAAGTTCAGTACGAATTAACCAAAATTTTCACCCAGCCGCACAACAACTTATACGTAGTTGGCGACTTCAGTCAAAGCATTTACGCCTGGAGGGGAGCTGATTACCGTAACATGTTACTTTTACGCCAAGATTTTGCCGGTATCACCGAGTACCGGCTTGAACAAAATTACCGTTCCAGCCAAACTATTCTTGACGCAGCCACTCAGGTAATTTCCCACAACACCAATCACCCTATTCTCGAACTTTGGACCACCAAAACCGCCGGCAATAACATCAACGTCATCGAGGCCGCCAGCGGCAGAGAAGAGGCCCGCGAAGTAGTCAAGCATATTCAAAAAGAAAAAGTCCAGTACCCCTACAGCGAAATGGCCATTTTGTACCGGACTAACGCTCAATCGCGCGAGTTTGAAGAAGCGCTGATCCGGGCGGGCATTCCTTATCGTCTGATTGGCGGCACCAAATTCTACGAGCGCAAAGAAATTAAGGACGTGATTTCGTACCTCAGCTACTTCGTCAACCAAATGGATGTGGTTAGTTTTGCCCGAATCCAAAAACTTGGTAAAAGGAGACTAGAAAAATTTACTAACTGGTTCCAGAGTAAGAAGGTGCAAGACAAAGATCCGGCCGGCATTCTAAAATCCATCCTGGATGTCACCGGCTATCTGGATAAATACAACAAAGAAAATGAAGAGGATCTTAGCAGAATCGAAAACGTTCACGAGCTGATCAACGTAGCCGCTCAATTTACCACCGTGCAACAGTTGCTGGAAAATATTGCCCTCATTCAAGACGACGCTTTTGCCGACGTCAGTGAAAAAGAAACAAACAATGCTGTCAGTCTGATGAGTCTGCATTCTGCCAAAGGTTTGGAATTTGAGGTAGTTTTTATGGTGGGGATGGAAGATGGCCTGATGCCGCACTCGCGATCAATGCTGGACCCGGAAGAAATGGAAGAAGAAAGAAGGCTTTGTTATGTCGGGATTACCAGGGCCAAATCTCAGCTTTACTTAACTTACGCCCGTTCCAGATACCAATACGGCAGCCAACAAAATGCTCTTCGCAGCCGGTTTTTGGGCGACATTTCCGAGCAAATTTTGCACTTTTCCGGCGGTGATCAAGAAAATCATTCTCCAACCAACAGACGATATGTTCAGATAGACGAAAATTTGGTAGAGGGCATCATTAAGGGAGAACTGGACCTTGATGCTTTCATCGACAGTTAAAGTCAACACCTGGCCAAACAGGAACAAAAGAAACATGATTGGAGTTTTGTCATGAGTTCTTTATAATACCACTCAGTATGATCGTGCGTGAAATCAGGGAAGAAGAAAAGCAAAAATATAACCAAGCTGTCCAACACCCGTTGCAATCTTGGGAGTGGGGTGAGTTCCGCAAACAAACCGGCACTCGGGTAGAGCGGGTCGGATTTTTCCGTGAAGGCAAACTCGAAAAAGCTTTTCAAGTTACTTTTCATCCACTTCCCTATATTCACCGGTTTATCAACAAAAACGTCGGCTACCTCCCCAAGGCTTTCATGCCTGATGAAGAACAAATCCACACCCTGAAAGAGTTGGGCAAAAGAAATAACGCTCTTTTCATTAAGCTAGAACCCAATGTAGCCAGGAGCATTGAGACCAAATCGGGTTTTAACACCATTACCAAGTTTTTACTTGATAAGGGAGCACAACCAGGCAGGCCGCTTTTCACTAAATACACTTTTCACCTCGATCTCACTCAACCAGAAGATAAACTCTTCACCAATCTGGAAAGCAAAACCAGGTACAACGTGCGGCTGGCCATCAAAAAAGGTGTGGAGATTTACGAGAACACCACTCAAGAAGGCATGGAGCAGTACATCAAAATTCTGGAGGAAACAACACAGCGGCAAGGTTTTTATGCCCATACACCGGACTATTTCCGAAAAATGTGGGCTGAGTTGGGTAGCTCCGGCATGCTGAGAATCTTCAACGCTGTCTATGAAGGAGAAATTTTGGTTTCTTGGATTGTTTTCATTTTCAACAATCGTCTTTATTATCCTTATGGCGCTTCAAGAGATATTCACCGCAACGTCATGGCCAGCAATTTGATGATGTGGGAAATTATTAAGTTCGGCAAAAGGGAAGGCTGCACTACTTTTGATATGTGGGGCTCACTCGGTCCGGACGCCAGCGCTGCCGATCCTTGGTATGGCTTTCACAAGTTCAAAAGCGGTTATGGTGGCGACTTAGTGGAATACTTAGGCACCTACGACCTTGTTTTTGACCCAGGCATGTATAAAATATTTAGAGTTGTTGAAAACTTGCGCTGGAAATGGTTGCGGCTAAAAACCCGTGTTCCATTTTTGTAATTTTGTAGTCAATAATTAATTAAGGAAAAATATGGCAAGTCCAAGATTCAAAAGAGTGATGCTCAAAGTTGGTGGCGAATCTCTGCTCGGCAACCGGGAGTACGGCATTGATCCCCAAGCTGCTCTTGAAGTTGCAGAGCAAATTAAAGAAATTTACGCCAAGCATGTGCAAGTGGCCATAGTTATCGGCGGCGGCAATATTTTCCGCGGCTTGGCTGGTTCAAAACACGGGATTGAGCGCGCCACCGCTGATTACATGGGCATGTTGGCCACTGTCATGAACGGCTTGGCGTTGCAGGATGCTTTAGAAAAAATCGGCGTCCCCACCAGGATGCAATCGGCGCTTTCCATGCCGGCTGTAGCCGAGAGCTTCATTCGTCGGCGCGCCATCCGGCATATGGAAAAGGGCAGGGTAGTAATTTTGAGCGCCGGCACCGGCGTGCCTTATGTCACTACCGACACTGGCGCTTCGCTGCACGCGTTGGAGCTTCACTGTGATGTACTGATTAAAGCCACCAAAGTTGATGGGATTTTCGACAAGGACCCGGCTACAAATCCCGATGCCAAGCGGTTTGCCACACTTTCATTTAAGGACGCCATCAAAATGGAAGAAGTCCAGGTGATGGATACTGCCGCTCTGGCTATGTCGATGGAAAATAACATGCCGGTGATGGTTTTTGAGCTTTTCAAAAAAGGCAATCTGAGCAAAGCTATAGACGGCAAAGATATCGGCACTTACGTCAGCAATGAAGTGGAAACTCAGTTAGCGGAGTAGCTTCAAGTCATGATATTCTAGTTAGTAGATGAAATTTAGCCAGTTATTTCTGGGGAAAACCACAGAAAGGTTGATGATGAAAAAAACATTTGGCATTAACGGTTTTGGCCGAATCGGCCGCACCAGCCTCCGGGTTTGGTGGCAATACTACCGCGATCAAGCTGATTTGAAAGTGATCAACACTTCCGGTTCGATGGAGGTTGAAGACTGGGCGCACTTGCTGAAGTATGATACTAATTACGGAGTTTTTGGCAGTGAAGTTCGGGCAGAAAGACACCAGTCCAAAGACGAAGTTTCAGATGAAAATCCAGTGCTGGGCACGATTACCCTTGATGGCAATTACTCAATGACTGTGCTGGCTCAGCGCGATCCCAATAAAATCCCCTGGGGGCAGCATGGCGTTCAGGCAGTAATTGAAGCCACCGGCGTTTTTGTCACTGAAGAAAAAGCGGCGCAACACTTGGCGGGCGGAGCGGAAACGGTGATTATTTCGGCACCGGCCAAAGGAGAGGGTGTCAGTACTGCTATTGTTGGTGTCAACAACTTTGATTCAAATAACAAAGTCCGCTCTAACGCTTCCTGCACCACCAATTGCGTGGCACCGGTGGCTCAATTGATGGTCCGGCACTTTGGGGTAGAAAAAGCTATGCTCACCACCATTCACGCCTACACCGACGATCAAAACACTCAAGACAACTCGCACAAAGATCTGCGCCGGGCACGCAGCGCCGCGGAAAATATTATTCCCACCACCACCGGCGCAGCCAAAGCTACTGCCGAAGTAGTGCCGGAGCTTCAGGGTCTGTTTGACGGTCTAGCCATGAGGGTGCCGGTGCGGACCGGTTCTATTTCGGATATGGTTTTTTTGGTGAGGCGCGAGGTGACGATAGAGGCAGTCAACCAAGTTTTCATTAACGCAGCCCAAGAAGAAAAATGGCAAAATATCCTGGCGGTTACCCATGAGCCGCTGGTTTCTTCGGATATTGTGGGCAGACGGGAATCCTCGATTGTGGACTTGAACTTCACCAACGTGATTGGCGGCAACTTGGTAAAAGTGGTCAGCTGGTATGACAATGAGTGGGGATACTGCAACCGGCTGATTGAGCAAGTTTGGGGTTGATAACCACATATTTCTCCGACCAAATTAGATGCTACAGTTTTTGCAAGCTTGATGAGCTAAAACTTGCTTGTGTCATCAAGAACTTATTCCGCCACCATGATTGGTCTTAAGCCAATCAAAATTGAAATCGAAGTAGATATTGCCCGTGGTCAACCCAAATTAATTATCATTGGCTTACCTTCTCGAACCGTAACGGAAGCCAAAGAACGCATTACTACCGCCTTGCAAAACTGTGGCGTGAGGATTAAAGCCAAACGTACAATCGTCAATCTGGCTCCGGCCGATATTCGCAAAAAAGACAGTTGTTTTGAACTGGCTATTGTGGCTTCTTTGCTCAAGGAATATGGCATTTTGAGCGTCGATATGGAGTCGACTATGTTTTTTGGAGAGTTGGCACTAAATGGGGAAATCAAGCCGATGAAAGCAGCGCTGCCGCTGCTCATCGCTGCCAAAAGCATGGGTTACTCGCGGGTACTGATGCCTGCAGCGAACGTTAGAGAAGTGCAACATCTCCGGGGAATTAAAATTTTTCCCATCAGGCACCTGCGTGATCTAATTGATTTTGCCAAAGGAAAAAAGCTGGCTGAACTAAAAAAGCAAGAGTTTATTACTACTGCTCGGGAAAAGTATAAAATTACGCTTGATGACATTTCCGGACATGGTCAAGCTAAAAGAGCTCTGGAGATCGCGGCGGCAGGCGGACACAACTTGCTGATGATCGGGCCTCCTGGCAGCGGCAAAAGCATGTTGGCTCAAGCAATCACCTCACTCCTGCCGCCGCCCAACCAAAAAGAGGCCACCGAGATATCGAGTATTCATTCTTTAGCCGGAGAATTGAAAAATGGCTTGATCACCTACCGCCCCCTCCGCAGTCCACATCATTTTATTACTATCACCGGTCTGCTTGGAGGAGGCGCAGACCTGCTTCCGGGTGAAATTTCCCTAGCTCACAAAGGCGTGCTTTTTTTGGATGAAATTAATGAATTTCCACGAATCAGTCTAGAAGCGCTAAGAGAGCCACTAGAACAAGGTACGATTACGATCAAAAGAGCGGTTGGCACTGCTCAATATCCGGCAAACTTTGCTTTAATTGCGGCAGCCAATCCTTGCCCATGCGGCTACGCCGGTAGCCACCACCGCAAATGCAATTGCACTCCTTATCAAATTCATCAATATCAGAGTAAGTTGTCAGGCCCGCTCAAAGACAGGATCGACCTTCAGCTTTTTATTGAACCTGTCAATCCTCAGAGCCTTACCACCCGGAGCCAAAACCAAAATTGGCAAGCAATCGCAGCAACAATTAGAAAAGCTCGCGACAAACAAGCTCAGAGGTACGAAAACACCCGCTATAATTCAAACTCTGAGCTTGATTCACGGGGAGTAAGAAAGCACTGTTTTTTAACAGATGAGGCCTCAAAATTGCTCTTAAAAGCCAGCAAGAAACTACCCCTAACCAGCAGAGGCTACTTTTCCGTAATTAAGGTTTCCCAGACCATTGCCGATTTAACCTCATCAGCCATGATTGAAAAAAGACACCTGGCCGAGGCCCTGCAGTACCGGATGTTACAATGATTTTATGCTTAAAAATAAGTATTTTAAGATTGCTTTAGTGATAATACTAATTTTGGCTCTTTCTCAGGCAGTCTACTTATTGCCTGAGCTTTCCTCCCCCAAGCCAGTTGCTGACCAAAAAAATATTCAGGAAGCAACCAACCAACAAAGAGATTTTAATACTGAAGGGCTTTACTTACTCATCAACGCCCACCGGAAAGAAAATAATCTCAGCCCACTCTTAATCGATCCCCGCCTAGAAGAAAGCGCTGCTGCCAAAATCAACGACATGATCAGCCAAAAATATTACCGTCATGAAGACACCGTCAACCAAGAATCATGGTATCTCTTCAACTCAGCAGGATATGATTACAAAATGGCCGGAGAAAATATTTCTCTCAGCCACAACACTCCCTGGCAAGTTTTTCAAGCCTGGTCTGAAAGCGAGACACACAATGAACAAATGCTTAAACCTAATTACGAAGAAATGGGGTTAGCAGCGGATTGTCATAGCTTCAGAGAATATGGCGGCGAAAACTGCGTCATTGTGCTTCATTTGGGGCTTAGATAGCGCCGGCAAAGTGAAAAATAAGCAAACTAGTCCCAGCCAACCAGCAGTAAACGGCGAAATACTCAAACTTAGCCCTGTTAATCATGGCTCTAAGCAGCCAAAGGCTGCCAAGCCCAACTACAAAAGCAGACAGAAAACCAATCCCAAAAACCAACTCATCAATCTCTGCCAAACTGAATGTTTCCAGTTTTGCCAACTCATTGGCGCTTGCTCCTAAAATTACCGGGATTGCCATTAAAAACGAAAATTCAAAGGCCTTGATTCTGCTCAGTTCTTGCTTTAATCCTCCCAAAACGGTTGATCCGGAGCGGGTCACACCCGGAATCAGGGCAATCATTTGATATAAACCAATGGTCAAAGCGCTCCGATAAGTAAGCGTTGTTTTTTCAGGTTTTTCCGCCTTTTTTCCCAGAGAATGCAGTTTCAATTCCCTGCTAATCATGAAATTAATCACACCAGAAACCAGCAGCGACAAAGCCACTAGCAAGACATTGCTGTATGACTCTACAATTAAATCATTAAAGAAAAAGCCCACCAGTCCAGCAGGCACAAAAGCAACCAGCAGTAAAACAATTTTCTGAGCCTTTAATTCATAAATTTGCTTACGGAAAAAAAGCAAAATCGCCAACAAAGTAGCGCAATGAAGCATCACTTCAAACAGCACATTGTGATCTGTCACTCCAAGTAAAGCTTGAGTCACCACCAAGTGTCCAGAACTGGAAATCGGCAAAAATTCAGTTAGGCCTTGGACAATTCCAAGAAAAATTGAGTCAAAAACTGTCATACATTGAAATTGAAGCTATTCTTCTTCTCTAATCTGGTGATACCAATCATGCAACATTTCCTGAATCAAATCTTTAGCTCCCAACCCGATTGCCAATGCAAACCCAAGAGAAAACATCAGCACAAAACCAATAAACAAAATCAGAATAAATTCTCTGGCGATTCCCAGCTCAGAAACCGCCACTAACCCGGTAATGCTGAAAACAAAATAGCCTGCTAGCTTACCAGCTACCAAGGCACTTTTGTTGTCGCGGCCATCAATTGATCTGACCGCACTCTTCACTAAACTTTCAACCAGCCCAGCCAAAACAACACCAAAAATAAAGACTATAAACGCGGCGATGATATTAGGAATGTAGTTGATAATTTGCTCCAACAAATGCGAGAGTGAAGACAAACCCAAAACCGCTACCGTCGAATGAATCACCACCAACATAATAATCCAAAAAATCACTGACGCAATTAAGTCCTCGATTTTATGATCAAGTTCTCCGCGTTTGAAAAAATCGCTAATTGGCGCTTTCTTAACCACTTTTGAATCGAACACCGTCTTAAGAATTTTTAAGACCGAACCCTTAATAACCTTCGCCAAAATCCAACCCACCACAAAAATTACCAAAGCCGCAGCCAGTTGCGGAATATAGGCAATCATGCCAGCTAGGGCATTATTAACCAGAGAAATAAAGGTGGCGTAGCTTGTATCCATAAAACCTCCTGATTGCATTATACGGAATATTAGTAGAAATAGTAAATACCAAGACAATGAGTTTCTATAAAAAATCCTCCACAACGTGACCAAGTGAAGGATTTTGATACAGAGTTCATAAGCCGGATTCTGTACTAGGTAATGATTTATCTAATGCCTGAAGCTTTATCATCGGCCGCTATAAAGCGGCTGGGAATAGATCCAATGCGATGAAACTCGTCAGTTGCAGCGGGGAGGATTGCCGCCCATTTGGCCTGAGCCAAACCAGCACCCGATAGCTTGGTCGTTTCAACTGCCGCTACGCAGCTCGTCTCTGTGGCTCTGACTGTATCCGCCCGGGGGCGGACCTTTGGCTTAAACCTCACGAAGAGGCCACCGCCAAACACCCTCTATTCTGCTGTCCGGACTTTCCTCCCATTGCGTTGAGCGCAACAGGCCATTACCGAACTCTGTGGAAACATTATACAACAAAAAAGAGAATTTTGGAGCTGATTTAGTCGGAGATATTAAGCTTTTTCTATTTTTTCAATGTCTTTTTTATCAACCAAATTGAAAAAGGTGACGTAGGTAGTTCTCAAGATAATGTAACTAGGTACAGCTAAAAGTGCGCCAAGAACACCTACCAACTTCAGGCCAATCAAAATTGAGAGGATTGAAATTAAAGGATTGACATTGGCTTGAGCGCTCATCACTTTTGGCACCAACAAATTATTTTCTACTTGCTGAATCACCACAAAAAGCAGCAACACAACTAGCGCCATCACCGGCCCAAAAGCCAAATAGGCAATGATAATGGCAGGAATGGCGGAAACGGTCGGACCAATATTGGGCACAATTTCCAGTAAGCCAGCGATCAGCGCCAGGGGCAGAGCGCGTGGAATGCCCAGTAGCATCAAGCCAATGTAAGTAAACAAGCCCACAGCCAGCATTAAGATGACTTGTCCTCGCACCCAGCCGCCCAGCTGCAGCTCGATTGAGTCAATAAACCCTTTTGCCTGACGGAAATGTTTTGGTTTATTGGTAAACCAACCAATTTTTTTATAAAGATTATCGCGATCAATCATTAAGTAAACTGAGATCACAAAGATTGTCAGTAACTTGAAAACTGTACTAAAAGTCGCGTTGATGACGTTAAAAACCATATTGACTGATTGCCCGATTCTGTCAGCGTAATCATTAAGTTGACTGAGAGAGAATTCGAAGGTTTTGATCTCGTTCTCAATAGCAGGCAAATCAACAGACGAAATAAACTCTATCACCTCTTTTGCTAACGGAGGCAAAACAAATAACAAGAAAACCAATAGTCCTGCTAGAAAAATAATGTAAGTAGCGACTATAGCCAAAAATTTTTGAAATTTCAGACGATTCCTAAACCACATCACCACTGGCCTTAATGCCACCATGATAATAAAGGCCAGGAGCATCAGTAGCAAAATGTCTTTGATATAAAAAAGAAAATAAAGCGTTAGCAGAATGAAAATTGTCAAAAGAATAGACTGGGGGGCTACAAAAATTGTTCGTTTATCAGAAAATAGAGACATCATAAAATTCAGTATAGCATGTATAAGCTTCATTTACGATTTCGGGGTTTTCGGCTTTTAGCCAAGTGATTTTCTTATTTTTCTTAAACCAGGTCGTTTGTCTTTTGGCGTAGGAAAGTTCTTTTTTGGTCCAGATTTCTACGCATTCTGTTTTAGATATCTCGCCTTGTGTGTAAGCTAAAACTTCTCTGAATCCCAAGGTTTTATAAACCGGGCTAGTGGTTTTGGTGGCATCAAGCAAGCTGGCAACTTGTTCCACTTCCAGAATCGCGCCTCCGTTCAGTCGCGATAAAACCCGGGATTTAATTCTTTTGGCTAATTCTTCAGGTTCAAGTCGCAAACCAAGATAAAAGTGTTTTAAAGCTTCTAGAGTTTCTGAAATTTGGATGGGTGCGGTCGGTTGAGCTTGAGCAATTTCAATCAGACGAATAAGGCGGCGGGGGTTGTTTTGGTCTGAGTGATTCATTTGTTGATACTTTTTTGGATCGGCATTTTCAGCCCAATCTTTTAGTCCTGCCAAAGAAAGTTGGCCTGCTTTTTCACGCACAGCAAAATTAGGAGCAACACTAATAGCCGGATCATTAGAGAGGAAATAATCGTGATATAAGCCGGTGCCACCAACAATTATAATGGCATAATTTTTCACAATATATTTTTTTATAAGTTGTTGTGACATAGCTCTGAAATGGGCCACTGACCACTCATCGATCGGCCCAATAATACTTATACCGTGAAGAGAAAGCTTGTTTGTTTCGGCCGCAACGAAGTAAGCATAATCCAGTTCATCATCAACTTTTTTCACAAAATTAACCGGAATATCTCCGCCTGTTAAAAGTTCTAGGCCTTGATAAACTTGGCGGGAATCAGCTGAAATTACCGCCACCCCACTAGCTACATTTTCAGCCAAGAGTTTATGGGCTAAGTTCAGCGCTAGATCAGTTTTGCCGCTAGCCGTCGGACCAACAATTGAGAGTACCGGAAGTTGCATACTTTTATACTACCACTGGGCGATTGGACAAGTTGTCTTTGTTAATAATTTGGTCCAGGTACTCCCAGCGTTCTTTCTTGACATGATGAGGAATATCATCAGGATAAATTCTCCAGCTGGCAGTGCCGGGACGAGGAGAGTACATGGCAATAAATGCCACTTGCCAATCAACGTCCTCAGCCAACTTCACCGTTTCCGCAAACTCTTCATCGGTTTCGCCAGGAAAGCCAACAATAATATCCGTGCCTAAGACAATTTTTGGATCAGCTTGCCTCAGTTTTTCCACCACCTCCAAATATCTCTCTTTGGTGTAACCGCGGTTCATCCGGTAAAGCACCTGGTTGCTGCCGGATTGCACCGGCAAATGGACATAGCGGTCAATTTTCTTGTTTTTGCCGATTTCATCGATTAGTTCATCATGAAAATCCCAAGGATTGCTGGTCATAAACCTGATTTTCTTGATCTGCTTAAACTGCGAAATTGCCTGCAGCAGCCTCACAAACGGTGGAGTTTCAGTCGGCCGTAAATACTGAGATTGGTTGTCCGGCAGGTCTTTCCTGGTAAAACCTTTGTTTTCCAGCATCAATTTCCTAAACCCAATCCCTACTTTTTCTAACCCCCAAGAGTTAACGTTCATGCCCAGCAAAGTTACCTCTTCATAACCTTTATCAACCAAAGCTTGCATTTCCTGCATAATGGCCTCAAATGGCCTTGATTGTTCCCGGCCGCGTGAGTAGGGCACGATGCAATAAGTACAAAAAGAATTGCAGCCAGTCGAAATCGGTATCCAGGCGTGTTTTTGATCTTTCCTCACTGCCGCTTGATTAAAACCAACCTCGTTGATCGGCAAAATTTCATCAATTGCCGGGATCATTTCATATAATTTTTCGTTGCCGTGATGGGTCATGCAGCCAGTGAGAATAATCTTGGGCCGCTGCTGACCCAATTCATGAAAATAAACCACCACGTTGTGAATAAATCCCCGCGCCCGATGTTCAGCCCGCTGCCTGACCGCGCAAGTATTGACTACTAGTTCGTCACACTGCCGCCAATCCTTAGCTTCAGCATAGCCACGAGACAAGTAATCACCGGCAATTCTTTCAGAATCACTTTTGTTGGATTGGCAACCAAAAGTATGGATGTAGTAGGTTTTAACAGCGCTACTCATGGGGTGATATTTTAGCAAATTATTCTTGGGAAGATACCTGCCAATATCTGATCCAGGAAATTACCAAAACGATAAACTGTAATAACAGGAGAACGGCCCAGATGGAGCCAATATAGACAGCATGCAAAAAGATGAAAATCATAATAATATAGGTAAGGCGGTGAATCATGTGTCTCCAGTTACCCAGTAATTCAATAGCCAAGTCATTAGAAGTAATCCAGAGAGGAATGAGCAAAATCAAGGCCGTTAGTCCCCAAATTTGACCTTGCCAGATCTGTTCATACCAATAATGAAGCCCTTCCTGGATAACTGCAGGGAGAATAAAAATAAAAAGCAGATGAACAAACAAAAGCAAGAACATCAAAATGCCCATTCGCCTCCGAAAGATCACCAATAAATTGGCCAAAGGAACCGTGTACTCAGGTTTAACTTTCAGCCTTTTGAGAATGCCCGGAACCAAAGTCATTGAATACAAAAAAATCGCCGCCGAGCCGGCAAAATTGCCTATTTGCTCAATCGCTAGACGGTAGGTGTCATACTGTTGGATCAACAAGCTACTGCCCATCCAACCCACCACAATCACGGTAATTTCCAAAAGTTGAAAAATTTTAATAAAGAAACCTTGCCAATCAATATCTACAGCGCGGATATTCGCTAACAGAGTACGCACACCTTTTAGTATAACTAATACCAAACAATAGAACAAACAACAAACAAAAAGAGGCGCAGACGGGATTCGAACCCGTGAATCGAAGGTTTTGCAGACCTCGCCATTAGACCACTTTGGTACTGCGCCGGCGGTATCTAGTTATTATAACCGAAGAAAATCTGGCTCAAAAAGCAAAAAGCCAAATAGAACTTTTAATCTGGTTTGAGAAAAAAGACCTTCCTGTATATAATGCACCCCTATGGCGAAAACTCAATCATCAACAAAAACCAAAACTACAGTCAACGCTCCCAAGAAGAGCCCTATTATTGACAACACCGTCATCACCCTAACTTTGCCGGCAGCTGATACTGCCAAGGCATATAGACAAGCCCTCAACCGGTTGAAGAAAAATGTGGCTGCTCCAGGCTTTAGAAGAGGCGCTGTTCCTACCAAAATCGCCGAAGAAAAAATCGGCCCAAATGAAATCATTGAACATGCCCTGCAGCAACTGATTCCGGACCTCTATCAAGCAGAAATCACTAAAAATAACTACCGCCCCTTGACTCAACCTGAATTTCATCCGGTCAAGCTAGAAAAAGGTAGTGACTGGGTGATTGAAGTTCATATTGCCCAAAAACCAGAGGTAAACCTTAAAAATTACCAAAATGTAGTTAAGAAAGCCAAAAAAGCTGCTGCCAAGCACCTCGAGGAGCAAATCAAAGAGACTAAAAAGGCTCATGCCAAAACTGTGGCATCAGTAACAAAAAAAGATCCGGAAGAGGGTAAAAAAGCGGCTGAAACGGCAAAAAATCTTACTGAGCCTAATGAAGAGCAGAAAAAAGAACACGAACTCAGCCATATTTACCAGGCTTTGGTCGAGGAAAATGGTCCACAAATTCCTGAGCTTTTAGTCAAAGAAGAAGTAAGATATGAGCTCAATAACTTAGTGGGCAAACTTGAGGGCATGAATATGAAACTTGAAGATTTTTTGCAACACCAAGGCATTACCTTCGAACAACTTTCAGCCCAATTTGCGTCTGAAACACTGGGAAGAATTCAGCTCACTTTCCTTTTAGACGCGATTGCAGCAGAGGAAAAACTTGAGGTGACTGACCAGGAAATTGAAGAGCAACTCGATAAAATTGAGGACCAAAAGCTCCGAGCAGAGCAAAAGAATAATCCTCAGTACCGTGCTTTAATCGAGCAAACTCTCAAGCGTCGCAAGGTGGCAAATTTTGTTGCGTCTTTATAATCAGCGATCCAGCCAGAGAAATCCCTAACATAGCGTTGACATTTACGCCTGGTAATCCTATAATTGCGCAAATTAAACTTGCACACTGAATGTGCAGATTACCATGAACAACAACGGACAGAAAAAATCACCAGGCACAAACGGCACTAGTCCTGCGAATAATCCATTTGCCAGGGCCTTGGCTGAAACTGAAAAATCATCCTATAACAATCAGCAATCCGCAGGTGCAGCAAAGAAAAACCCCTTCAGCGAGGCCCTCGCCAAAACCGGCGATGGACTGACTGATGACTATTTGTTTGACTCAGAATGGGAAGCCATCCAAAAGCAAAAGCTTAAGGAAGAGCAGCAGCGTGAAGCACTCAAACGCAAGCTGCATGACAGGGTTAATCCCGTTGACAACAAAGATCTTTTTGATGCCAGGGAAAAACAGGTCAAAAAAGAGATTGAAGAGTTGCGCAAAGAGCTTAAATTGCTCTCCAAAGAAGTGGCCGCTTTCGACCGAGATATTGAGCTTACCCTCATGACCGAAACAGTCGATCCGGGTGAAGGCAAATACTACATCAATTTCTTCCAAAAACTCAGGGCTTTTATTATGCTGCTGAGAAAACGAATTCACAGCGCCAGAACTTGGGCCACTCAAATGCAAACTAAGAAAAGAAAAAAGCGCGGCGCGGGCTTGATGAGTCTTGAAGGCAAAGGCGGTCACGAAAAAACCAAAACCATTTATGACATGATGCATCATGAGGTTAGCAATGCCAGGAGTGGAGGGTAATGTTTGGTAGACCAGCGCCTCAATTTCTTGCTATAATGCACTCCTCAAATAAGAACTCGTAGCTCAGTTGGTTAGTCCGCCTACGGCGGAGACATCGAAGAGGGCGGGAGGTTGAAAATTAAATAAGAACTCGTAGCTCAGTTGGTTAGAGCGCTTCGTTGACATCGAAGAGGTCAGAGGTTCGAGTCCTCTCGAGTTCACCCTAGATCCGATTTTTCAACTGGTTCCAAACAAGTGACTACAAACTCGTGTCTGGTTCCCCTATCTTTAAAAGGCAGCTCTGCGTACTCAATTGTAAATGACTTTGCTTCTCTAAATTGCTCAAGTTTTTCCTTCAAACGACTCATCTGCCTATTAAAAAGCCAGCCCCCAGTAGCAACCACGCAGTTTAATTGGTCGCCTGGCTTCATCGCCTTACACAGCTCCAACAACCTAGGAAAGTTTATAGGCTCAGAGAATGTTAACTCAGCATTTTGCACTGGACCAATATCTTTATTATGTTCATGCATTTTTCTCCTTCCTATTAAATTACCAAAATATATCATAACATACTATTTTCTCCCTATTCCCCTCAAGTGAACTCTGATATAATAGTATTTCTGAAAACGGCTATATCCGGCTTGGTCTACAGGGCAAAGTAGGGTATAATTCCATCCGTTCAGCGTATCAAAGAGAAAGGATAGTAGAAAAAAGTGGCACATAATCCATACAAAAGAAAAGATCGCATTGCTCACAATCAATTTATCAGGGCTGATGAGGTCAGGGTGATTGACGATAAAGGTGAGCAGGTCGGCGTCATGCCCACCAGAGAAGCTATCGCCAGAGCCAAAGAGCAGGATAAAGATTTAGTTTTGATCACCGGGCAAACGAATCCGCCGGTGGCCAAAATTATTGAACTGGCCAAATACAAGTATCAGCTTCAGCAAAAAAATGCTGCCAGCCGGAAGAAAGCCAAGTCGCAAGATATTAAGGAAGTCCGTTTCACACCCTTTATGGGAGCAGGGGACTTTGAATCCAGGCTTAAAAAAGTCAAAAACTTTCTGGAAAAAGGTGACAAGGTCCGCCTCAGTCTGATGTTTAAAGGCAGGGCCATCACCAAAAAAGAATTTGGATATGATATTTTTGCCAATGTTATTGAGGCGACCAAAGATATTGCCGCGGTGGAAATGGAGCCAAAATTGTTGGGCAAAAAGTTAATTGCTCAGCTGATGCCAGTCAAAAACTAAAGGCAATTAAAGACAAAGGAGAATGATGAAAAAAATCAAACAGAAAACCAGAAAAGGGGTAACTCGCCGTTTTAAGATCACCAAAACCGGCAAAGTTTTACGGCGCTCACAAAACATGCGCCACCTTAGGCGCAAGAAAAGCAAAAAAGCCATCAGAAAATACCGCAAACCGGTTGAAGTCACCGGTAAAATAGCCAAAAAAATTAAACAAATGGTCGGGCAAGCTTAATTGCGCCAATAAAAATTAACAGACAGGATCACCTGTCGGCCCTCAGCGAATAGCACCGGGCGAGAAAGTCAATATGGCAAGGACAAAAACTGGCACCACCAGAAAAAAACGCCACAAGAAAATTTTAAAATTAGCCAAAGGCTATCGCGGCACCAACAGCCGCTTGTACAAACGCGCCAAAGAAGCTGTGCTTCACGCTGGCCAATACGCCTACGTCGGGAGGAAGCTCCGCAAACGCGACTTTCGCAAACTCTGGATTGTCCGTATTAGCGCCGCGGTCAAAGAAGCTGATCCGAGCTACAATTATTCACGTTTCGTTCGCGATCTTAAAACTGCCAATGTCGAGCTCAATAGAAAAATGCTCAGTGAGTTGGCTGTACATGATTTTCCGGCTTTCAAAACGGTGGTTGAGAAGATTAAAAGTAAATAAAGTTTGGAAATATGGGCCCCAGCTGGCAGCCGCCAGCTGGGGCTTTTTTAATAACTACCAATGGGTATGATATCTTTACCCAACCTAAGATGAACAAAGTATTAATTTTATTGCTCTCAACCATTATATTTTTGGCGCCCACCAACCTTTTTCTTAATTTAACTGAGCAATTTTCCTATGTCAGTGGCTTAAGAGTAGACTATTTAATCCCTAAACTTTACCTTTCACAAATTTTTGTCGCCGCTTTCGTGCTGCTCTCACTCCTCAAAGCCATCATCAACAAAAACCTCAACTTAGCCGCCATTCTTGCTTCACTACGCCGGCATCCTTTCCTGTCAAGTCTGCTTTTAATCTCCAGCGCGGTTATTGCCACCCACACCAGCTTACAAGCGCCTGTCGTCGGCTCCTGGCAACTGGGCAATTTGCTGCTAATTTGGACCTTGATGCTCAGCGCCGCCAGCCTACTAAAACCCAGCAAACAAAGAAAAGGAATTCCGACCGCTATTTACCTGGCGTTGACTGTGACCATTATTTTTCAATCCCTGGTGGGCATCTACCAATTCGTCCAACAAACCTCGGTTTATGGCTACAACCTGCTGGGCGAACCGAATATTTCTAGTTACCTTAGTCTGGCCAAAACTACGCTGCAGGGCAGAGAACTGGTACTGCCTTACGGTACTACCGCTCATCCAAATCTGCTGGGTGGATTTTTGGCCATTTATCTGCTCACAATCTGGCTGGTCACTTTCTCTGCAAAAAACAACCCCGTTTGGAAATCCTTGCTGGCAATTTTAGCCAGCATTACCGGAACCATTGCCCTGACGCTGACTTTTTCTGTTTCCGCTTGGCTGAGCCTCGGACTTGGCCTGGCTACTTTAGTGCTGAAGCGGCAGAAAATCTTGTTGAGTTTGGCAGCGGTGATTTTTATTGCCACCCCAATGATGGTTTATTTCTTCGCTGCCAATGGCCTAGCCTTGCCATTTATGGATCAAAATTCCATCCTGCGCCGCAGCTACCTCAACACCGCTGCTATTAGAATGGGCGGCTCAAACCCTCTGGCTGGAACAGGTCTGAATTCTTTTACCCGGTATGTGGAGCAGTACAGCCCGGAGAGAGAAGTAGTGCGCTTTGTTCAGCCAGCGCATCATGGCGGCTTGTTGTGGTTTGCTGAAACTGGCCTGGCCGGAATAGTTTTCTTAATCGCTTTATTTCTACTCATTAAACAAAATAGGCAAGTTAAACAAAATGGCTGGAGGGGAAATATTCTTCTGGCCGCGATAATACTCACGCCGGCTTTTGCTTTAGACCATTATTTACTGACGCTTTTCCCGGGAATGCTATTGTTTGCCATCACCACGCTTATCACTGCCAACCGCATTAATCTTCGTCATCATCCTCATCGCCCCCACCAGACAAAGGAGGGGTTGGGGTAGCCACAATCGGTGGATTGCATTGGTTGGAACTGGGATTATCTTCTAACCGGCAACGGCCATTGTGACAGATAAAATCTGCATCGGCGGTGCGACACTGGGCATTATTCTCACATCTGGAGTTGCAAGCATACTCAACTTCTTCCTCGTCCCACTTCATGCCACCGGTACCAATGCGTCTCTCAGAACTCTCGTACTTATCCCCATCACGGGAATAGGCAATGGTCCTCAGGGTGTACTTGCCTTTAGGTAGGTTAATCTTGCCTTCATACTTGCGATCATTAATAGTCTCCCGGCGGCTACCGTTGACATAAAGCTCCAACTTTTCTATACCTGCAGATGAATTGGCTTCAATCTTGACATTAATGTCTTCACCGCTGAAATTCTCTTTGTCTTTTGGTTGAGAAATGGTGGCGTAAACAGCGCCAGCCTCACCACAGTATTCAGTCGGATATTTGTATTTTTCGTTATCTACCTGAGACAGCCAAGCGTCAATGCCAATTTGCCAACGATTAATACCATCCTTGCTCACCGGATCATCTTCTTTGAGAACAATGTACTCTCTTTCCTCATATCTGTTGCGCAAAACATCGGCATCATTGGCCAGTTTGTCCCGGCCATCCTCTCTGCAAACTTTCAGCATAGCATGCACAGGATCAGGCAAGGGTGGCAAAGTATTTTTAATGACCCACTCAGTTTTGGTGGCAAAACCATGATGCTCTGGGTAACCTGAAATTTGGTCTACCTGCGCCTGTTCAACCCCAGAGGGAACCGGCCATTCCGGCGCACCATAACCATGCTCCAGGGCCGCCAAAATCACTCGCCGCCAAATAGGCGTAGCGCCAGAAATTCCGGAAGCCACAGCTCTCATGGCGGTATTGTCATTGTTACCCACCCAGGTGGCTACCAAAACTTCACGACTCCAACCGATAGCCCAGTTGTCCCTGAGGTCATTGGTAGTACCGGTCTTGACCGCAATCGGGCGACCAGTGTTAAGCAGTGAGTTAGCACCAAAAGCCAGGGTTCGAGCGTTATTGTCAGAAAGGATGTTGCTAATCAGAAAAGCTTCTTCTTCTTTGATGACTTGCTTGCCTTCCACTTCACGATGTTCATACATGACGTTACCATCTTTATCTTCTACTTTGAGAATCGCCACCGGCTCAACTTTCTTGCCGCTATTGGCAAAAGCAGAGTAAGTTGTAGCCAAATCAAGCATGCGAACCTCAGCACCCCCAAGAGTAACCGCCAAACCAAAACGCCGCAAGTTAGCTTGAGTGGGCTCAAAAGTGTCCAGGCCCATCTCGTAGGCCAACTCAAGGAAGTTTTCCACTCCAACAATACCAAGCGCTTTCACCGCCGGGATGTTGAGTGAGCTGCCCAAACTGTTGCGGACACTGACCGGACCGCGGAACTGGCCGTCGTAATTTTGCGGATTGTAAGGTTGATCATTGGCAGAGGCTTGAAAAGTCGTGGGCACATCCACCAAAATGCTGGCAGGCGTATAACCGCGCTGCAGCAACGCCAAATAAGTGAGCGGTTTGATGGCGGAGCCAGGCTGTCGTAGGCCATCAACAGTAACATTATATTGGCCGCCAATCTCCGAGTTGCTGTAATCACGACTGCCAACCATGCTGAGAATCTCACCGCTGCGCGGATCCATGACTATGGTAGCGCCGTTGGTGATATGGAGGGATTCTTCAACTTTTTCCACTTCTTCTAAAACTATGTTTTGTGCCTGATCATGGAGCGCTACATCGAGCGTAGTGGTCACTTTGAAACCGCCGGTTTCCACCAGTTCTTCACCATACATTTCAGCCAACAAATCACGGACATAAAAAACAAAGTGTGGCGCTTTGATATTAAGCTGCGAACGCTCAAACTCGACTTCATCAAGTTGAGCCAAGGCATCTTCATAGGCTAACTCAGTTAAATAACCGTCTTCAAACATTCTCCGTAAAACACCCCTGGTGCGGATTTGCCAAAGAGGAGTGCCGTCTTCATCAGTTTTGCCAGTGTAGGGAGAGTAAGCGGTCGGACGCTGCGGCAAACCAGCCAAGATAGCTGATTCTACCAGGTTAAGCTCCGAGACGGGTTTATTAAAGTACAGCTCCGAAGCCGTGCCAATCCCCCAAGCAGTACCACCATAAGGAGCTTCGTTCAAGTACATCTCCAAAATTTCGTCTTTAGTAAAGGTGCGCTCAATTTGCAGCGACAGTACCAGTTCCTTGAATTTTCTTTCCAAACTGCGCTCATTGGTCAAAAGGGCATTTTTCACCAACTGCTGAGTGAGGGTAGAGCCACCCACCACTCGATTGCGGAAAATCACGTTGTAAGGAATCCGGACAATCGTCATGACATCGAAACCCTTATGATTGTAAAAATCTTTGTCTTCCACCGCTACCACGGCTTGTTTGAGGGAATCCGGAATTTGGCCAAAGCTGACTGGGGTGCGCCGCTCGTCGTTGTATAAGTCGTACAACATTTCACCATTGCGAGCGTAGATTTTGGTGCTGAAACCCTGGCGGCGCACCACTTCACCCGGCTTAGGTAGCTCGCGGGAGTACCAGGCAAAGGCGCCAAAGAAAACAACAATCATTAAAACCACCCCAACCATCGCGCCAATCGCACCCAGACGAAGCAGCTTAATGTTCCTCAAGCGCTTCTGCTCAATATCAACATTTGATCTTCTTCTGGAGCGGGCTCTTTTTCTAAAAAGCATTTGTGTTTTCTTTTCTGCCTCTTTTTTAATATTATGCCAAGTTTCCTGAGGATTTTCCTTAAATTGCACCAACTGCTCTTTGATTTTACCGGCAAAACCAGTTTTAGTAGCCAGTTCAGCTCCGGCGAAAGAGTCACTTGCTGCCAGGTCAGGCGTCTGGTTTAATTTCTCTTCTGGCATAATGAGTCACTCATTTTATTAACTTAGTAATAATCTGTCCATAGCCACGTAATAAGTATATCATTGGCTGGACATTTGCTCATCATCTCTGTTACAATTCTTCACACATGCACAGCGTTCAGTATTTTACCGCTTTTTACTTTAGCTCCGGAACTTAATGGGGGAGGCGGTTAGTGCATAGTATAAAAGAAGGCTCCCCAGAGGGAGCTTTTTTCGTTCCCGGGAGTAGAAAGATAAAAGTGAAAGATATCGAAAGGAGTCCTTGGGCTTACTCCCCAACTCCTGAGGAAGAAAAAGAAGGCGAATCTAATCAAGGGGAGGGAGAAAATAATGGAAATAACCAGGCTGGAGGTGGCGAAGCGAAACGGCCGGAATGGGATGGTTCACTCCCATCAAACTGGTAGTACAATAAAAAGATCTCTATAATATAGAAAAAGCTATGACAATTTCAGAACTTCAAGAACAAGCTACTCAGCTCAAAAACAGGATTCAACAAGAAACCGAGCCGGACCCCCAAGCGCTGCAAACCAAGTACCTCGGCAAAAAGGGTCTTTTCAATGACTTGGTGAAGTCAATCGCCGCCATCAGTCCAGAGGAAAGGCCGGCCGCCGGCCAGTTGCTCAACGAGCTAAAAACCGAGTTGGAAACCGTGATCGCCAAAATCAGCGAAGCAGGCAAGCGGCCGGCCGACTGGGTTGACCTCACCATCCCCGGCCTGCAGCCCAAAGTTGGCGGTGTCCACCCCATCTCCCAGGCTATCGAAGAAATTACCCACATTTTTGAAAAAATTGGCTTTACCCGCGTTAGCTACCCAGAAGTAGACTGGGACTGGTACGTTTTTGAAGCCCTCAACATGCCGCCCAACCACCCGGCGCGCGACGAGTGGGAAACATTTTTTGTCGACGGGCCGGCTCATCCGGAAAAGGGCAAAATGGTGCTGACTACCCATACTTCCAACGGCCAGGTCCGGGAAATGGAGCGCCTCGGCCAGCCGCCGATCAGAATGATCAATATCGGCCGCACCTACCGCCGCCAGCAGGATGCCACCCATACTCAGGTTTTCCACCAATTTGAAGGTCTGGTGGTCGATCAGGGCATCAATATTCAACACCTCAAAGGCACCATCGATTACTTTGCCAAAGAATTTTACGGACCGGAGGCCAAAAGCCGGATCCGGCCTTTTCATTTCAAGTTTACCGAGCCTTCGTTTGAGGTCGATTTCTCCTGCCACATCTGTCACGGCACCGGCAGGCTGGAAGGGCAGGTTGATGAGGCTGGCCAGCCGCAAAAATGCCGCTTCTGCAAGTCCGGCTGGCACGAAGTCGGCGGCGCGGGCATGGTTCATCCCAATGTGCTTGAAGCGGGCGGGATTGATCCGGAAGTCTACACCGGCTTTGCTTTCGGCTGGGGGGTAGAGCGGACTTACTCACTCAAAGAAGGTCTCAATATTGACGACATCCGCCAGCTTTACGGCACCGATATCAGATTTTTGGAACAGTTTTAGGCAAAAGACAAAAAAGGCAAATTTATGAATATTTTAATTCCCCACCCATGGCTGCTTGAGCATCTGGACACGGACGCTGACCCAACCACTCTGCAAACCAACCTGTCTTTATCCGGCCCTTCAGTCGAGCGCGTCTATGAGCGGGAGGGCGACAGTGTTTATGACATTGAAGTCACTACCAACAGAGTTGATAGTATGTCGGTGCGCGGCATTGCCCGGGAGGCGGCGGTGATTTTGGAGCAGTTCGGCATCAGGGCGCAACTGAAACAACCCAACTACGAAGAGGTTTTTTTAGTGCCGGATGTTCCGGAAGAAGAAATGCTGCCACTGCCAGCCATCCATAACGACCTGGAGCTTTGTGAGCGGATCATGGCGGTAGTGCTCAAAGATGTTGAGCGCACCTCCACCCCGGAGTGGATGGCCAAGCGACTGCGGCAAATCGACATCAACGTCCACGACAGTGTTATTGACATCACCAACTACATCACTCACGAAGTGGGCCACCCTGTCCACGCCTTTGATTACGACAAACTCATGGCTCTGGGCGGCGAAATTATCATCAAAGCGGCAGCGAAGGGCAAAAAATTTGTCACTTTGGATGGTTTGGAGTTTGAAACCGTCGGCGGCGAGGTAGTTTTTGAAAACCGCGAGGGCACCATTATCGATCTGCCCTCCATCAAAGGCACGGCTAACACCGCTGTCGATGAGCAAACCCGCAACGTGCTGCTCTTAATCGACTCGATTGAAGCCAGCAAAATTCGCTTCGCCTCGATGACTCATCAAATCAGAACCGTGGCCGCCCAGCTCAAGGAAAAACAGGTTGACCCGCACCTGGCTCTGCCCACCTTCAAACTGGGCATTAAGCTCTACCGCGAGCTTTGCAGCGCCAAAGTCGCTAGCCCGCTCTATGACGACTTCCCTGGAGAAAGGCAGCCGGCCAAAGTCATTCTGCCCCTACAAAAAGTTGAAGAATACTTGGGCCTGCAACTGGAAACCGAGAAAATTGTCCATATTCTCGATATTTTGGGCTGTGAAGTCAAGGTAGAAGGGGAGCAACTCAGCATCCAGCCGCCCACTTTTCGCCCAGACCTCAAAATTGCTGCCGACATCATTGAAGAGATTGCCCGAATTTATGGCTATCACAATCTGCCCAGCCAAATTATGGCCACGGCAATTCCACTCAACAAACCAGCCAACAGCAACTACGCACTGGAAATGAAGATCAAACGCTTCTTGGCCACTATCGGCTGGCAAGAAATGTACACCTACTCACTCATCAGCGAAGCAATGGCGCTTGCCACCGGACAGCCACTGGCCAATCACCTCAAGCTGGAAAATCCGCTCACCGAAGACCAGCTCTATCTCAGGCGTTCGCTGCAGCCCTCACTGGTACAAGTGTTGAATGACAACTCAACGCAGGGAAATCTCTCAGTTTTTGAGATGGCTAATGTCTATATTCCGGTAGAAAATGACCTACCGCGCCACGAACTACGTCTTGGCCTGGTTTCTAACAAACCCTACCGCGCCGTTAAAGGTGACCTTGAAGCTTTGCTCAGAAATCTTTTTATTGAAGAACTAATCGTTAAGCCTCTTGAATCCGAAAGCACTCAAAAAGCTGAGCTTTTTGCTGCCGAGGCAGGGAAAGAAATCCCCATCGGCACTATCTCGGTTTTGCCTAAAGCCAGAACGGCCATCAACCTTGACATGGCTGCCTTACTGGAAGCGGCCAGCACTTATCCTCAACTCCAGCCGCTGCCCAAAGCTGCGCCGGTCATTGAGGATATGACTTTTACCTTGCCGGAAAAAACTTTCTCAGGCCAGGTGATCAACACCATCAAGCAGCTGGCAGACGCCATTTATCAAGTCGAGCTCAAAGATATTTATCAGCAAAATTACACCTTTACCATTACCTATCTCGGACCAAATGCCAGTATTAGCGCCGAGGACATTAAGCCTATCAGGCAAAAAATCGCTGACACCCTGATGACCGAGTATCGCGCCAGCCTGGTCGGTGCAGTATAATTCAGCATAATTCAGCGCGATGTAATCAGGAAAAATATGAATAATAACCAAGCACAAATTCAAGCAGTCTTATCAAGAGGAGTGGCGGAAGTGCTGCCCAGCAGAGAAGCTCTTAGCCAACTAATGACGGAGCGCCAAATCCGCGTCTATTTAGGCATTGATCCCACCGGCGCGCTGCTTACTCTCGGCCACAGCGTGGTACTGAGAAAACTGCAACAGTTCGCCGACCTTGGTCATGAAGTTATTCTGCTGATCGGCAACGGTACAGTGAGAATCGGCGACCCAACCGGCAAAGATGAGGCCCGTCCCATGCTCACCGATGAAGAAATCCGGGCCAATTTCCAAAATTGGCAAGAACAAGCCAACAAAGTGCTGGATTTTAGCAAAATCACCATTCGCTACAACGGCGACTGGCTGGATAAGCTCACCTACACCGACATTGTTCAACTGATGGCCAAAACCACGGTCCAGCAGCTGATGGAGCGCGACATGTTTCAGGAACGCCTCAAAAAAGCGCAGCCCATCCACGCCCACGAGCTGATTTATCCGCTGTTGCAGGGCTATGACTCGGTTGTCATGGATGTGGACTTGGAAATCGGCGGCACTGATCAAACTTTTAACATGATGATGGGCCGACACTTGCAAAAAGCTTACAATAACAAAGAGAAGTGGGTTTTGGCCACGCCGCTTATCAACGGCGCTGATGGCCGCAAGATGAGCAAGTCATTGGGTAACTTTATTGCTCTCACTGAAGAACCCAACAACATGTACGGCAAACTAATGAGCGTTGCCGACAGCGAGATCATCACTTACTTCACCGTGCTGACTGATGTAGCCAGTGAAGAAATTGAGGCCATGGCAAACTTGATGCGTGAAGGCCACAATCCGTTGGAGTTCAAAAAGCAGCTGGCTCTGAACATTACTACCATGTATCACTCAGTAGAGGCGGCCCAAGCTGCGCAGGAGCACTTTGAGAGAACCGTGCAGGGCAATGAACTGCCGGCAGAGTTGCCAGTCGTCACGGTAGGGGCAGGGAAAATGACAGTTTTAGAACTGCTGGAAAAATTAATGCCTGAAGAAAGCAAAAACAACTTGCGCCGGCTAACAGAGCAGGGTGCGGTAGAGTTGCTGCAGCAGGGAAAAACCAGCGGCAGCCGGCCTACCGATCCATTCGAGGAAATTGAAATTCAGCAATTCGAGGTGGTAAGAGTGGGCAAGCGCCGTTACTTCCAGTTGGCTTAAAATTTGCTACAATGCGTTCTATGCGGAAGGTGCTATGTCAAAAAAACAACGTGAGTTAGTAGTGAAAATTTTCGCCATCATTTTTATTATTGCCATGGTAGTGGGTAGTTTTGCCAATGTTCTATTCTTCATCTAGTTACGAACTCGTTAAAAATAACTATATAGGCTTTTAGCAGTCATAGCATAAGACTGCTAATTTGGCCTTTTGATTATTTTCACTTATGTATCCGCCTATTTTTGATGTTTTAAGATATTGATTTATGTATTAAGATAGCTTTTGATAGGCACTTTAGATACTATATCAGACCAAAAAGCTGGACTATACTGAAGCTAATGTACGCACTGGACACGAAGCTGACGCAAGTGAAGGGGATCGGTGAGAAGCTGTTTGCAGAGTTGGCGGCGGCGAGCATAGTTTCGGTGCATGATCTGTTGCTCCAGTTGCCGCTCCGGTACGAAGATCGCTCCCACTTTACCACTATCGCGGCTATTCCTGAAGGTGAGCTGGTAACCATTCAAGCCAAAGTCGAAAAGACCGGCCAATTCAGCCGAAATGGTAAGAGTATGCAGACTGCTACTATCAGCGACGCCACCGGCAAGCTCAAGTTGATGTGGTTTAATAATCGCTTCATCCTCAGTAATTTAAAAACCGGCCACGAGTACCTCTTTAGCGGCAAATACAGCGCCAAGTACCGCAACATGACCCAACCCACGGTGGAGGCCGTCAAAGCCGATACTATTCATACCGGCAGGTTGGTGCCGCTCTATTCAAGCAAGGTGCCGCTGCATCAGGGTTCACTCCGGCGGGTGTTGAAACATATTTTGGGGAATTTAGAAGCAGTGCCTGACCCAATTCCTGGTTTGCTGGCGGCAGCCGGTAGCAAGCTGAAACTGCCGGATTTTTCCACCGCTATTGCCCAGTTGCACTTTCCCGATGAGATAGAAACGGTAGCGCAAGGCCGGGAGCGGTTGGCGCTGGAAGAGTTTTTGACTATTATGAGAACTTCGGAGCAGATTAAGGGCGAGTGGCAATTGCAGCGCGCCGGGGTGGTGATTGAGTTGCCGGCCGGTTTTCCGGAAAAACTGCCGCTACCAACCAGTATTCCTTTTGAACTAACCGGCGCGCAAAAACAAGCTACCCAAGAAATTCTCAGCGATTTAGCCAAAACTACACCCATGAACCGGCTGTTGATTGGCGACGTCGGCTCCGGCAAAACCGTAGTGGCAGCTATCGCCGCTCAGGAAGTGGTGGCCTCCGGCTTTTCAGCGGCCCTAGTAGCCCCCACCAGAATCTTGGCCGAACAACACGCCCAAACCATTGCCACAATCCTGCCTCAGCTGCCACTGCAGCTGCTCACCAGCCAAACCAGCCGCAGCAACAAAACCACCTCCTTCAACAAAAAACCCACCCTCTACATCGGCACTCACGCGGTAATCAACAAAATGAAAGAGCTTCAGCCGGGACTAATCATTTATGACGAACAACACCGGTTTGGAGTCAAGCACCGCTCCAAAGCCATCGAGCTGAAAAAACCCGCCCACATTCTCACCATGACTGCCACGCCCATTCCCCGCAGCTTGATGCTCACTATTTTTTCTCACCTGCAAGTCAGTTACCTGGATGAAATGCCCGCCGGTAGAATTCCTACCACCACTTGGCTGGTGCCGGAGAAAAAACGTCTCAGTTCATACGACTGGCTGGCTACCGAACTCAAGCAAAACCAGAGCCAGGCTTTAATCATTTGTCCCTTCATTGACCCATCTGATCATGAAGCTTTTGAAAAAGTGGCCTCGGCCACGGAAAAGTACCAAGAACTCCAGGATTATTTTGCCCCCTCCCGCACCAAAACCGCCACCGCGCCCAAGCCCAAACTAGAAATAGCTCTCCTGCACGGCCGGCAGAAAAAAACCGAGCAGAACCAAGTTATCACCAACCTCTACAGCGGCAAAATCGACATCCTGGTCACCACGCCCATTGTCGAAGTTGGTGTGGACTTGCCCCAGGCTGCCGTGATGATTATTGAGTCAGCTGAGCGGTTTGGTCTGGCCAGCCTCCACCAACTACGCGGCCGCGTGGGCAGAGCGGGGCAGGAGAGTTATTGTTTGCTTTTCACCAGCTCTACTGCTAAAACTGCCGGCAAGAGGCTCCAGCAATTCACCCAGATCAACAACGGCCGCGAACTGGCTGAACTTGACTTGGCCAACCGAGGCTCGGGAGAAATTTTTGGCACTATCCAAAGCGGCTTCTCCCAACTCCAGTTCGCTTCCTGGACAAACCTGGAAATGATCGGCGCTGCCCAACAAATTTATGGCCAACTACCCCCAACCTGGCAGCCCATCTTCACCACCAGAGAGAAAATTGAGCCGGAAGACCTACCGCTGGCCAACTAATCACCACCACTTTTTTGGTCTGCCAGACTAAAGCTAGTATGTGCCAGTCTGCTTTGCCACCGCTACTTGGACTTTGTTAATAGTTAACAAACTTCAAGAGACCTTACAAAACTCCGTTGCGTTGGCTCACTACTAGAAAAGCATTGGTGAGTCAGCCAAGAGTCTGCTTGTATTTAGCCTGAGATTGCGCTAAAATCACCTGTCTTTATATCAAGTGATATACTATTAGTTACCAAAAGTCAGGAAAATATGGGAGCACTACCAAAAAATAAGATTACCAGAGTTGAGCGTGGCAAGCGCCGGGCAGGCAACAAACCCACCGTGACCAAAGATGTCAACAGAGCTTCTGTCCCGCTTCATAAAAGAGGCATGGTCGCTGAGTTTCTCAAAGTAATGGGCGTGACCACCGAGAAACCAGCCACAAAGAAAACCGAGAAGCCAACCGTTAAAAAACCAACCATCCAACCGGTTGAAACTATCAAAAAATCTGCACCAACTAAAGCCGTCAAACCAACCGCCAAAAAATCAGCAGCCAGCAGAAAAAGCGGCACCAGATAATGGATAACACTGTCGACCACCGGCATCAGCGCAGAATTAAAATCATGCAGAATTTATTTGCCTGCACTTTTAGTGAAGCCAATTTGCAAACTTGTCTGGAGGAAAAAAAAGGCACGGTAGTTTGGGATATTCTGAATAACCTGGAAAACCTGGATCGCAAAATTCAGGTGGTGGCTCCCGAAAGGCCGCTCAACCAAGTCAACCAAATAGACCTGGCCATTTTACGACTGATCCTGTACGAATCGCTCAACAAAAAAACGCCAATCAAAGTTTTAATCAACGAAGCGATAGAATTAGCCAAAGAATTTGGTAGCGATAGCTCCTCGCGGTTCGTCAATGGCGTCTTGGCTAAATTACTACTTGAGAATACTAATTAACCATATTACTGTTATGACTATGCATAATTCATCACCAGAATCTTTCATGGAGCGAGTCAGAGAAATTATTGCTGATACTACCGGCAATGATATTGCTGACGTGCTCCCTGGCACTCAGTTTGAAGATGAACTCGGAGTGACTCCGGTTGATTTCAAACGCATCGTGGCAACACTAAATAACGAGTTTGGAATCGAACTTGACCCTCAAACCCTGCTTGATGAAGAAGTCTCTACCGTCAGAGAATTGGCTATCATCGTCAGGGAAGAAGCCGAACTAGGCTAAAAGAACTATGCAATTGCCGAAATTCAATAATCAGGACCTACTTACCACCGCCTTAACTCACCGCAGCGCTCTCAACGAGGAAAATTCCAGCTCACCGGTTTCCAACGAACGCCTGGAATTTCTAGGTGATGCCGTGCTGGAACTGGCCACCACTAAATTTTTGTATAATAAATTTCCCCAAACTCAAGAGGGCCTGCTCACTGCTTATCGCAGCGCTTTGGTGAAAACTGAAACTTTGGCTCAGGTGGCTGCCCAACTTGGTCTTGGGGAAAAACTCCACATGAGCAGGGGGGAGGAAGCCACTGGAGGCAGAACTAATGCCAGTTTGTTGGCTGACACCATGGAAGCGGTGATTGGCGCCCTTTATCTTGATCAGGGCCTTCAAAAAGTTGAGGAATTTCTCGAAGCCACGCTGTTCGTGGCAGTAGACTCAATTCTCAAAAACAAACTTTACAAAGACGCCAAAAGCCACCTGCAGGAGGTAGTCCAGGCAGAAGGAGAAGAAACACCCATCTATGAGGTGGTGAGCGAAAAAGGACCAGACCATGACAAAGAGTTTACTGTCAACGTCCTGATTGGCAATAAAGTGATGGGCACGGGAACAGGGAGCAGCAAGCAGCGCGCACAGCGTGAGGCGGCTCGGGCTGCTTTGGCGAAATATAGTTAAGACCTCAAGCTTGAGAAAAACACCAAACTCAAGTATAATCGCCTCTCTGTCAGAACGGTGTACTAACAAAAATATAAAACAAAGGTGCTTTTATGTTAAAAATTAAATTAGCCAGGTTTGGTAAGAAAAACCAACCTCACTACAGAATTGTGGTCAACGAAGCTCGCTCCAAACGTGACGGCAAATATATTGCGCTGCTTGGACACTACGCGCCAATTCAGACTCCAAAAACCTTAGAAATTGATCTAGCCGCCTACAAAGAATGGCTTGGCAAAGGCGCGCAACCAACTGAAACAGTAGCTCAATTAGTGACCAGATTTGAATCAGGCAAACCATTTCCGGCCAAGAAAAAACAGCCTTCCAAAAAAGCTTTGGCTAAAGCAGCCGCGGCCACTGAAGCTCCTGCAGCGGAAGTGAAAGCAGAGGTAAAGGAAGCCGAAAAAGCCGAACCCGCAGAAGAAGCAGCCAAAGCAGAATAAAGGAAAAAGGAAGAAATGAAAAATCTTTTAGAATATATTCTGATTCACTTAGTCGATAACCCCACCGACGTCCGGATAGAGGAAGAAGAAACCGACAAGGGTTTTAACTACGTCATTCATGTTAATGCTGAAGATATCGGCCGGGTCATTGGTAAAAGGGGTTCCGTTATTCACGCTATCAGAAATATTGGCAAAATCCGCGCCCTCAAAGAAGGAATTCAAGCCAATATCACCATCGCTGACGAATAAATTTTACTCAAACTGGAGTGGATCTACTCCAAAAAGATCTTCAAGGCCACCGCCGGAGATTTCGGTTTGCTCCCTCAAGTTGGGAATGGTAAAGGACGATAATTCAGTCAGCACAGTTTTTTCGTGATCGGCAATCACTGGCAGGGGAGAGTCAACCGTGGTGGTGATTGGTTTGGTAAAGAAAAAAGTGTTGGTAGCCATTCTGGCGGTGGAAGCCTCTGCTCCCTGTCTGGCAGCGGTGTTGATGGTGAGTTGAGTAATGGTGGTGAAAGGCGAAATTTTTTCAATTGAGTTGAGAAACTGATTGACATTATCTCGACTGCCTTGAATGGTTAGTTCTACGTCAAGGGTATCGATATCACCGCGCTGGCGAGTATTGCGCTGGAGTTCGGCGGCAGTAGTGGCTACTTCCCCAGGGCTTAACTGGAATTCACTGATCTCAACCTGGTGAGCAGCGCTAATGGCGCTGAGGTTGGTGAGTAATTCCAGCAGCGGTTTTTTGGAGGGCAGCGCTTCGTTGATGATATCCATTTGGCTGAATTCTGGCTCGAAGCGAACATTTTCCAACTGGGCCAACTTTTTTTCCAGATTTTCAAGCTGAGGACGAAGGCGATTGGTTTTTGAGCGCAGTTCCAGAGCGGCTTGCACTTGAGGATAGGCGGCAAAAAATAGGATAAAAATGGCCAGTGCCACCAAACCAATGGACATGATTAAGTACTGCCTGGTGCGCCAAAGGATAATCGGATTGAATTTTTTCTTTTTAGGTTGTGCCATAGTTTATTCCATTCCTAAATCCAAGTCGTTTGTCGGGGCTGCGGCGGGCGGAGTTGCAGCCGGTGCCTCACCAAAAACCAGCGTCAGCTGCATGGCGTAAGAACCGTCCTCCAGACGCCGCAGCCCTTCCTTTTGCACCGAGCTGTACTTAGCAGTCACCGCAGTTGATTTCAAAATCTCAAACACTGAATCCAAAAGAAAAATATCAGGTGCATTCAAGGTAAACCTGAGCATGTCCTCATCACTACCGGAGTAATCAATACCACTTACCTGCACCCGTGGTCCAAAAACTTCATTGAAAAAGATCAGCGCCTCCTGCTTGTCTTTGCGCTTGCCAAAAAGATCCGACAAAAGTTTCAACTTATGCACAAAAATAGTGTATTCTTCCTCTAGTTCCTCCCTGGCTAAAATAGCCGCCCGCACTTCCTGCTGACGATTCTCAATCTGCTTAGCCTGAAAAATAAAGAAAAACCGTGCCCCCAACACTAATAAAAAAATGCCAAAAGCGCCCGCCAGAATGCCCACCGACCAACGAAAGTACTCCCTGTCTTTTTTCTGGGCAGCAGTTAAGCGTTTTCTAGTGGCGCTGACAAAATTAATACTTTGCGACATGATTTAGAGTTCCCGCATCAACAAACCCATTGCCACCGCCATACTGGGTTGATTAATATTTTCGGGGATACTGCTCTCAATGCCGGCAAACGGCGCTGCCACCAGGACTTCAGTTCCCAGCTGCTCGGTAATAAACTGCACCAAACCAGGCAAAGAAGAGGTGCCGCCGGCCAAAACCACCCGCTGCACTGTTTCCTGAGGGTGCTGATTGATGAAAAACTGAACAGACTTGCGGATTTCGTTCACCAGCATTGTCGCCGCCGGCAGCAATGACTCTCTCAGCTTGCCCTGGAATTGGCTTTCATCAAGCCCGTAACTGCGCTTGTACTGTTCTGCCTGGGAGGTACTCAGCCCCACACCCTGTTCCAAAGCGCGAGTGAGCAACTGGCCGCCATTCATGTTGGAGACCACAAAATTTAATTCGCCACCCCTAACCATCACCAAATCCATACTGCCGGCACCCATATTAACCACCAGGGTATTGGGATCGGTGCTCTCAAACTGCAACGACCGCATTAGAGCAATTGCTTGAGTTTCCATCAGCGCCGGCTCAATACCAAGGGAGTGAAACATTTCCACGTAGCGCTCCACTAGCTGCTTTCTGGCAGCCACCAGCAGCACTCTCATGTTGGCTTTGTCACCCTTGGGCGGGCGATACAAAACCTGATACTCCAGCGAAAGATCTTCTGGTGGAATGGGAATGTGTTTTTCTGCCTGCCAGCCAATGGCCGAGGCCAATTCAGCATCGGTTAAAGGCGGCACTTCAATCACTTTGCTGGAAATGATGCTTTCCGGCAAAGCCAAGCGCACATCAGTGCGAGGGAGATCGTAGTCATTCAGCACTGCCTCAACGGCGGCGGCCAGCTTATCCTGCGCTGCCTCATCAACCGGAATAGCCAAACCGGCAGAATTAAAAGCTTCAGCCACTTTTTCCACAGTCACTCTCTGACCAGGCTTACCGCTGATGGCTTTGATGGCATAACTTCCAATATCAAGGGCTAGGGCAGGCATATAGTTCTCAGTTTACTTTATATTTATTCGCTTTGACTGATACTTCCATTGGTGTAAAGGACATAATTCATGTATGAGGGCGCGGCGGGCAGAGTCCGCTGCACCTGAATAATTTGCTCAATGGTTCTGTCCGCCTCATCCGGCACATCAGTTTGGGCAGTGGAACGAACTAAATGGGCCTGGGGCACAATGGCTCCCTCAACCAACAGGTCGGTGCTGAAATAAAGTGGTGTAATCCTGATGAGCCGATCCGAAGCGCTCACGGTGATATCGTGCCTATAATTGTAGCCATTACTACCCTCCACCGACGGAGCAAATTCATCACCATCTCGTGGCGAGCTTGAAGTTGTACAATTATTCGGCCGGACAAACTGGTATCTAATATTGGGATTAAGGCCTTCTCGGGAATAAAATGCCAACATCAGTGAGGCCGCGTTGCACCCAGTGGCCTGGCTGCTCCAATAAATCCTAACAGCATCATTATTTAGCGTGCTGACATCAACAGTAGCTGTTTCTCCCTGAGCAACCGTGGTTTGCAAGTTATTTTCTGAGGTGATATCGACGTTAACTACCGAGTCATCGTGCGCAAATTCATCGATGGTAACAGAATCATTGGTAAAATTCCCCTCATCTGAAAGTGCCTCTTCAACACCGGATTCAGCCGCATTAAAAACCCGAGTGGCTTCTTCACGCTGAGAAGAGATAAAAAGGTCTTCGGTGGTTTGGCTAATTTGCGAAAGTCCGAGCGTGGCCATGACTGCTACTACCAACAAAATTACCACTGCAATCTGGCCAGACTGCCTGGAATCATGGCAAACACTAGGGCTTGATCGAAGCATATAATTCATCATACCTCAAGTTTTGGGGGTGATGCAATGGTAAAATTTTGGCTGGTTTTAGCTGGCCCAAAACGCCAGCTTGAATTACTATAAGATAAAATTGTATAATACTGCTTGACATGTAATATTGCGTGCAACAATGTAGTAGGCAAAAAAAGCAAATATGGCTGATTTGAAAGAAGCGCAACTGAAAAGAGAAATTGAGACTGGACTCCTAAACAAGTTGCAACAAAAAGTAGCAGCATTATGGTTGGGTAGAGATGGCTCTGGTAATACTACCATTGCAGCAGGTGAAAAATCTCAAGGCACTTTTGAACTTGGAGAAAATGATGGAAGCTTACTCGAAAGCTTAGAATACCCATCTTTGGTGATAAACCCTACTATTGACATTTCAGCCAAAATTACTGAAATAGAAGAGATATTGGCATTTTATGGACTCACTTTAGAGCAAATAAGCAGGAACCTTGATTTAAGCACCCCTGAAACTGCGCTTAGGACTCTTGAAAGAAACTTTGAAGCCAATATTGCTCATCAATTGCAAAAAGAGCTAGATACTCACCAACCCACTGGTTCTGATACTGGTCTTACTGGTCTCAGAACAGCTGCCGTTATTGGTTCTACTGATTTAAAACCTGGTCCGCATCAACATACTCAAAGTCCAGAAGTAAGAAGAGGAGTACCCAAGAAACTAACGAGACTCCTCCTTATACTTCTGGTTTTCCTGGTCGCCTGCTCACAGCTCAACGAACCCTCCGCCAACACCGACCCGCTTCACCCCACCGCCACTGCTGCCGAAGTGCTGCCAACAGTTGCTCCCACTGCCAACCC
>CAZWKL010000006.1:0-92350 GCA_964633875.1 uncultured Pseudomonadales bacterium
CTAGTTGACTAATTCTACTTAGAATCTGTGTCAACTATAAGGGGAGCAGGTCAGTCAATAAAAAACGAAGATTAAGTTTGGCAACTCCCATCAACACGCTGCTTGTGAATTCTTACACCGTTCTTGCTGAGGAAGTCATTGAGCGCTATGGTCTTGTTTTTTCTCCCGTTACACTATTCCTGGAAAGTGATGCCGGCTCGGCATCTTTTGCTGTGTGGTTTCATGGAAACTTGTATCTTGTAGAAGCAGCCTTTGTTGGCATTGGTCTGATAGCACTTGTCAAACAAAAAAAGTACAGCACTCTACTTATTATCTTTGCTGCTGTAATAGTCGCGCCTCTCCCCGCAGTACTGTCAGAAGATATTTCTCTCACATTTAGATCAGCAATGGTTATCCCAGTACTGTTGCTACTAGTAGGTATCGGAGTTTCGTATTGTATAGAACAAAACTCCAAACTGCTTACCGGAGCAGTGCTGCTAGCTTATACGACCAGTATCGGCTTTTTTGCTTTTCTGTATTTTGTGCGTTATCCCGTAGTAGCCGCAGAGCGCATATTCTTTACAGATAAAATAGTGAGTAGTTATGTGAACCGTGTTCCTCGTGAACAAATAGTAGTTGTGTACACAAAAGAACCAGAATTTACATTTAAAACACATGTCTACTACTCAAATTTATTCACCAAAGAAACTGCGCCTGATATCCAAGCTGCATTTGCAAACCAAGAGTACTCTATAAACAACCTGACAGTAACCGATGACTGTTTTGATATGAACACACTACAGGAAAAAAACACCGTTTCTATTCTAGACAGCGATGCATATATTTGTGTAGATGGTGAGTCTAAATCAAAAGATGCGCTTGCTTCCACACAATCCGCAGTTCTGAAAGATAGCATTACGTTTGCAGCAGTCAAAGATAGCGGAGAAGTATATGAGGTCTTCAATGATCGTGTATGCAGTGATTATAACTTGAATACCTATATACATATAACTAAGCTGGAACAGTTCAATCCTGCCATCATGAATGATAAAGCATTCTGCGAGACTTGGCTTACAGATCTCTCCCAATTTGATGCAGAGTGAAATGATTTAGCAATCTATTCTTGAGTGAGCCCAACGTCTCTCAGTTGGAACACCTTTTCGATAGTATACTCCGGACTTACGAAAAACTAAAAAAGCTTGGCTTTACATATTACCAGGGTAAAGTTACTGTTATTGACATGGAGGAATCCGATGGGTAGTAATGCAATTACATTTACTTCTCATCTTTTTGATGAGATGTCGTTTTACGCTTCTTTTATTAGAGATCTATTGGATTGCTCGCAGGAAGTAATTATTGAAAGCCTGTTTATCACAACGGCGCGCATGCAGAAGCTTTGTCCGATATTTGAAACAATTTTGAAGCATGAAGTGAAGTTTTTTGTAATCACTAAAGACCCAAGTATTTTGGATGAGCCATTATCCAATCAGTCTGCTGAAGTTATCCAGTAGTTTGAGATTATGGAAATACAAGTATTATCAACAGCCAATAATCATCACAGAAAAATTGCTATTTTTAGACAGAAAAGTGCTTTGGGAGGGAAGTCTAAATATTCGGTCACAAACAAATAGCAGGGAGATTATGCGAAGGATTGAGGGAGAAGATCATGCGCAGAAGATGTTTAAATTTTTAAACCTTGGGCAGTTTATTTAAAACTGCCTCTGGTATAGAATAGGAGGTGGTATGAGCAAAGACAAAGGTTTCGAAATAACCGAAAAAGACATAGAGGCAACATTGCGTTACCTCAAAACAAACGTGGACGAAAATGCAACCCGAGAGGATGCAGTCCAGTTTTTAGAGGAGCATAAGTCGTTAGCTCATTTGGCAGCGCACAAGATTGTTGAAGATGAAAATACTGAGAATGTGGAACCGGATCCGAACCTATGTCCAACAAGAAAGGCGGGCGATACAGAAGTGTCTGTTCACCGGTTATATTGGCGATGATTTTATTAGTGACATCTAGCTCATACTTGACCCTGTCAGCTGAGGAATGCACGTTGCGTGAGTGGGAATAGGAATGGTTGCCAATTTCATAGCCACTATCAGCTACAGTCTGAACAATATCAGGATGTTTCAGAGCCTGAGAACCGACAAAAAAGAATGTCGCAGGCACCTGCTGACGTTTAAGAATTTCTAGAATCTGCAAAGTTTTTTCCGGATGAGGACCATCATCAAAGGTCAGTGCCACCGCCCGATCATACGCCATTACATTGTTATAATAATCATTGTTAACTGTAACCTCCGGCCGATCTGCAGTAACACTACTGACAAAATCTGCTCCTCCAAAGACGATAAACATGAAAAATGCTGCCACTGATAACCTGAAAAGAACTTTTCTCACGGCATGCTGATATTTTTTTGACATAAATAATTCAATCTCAGAAACGAAATCTGACTAGATAGCACAAGAAAATAGATTAACCCTTGCTGATAGTGCTAGAAAATTATTATAGGTACCTATGGTAATAAGCTGATAATTAATATGTAAGTGAATGATGAAAGTTTATATAAATATTAGTCTTTATCTCAAACCTCTTCTAGCATTTTCAATGCTGTGGCGTTACCCGGAGCAAATTCCAATAAATCATTTAGTACTTCAACTGCTTCCGATTCTCTGTTCAAACGCCGATAATGCTTTGCAAGAAGAATGTATAAATTCTCTTCTTCAGGATTTTGTTCGATCGCTTCTTTAAAGACCTGCAAACCCGCTTCTGAATCCTGCAAATCATAAAGATATGCATGAGCCTTGTTGATATAGGCATTTAGATTTTCAGGATTGTTGGCAATCGCTGATGAGTAGGCATCTATCGCCTTTTGGTATTCTTTTTCTTTCCGATAAAGATTACCTAGATGATTATAGGCACGGTCATCCTTGTTGTTGAGTTCCAATAAACGATTCAGGGCCGCTATTGCATCCGGATGCTGGGTAACATAAAGAGCGTATGCATAATCCTTGTTGAGTAAAATATCATCAGGGTTTTTCTCAAGTTTTGATTTTAATTCCGAAACGGAATTCTTATAATCCCTCAGTGCTTTCTCTCCCGGAGTGAGGCGGGATTTGGAAAAATAATAAAATGTACCCGCTGCAATCATGACGATAGCCACTATCAACACACTAAGAAGAATGAAAGTTCTGTTATTAGATTTATTTTCTCTGTGCATTTCTGTCAGACCCAATCGCCTAGAATATTGATTTAAATAATGCAATTATTGAGTTCCATATCCTGGTAAGTAGATTCACTTTTTCAGTTTGCGTTGCCGCTGACTCATTATTTTGTACGGATGGTTGAAGTGACGGCCGACTTTCTTCCTGCGACTTTTGATCGGATTCATTTCCTGAGCGAGGTATTATATCAGCTATTTGGTCAAAAGTGTCAACAACATTTTGATCTTGCTCAACTAACACATCTTGCATATTTTCTGACTCCTGAGGAACAACTTCGATAAATGGCTGTGAGGTTCTACTTTGCGCCATATCATCACTATGATATTCAGTCTTCTGCCAGAAGAACCTTGGTGTCTTGACTAAATAAGATGAACTGTAACCGGTATAGGCACACTGATTATTGGCTTTGACTCTGAAGTAATATTGAGTATTTGAGTCGAGATCAGAAATTTTGTATTTGACCATGCCTGACGAGTAACCCTGTTCGAACGCAACAGCAAAGCGCTCCTCCTCAGGACTGAATCCATAACCAACCGTATATCCTGTTACCTGGCCGGATGCAGGCTCAATATACAGTGTGGCAGAATTTGTCTTTGTCTCGATTAGCGCAATCTTTGGTGTTGAAGCCGGCGGTTCCAGCGAACACCGTCCTGAACTACTGCTTGAGCCAGCAGAGTGATTGTCTGTGGCGGCAAGTGCCTGCAACTCGCCAAACAAAGCAAATGTCGAGAAGTGTGTAGTGGTACAAGATACTGTCCTCGCTGTGAAGTTTCTTTGACAATCACTTAACATCTGCCACTCTGTGCCTGACCATGTAAAGATTGCTAAAGTACTTTCCTCAAAGTTTGCGATGTGATTGGCACCATACTGCATAGTAATGGTAATCGGCAAATCAAAGGTGTTTACTTCTTCCTGGGTGTCAACCAAGGCTTTGATCTCCACTATCAATCCTCCCACTGCGCCTGAGTTAACCGTAGGCAGAGGCAACTGCGAAAGAATATTAGCTTGATTTAAACGTTTAATTTGATATATCAACTGACCAAAGCTACCAGTTGCTCCTGCCGGCTGATCAATCGTAACTTTTCTTGAGGAGGACATTACTAACTCGGTGGTGCTGTCCTGATCCGTCAGCAGCAACTCTGTGTTTGTCTCATGGACACTCGCGTCGGCATCACATCCAGTCGTCACAAAGCTAAACTCATTGCTGATCTGAACTTGTTCTTCTGCGTCCTCTGATCTCACTCTCGCTACATATTTTGTACAGGGAACCAGGTTTGTGAGTTGCATGGAATGCGACAGTACCCGCGGCGAAATATCTGATTCAGCTGTTTGTACCTCACTTGTTGAAAGCAGACCATAAGTAACCTGACTTGAAGCGAGCACATTTGTATTCCAGCTGATAGTGGCTGTATTTGGCTGACGCTCGATTGAGACCGCGCTGATATTCAGCGGCGGCGTTGGAGTTGGTGTTGGTTCCGGGGTAGGTGACGGGATAGGTGTAGGCGTGGGAGTCGGCGTCGGGGTCGGTGTTGGTGTCGGGGTGGGAGTCGGCGTCGGGGTCGGTGTTGGTGTCGGATCCGGGGTGGGAGTAGGTGTGGGAGTTGGCTCCTCGGTGGGATCAGGGGATGGTGTTGGGGTCGGCGTGGGGCTTGGAGGCTGCTCATCGGTAGAATCAACCATAAAGGCTATATCATGAGTCAGTCCGGTAAAGTCATCTTGCACGGGTGATAAGACATCGCCGATACCTACTTCTAAGACTCCAGACTCATTGGCCTGAACTACTTCCACGTCTAGGATTTGATCTTGCTCATTTGGTTGGTAGGGATCCCACCAAGAAATCTGGTAATTAGCTTCTGGAGTAAAGCCGGGAATTACTATTAGACCCACCTCCGACTCAGCAATCACCTCACCATTTGGACCCAATCCCGTCCGATTTCCCCAATTATGATCCTGGTGCTGCACCCAAACATGGGCTCTCTCATTAACTAAATCCTTTTGACCTAATATCCGGAAATTTTCATTTGTACTAGAGGCATCAACGTCCTCATAGTGGCCATTTGCCAAGGGAATTTGAGAAATGAAGTTGTAAAAAGGTTTGAATTTGTCCCGGTGATCTATTTGACCATTGTATATTACCTGTTCTGTGTACCAGTTAGATGCGTCATACATTCCTCCGGAGTTAATTTGTCCCCATACGAAGTGGTGTAGCCAGAGCCCTTCTTCGTCATCCAGTAATACCGTAGAGTATGGGCTTGTTCCTGTTTCGGTAAAGCCTGATTCTCCGCGAATCACGGGTTTTCCAGTCCCATATTGCTGCTTTGCACCAATAGCCATGCTTAATTTAACAGTACCTGCAGCCGGATCAAAGAAATCATCTTTGTTGCCAATGGGCAACGAGGCACCATTTACACCCACACTGAAATCCTGAAGCCGGGGTACGTAGCGGTGAATGTCAGCAAAATCAATGTTCGGATAGTCACTGCTGCCCCAGAAATCAATCTGAGGGAAAGTTACCCCTCCAGGCGTGAAATTGGAGGTAGAAACCATGTGTGCATCTGGGAATTCTGCTTCACAGGCATGTGTGGAAGGATTTGCAGCTATATCGAAAACTGAGCACTTCATATACTTGCCGAACTCATCAGCCATTACGTAATGGCGGGAGTCATTGGGATCGCCTTCATTCATCATTTCCCAGGAATGAATGTTGGTAGAATACCCCCAGCGTGCCTGTGCATAGCGCCACCAGGCTTGTTGCAGCCACCGGACTCTGGTGACAGAACGACCTGTTCCATAGAAATTAATCGGGTCATAATCCGTCCCAACAGTGCCATCAGCTTCCATTCTGCTAAAAATGAAGTCAGCAATGTTCAGAACGGGGCGGATATAGATGCCGTTTTCTTCTACCAACTCCAGAGTCTTATCAAATGCGTAAGAATTTCTCTGATCAAAATACATGTGATGATCCATATCCGGTTTTGTCACGATATTTGGACCATACTGATCACCTCCCAAAACCTCCTCAATCCAGATGTGATCAATCATGACCCTGCCATCGGTAACATTCTCTAGGGCTAAATATAGATTATTATTGCTGTTATAGTTTCCTGATGTTGGCGTAAAGGTGGACTCCAAAATTTTCCAACTTGAGTCAACTAAATCATCGGTAACAGTGTCGTCATAAGTAGCGGCCATCAGAGTACCTGAATTTGAATCGTAACAGTTGCTGTCGGCGGTCCCCCAAAGCCAACCCCCCGTTTTGACCACTAAGCCGTATGGATTAAGGGCATCATTTGGTCCGGTCAGAGGAACATCTGGATCTTCTTTGTAGCGGACGCGCACCCGATATTCTGTATCCAATTTAAAAGGCACTTTATATGTATTCCATCCCCACAAGGCGCAACGATTCCAGTTGTGATTGATGATCAAAGATGCTTCGCTCTCCGGTGAATAAACATCATCGGGAAAGGTTGACAATCCGGTGGCTGCAGCATCATTATGATGCTTCCATGGATTCCAGGAGGAACCAAAGATCGACCATTGAGTTAACCAAATACGGGCATATTGAATTCCATTGTCTGCCATCGCTGAAAACTTGTTCTGTTGCGCGTTTGAACGAGGATTAATCCAATCTACTTGGTTGAAAGTGAGGTTATAACCCAGGTTGGGAAAGAAGTCTCCATTTTCAAACACGAAATATCTCCCATCGTCTTCGCTCACACGCAGGTAACCCTTGCTGTCAGATTCCACCACATTAAAGACAAAGGATTCGGAGGTGTGTTCCAAACTGCCAACAGCTTCCTCGGCAACAATTTTGTATTTCCATTCTCCCGTTTGATTCGGTGCAAACCTAACCCGCCAATGAAAATTATTGGTCGGGTAGAAATTATCATTGACGCCGGGGTCCTCAAATTCCTGATAGTAAAATGCCGGCTGTGTGTATTCCGTCTGCCAGTCATTTGGTGTGAAAATTACATTAACCGTAATACCCTCACTGTCATCTACCCCTTCGGGCGGATCGGGATCATATGGAAATTGTGGAGCTGTAGCCTGACTGCCTTCTATTGAAAAAGCCAGTTCAAATTTTTCGTATTCACCAATAGTTGTATCACTGACAACAGTCAGATTTGCAACTTCGAGGCTTTCCTCTTCTGCCGCTGTTATCAGGAATCCGGTTGTCAGTGAAGCCGACTGGTCGTCAGGATTAGTAACAACCACATCATATAAACCAGGAGACGCATCTGATAAATCAAAATTGCCGGCAATTTCAGTTTCACTATTCACCAAAACCCCAGTGGCGTTTATGGTGACTTCTCCATCGGCTGTAAGAGCCACTGTTGCCCCGTCTACAAAATTCGTGCCGGTTACTACAAACGGCACTACCTCCTGGTCATTGCTCTCTGAACTTGGATTAATTCCAACCACCGTTGGGGCAGGCAAAGGAGATGGCGTGGGTGAGGGGGTTGGGGTAGGGGTTGGGGTTGGAGTCGGCTCACCATCAGTAAATAGTGTAATTTCGTGGGTACCCGCGGGAAAGTTAATCGTAAGTTCGTTCTCATCTGCAGAAACAGGCTCACCCGGACTTCCATTTAGGGTATAGCCCTCTATACCCGGGTAGTAGAGAGTGGCCTCTGTACCCGGAGAAACAACCGACCCTGCGGTTCCATTTAGGCGAATAGATATGGGATCATCGCTCTCAAAACCTACGCGGATCGTTCCGGCATCATCAAAGGAAGTTCCTTTTCTTACAAAGAAGCTAGAAGTAGCTCCATCTACTTTTCGGTAAAAACTCGCTAAACCCTGAAAACTGACGCTGTTATGCGCCACCGGGCCCGAGCCATCAGCTACCAATACCGTATCTACAACGTCATCTTGAACAACCTCAGCTCCTGAGTAACCAGTGCCGCTGACTCTGTTCATTTCACCTTTTTGATGAGTGGCGTCGGTTGGGAAGAGCACAGTTGCTATCCGTTTATTGCCACCGGTTACTGAGTAGGTGTTAAAGAAAAACTCCGGAACTGTACCGGCAATTGTGCTTGCAGAAGCGATAATTCCTCTCTCAAACTTAATGTCATCTGGTGGTGTTCCAAAAAAGAACGATAAACCAACCCCGGTGCCTAACACTTGGCGGAATGCCCCGGTGTCATATTCCTCCAAGGGAGAAACCTCAGTTCTGGATGAGGCACTAGGGTGCCATACCAAATGCACGGGTCCTTCACCTACACCTGAAAATTCGTCAAACGAAACAAAATAACCATTGACATCGTCTGCTGGATGTATCATTAACATGCTTCTCTGATGCTCTCCCTGCGGGAAGACGCTATATGAATCCTCACCGTTGTCTCTGACTGTAGATCCAGCAGCATAGTCAATACCATGGCCGGTAAATCCTTCAAGAATACCACTACCGAATTTGACTTGATGATTATCAGGAGCAGGTTCGTAGGAGTAAGGGTACTCATATTCTGCAGTGGTGGCTGTACCATTTTGTAGGTTAGTTAATCCGGTGTCCGGTGAGTCCATCCGCAGCCGCCACTGCGTACCGGTGTCTGAGGTACCACCGCCGATCAATACATGATTTAATGATTGCCCAATTGGAACAAGGTCGTGATCTGAAGATACTTCTGTGCATAGCGGTCCTGAAGCCGCGGTCTTAAAATTAAATTTGCAACCATACTCCCACCATGAGCTATCTGCGTTCTGGAATTGAACTTGATAGTCGGCGCCACGCTCACCTGCGAAACTAAACGATGCTGTCGTTCCGGCTCCCGAGTCTAGAACAGATTCGTCACTAAGATCTATCACCCTCCAAGCAACTGCTTCTTCACCAACTGCAGAACCAGATATTGTGCCATCACTTATTTGAGCCTGGAAATCTGAACACATGGCATCCATCCTAGATTCCATCGTGAAAGTACAGGCGCCTTCTCCGTACTGATTAGCTGGTAACCCATCATTGCGGAATTCTAAAATAAAGTTATTTTCATGATTCAGATCGTAGTCAACCATACCGACATTGTTGGCCACCGCCCTGTGACCAAGATAGTTGCCGGAAAATCTATATCTAATGCCATTTTCATCTAGGCTGCTGCAAGGATCCGGGCCAGCAGGGGTATTTGAACCACAAAATCCTGCATTCATGAGCAGTGGGGCACCATATCCGGCTATATGGAGAGCATTGACGTCTTTTCTGACATGGAAAACTTCACCTGTTTCTTCTTCGTGCTCTCGGACATTCCATAATGCTCCGTATAAGGAATAGTCATCAGCTGGGTATTCCAAAAAGAAGGCACCACCATTTTCGAATATTCTACTGGGAGGTGTGGCCGGCTCGTCGCTGGGGTTGAGAAGTATGTAATTGAGCAGCCGTCCGTCGGGAATTTGGCCACGGGATTTCCATAAGGCATAAGAGCCTGCCGCTGACCCAAATTTACCGGCCGATGCGATACGAGAACTTTTGCCAAATACTGCCCCAAATCCAGCTTCTTCTTCCATGCCCCTGTACGCATAAGTGTCGCCAAAGGTAGCATTCATCCCAAAAGAAGAAGAAGCGTAGCCATAAAGCCATTGAAAGAAATTTTGCCAGCGAGGATCTGTATAAAAATCAATACCAAATTCATTGTCCAACCCTGTGAATTCCAGCACATCTATCAGATGAGAGCGCTCATCCCGATTGCTGCCCCATCCAGCAAGCGCATAACCCGCACCCTCGGAATAAACGCCTGACGAATTAACCCTTGAACTCGTTTCAGGTATAAATCCACCCACTGTGTTCGGACCATCCGCCGGATTAATCTGTCCGCCATTCATTAGCACCTGGGAATCTGGATCATCAGCTGTAAGAGTACGGTTATAAATTTTCCAGATTGCCAGAATTGCCTCCTTAGCAGGAGGATGGCGGGAAGGCATATGATAGGTCAGATAGTTGCCATTGCGATTATAGAAATCATAAACACCCTTGCTGATTCCATAAAAATGATTGAACTCCTGTTCCAGAACAAAATGGAAATAATCCAGCTGTGAGGCGTATTCATCAGGATAATCTAGTTCACTCTCCCAGCTCATATTTGCCAAATCATCGTACATAATATCTACAGCTAAAAGCGTGTTAAAGTAGGCAGCTCCGGCAATGTTATAAAAATTATTAGAGGTGTTCCGGGTGCCGGTTTGGGCACCACTCTGAACTATCAAAATATCTTCCCACTTCGGGAATACTTCTACGACCTTGTCGAGGTAGGTTTGCTTGTTAGCCGGATCGGTGATGTAAGCAAGAGCGCAAGCACTCATAATGTTTCTCATACAATGACTGGCAGTGCCGGCATAAGCCGTACCCGGGCAGGCGGTTTCGTTGTCCATGCCGGTGAACTGCAAATTCGTACAATGGTTTAGCGCTTCTGCCTTCATGCTCATCCAAGGATCCTGAGAAGCTAGACTTGCAAGTCCTGAGAACTGATCTTCAGTCACCAGTAAGAAGGGGTGCTCGCCCGGCTCAGGAGTCGGGGAAGGGGTTGGGGTTGGAGATGGGGTTGGTGTTGGAGAAGGCGAGGGAGTCGGAGTTGGTGTCTCAGTTGGAGTTGGCGTTGGAGTAGGTGTTGGTTCAGGTTCTCCCTCGGTAACAGTAAAACCGGCATCCAGAGTATCGCTTTGATCATCAACATTGGTGACAATCACATCGTAAACAGCGGCGGGTAGTTCCAGTACAAAGAAGCTGCCGGAGATAGTCTGACTGTCTTCGACAGTTGTATCTGTAGCGCCTAGAAATGTATCGGTGAGTGGATCGAATAATTCTACACTTATTCCATCAACAAAATTTTCACCGGTTATTGTAAACGGCACCAGATTTTCATCGTTGGCAGCAGAATTGGGGACAATACTACTGATCGTTGGGGATGGCAACGGGGTTGGAGTTGGAGAGGGAGTTGGCGTTTCGGTTGGAGTTGGTGTTGGCGTAGGTTCACCGACACCCTCTGCACAACCATCCCATCCAGCAATACATGCCATTAACACCCAGTATGCTTTGGCTATACGTATCTTTCCCCCAGAAACAGATCCTAAGTGTCCGCCTGCTGTCTCTGTTGTGTAATCAGAGCATATTGCCAAGTAGTCTTCGGTTTCAGGAGTATTGCCATAGCAGGGTTCTCCTGCCGGAGTGTATGATAGAATTTCTGCTGCATCGAGCAAATAAACGCCGTTGTTCTCTGCATAGTCGCGAAACTGCTCGTTTAACTGTTCAGATTCTGGTGTTCCGACCCTTCTTGCCAAACTAGTTGTCCAATGAAAAATAGTTTTGTCAGGATGAGCTGACTGAAATGCTTCCACATCTTCTATTGTTGCCCGAGATACATGATTGCTGAAAAATCCGGTTGTAGGATTTGCAATATCTGAATTTCCGCTTACTTCCAAATAGCTGAACTGGAAAGAAATCACATCCAAATCTGGATCATCTGAAATTGCTGCCTCACCCCTGCTAAGGAAATAGTCAACCTTTTCGTACCATTGACCAATCTCGCCATGCTCGGGATAGTCGCCCCAGAATTCATAAATCCAATTAGATCGATCATAAGTTGTGGAATTTGGCAAAAAGCGAATTACATCAGGTACCAAATCATTGTTGTAATCAGTTTGTGTAAACGTTTTCCAAGAAGACTGCTCCGGATTTTCCCAGTGTCTTCGGCAGTGGGCAGGTGTGCCACCAAAGGTATTTGCACTCCCCAAACATGTTAGCCCATCACTAATATTTGATCCTACGGATCGATCTATCCACAATTGTTTCATTTCTCTTGCTGCTGTCAGATACTCCGGCGGAATTTGTTCAAAGAGTGGAATATGTGCGCTATCAATCACATAGGCGCTGCCTGGTGGATTGGGCGTTGGAGTTGGTGTAGGACTGGGTGAAGGAGTAGGTGTGGGCGTTGGAGTTGGCTCCGGATCAGCTAGGTTGACAGTAAATCCTGCTTCCAGAGTTGCAGTAAATGTGTCGGGATTTGTAACCACTACATCGTAGATTCCTGTTGCCACACCATCCAGATCAAAGTTACCAGTGATTGTAGTAGAGTTGACAACTACCACGCCTGTAGCAGAGATGGTGGGTCCAGTCTCCGGTACCAGATCCACTGTGGCACCATCCTCAAAATTTTCTCCGGTTACGGTAAAGGGGACCACCGACTCGTCATTATCGGCTGAATTGGGCACGATATTGGTTGCCACCGGGGATGGAGAGGGTGTCGGCGTCGGAGAGGGTGTTGGGGTTGGGGTTGGTGTCGGCTCAGATTCATTTAGAAACCAAGAAGTAGTGGTTGTGTCATTTTTGAAGAAGTCCATAAGCATCTCTGAAACAGCTTGATTACCTTCTGACGTGGGATGAGTACAATCTCCTGAAGAGACATTTTCTAATGGCCAGGTTCTGCCGTCTGAGCGTTCATTTTCACCATCTATCCACAGATACGGTCCCCAAGAGAAATAAGAAACCGGTGTTGCACCTTCACCTGGGTCATAGTTCAGAGAAGGATCGCCACTAATTTGCTTCTCAATCATCCATTTCACCGCCAGGCCATTTTCGAAGGCTGTTGGCTCAGGGCTTAGCCCTTGGTGATACAACATTGACCGTGTTCGACTGGACAGATATGTAATTTTTAGATTGGGAAATTTATCCTTAAGCAACACCATTAAATCTTCTAGTTGCGCCTGGAAAGCGTACATGTCATCTGGGAAGTTAGGTTGATAGTTTGCCTGGGTGATTTTTACCCACACCACTTGCACTTGATCATCGGTCAGATTGGCAGATGTCAACTTGTCATCCAACTGACCCCAATACGTCGCGTATTGAGGGTGCTCAGGATCAGCCCAACGATCGATTGTGCCGCCACCAGCAGCACCGTTAACCAATACTAAGCTGTCATTAACATCAGTATCTGAATTAGCCGCGCTCATAAAGGTACCAAACTCAGAGCTCGTATTGGACATTCCTATAGATGTCATGCCAATTTTTCCTGTTGGCGAAGGATTACCATCGGAATCTAGAGGTTGTATCTCACTAGCCAAGGCCACACCTGCAGCTTCATGCTCGGTGGGTCTGGAATTGGAACCGTCAGGATACAAACCACCTGTAAAACCCGTACCTTCATACTGCGGAGGATCATGACTTACAAGCCTCATGTACTCAGCCGACCCTAGATCGGTGAGTGGTTCACTGACAGATAAGAAATAGCACACTCCGGGCGTCGGTGTAGGAGAGGGTGTGGGCGTAGGTTCGTCAGTTGGAGAAGGTGTAGGCGTGGGTGTGGGTTCATCAGAAGGTGTGGGCGTTGGAGTTGGCTCCGGATCAGCTAGGTTGACAGTAAATCCTGCTTCCAGAGTTGCAGTAAATGTGTCGGGATTTGTAACCACTACATCGTAGATTCCTGTTGCCACACCATCCAGATCAAAGTTACCAGTGATTGTAGTAGAGTTGACAACTACCACGCCTGTAGCAGAGATGGTGGGTCCAGTCTCCGGTACCAGATCCACTGTGGCACCATCCTCAAAAGCTGTGCCTGAGATCGAAAATGGCACCACCGCCTGATCATTGGTTTCCGCATTTGGGTTTATGGATAAAACCTGGAACCCAGGCTCGATCAACTCGGCACTAGCAAATTTCACCCGCAGAGGATTGGTCATATTTTCTGTCCAAAGAAAATCAAGGCGATTTGAAATATTCTTTAAAGCGGCCAAAGTATATTTTGGTGCATTTCCTAACGCTATAGAAAGCGACGGGGCAGATGTGTATGCCGTTGCGGTCCGAGCCCTAATATAAAAATACTCTCCCACTTCTCCAGCGACAGAGGTTGCTTCCCAGTCTTCCGGCGCTTCAAAAGCAATGAACCCTGATGAGGAAAAATTTGGCCCCTGTACAACATCAATTTCTAGGTCACTCCAGACACTTCCGTCCCAATATTCCCATGAAATCACTCCGCCAGAACCTGCGGAGTTCATAATCCAAGAAGCGGTATTAAAGGCAATATTTTTTCCAAAATAAAAGGCATCACCCTCATCAGCTCCAACGGTGACGTTTCCGGTAATCTCGGATAGTTCTGCTAATTTGCTGGAGTAAGCATCGTTGTCATAAAGCCATATCGTGTCCAATGTCCCCTGAGTATTAGATAATTTTGTCCCTTGGGAATCAAAATTTTCACTCGCAAATGGAGCAACTCCTTTTTTGTAATATAGTGTCCCACCTAGATTGTTGCCTCCAGACGGGCTATCTTCGTATAAAACGTAAACATTTGTTCCGTCTGTTGCAATGGCCAGAGAGATTCCTTTGCTCTCGCTAATTTGGAATGGTGTACTCCATGACTCGCCATCATAGTGAGCATAAAAAGCATTGTCTGGTGGATTGCTGCTAGGACTGGTAGGAAAATAGGCAAGATGAACTATCCCATTGTTATCACCAACAGCTGTATATGCTACTGTGTTGACACCGGATGATACGATTACTGTTTCTTCATTCCACTCACCTAAATCATCTGAATCACTCCTGTCTCTCCAGAGCAATTGTCCGCCGTTATCCTGACTTGTATACACAACACCCAGGCTACTGCCGAACCTAACTATGCTGGGTATGAAATAGGCATCAGAGCTGCCAGTTCCGGAAAGTCCGCTGCCTGATTGCGTCCAGTTGGCAGTTGATGTAGGCGTAAGTCCGTTTGAATAATAAGCTACAACTCGATATGAGGACGTCGAATTTTCAAAATATCTTGCAACAATCCAAATTCTGTTATTTCCCTCGATTTCAATATCCGACCAACCATAACCAGATACGGTATTTTGCCCATCTAAGACTATGTGCGATGATCCAAGCGTCCAACTTGATCCGACACCCTTGGCCAACTTTTTGTAGGTGACATCTGTCTGGTTTCCCGCTCCAGGACTTACCCTAGAGACCACAAGGTGAATATTATCAGAGGAGTCAACAACTGCAGACACTACGTCATTGCCATTGGATGCAATTTGTGTACCACAGCTCCATGTTTCTCCGTCGTCAAGTGAATACAACCAAACTAGGTTATTGGTTGTTCCGGTGTCGCAATTGATCGACACGGATCCTACATGAATGAAAGCATGCAAAGTGCCATCTGATGTTGACACCAAGCGTTTATTTGTCGCTAATCCTGCTGCCCGCACCTGTTGCGAACTAGTAACGGTTGTGGGTAGATCGTCTGCAGTCAGAGCAAGTACTTGACTGGCTGTATACATTAACCCAATCCAAGCAAACAAACCAATTAGGAGGCATGACAAGATTTTTGCAACAGAAATCTGTTCCCGTTTTATCAAGCGTGAATGTAAGCCAATCATTTGTTTTCTCATCTCTCCTGCAGCCAAATGCAAGAAAATCAGGTGAAAATTTTTCTCACTTTATTCATGATAAAGGAATAATAATGAGATGTAAAGAGTTTTTTTTCAAAATTCTAGCCTGGTGGCGTGCAAATCTTAACAAATTTGTGTGATATCGGTCATAAAATGGGAAAGGTAGAGGAATTTTTGGTATTTTGCCAAAAAACAAAGCTATTTTTAGTATAGATTGTGAGCCGAGAGGGACTCGAACCCCCGACCAGGAAGGTATAAGCTTCCCGCTCTACCAACTGAGCTATCGGCTCTAGGCAAAGTTCAGCAAAAGTATTATATACTAAACTAAGTATTCCAGACTCTTAAGTTCTGCTAATCTGTTAAAATAAAGAATTATGAAAAATCTTAGGCTGGCTGCTGCCAAACTGCAATTACCTGCTTTTGTCAAACGGCGCTGGAAATTAGTGATAGTAGTGCTGGTTGCGCTGCTGCTTGGCGGCTCTTGGCTATTGCAATCGAGAACACCAGAAGAAGAACAGCTGGTTTTTGAGCAGCCCCGCCGACAAACTCTCACCAAGACCCTCGATGTTTCCGGTGTTGTTGATGCCAAAGAAAAAGCTCAGTTGCGCTTCCTGACCGGCGGGAAAATCGTCTATGTGGGCGCTCAAATTGGTGACTGGGTTCAACATCACCAAACTATCGCCAGAGTTGATGCCCGCACTCAAGTCAAGCAACAAGATAAAATTCTCAACAACTACTTGATTGAAAGATGGAATTGGGAAAGCACACTCGACGACACCAAAGACGAAGATTTAACCGACAACGAACGCCGGGCAGTGGAACAAGAGCAATTCCGGCTGAATAATTCGGTTCTGGATGTGGAAATTCAACAGATTGCTATTAGTGAAAGCTACTTGTCTGCTCCGTTTGCGGGTATTTTGACGGTGGCGCCTACCACAGTGGCCGGAGCGCAGCTGGCGCCTACCGATTATTTTGAAATCGTCAATCCAAGCAGCCTGATTTTCCGGGCCGCAGTGGATGAAACAGATATCGCTGCTATTGCCCCAGGCCAAACCGCCAAAATTGAACTGGATGCCTATCGCGGCACAGAGTTTGAATCCGAAGTGTCCTATGTGTCCTTCACCAGCAGCAGCACTACTACCGGTACCGTTTTCCTGATTGAGCTGCCTTTTGACAGTCCGGACATCAACCAACTGCGCATCGGTATGAATGGCGATGTTAGGATTGAGTTAGCCAAAAAAGATAATGCTCTTACCATTCCGCTCAACGCCACCAGGGAGCGTGACAACAAGGTTTTTGTCGATGTCCGGACCGGAGAAAATCAGTACGAAGAGCGAGAAATTGTTCTTGGCCTGGAGACAGATGAGTTGGTTGAGGTCGTTGGCGGCCTCACTGAGGATGACTGGGTGCTCATTCCGGATTAAATTTGTATGCTCTTAAAACTTAAAGATGTTTCCAAGCACTACCAGCTGGGAGACTCGACCATCAAGGCGCTCGACCATATTTCTCTCGAAGTTGAGGAAGGGGAGTTTTTGTCGGTGATGGGTCCTTCCGGATCGGGCAAATCGACTTTCCTCCAGGTAGCCAGTATTTTAGCCGAACCTACCAACGGCCATATTTTTCTGAAAAATAAAGATGTCACTCATTACGATGAAGTCGAGCGGGCAAGCTTGAGAAATCAAGAGATTGGCTTTGTTTTTCAACAGTTCAATTTGCTACCGCGCACTTCCGCCCTGGATAATGTGGCTCTGCCTCTGGTTTATGCCAGAAAAAACCACACGACTCAAGCACAGTTGGCCAAGGAAATGTTAGAAAAGGTAGGGTTGGGTGACAGGCTGGGCAATGCTCCGTCGCAGCTCTCTGGCGGTCAGCAACAGCGGGTAGCGATAGCGCGGGCTTTGGTTAATAATCCGTCAATTATTTTCGCCGATGAACCCACCGGCAACCTCGACTCCAAAAGCGGCCAAGAAATTCAAAAATTACTGGTAAAACTGCATCAGGAAGGCAAAACTATTATCGTCGTCACCCATGAGGACGAAGTGGCTGCCATCGCCGATAGGCAGATTGTTTTTAAAGACGGCAAAATTGTTAGCGACACTCAAAGAACAAAGAAAACCAAGAGAAAAAGGCAGAAAAAATCATGACAGCAGCCATTTTTGCTCTAGCCATCAAATCAATCATGCTCAACAAAGTCCGGTCATTTTTGACCATGCTGGGGGTGATTATCGGTGTGGCCTCGGTAGTGATGCTGACTGGTATCGGCACCGGCCTGCAGGCTTATGTTTCGGAGCAGTTTGTCAATCTCGGCACCAATACTTTATATGTCGTGCCCGGCGATCCTTTTGGAGAAGGAGGCGGGTTTGGCAATCAGGAACAAACTCTGATCGAAACCACTAACGCCACCCTCAAAAGGCAGCAGTTTGACAGAATTATGCGCAATCACCGAGATTTATTTTCCCATGGTACGGCAACTACGGTGGCAATAGCCGAAGCTAAATTTAGCGATACAACCAAAAAAACCACACTTTACGGCGTGATGCCTGAGTATGAACAAGTTCAGAACGCCAAAGTGGAAGTTGGTCGGTGGTTCACTAGAAACGAAGAAGCTAGCGCCAGTCGGGTGGTTTTGCTTGGACCGACTATTGCTGAGGAATTGTTTGGCAAGGTTGACCCGGTCAACAAGAATCTGAAACTCAACGGCCAAAATTATGTTGTTTTGGGTGTTTTGGAAGCTAAAGGTGGCGGTTTTGGCGGCCCAAGTTTTGATAATTACATTTACGTGCCGCTGGAAACCGCTTTCCAACATTTTGACGCCACTTTTATTGATTCCTTTATTTTTTCAGTTCGCTCTCAAGATGATTTGATCGCTGCTACCGCCGCGATTGAAAACACTTTGATCCAAGAACTCGAAGAAGATGAGTTTTCAGTTTTTGACCAAACCCAATTACTGGATACCATCAACCAAATCCTGGGCGCGCTTACTGCCGGACTGGGCGGCATCGCGGCTATCTCGCTGGTGGTAGGCGGTATTGGCATTATGAACATCATGCTGGTTTCTGTGACTGAAAGAACTCGGGAAATTGGTTTGAGAAAAGCGCTGGGCGCCACGCCTAAAATGATTCTGTTGCAGTTTTTGATCGAAGCGGCTTTGTTGTCGGTGATTGGCGGCTTGATTGGGTTGTTGATCGCTTTTGGCGGTGTCCAGGTGTTGCAAGCTTACTTCCCGGCTACTATTACCACCCAGGCGGTAATTTTGGCTTTTGGCGTTTCTACCGTGGTCGGGTTGGTGTTTGGCGCAGCGCCTGCTCGTAAAGCTGCCCAGCTCTCACCCATTGAGGCGCTGCGCTATGAATAAGGTTTTGCTGCGCGGCACAAGCAATAGCCACTTAGACTATTCCATCAAGCGGATCATGGCTGCATGTAGTTGAGGATTAAATTGGTATCGAGTACCAATTCTGCTTTCAACCTGATTGATTATTCCAGTTTCCAAACAGACACCGAACATTTTTTGAGCCTCTTCTGGCGGCAAGAGTTTATCTGTATCATAATCAACAGCAATAATATTATCAAAAGCTGCACGATCAAAAGTCCCACCTGGAGCAAACACTACAAGACCTATAAGCATGCCCATCGCTCGTTTTACGCCCACTTCCCCTTCGCCCAATTTAGAGGTAAGCGAGGGTGGCAACGCCGTTTGCAAATCATCAAAGCTGGAAACTTTTGATAATATTGCGGCAAGATTTTCTTGTTTTTCTGACATATGAAGGTATTTTACCACCATTAAGGTATAAATCTATTTCAATCACTTGAAGTTTATTAACTATTAACAAGAATTAACAACAGTGAGTAAATGTTGTTAATCATTAACAAAGTCGAAGTGATTGCCGCGAAGCAAATAACCCGAGATCACAGCAAGAGATGTTATACTGAAACCATGAAACTACTGCGCATCATTATTGTCGCTATTATCTTGGCAGGACTGGGCCTATTTCTCCTAGCCAGACAGGCGGAAAGCAGTTTTGTGCTGAAAATTCCCTTCCTCGAGAAAACCCTGCAAATCGATACTACTAAAATCAACCAATTATCTGAAAACGCTCCGGAAGAGCTCAAAACTATCACTGAACGTGGCCAAGTTGTGGGTGAACACGTGCAGAATGTGCTTGGTTCATCGGTGAAAGTAAGCGACAGCGCCCCGCCTATTCACGAGCGCGCCCTCGAGTACGGCCGCTACCTCTACTGCCAGGAGGTGGTAAAAGAGTACGAGGCAAAATAGTAAAATCTCCTACAAATTACTCCGACTAGTAATCTCCGCCTCAACCACATCTTTGTCCTGACCGTATTTCAGCCTGGAGAGCTGCCTGATCATCTCAGCCTGCTTGGGGTTCATTCGTGCTTTCACAATATCCATATCCTTATACAGCGACATACTGAACGGCGGCACCGGCTCGTTGTTGACGATGGTATTGACATAAACGTGATACTTCTCGATGTTGGTCAAGTCGGACTCGTTGAAAGTGGGTGCAAACTCATGCTGGAGGAAGTTGGCATCCGGCACACCCACTCGGAAAGCCACCATGGTGCCGACGTTGCCGAAAACCGCGTTCTTCACTTCCTCATCAATTTGAGAAACAAACTGGTTGGCCACAATCAAATTCAGCCGGTATTTGCGAGCCTCAGACAAAATCACCGCAAAATCCTCAGTGGCGTAGTTCTGGAACTCGTCGACATAGAGATAAAAGTCCTTGCGCTCCGCCATCGGCATATCCTGGCGGCTCATAGCGGCGGTGAGCACTTTCGGCACCAAAATGAGCCCCAAAAACTTGGCATCTTCTTCGCCCAAAATACCTTTGGAAAGATTGCAGAGGACAATTTTTTGCTCATCCATAGCCTGGCGAAAACTAAAAGAGCTCTGCGGCTGGCCAATGATATTGCGCATGGTTTTGTTGGTCACAAACCGGCCAAACTTCGACACAATGTAGTCCAAAACTTCGGACTTGTGGAAATCAGAAGTCTGGGCAATTTGGTCTGTCCAGTAACGGCGCACCACCGGATCTTTGACGTAGGGCAGCAATTCATCCACGTACTTGCTGTCAGTGAGAATACGTACTAGTTCAATAAAAGTGCTGCCCTTTTTGTACATGATCGTGAGCATGGCGTTGCGAATAGCGTGCTCAAACCGCGGACCAATAATGCCGGTGCGATGCGGATCATAGAGCTTGTACATCAGACCAATGACCGAGCTAACCACAAAATGCCGCTGCTCTTCGGTTTCAGCTTCCATCATGTTGAGTCCCATCGGCCGGACCAAGTCTGAGGGGTTGAAATAAATGACGTCATCAGCGCGCTCGGGCGGCATTAGTTGCAGAATGTCCTCGACAAACTCGCCGTGCGGATCAATGGCACAAACACCCTTGCCTGCTTCAATGTCCTGCAAAATCATCTCTTTAAGAAACTCCGACTTACCAGTACCAGTTTTACCAACAATGTACATGTGCCGGCGGCGGTCATCATCGCCGATGTAAATTTTCCGCTCTTCACCGCGATACTTTGAAGTACCAAGGTAAAGACCTGCTGTGGGGATTTCGTGCGGTGCCGGCGCGTTTTTGGCATTGAGCCACCGAATATGATGAGTTTCTACCGTTTTGTTGGGAAAGTGCATCATTGTCGCCAACTCCTCGGTGTTGAGAATAAAAGTGTTGCGACCAAAAAGCGGCATGTAGCGGTAAATAAAGTCAATCATGAATAAATGTTTGAGAAAAATCCGGCCGCTTTTGAAAGAATTATAAGCAGAAGTAAACTGAGCAAAAGCGCCTTTGAGATTATCTAAATGAGTGTCTGCCTGGAATTTTTCCGGAGCGGAAACTACCAGGCGCAAAGAAACTCTAAAACCGGGTTTGTCTAGCTTGTTGCCGATACTTTCCATTTCTTTGGGATCGTGAGAGTAGGTGGCTTTTTCGGGGTCGGCCTCGCGCTTTTTCTCATTGGCAGTATATTTTCGGCCCTTCTTTTGCCACCTGTTTCCTTCCGGTTGAAGCAAAATTTGTAAGATCGCGCCCTCGCCGTCACTCATTTTGGAAAAAGCGGAAGTGAGCAGTGACAGTCCATCGGTCGGTAAGTCTTTGTAGGTTTTGATCGGATAAAAATTGTGCTTGGCCAACTTAAGAGAAGCAAACTCAACTCGGCCTTTTTCATTAAAAATATTGACTTCATCTACTTCCTTAATACTGGCGTTGGGATAAGCTCCGTAGATTTGTTTTTCCACCAAATCTTGAATTTTTCTGGAACAACTGACATAAAAAGCAATGTCTTCTTTGAGAGCCACAATTTCGAAGGCAAAAATATCTTCAGCTTTGATAAATGACCAAAAACCGCCTTTTTTGAGTGAGTAAAGACCGGCGAACATCTGCTCGGCGGCATCAATTTTGATCTCGTTGTCGCGCGGCAGTTTCACCAGCAGAGTCACAAAATTGAGGGCATACTTTTCGCGATTACGATGTTTGTACCACTGAAAAAGCATGTAGCCAAAAACGGCCAAAATAGCAGCAGCCAACAACAACATCAATAAAGACAAAAAGAGCTGCAACAGCATTTGACTAAAATTAGTAGTAGCGAGCGTGTCAAACATACTTAGATTATACTTTTTCTAGACTTTTTCTTGCCGGTAAATAACTTTGCCAGCAAACATTTTAATGATTTTCTGACTCCATTCTACCAACCAGCGAATACTAAAGGTGTGGTTCTTTTTCAGACCGGCATCTTCGATTTCTTCGGTGATGGGCAAAACGATGACCGGCCGGCTAGGATAGGTGGCGGTATCACTTTCTTGGGTGCCGTCGGCGATGAAAATTTCCGGCGGTTTTTGGTCGGCAATATCTTCAACTTTTTGCAAGTAGCCTTCTACTTCTACCGGTATTTCGGGGGATTTTTCCTGCTCGACGTATTGAATGGCGCCAACGTCAAACGGGCTGAGATCCGGGCTGGTGTTGGCTTCAGCAGCTTCTTTGGCGCCAGTAGAGGTTGGTGCAGGTGGATTGAGTTGAACATCGGCTTGATCGAGTGAGTCGAGTACTTGAGAAAAAAGCGCCAGTTTTTGGGTATCAGACAAATTCCCGGCACCGGGGATGGGGTTGGGGCTGGCGGGACTAGCCGTCACTGATGATGGAACTTGGGCAGCGTTGTTCATGAACTAAAGACAATGATATCATCTCCAGGTTATTTAACCAAGAATACGGTGCTGCCGATGGCAATTCCCAGTTCGTGGGATTTGCCGGCAGGAATTTCCAAGACCATATCGGCTGCTGCTTGAGGAGAATATCGGGGGAGCTGGCTTAATGACACGTTTTTTTCGGGAATGGGGGCGCTGGGGGTGATTTCAATTACCTGATTTTCGGCAATCCAAATTATGTCTATGGAAAATTTCATCTCTTTCATCCAAAAAGAAAGCGGTTGTTTCTCGGAGAAAATAAACAGCATGCCGTCGCTGCCAAGCTCATCTCTGCCGCTCAAGCCAAGCGCCATTTTTTCCGGCGTAGTCACTGTTTCAACTTGGAGTTCGTGATTATTGATGATTAGTTTAGTTGTGTTTAGTTGAGGTGTAGCAGGCGGAATAAATGATGCAGCTACAACAACCAACACGGTTAGGATTGTGGCGGCCGCGAGGACTTGGTGTTTTCGAGCGCGAAAATACTGCAAGTGTCTGCCAACAGCCAGTAAGACAACCGTCGCGGCCGCCATCACCACTTGATTGACACCCAAGCTCACATCTGCCAAAACTGCTTTATCTGGCCGCAAAAAATCCAGCCAAAATCTAACCAGAGAATAATACGTCAAGAAAGCCCAAAAATAAAAGCCGCTGCCAACTGGAGGCGAATTTTTAGCGTTGCCTTTCTCCCATATCCAAGCCAAAAAGCCGGTCATGAGGATCATTTCGTAAGCGAAGAGCGGATGATAATAGGCTTCAGCACTGAACTTTGCCAGCCTATTTTCGGGAGGAATAAAAATTTTCCAAGGTAAGTTAGTGGGCAAACCATACAGTTCACCGTTAATCCAGTTGGCAACCCTGCCAATAATTTGCGCCAGCGGAAAACCAAAAACCGCCAAGTCAGCCAACTCAAGAAAGCTTCGCCCTCGGCACGCCGGCAACAATCTGGCTGCTAATTGCAAGCCCAAAGCTCCACCAACAACCGCGCCAAAAATACTTAAACCGCCTTGCCAGATTTGCCCAACTACAACCAAATTACCTTGATACAAAGGCCAATCTGTCAAAACATGCCAAAGCCGGGCACCAAAGAGACCAAAAATTAAAGCCAGCGCACCCGCTTGCCAAACACCAGCCTGAGGAAACTGCTCTCGCACCGCTTTCTTTTCAATTAACCAAAAAGCCGCCAACACCGCCACACCAAGAATTAAACCATACAGATGCCAAGTAACGCCTAAAAATGCAAAGCTCATATTAAAAAATAATTACTAAAATACTAAAAATCACCGCAAAAATGCCCAGTCCCCGTATGTACCACTCCACATCCACGGCAGTAGCCGGGCGATTGAGCTGGTACAAGTAGCGCTGTTTAAAATACTCAAGGTCTTTTTTAGCCAACAAAAATTCGACCAATAAAAATACCGCCAAACCTAACAACATCCCCACGCCTAGCGTGCTGCCGGTGGACGTCATCATAAAAACGCCGAGAGGCAAGAGGGACAGAATGAAAAGCAGCGACCTGGTGATGAGTTTTTTAGCCGGCGCTGCTGGAGCTTCCGGCGCTTCTGACAGCTCCGGTGTTGGCGGCTGGCCCTCTTGTTCACGGTAATACTCGTAAAGCCAGTTTTCATCCATCCATAAAATCAGCGCTCCGGCATACATGCCAGCCGCCAGCATCACCGTGGCTAAAAGCGGCTCAACCTCGGCCCCACTCTTCAGTAAATAAAAAAAACCTCCATACACCAGAGGAATAATAATTTGAATTAGGAGCAGGCGGAGATTTTTTTTCATTCTTCCCTATTCGGCCGCAATTAAATCTAAAAACTCTTTATACAAAATGATTTTCTGCACACTATCATCCACATGTCTGGCAAAAACTGCATCAGTTTCATAATTTTCCACCAAAATTGCCACAATTTCTGCCAAATCCTCATCCGACACAGCCTGATCATACAAAAGCACATCGTTGCCCGCTCTCACCGCCTGTGCGCTTACTTCAGCCAAAGTTTTCCTAGCTTCTCCTGCCTGAGAGTAAAAAACCGCTTCCATGGTCAAGCTATCGGTAAAAGTCAGCACCAAGGGAAAGTAGCGGTGCAGCGCGCCCACACATTCCGGACTGAGCGAACAGGGCGTGTTTGGATCACTACTATTACTCACTCCCGCATGAGTAATCATCACCCCCGCTTGCGGAAAGCGGTTCAGCAAGTTGTTGTAAAGCAGGCTGGTTTCGTCATCAACCGTCACTTGAGCAAAGTTAAAATGCAAGTCGCGAGTAGCGCTGCCAATACCAGGAAAATGCTTATACACCGGCAAAATATTTTTGCTAATAAATGCCTCTGAAAACTCGGCCGAGCTTGAAGCCACCAGTTCCGAATCAGCTCCACAAACCCGGTTACCCAAAATATGATTATTAACCGCCAGATCCAACACCGGTGCCAAAACAAAATTTACTCCTGTTTCAGCCAATTCCCGGCTTGATTGTTCCAACAGTTCTTGCCGCTCCGATTCTTCGGCTGCGCAGAGTTCCCGCCAGCTTGGCAACTCGGTATAACCAATACCGTTCAAGCGCTGTACCTCGCCACCCTCATGATCGACGGCAACCGCCGGCAGCAACAACTTCCCCCTGGATTGAGGCAACGACCGAAGCGCGGCAATCACTTCAGTAATTTGAGACTTGCGAAGCTCATCACCAAAAACTAACAAAAATCCGGGATTTTCGCGCTCAAGCCACTCCGTACTGACCGGCGCCGACTCCGTTGCTACCAATGGCACGGCCAACATTTGAGTTACTTTTTCCCTGGGAGTTAGGCTATTATAAGCCGCTGCAGTGGCCGGAATTTCCGGCTCCGGCTCTGCCACCACCACAGTTTCACCTGCACGTTGATTCCGGTTCGCAAAAGGCTTAGCAAAATAATTGTAGCCAAGCATCAGCATCAGGATAAACAATAAGAAAATAAATAAGCGAGTCCTTCGATGTTGAGGCATAGGTGTATTGTACTAGAAAAGCTCTTGCTGTTCTTCCTCAAGCTCTTGTGACTGCTGTGACTTCTTCTTTTCGTCCAGCTCTTTTTTTAACTGAGACACTTTCCACATAAACAGCCTAGCTTTACTCTTGGCAGTGTCAGCGTCGCTCACAAAAGACAGCGCCCGCTCCAAAATCCCCCGGTCTTCCACTTTGGCCATCCGAATGTAAAGAGCTTTATGTTCCAAATCATCAAGTTCAACCGCCAAACGGTAACCAAAATCTTGAAATTCCTGAGTGATGTAACCTTTAGATTGTTTAAATTGGTACCCCTTGATCAAAGAATCCAGTGAAGCAAATTTTTCCTCTTTTTGCTTAAGTTTTTTATCTTGAGTATTTGACTGGTGAGAAGAACCCCTGGCCATAGCGCCATTATATAGCACTCACTAAATCGGCGGCTCCAACTCTTTGTTTTCGCGCACCAACAAGCTAAACATGACACCAACACTGGCAAAAACAAAAATTCCGGTCCAACCGCCATTCAACAAGAAGAAGATCACAAACGCCAACCAGAAAAATACCGCCGCCGTATTAACAATCACCTCGCGGTAAATAAAGTAAGAAAAGGCCCGGCTACCCTTGCCTCGCTTAATCACGGCTGTATCAAAGAAAAGTGCGTGAACATTAGCTGCCAACCGGTCAAAAGTATCCGACAAAATTATGCCCCAAACCGTAAAAACTTGAGTCCGCAAAAGCCAAATAACTGAAAGCAAACCGCCAGACAGATAAAAAGGTTTTTTGTTGCGAGTTCTGTCAATATAAACACCGGTAAAGAAAGTCACCAACATCGCCAAGAAAAGCGAAATGGTGTAGAGATACCCGACTTTGTCGATGGTGCCCAGCAGCAAAAATACATAAAGTGGCCACAAAAAAACCGCGGCATCATAAATGTACTTCCCCATCATTGAGGCGGCCAGCCGGCCATACTGTCTTTCCTGCAACCAAGCAAAAAACTCTTGCCAACTCACTTGGAAGCGCGACTCTTTCTCATCCATCAGCAAAACCAAACTCACCGAAATCAAAGTCATCACCATGCCCAGTAAGAAAAGTACTTCCATACCGATAAGATAAGCAATTAGACCGCTGACGGCCGGTGCCACCACCCCCACCACCTGCAAAAGCAGCTGCAGCATACCCATATCCTGACCCATGCTGGCGCGCTTAGTATTTTTGCTCAAAATAGTGAGGTAACTGGCCCAAAAAACCGGAGTTTGCAGACCATTGACCACCGCTACCAGCAAGTACAAACGCAAATTGGGAGCACTGCTCAAATAAAACAACAAAATAAACTGCACCAGATAAAGAAGGTAGGAAAAGACAAAAGTTTTTTGATAGCCGATTTTGACAGCAAGCTTACCCGCCCAAATGCTAAAAAGGGCGCTGAGACTGGCGCTAATAATATAATAAACACCGATAGCCAACATACCCCGCTGCAAATTGGATACTGCCAAAAACTCAAAAATTGCCGTCTGGCTACCGACTTGATAAAGAAAAATCGGCAGAAAAAACAGGGCAAACTTGCTCATTAAGTCGCGGCAAACTCTCAAGCCATACAAAATTTTGAGGTTGCGAGTGTGATTGATGTGAAATCTGGGTAGAGGGAGGTAGCGACCTCTGCTTCTGGGCATAATAAACTTAATGTTTCATCTGAATGTGGGCAAATAATTCTTGTGTTAATTCGTTGGTGGCGCGTTCAAATTTTGCTTTTTCATTGGTGGAAAAGCGCTCTAAAACATAATCACTTGAGTCCAGCAAGCGACTGCCATCCCTGGTGTCTACGCCCACGCGCACATGCCAAAAATTTTTGGTGCCCAAGTGCTGATAGACAGAAAGCAGACCGTTGTGGCTCTGCGGACCAGTGCCAAACTGGATCTTGTACTGGCCAAGTTCCAAATCCAGATCATCGTGAATTACATACAGGTCTTTGGTTTCCGCCTGGTAGTAATCCAAAATTGCCCTCACCGGCTGGCCTGAGAGGTTCATGTAGGTGGTGGGTTTGGCAAAAAGCAAAGTCTGTTTTTTGCAAATCTGGGCGGAAACCTTGGGTTGATTGGTGAAGTTATCGCAAACAAACTTGCTGGCAAGCTTATCCAAGACCACAAAACCGGCATTATGCCTGGTTCCCTTAAATGATTCTTCCGGGTTGCCTAGACCAACAATGACTTTCATGCCTTCATTGTAACATTCATAGCCGCTTGCGGTATAATGGTCAAGATATGTCAAAAAGCATCACCAAAAATCAAGCGCGCCAGCCCTATTTTAGCATTATCATTCCTACCCTCAATGAAGAAAAATACTTACCCAAATTATTGGCAGATTTGGCAAAACAAACTAGCGACTCTTTTGAAGTGATTCACGTTGATGGCAGTTCCGAAGACAAGACCGTTTCAGAGGCTAAAAAATTCGCCAACAAAATTGCTCTTCAAAGCTTTGTGGTCAAAAAAAGAAATGTTGCTTTCCAGAGAAATTATGGCGCCAGCAAGGCCAAAGGAAAGTGGTTGGTATTTGTAGATGCTGATAACAATCTGCCCCGATATTTTCTTGACGGCCTCAAGTATCAGCTGGCTAAACGTGCAAACGTTGACACTTTCACCACTTGGCTTGAGCTTGATAATGGCGGCCAACTCAACAAGGCTATAGAGCGTACTATTAACTACAGTTTCGAGCTTTACAAAGTTTTGGGTAAAGATGTGGCGATGGGAGCGATGATTGGCGCCCGCAGAGATATTTTTAACCGGTTTCAGTTTGACGAGCGGCAAAAAGTTTATGAAGACACTCTTTTCATTCAGCAGACAATCAAACATGGGTATAACTACGATATTTTCCATGAACCCAGATACAGCACTTCATTGAGAAGAATGGAAAAAGAAGGCAAGTTGAAAATGATTTTAATGATTGCGCTGATGAACCTGCGCTACCTGCAAGGAAAAGATTTTTCCTCTATCAATCACGGCTACGTGATGCAAGGAGGTGGTTATTACGCTGAGGAAAGTAGCTCTCAGCTGCAAAATTTTCAGAAATTTATCAAAAATACTTCCAAAAAACAACTTTGGCAAGCCAGAAAAGTTTGGAATTACATTAAGTCCGAGCTAGAAAACGACTGAAAATGACTATTGGTCTATCATTTATTGGTGTATCATCAGCCCAATCTCTTTTAAAGAAGTAGCCTGATCCCATTTTTTGTCATCTCTGAACTTAATTAGCCTGGGAAAACGCAGCGCCACGCCGGCTGTATGCAAAGGAGATTTAGTGATTTCATCAGCGGCTATTTCCACCACTTGTTCAGGCGATACCCAAACGTCCGGTCGCAACTCTTTGGGAACTTGGTATTGAAAGGGCTTCTTGGTGGTTGCCAAATTATCCGCGCGGTTTTTCATTTCCCGGAACTGCTCATCGGTGAGACCGGTGCCAATTTTGGCAATGGTTTTGATTTCATTCTCATCATCCAGAGTGCCAACTAAAAACGCGCCAATTCCAAAGGCCGATCTTTTCCCTCTGCCAAAATAGTAACCCATCACTACCAAATCCAGCGTATCGGACAGCATGCCTGATGTACCCTCGGATTCTTTAATTTTAATCCAGCGCCAGCCCTTGCGACCACTTTGGTAATTGCCTGCGACTTTTTTTACCACCGCTCCTTCCAGTCCTTCGCTCAAAAATTGCTGGTGAAGCCGGCGTACTTCTACCGGATCATCAGTTATTACCGCCGGAGTTGGCTGCAAAATCTCGTTTTTTTCAATCAGCTTTTCCAGCCTTTTTCGGCGCTGTTGCATCTCCTCATCAATCAGCGGAGTGCTGTCTATTTTCAGCACATCAAAAACGTAAAATCTAATCGGCACAGTTTCCATAGCCGTATCGATATTATGTTTTCTTTTTCTGGTGATAGTTTGTTGGAATGGCAATAGTTTACCGCTTTTGGGATCATAACCAATCGCTTCGCCGTCAAGAATGCAGCGGTCGCAGTTGAGGTATTGACCAATGCTTTCCAGTTCCGGAAACATGTGAGAAACATTTTCCAGATTTCTGGTAAAGGCTGTAATTTGGTCGGGAAGGGTGGTTTGATTGTCGGCATCTTGGCTGCCTCGGCCACGAATAAAATGTACTTGCACCCTCAAACCGTCATATTTAGGCTCAACTATGACTTGACCCATTTTGTCGATGATTTCTTGAGCGGAATTAAGCCGCTGAGTCAGCGCCGGCACTACCGGCACTCCGACTTCAACCGTGTATTGTTCCAGCAATTTTTTGGCGTCGGCTTCGGTTTGCAGTTCATCTTTATGAGCCAGGTAAAATTTTGCCAATCCTCCGGCATCAGCGCGTTTTTGGTAGGCAGCTTCCAATAAATTCCGGTGATTTTTGCCACCAGTCACAGCCCACGACAACGAATCCAAAATTGTCATCGTGGAAAACCCCAATCTCAACTTGCCTAAAATAATTCTCACTACGTATTTAGCGGCTACCGGCTCCAATTGGCTTAGTAACCCCACCAACTTAGCCACTTTTTGTTCTTGTGAGCCGGCGCCGGCATATTTAGCAATAACCGTCAACTCATCATAAACTTTTTGGAGGGACAAATTATCGGTAATTGGTTTCGTTTGAGCAATCACATTATAAGCAGTAATTCCCAAATCTCCTTCTTTTTTGAACAATTCTGTTACTTTTTCTACGGCGCTGGTGGCTGCTTCTACTGTTTCTATTGTTTCCAAATTTCCTGCGTCGTCGCCAAACAAACCCTGATTGTTGTTTTCCACTTTTGCCAAATCTAATTCTTGCGGCCACAAACGCGCTAAAGCTCTAATCACCATCTTGTTGGAAAGCTGAAACTCCAGCGACTGATATGACGGCACCAAGCTGCCTTGCATTAAGTAAGTAGCAATTTCTATTTCCGCGGTGGGAAGTTTTGAGTACAGTTCGGCCAATTTTTCGGTCATGATCAACCGAGAACTGACCTGCTCTAAATCTTCTAAATACTGGGCAAAAGTAAGGAATTGCATGCTGCTAGTGTATCACTATTCAAGCAGTGAATACGTAACACCCTTAGTCACTCCGCGTTTCTTAATCACCCCTTTTTGAATCAAGTCTTTGACATCCCGCAAGATTGTGTCCACCGAAATGTTGGGCAGTACCCGCTGCATGTCATCGGAGGTAGCCGACTGTTGTTGTTGAAACAACTCCAACAAAAGAATCTGCCGTTCAGACAGGGCCACCTGCTCTCCCAGCTGCTTTTTGAGCTTGAGGTCTTGGGAAAGTTTGAGCACCTGCTGTTTGACTTTGTCGATCTCAATAGCCAGACCATAGCAAAAATACTCCAGCCAGTAGGTGAGGTCTTGCTCGGCGGTTTGCTGGGCGGAAAGCAGCGCTTGGTAGTAGGCGTCAACATCGCTGTCGAAGTACTGTTCGATGGAAAAAAAGCGCTTGAAATCGTAGCCAAGCGTGTAGAGAAGGAGCGTAGCCATGGCCCGGGCGGTGCGGCCATTGCCCTCAATAAACGGGTGGATATAGACCAACTGGTAGTGGGCAATGGCCGCCCGCAACACCGGGTGGGCCAACTTAACTTCATCGCCATGCGCCCAAGCAAAAAAATCAGTAATCAAGTAAGGAATCTCCACCGAAACCGGCGGCCGAAAAACCACCCCGCCGCCAGTAGCGCTGCGGACAATCACCTGCTTCTCACGGTAACTGCCCTGATACTCCGGGTCAACCAAGCCCTGCACCGTCAGTTTGTGAACGGTTTTGAGCGTGTCTTCCGTGAAAACCTTACCAAAGTCCGGATTTCTTTGCGCGTCAATCCAATTAATGACGCTGCGATAATTGATCACCTCCTGAATGTCGCGCTCACGAGCCATAATACCGGTACGCTTAACCACCTCGTGAGTATCGGTGGTGTCAGTCATCCGCACCACCTGCATGGCTTGAGCTTCAGTCAAGTCGTTGCCTTCAATTTTGGTGCCAAAGTGAACCGTTCTGTTGATAGCATCATCCCGGAACTTGGCTTCCCAAGCAGGCACCAGCGGCGCGTTCTCAATCAGCGCCTTAGCCGACTCAATTTTGGTAATGTAGGTGAGTAGATTGTTGGTAATTGAGTATTGCGGCTGATACATACTAATACTAAGTATAACGCTATTCTTGCAAAATTTGCAGGGATAATTAATAATTTGACAGCAGGCAGTTTTTGGAATATACTACGAAAGTTGGAAAGTTAGAATTATGGAAAATCAAACCATCATTAAAGTCCAGAACAAAGGCTTAATTACTCTGCCAAAAAATATCCGCCAAGAGCTTGGCATTGTTGAGCAAGCATATGTCCAGATCATTACTAAAAAGGGCAAAGCCATTATTGAACCTGTCAGCATTTTGCCCTATTCCGTTCGCTCTTACACTGATAAGGATTAGTGCTTGCCTTAGCGAGTTTGGTGAAAGAATTTGATATTATAAGTCCGGGAGGATTATTAAAGAAAGTGCGGGCAATTTGAGCCTGAAGTTAAGTTTATGTCAAAAATTCAAACACCAGAAAGAATCGGCGAATTGCCGCTTTCCGTAGTTAAAAATATGATCACTTTGGCCACCAGCGGTTTTGGTTTGGTGGTGGCTTTAGCCTGGAATGAGTTTATTAGAAACTTTGTCGACACCTACATCAACCCCTACTTGGGTAAAGAGGGCGGCACGGTTTCTCTGCTCATTTATGCGGTAGTGATGACCTTGGTGGCGGTTTTGATTACTATGCAACTTACCGGCGTGCAGAGAAAGCTCGAACGGCTCAACGAAGTGGTGGGCGAAACTGCCAAACCCAAGAAAAGTCAGAAAAAGACGCTTTAATTTCATGTCAAGATCAAAAGTTGAAGTCGAAACTGCGCCAGTGGGCAAGTTTGAATACGCGGCTTTATTCGCACGGGCTTTGATGGCTCTACCCCGACTGCTGGCAGAACAAAAGTTGCCGCCCAAACTGCACCGGCCTTTTCAAACCCTGCCGGAGTTGCGGCAGGTGTTGATTCAAGAGGAAGCGGCGGTGCGGTCGATTTATGAATCTCTCAAGGAAAAGAAAATCGCCCTGGCGGGTTTGGAGCATTTTCCGGCATTGGCGGAGCATTTGCAAAACGGCGGCAAATTGTTTTTCCTCGGACCCCACTGGAGCGTGGTAGACATTATGGCGTTTGAGCTGGCGTTGGAACAGTTACGGGCGGTTAACCCGGAACAGCAGGAAGTCATTAACTTCTACGTGCCCACTTCTTCCAAGTTTTATGATGCTCGTCTGGGTACTTTGGGCGCTTTACTTAATTTATTTGCTATTTCCCCCTTACCGGTGATTCAACCCGGAGACAAAAATTTTACCGAAAAAGAGGCCAGTGACAGAAACATGCAAACTTATCGGCAAATTATTACTGCTCTCAAAAATCCCGGGCAAGCGGTGGGTTTTTTTCCTCAAACTACTCGTAATATTGGTCAGGCCACCACGCAGAAAGCTTACGAAGAAACGATGGCGATTATTAGGGGTAAATGGCGGGATGAAAATACGCTGGTGGTGCCTTTCGCGGTTCATGGCGCTTATGAAGTGGCCGGTAAGGGCAGAATTCCGGATTTGCGCCATCATTTGACTATTCAGTACTGCCCGCCCATCACTTATCCGCGGCTTGAGCAGCTTGCGGCTGAGTTGGGGGTGGGTCACGCAGAGGTGCCGGTGATTATTGGTTTGGCTACCATGCCGCGGCAGTATTGGGGCATTTATGAGGAGGCGGTGGAGGGATATTTGCAGTTACAACAGTTTGTCAGCGGGGCAGGTGGGAAAAAATAGGGCAAGTTTATTTAAATTCCTCCAGAACAGAGCCAACAAAACGGAAAATTTTGCTATCCGTGGTTTGGGCAGCAATCTCCAACGCCACTTTTTCATCAATGGTAGTCACCAGTGACTGATAATCTTGGACCGCGGCCAGAGCCAGCTTTTTGCTATCTTTATCTAGTTCGGAAAGAATGTCGTCGAGTAGCAGCAGCGGTTTGTCGTTCAAAACAGCGGCGGCGTATTGGAGTTCGCAGAACTTCAGCCACAACACCGCCAGGCGCTGCTGGCCGCGCGAGCCGTAGGTAGCAATATCGCGATACTCACCTTCCATCGAAATGGTAATGTAGAAGTCATCTTTGTGCGGGCCGATGAGGGTGTGGCCAGCGGCAATTTCGCGGTTGGCGTACTGGACCAAGCGTTCCGAGGAAATTACCGAAGGTTGATACTCGATGAGAAAGTTGACCGGAAATTTCACCTGGCGGAACTCTTGCAGTAGATCGCGCCGGTGTTGCTGCATCACTTGGCCGTGTTTGAGCAGGGAAAGATTCCAGTATTCCAGAGTGGTTTTGGGCTGTTCGCCGTCGCGAATTTGAGCGAGGAGTTTGTTGCGGCGCCGCAGCACTTTTTCATACTCGCCGGCGGCTCTTGAGTACTCCTGATGTAAAGCAGCCAGCGGCGTGTCCAAAAAGCTGCGGCGCCTCCCCGGAGAACCCTCCACCAGCCGCATATCCTCCGGCCGAAAGACCACGGAATAAAACTTGCCCACGACGTCCTTTTGCCGTCGCCGAATATTATTAACCGAAAACAGCCGCTTAGCCGTTTTTTTGCCCTGCACTTCGCCATGCGTCAAGACCGCTTCAATTTCATCAGTACCTGACTCACTATCAGCCAAATCGGCCACCACCACTTTAATTCTCCCCAACTCCTCATCAAAACTAATGATCTCCTCAATCTTGCCGGCCCGAAAACTTTCGCCTGTAGCAATCAGCGCCAGCGCCTCCACAATCGTGGTCTTACCGCTGGCGTTCGGACCCAAAATAACCGTAGTTTGTTGTGGCAGCTTCAGCGTCAAAGAAGCAATTTTGCGAATATTCTGCAGCGAAACACCATTAATTTTCATGCTGTGAGTATTGTATGCCACCAGGTGAAAATAACCAAATCAGTTCTGGCCAGCAAAAACTTACTTCTTTTCGATGTTGAAAAAAGCAAAGCTGCTCTGGGGAATGCGAAGGTTGCCGGGTGCCCTTAAATTAAAAGCTTTCTTAAATTCCGCTCCGCTCATGCTAATGCCGTTGATCGTGACTGTGCTAGTTGAACCATTGCTCTGCTTGACTGAAACGCTAGTGGCTGAAGAAATCCCACCATGTTTTTTGGCCACTTCACGAAGTTCGCTGTGGCTGTAGGGATCGCCACCCCAGCAAGAAGTCGTCACTGGTGAAATCCGCTTAGCTTCATTCGATGAGCCTTTCTTGAGTACCAAGTGAGCATTGACAATATCAGCCATTTCTTCGGGACTGAGCCAGGGGTTAGAGCGGCCGCAAGTGCTGCCGCTACTGCTGTAGCCCTCACGCCACCAGGCTTTATACAGCCACGGTGAGCCACCGATTTTGTCATAGGCTTTGTCGATAAAATTACTGCCGCCACTGCCATCAGTAGTATCCCAACCAATTGGCGAAGCATAACCACCGTGCGTGGAAGCATAGTAAGTAACCACATCTTCAAGTATTTTGCCCTTAGTATCTTTAACCGCCTGCTTCCAGGCTTCCGGCGGATTGTCTGATTTGGACTTGTTAAACACCTGGCAAGCTTCGGTAGTGCAAATTTCCTTGCCGTCTTTTTTATAACGGTAAGCATAGGTGCGAGCAGCCACTGCCTGGGCTTTGAGCGCTTCTTTGTCCCAACTCGAAGGCATTTCGGCAATGCCATAAAGATAATCGGTTTCAAAATCCATGCTGCCGTGACCTGCCACCTTAATGCTGCCGCCCGTATCCTTTTCTACCGGCTCTTTGCCGTAATAAGCCTTAAGAATTTGCTTGTAATCCTGGCCACTCTTGGCCCGACCGCGAGCGCCATACTGACTCATGCCCTTACGGTGAGTGTAACCGCCAAAAGAAAAGACTGCAAAGTGACCTCCCGGCGCCGACTCACGAAAGCCCTTGATCGAGGCGTAATAGTCATCGGCCAGTTCACTGTTACCAATCGAGGCAGTAAACCCACCACTCCTGGCATTAATAATCTCCTGCTGTCTGGCGGAAAGTTCAGCAATCTGGCCGGAAAGCACCTGCTGATAATCTTGAGCTTTAGCTATCTCACCCTTGAAAAAATCCGCCTGCTCATCAAGTTGCTTTTCCAGACTGGCCAGAGTGATTTGATTCTCTTCCAGCCTGGCCTTGTCGGCTTCCAGTTGGGCAATGTCGGCCCCAAGCGCCTGAATTAGTTTGTTGTCTTGAGCTTTGGCGGAATTCCGGTAGGCCAAGTCTTTAGTCAACTCCTTGGCGTCATCGCTGGAAAAAATCAGCAACAGCGGTGAAAAAATGCGCAAACGCTTGTACTGCACCGCGATTCGCTTGGAAAGTACCTGGTATTGATAAGTCATGTCGGCTTCCCGCTGAGTGATTTCCTCAGCCAACTGGGCGCTCTCGGCCCTGGCACTGGCAATGCCTGCCCGGGCGTTGGCAATCCGCTGCTCCAGGGTTTTTACTTCCTGCTCCAGCGGGGTAGTGGCCGCCTCAGACAAACTCTTGAGGTGGGCCAGATCGTCAATTTGCTTTTGCAGTTCCTTGACTTGGTCGGCTTGGGCAATACCACTAGAAAATAAAAGCGCGCCACTAACCGCAAAGACCATCAGCAGAAGGCTGAGAAATATCAAGAGCTGCTTTTTTTTCAAGATATACATAAATTTTGTTCTGGGCTATAATGACTTTCGCCTGCAAGCTTTGCCGAACCCAAGTATTTAGTTTACAATAAAACCAATGTTTCAGAGGCGCGCCTTGCTACTAATTATCTTTATCATAGCACTTGCTGTCAGCATTGTGACACCCCCTGGTGTGCATGCGGCAGACAGCTGTGAAGACTTTGGTGTGTCAGCCGTGGTGGGTCTGGGGGGAGTATATCAACTGAACCAAATAAATTCTTTGGAGGTGTCCCTAAATGTTACTGAGCCAAATGAATATTATCTTAATATTTTTAGAGGTATACATTGGAGAGTGATTGAAACAGAAACAAAACTTCCTGATAGCTCAGGTAGATTATCTTTCTTAATTACTGATCCAAGAGCATTTAATCCTGTTGGTCAGGATTGGCTTTTTACCAAAACTGCAACGTATCATGTTACTCTTAAAAGGTCAGCAGACGCAAACGCTGTCTGCAAGCTTGGAACATACAAAATTGTTTCTGAAAGAAGCTGTGAAAATATTCTTATCTACACCGAAAGAGGGGGTCAAATGTGCTATGGTGGAGCGGGCACTCAGGGCTGTTTGGCAAAAGATGATGCATTAAAGATACAAGTAGTGGGAGTAAGAGATGGAATAGATTACTACCAAGATAGAGTAGATATACAAGTAAATGGAACTGGTGCGCCAGGCAATAAAAATAATATTCCACTTGATTCTTCTGGTAGCACGCAGGTGATCGAATATGGATCGCTAAGGGCTGGTCATTACAGAGTTGTTGTAGAAAAAGCCAGTATTCTGAATGGGTTAGATTTTTGTACAAAAGACTTTGTAATTAATGACAAGTGTACTGTCTGCCAAGAACAAGCCCCAGATCCTACCATACCGGGAGAAGGACCAGATGAGGTTGCTTTTCAACTCTGCCGGCAATTACCGGAAGGATCAGATGCATACAACAACTGTATTGAGTGCGCTGAAGGAGAAGAGGGTCAAGAGGGTGTCTGGACTGCAGTGGGCTGTATTAAAAGAGAGCCGGAATCAATTCTAGCTGAACTGCTAAGTATCGGCCTGACCACAGGTGGTGGAATAGCACTCTTAATGATTCTTGGAGCTGGTTTTATCTTCAGCACTTCTGCCGGTGATCCCAAGCGTGTTGATCAAGCAAAAGAACTAATAACCAGCGCCGTGATTGGTTTGATTTTTATAATTTTTTCAATCGCGATGCTTGAATTTATAGGCTTTACAGTACTAAAAATACCTGGTTTTGGAGGTTGAAACCTATGAAATCTTATTTCAAATATTTTTTCATATTTTCAGTTCTGACAGCAATTGTGCTGTTCAAATCTCCTGATGTGTTAGCTGAATGTGGATATGGTGTTACAACAGCAACAGGAGATGCGTGTGATCTTCAAAACGGCCAAACAAAAAGCTCCGGTTATTTTTACTGTGATGCCGACATGACTCTCTGTTGCACAAAAGCCAGTGAATGTCCGGCAGGTTCTGACCCAATGCCTGTCAGCCTTAGTCCATATCAAGGCCCCACAACAGAATTTTTCAACGCACTCAACCCTTTATACACTCATGGCAACCAAGAAAGCGCCACCCTCACCACTCCCGGGGCAGTGGTATCACGTGTCTTGCGTTACGCCCTGCCAATAGCCGGTATGATCCTCTTCGTCATGCTCTTGTGGGGAGGTTTTGAGATCCTGGTTGGTTCGGCTGGCAAGAAATCCCTGGATGCCGGCAAGCAAAGAATTACCGCCGCTTTTGTTGGCTTCATCCTACTGTTCGTTTCCTACTGGATTATGCAAATTCTTGAAATTATTTTTGGAATTTCCATCGTTTAGTTGCCGCCAAACCGGCGGTTCCGGTGCTGAAATTCTTCCACCAACTCTCCCAATCTTTCAGGCGTAAAGTCCGGAAAACTAAATTCCGGAAAAAAATACTCGGCGTACTCACTTTGCCAGGACATAAAACCGGAAAGTCTGAATTCGCCGCTGGTTCTGATAATCATATCCGGACGAGGCAGGCCGGCGGTATCCAAATGCTGCTCAATCACTTGCTGGTTAATTTCGTCCGCCCCCACTTCTCCGGCAGACACCTTCTGCGCAATTTTAGTCATGGCCCGCACCAATTCGTCATGACCGCCATAATTCATGGCCAACGTCACTGTCAGAGTTTTGTTGTTTTTGGTTTCCTCTTCGCCTTTGGCAATTCTTTCCTGAATATCCGGAGCCAAACCGGAGCGGTTACCAATCACCCTCACGCGAATATCTTTTTCGCCTAGTTTTTTAATCTTGTGATCAAACATGTATCTGAATAAATTCATCAGCCACTCAATTTCTTCTTTGTCGCGATCCCAGTTTTCCGTGCTGAAAATCCAAAAAGTTATGTAGGGAATATTGAGATCAACGGCGGCATCAACCAATTTTTCAAAAGTTTCCTTAACTGCGAAATCGTGCCCTTTGAAAACCGGCAAGCCTTTGCCGCGCGCCCAACGGCGGTTACCATCGCAAATAATGGCTATATGTTGGGGATAATTATCTTTTTTTGTTTTTTTCATTTTAACCTTTTAGCTAATTAAGCCATTAGCTTTCTTGTATTTATAGCTAGCGAAACTGCTCGCCCCCTCAATACTACTAACCAAAGTACCCACAAATTCCTGGCCAACGAGGCAATTATAAAGATTTTTCGGCTGTAAACCAGAGATAATCATCACCTCAATGCCGTTTTTTGCCTGGAGCAGCGACTCTTCAATCTTGTGACCCATGCCGCCGGTCACATCAAAGCCTCTGGTAGCAGCAATCGCCGAGCGCACCTCATCCAGATTGTTTTCCGAAATTTCCCGGATCACCCGGCCATTTTTGTCCATCACTCCAGGCACTTCGGTTACATGAATAATTTTGCTAATCTTAAAATCTGAAAACTTCGGCAACTCAACCGCAATATGCCCCAACACTTTTTCCGTCGACCAAATGGTGCAGCCGCGGCTGGTATCCACGATTACATCGCCACCGGTTACCGGCAACAAGCCTTTGTGCAGATACTGGCGCAGCACTTCCGCGTTCCAGCTGGCGGCCTGTTGGTTTTCGGTCACCAAAGTATTGCTGTAGCAATAGCTAATGGCCGGCAAGTGCGCCGACAAAAACTCCCGCACCACAATTCGGTTAAGTTGTAGAGCACTGTCTTGAGTCACCGCCATGCCAAAAACGCTGTCCTCACGAATAAAACCCTCCTTTGTCTGATACTGCATTGCTGGCGCGTGGGCAAAACTACCTTGACCGTGGCCGACCAGATATTTCTGGCCAGTTTCAGCCTGCGCCAAAGCAATTTCCCGCACCAAGCGACTGAGATTTTCTTCCCGCACCATCATCGGCACTTCTTTATTGGTGATGACTGAACCGCCGAGTTTAATTAAGGTAAGTTGCTGGTTCATATTCTCCTTCACTTAAATTTAGTTTGTTTAGGAAATCTGTCAGATAAATCAGGCCGTGAACATATGGTCTAAAGGTCATGCCGCGCTCAACTGCTTGATTAATCTCAAAAATCAAATCATGATCCATTAAATAACGATGTTGTTCGTCAGAAAGCTCGACCACAAATTGATGCAATCTGTAAACTCCCCGCGGCTCATACTCGCCAGTTTCATTATTCTTTTTAATTTGATATACCAGGAAATTTTCAATTTTATCAGCTTCTTCACTCACCAAATTAAAAAACGCAAAAATTTGAGCAAAAGTTTCCGTATCATAGATTGCAGTTCTGACAAGAAGTTCTCGCAATTCCTCATGTAATTCACGAAAAAAAGCTTCGGTCAAGGACTCTCCTTCTTCGACTACTCCGCCGGGAAACTCCAAATTGGCATGGCCAGGAGAATAATCGTCCAGCACCACTCCCTTATCAATTCCTCCAGACACAATTTTCTTTGGATACTCAAACTTGCCACCATTATCCTGGATGTTCGTTTTCATGGCATAGAAATCGCCATTGTGGCCAAAAACGCCAAAAACTCCATCTTTAATTCTAATTCCCTCAGATTCTTGCTGCATAACAAAACTCCCCTTTGTGAGGCGATACATTAGTCGCAAAAAACAGCAGAAATCACGCAAATTGCTTTGAAAACTCCTTGCAACTAGCCATAAATGCGGTCAAAACGAATCAGCAAATACAAAAGCAGCACTTGCCAATACAAGCAGAAAAAAGTAATCCAGTTAGAGAGAAAAGGCAGCCACTCGCAACTAAATGAGCTGGTGCTGCAGGTAAAAAACATTTGCACTACCGGCACCAGCAAAAACCGCCAACCAATAGTAATCAAGGCCAAAATCAGAGAAGGTAACAGCGTCATCCAGACGAAAACTTTGTCACGCACCAACGACTGCATGGTTTGGTAAGGGTGAAGCAGCAAACCGCCCGAAATTTGGGCAAGTGCATAAATTATGGAAGTAATTGCCTGGCCTGCGTGCATTTTATGTTTCAAATCTCTTAAAAATTTCTAAAACCAAAGCAGAAATAAAGGATAGAGCTGCCAAAACTTGCCAAGCATAATTGCCAATAACGGCAGTAAGCGGATCAAGTTGGCGGGGTAACAGGCGCTCTTCATTTAGCCTGGCTTGTAACTTGGCTTCTTGCTGCAATTTAGTAATAAACTTGGTGTTTTTCATGATTTAGCTCTCCGTCCCATACTCAGCTTGCCACAGCACCCGAAATTCTTCTCTGGCTCTAAATAAATCGGACTCCACAGCCTTACTAGTCCTGTCCAGCTCCCGGGCAATAGCAGCTACTTTTTTGCCTTCGACATACTTCATCACCAGCAGATTTTTGTAGCCGCGGCGCATTTTATTGAGCACAAGCCTGACTTGCTGGGAAATTTCATGCGAATCATGGACCTCTCTACTTAACAACCACTCATGAAGCGGTAACGTTTCCAAGGTTTTCTTGGCGTAAATTTTGCGGTAGTAATCGGCAACTTCATGCCTGGCAATAGAGTTCATCCAGGTCCAAATACTCGAGTCACCCCGGAAAAGTGGCAAGTGTTTCAGGCAATTAAGAAAAGTTTCCTGAACTATTTCCTCAGCGTCTTTAGGATTGGAAACTTTCACCAAAACCACCGCCAGCAGCCGGTCATAATATGAATTGAACCACTCCTGCACCGCCAGTTTTTCACCTGCTCGCAAACGTTCAAGCAGCTGACTGTCTTTTTTAGTAGCTTTGTTGGTAGTGGCGCCTGTAGCGCCAATATTCCTAACCATAGGTACTAGTATACCTCAACTGTGCTGTAGTATAATATTTTGGTGATGTTGAATAAGCTCGTGCGTCCGATCTATGCCCAATGTGATCCAGGAAAAGGCAATGTCAATTTGGGTGATTGTTTGGTTTTGAGAGATGACAGAACTATTGCCGAGGTGTATTCCGAACCCGCCTTCCTCATTAACCTTCTAGCTCAGAACATTTTCGCCATCGCCGGCGTGGTGTTGTTTTTTATGCTTTTGTTAGCAGGATTTAAATTTGTGGCCGGCGGCAAAAAGGGTGCCGAAGACGCCAAGAGTATTCTTACCACAGCGATTATCGGCTTCATTATCATGTTTACCGCCTACTGGATTGTGGTGTTGGTAGAAATTATTACTGGGATAAATATTCCTGTTGGACCCGCGGGATAGGGATATAAGGCATGAGAGCATCAATTACAACCAAACTACTTCTACTGCTTGCTGTTTTTGTCTTTTTATTGCCCATGGCAACACCGGCATTTTCTCAAAATTTAGGTCACATTTTCCCCCCACCAGGAGTCAATCAATATCAAGCAGAAGCTGGACTCACCCATGACCAACCAGCCCTAATCTTCTTTCTTTCAAGAATGATTAGGCTAATTACCGTCGTTGTCGGGCTGTGGGTAATTGTTAATATTACCATAGCCGCCTTTCACTATATTTCTGGCAGTGGTAGCGCGGAAGCTCACGCTAAAGTACGCAATTTATTAACAATGAGTGTGGCAGGGCTGCTCTTAATAATTGCTTCCTACACTATTGGCGGTATCCTGGGACTGATTTTCTTTGGGGACGCCACTTATATTTTGAATCCGACGATATAGAATAGAAAAACTAAATGATAAAAATACTGATAAAACTAACTTTAAGTCTAATTATCCTCGCTGGAGTTATGTTTTCTGTTCCAGCTTATGCCTATGCCCAATGTTCACCAGCTACTGAAGGAGATTGTGTCAATGGATACATTTGTGTTTGTGGAGAAATTGAAGAGTCCGACGGATCAACGCAAACATATTGCTATCGTGACTCCGCACAATACTGTGGTTCAGAAAAAGGATTGCAGGTAATTGGACCTATTAGGGCCCCTGATGCGGTTGCTCGATTTAACATTATTAGTACTTCGCATGTTGGTTTGGTGCCATTCCTCTCGATCATCATCCGCCTCATCACCATTGTCGCCGGCATCTTTACCATGTTGAATTTTGTGGCTGCTGGGGCCAAATACGTGTTTTCCATGGGCAATACTAACGCCAATGTTGAAGTGCGGGACAAGTTGCTCTTTAGCGTCATTGGCCTGCTGATTATTGTGGCCTCCTACACCATTGCTGCTTTATTCGGACTGATTTTCTTTGGGGACGCCACTTTTATCTTGAGGCCAACCTTTACTGGAGCTCTTGACTTATAAAAATAGGAAATATCAGGTAAAATGAAACAAAAGAAAGCGCCTATGCCTTTTTGGACACTGATCGCACAAACAGAACTCGGTAGATTTGAGCCTCCTACTGATAGCTTTAGTGAAGGCTCTGACACCACCGAGGGAGCCTTGAGCAACTTGGAGCTAATTATTTCCAATTCCTTGGGAGTGATCACTGTTTTAGCTGGGGTCTTCTTTATTTTCTATTTCATTATGGGCGCGTTTCAAATTTTGTCCGCCGGCGGCGATTCCGGCAAAGTCCAAAGCGGCCAGCAAAGAATTACTCAGGCAGTACTTGGCTTGGTGATTTTGGTAGCTGCTTACGCCATTATTGGTTTGATTAGCACCGTGCTCGGCCTCAGCCTACTCAATCCTGCTCAAGTCATTCAAGAAAGCTTAATTCCAGGAGGAGGATCATGAACTTAAAGAAAACCGCCGCCCAAATTACCCTCTCCTTTAGCACCATGTTAGCTAGTACTTCAGCTGCTCTGGCTCAGATTACCAATCCCGCCATCGGCAACTTAAGTGACACTGAAGAAGCCGAATCGGGCACTTTGTTCGTGCGGATTTTTATTCAGCTCTGGAACGTCATCATTACTGTTGGCGCGATCATTGTAATTTTCATGTTTTTGTGGGGAGCGATTGAGTGGATTACCGCGGGCGGTGATTCCGGTAAAATTCAGAGCGCCCAAAAGCGGCTTACCCATGCAGCCTTAGGTCTTTTTCTGCTGGTAATGTCTTTTGCTATTATTGAATACATTAGTTACATCTTCTTTGATGGAGAATTTAATATTCTTAACTTAACCCTACCAACAGTAGGTTCGGGAGACTAAATTATGTTTAAAAAGAAATTGCTAATAATTTTTACCGCTCTGGCTTTGACACTGACTTCGATCTCAGCGCTAATGATCTCTCCGGAGCCAATGCTGGCGGCCGACGAGGCTGGCGCTGGCTTTGGTGGTGGAAGCCAGGATGAAAGCAACAAGAGTATTCAGCTCAATCTGGGTCAGGAAGCCATCGAAAAGGAACTTCCTGGCAGCGCCAGTTCCGAGGAAGGCAGCCAGACTGCTGGGTTTAGTTATTGGCTTGGTCGAGCCATGTCTATTATTTTAATTGTCGCTGCGCTGCTGGTTTTGGTCAATTTACTTATGGGCGCCATCAAGTGGATTACCGCGGGCGGTGATTCTGGTAAATTGTCTGAGGCACAAAAACAAATCACCAGCTCCATTATTGGTCTGATCGTGTTGGCAGCGGTAGTCGCCATCTTCCAGCTGTTGACGGATTTTTTACAGTTAGACTTTATTACTTTTACTAACTCTAGTCCGCAGACAGAGCTTGACTAAGCACTTCAAGTACTAGTATAATTTTGGTATCGTCTGTATCTTGTAAAATTAACAAAAGGAGATTATGACACAAAACCTTAAACGAATTGCTGTTGGCGCCGGAGCCTTAGCAACCTCAGCAACAGCTGTTTTTGCAGCAGATGAAATAAGTATTAGAACACCTACCGGATTTTTTGATAACATGGGAACCCTGATCAGCGGCCTGCTGAACTTTGTGATAATCATCGCCGCTCTCCTGGTATTCATTTACCTACTGTGGGGAGGAATTGAATGGATCACCTCAGGTGGTGATAAAGGCAAAACCGAGAGCGCTCGGAATAAGATCACCTCTGCTATTATTGGGTTGATCGTCTTAGCCGCCGCCTGGGCGCTACTGACTATCATTCTCAACTTCCTTGGTTATGACAACCTCCAACAAGTGTTCAACTTAAACATTGAAGAAGCTACTAGCGGAAATCAGAATTAAGAAGAACTAGTAATAGTTTCGCAAAAACCCCCTTTTACTAGGGGGTTTTTGGTTAAAATAGGTTATAATAACTCCATGAAACAAATGTTATTGCTACTTATTCTGGCGGCAGCCGTGGTATTTTTAGCTGGCAACGCTAACGCTGATAGTCCTGAAAATTTAGCCAGCAACCGCCTGTACACGATTGTGGATCAAGAAACCGGAGAAGTGGTGAGCACCACCTCCGCGGAAACTATTTACTATGCTACCACTTCTGCCTTAAGGGCCGATTCCACCTCTGTGCCTACAACTACTACGCCTAGACGAGGACTTTTTTACCCGATTGACATTATCATTCCACGGGGTTTCTTCGATAACATTTCTGAACTAATCAATGGCCTTCTCCGGCTCTTAATGATTGTTGCCGCTCTTTTGGTTTTTGTTTACCTGCTTTGGGGAGGGATAGAGTGGATTACTTCCGGCGGTGACAAAGGCAAAACCGAGAGCGCTCGGAATAAAATTACCTCTGCTATTATTGGTTTGATTATTATGGCTGCCGCCTGGGCACTGCTGACTATCGTGTTGAATTTCCTGGGCTACGCCGGTTTGGAAGACGTGCTCAACCAAAACATCAATGAAGCCGTGTCAAGACAGTAGTGTTATACTATAGCTATATGTTTAAGCGCCTTGCTTTCACTTTGTTCACATTTCTCACTGCCAGTGCGTTGCTACTAAGCGTGCCGGCTCAAGCCGCCGCCCAATCGCAGGTGTGGGATGGTGTCTGCGTAGAAGAAGGAGATGTCGCTACCATCCAGGGCCTAGAGTGCTTGATTGCTAACATTTTTGCCGTGATTATCACTCTGATTGGCTTTGCCGGCTTTGTGATGTTCATTATTGGTTCTTTTCGTTGGATGCTGTCAGGTGGCAGCAGTAAAGGCGTGGAAACCGCCCGCAACACTATGACTTACGCGGTGGTGGGATTGGTAGTAGCCCTCAGTGCTTTTATTATTCTGAACCTAATTGCCGACTTTACCGGAGTAGGAGTGATTACTAAATTTTTCATCCCCAGGTCCAATTAATTTATAAATTAGCAATAGAGTTCAAATACACCGGCGCATAAAAAAGACACACTATTGATTTTCTCTTAATATGGTATGCAGTCATTTTCAATGTAAACCATATTAAGGCCAGACAAGGGAAGTTTGAGGGTCGCAATTGGCTTTCCAGTAAAGAGGCGCTGCAGCGGTATGTCAAAAATAGAGAACGAATGAGGTAAGGGGTTGGTTCCACCCCACCAATACCTGATATAATTGGCTTGTGTCAAAACACAGAATTTTTCTTGCCAGCCTGTGGTTGTTTATCTGTGCTGCGGTAGTGAGCGCCGGGTTTTTGCCGGCGGCTGCCAAGGCTCAGGTGGTGGGATCACACTTGGGCGTGGGTGATATTGGCGGCCAGATCAATAATATTCAAATTCTGCAGCAAAATGGCGCCGGCAGCGGTTTTCCCGTTACGATGATGTTGAATATTAATATGGCTGGTCAGGATCAACAGGCTATGCACAATCTGGCAGCAGCCGTGGAAAGCGCCGGGTTTCTGCCCATTGTCAGACTAACGCACGTCTGTTCTGCTTTTGAAAGCGGCGTCACCCCCAGCAATGCGGTGCAAAACGCCAAAAATGCCTTTGGATCCAGTGCGTTGATTGTTTACGGCAACGAAGTCAACAATCGCGAGGCAGAGTGTCCGAACTGGACCAAGTACGTTGCTGATTACAACAGCATCGCCGACAAAACCAACGTTTCTCCCGCGGCTCTAGATTATTACATGGGCAATCCTGCTTATACCGTAGAGGTCTTTTTTAATTCCACTCCCGGAGCCAGAGAAATCTATGAAAACTCAACCATCAATGCGGCCAACGCCTATGAATGCGTCGGCACCTCCGATCAAAACACGATGGCGTGTGAGTCTCCCTGGGAAGCCAATACTATGGCAGTAGGCTACCAGGCTTACAGTGGGCAAATTTTTCTAACCGAGTTCTCTCTTTCTCCGGAAGGCCGGGTGCCCAACTCCCCAGACACCGACTTGCAAAAAGTCGCTCAGTTTATCCAGGAAAAAGCGGCTGACACCGGCGCCAGCCTGATCACTCCGCTGGTGCGCAACGTTTGTAACAACGAAGGCGAGTGGCTGTTGTATGTGAACGGACGCTTGTTTACCATTGTGGGCACTGATGTGACTGAGAATTGTGAGGGCCGGGCCGGGGTGGGTGAGGGCTATGATTTGAGTGATTTTCCCGACTATGGCTATAATCAGTCGTATTATTATTTACATCCAATTAGAGGTATTCACCCCGACACCGATCCTGACGGCAGAAAGGTGTCTGTAACCCGAGCTGATCTGGCCAGCCAAGGCTATGAAGCTTACTGCGCGGCTGAGCCAACCACCATCAAGTTGGACGTCAACACCAGAGATCTTATCAATAGATTTTTAGCCAGTAATCCCACCGGTGTGAGTGCAACCAGAGACTCAACCTACGTGCTAGACTCCAGCAGCGGGCAATTCCCACTTTTTCGCGATACAACAGGAAAAAAATATCTTACTACCTCGATTGAAGAGTTTTTTGGCTTCAAAGATGTTTACACCGACGACGGCTACTCGGTCATGGAACTCAATACCGCCCCCATCAATACTCTGCTTTCGCAAGAGCAAAAATGTATCCAGGGAGTGGACATTCTCCGAAATATTCAACTGATGTGTGAGCGGCTGGAGGATCCTCGTGCTAACTGCGCTCTCCTGGAAAACCAAATTCCCGGGACAAATTATAATGTAAGCACCCTTTTGGACGATGTAGCTAAAGTCATTCCTGGCTACAGAGCGGGCAAAATCGGCGAACAGTGCCGGATGCTCTTTTCAGACCAAATCCCCGAGTTTGCTATGGAAGATCCCGAGCTACCAGTTTTCAAAAAAGCCATCACCAACGTGCCACTCAACATTGACCGTTCTTTCCGCCTGGCGTTTTTGGTGGCCTCAATTGAACAGCGGCCACAAACCAGCGCTTTCAACTTTTTTTCTTTTTCAGAAGCTGCTCAACCAAAACATGAAGTGCTGATTGTGGCTTTCAAAATCCCTGATATTCTCACCAACAAAGGTGGCGGTGAAGCCTCCGGACACCAATTTTTTAATGATTCTGCCACTCTAACCAGAGATGCCTTGGTACCACAACAATTTAGAACGGCTTTTTCCGATCCTAATGAAGATGAAGTTGACAGCTGCCATGACCAAATTCAAGGAAACGACTTTACCAAATATGGTTTTGACCAGCAGAGTCTTAATCGCAAAATTTGTACCGGCATCAATGCGCACAATGCCTCGGTGCAAAATCCTGATAGTCCGATTTACTGCTTGAGTGGTAGCGGCGACACGCCAGAGGAGCTGGAGGGTTTGGAAGGATCAGCTGCTTGTAAAGATATTCTGGGTAAAGCCGTGGTGGACCTAATCAACGGCAATACACCCAGCTGCAACAACATGCAATCCGAGCCGGTTTTAGAAGTGCTGCAGGCAGCTAACATTATTCCGCCAGATTTGAACGACGGCTCGCGCCTCTTTAATCCTGGCTACGGTTTTGGCAATGACGTGCTCAACTACATTTTTACGCAAAATCTCACTCCTCAGCGTGATGAAAGCACTTTTACCTCAATTTTTAATATTGTTGGCAGCGCTTTTGATAATGCGGAAAACGAAACAGCGGCGGTGGATTTTTTCCTGGTCTATCCGGTGGGCTATGAGCTGGACTCGGTGACTGAAGTGCTGAAAAATACTTTTTTTACTGTTCACCAGATTGCTGAACTCGAGGAAAGTACCAACCGCTCGCGCTTTGAGGCCAAAGGCTTTGCTTCCGGCTTGAGCGGTGCCACTTTCAGTCACACTTTTAATGAATTGCCTTCCAGCGGCAACTGCCAGGAGTCTACTATCTTGCTTGAGGAAGACCCTCTTACAGGGCTGCCAATCAACCCTCCTCAGGTAATAACAGTCCTCAACTGTGAACAAACTTTCAATATTTCGGTCAATGAAGAAGGTGCTGGGGGGCTGAGTGTGTTGGGTGCCAGGCTGGGTTTTTGGATGAGAAATATTCAACAAACTCTTAACGGTCATTTTAGCAACGCTTCCGCTTACATCGCTTCCTGCGCTACCACTGAGGAGTTTTTGCTGGGCCGGTGTGCTGGCCGGGCAGTGGCTTCGCCTCCAGGCTCAAACTTGGGCGGTTCGGAAATAGTCAGCCCGCTTTGCGGCCGCGATTATCCCATCAAAGCCGATGACATCGTGCCGGATTACCATTCGCAAACCATTCTTAATCGCAGCAGCGCTGCTTATCGCACCCAAGTACCAACAGAACCCGATGTCGGTCGCGCCATGTACTACGCTGCCGGAGTGATGAACCGGGTACTGCAAAACCGCATTGCCTGGAAGCAAATTCCTCCTGGCGCTGTTTCTGACTGTGAAGGTGGCGATAGTAAGTACCGCGGCTGTGTGGCGCTCCTGCGGGCTGGCGATATCGGGCGGGAAGTTTATCTCAAAAGACCTGGCCAAAATGCTGAAGGTCCGTACTTGGTCATTGATGTAGCAGCAGAAAAAGATATTGCTTGCTTATTGGAACGCAACTGGATAGTAGATGTAGACTGGGGTACGGCGCAAAGATGGAACATGAAAGGGCCGGTGGATGCGCAGATTTGCGAAACCGCCGCTTGTCCGTAGCCGGTGCGCTATTTTTTGCTGATCTCGCCGGGGGAATGATTGAGACCGCCTTTGGGCTTTCTGCCCTGCTTTTTCTTTTGCGGACCGTTTGGTCTTGATTCTGGTACCACCGGCTGCCCTTGTTTTTGCCGGCTTGGTTGGCGCATCACTTTCATTTCTGTTTCCGTTTGATCTGCCTTTTGCCAACCAGCAATTTGGTACTCTTTTACCGGAGCTGGTTGCTGACCCGCTGGTTGAGCCGGTTGGGGCTGCTCTTGAGGCAGAGCTTGCCTTTCGGCCCCGCTTCTCATCAAAAACGCCACCGTTTCAAAAGTATCGGCGGTTACATCCGGTGATTGCAGACCGTTGGTGGCCTCTTCAATACCAGCCAACAAAAAGGTGGCCGCGGTTGGATCCACACCAAGCTGCAGATTTTTAATCAATCCGGCGGTGAGCTCGCTAATGACACCAGTGCTAGCACTCAGATTAATACTTCCCACCGTAGCCGGCATGGCGGTCAAAGCAACAGCCGGGGTGTTGCGGAAAAGCTCTTCATAACCAAAATAAAGTTGCTCGAGGTTTTCCAAATTGTAAATACCAATGAGAAAAATTAGGTCGGCCTCGGCGCCAGTATAAGAAAATTCCACGCTGTCGGTACTCAGTGGCTCCTGGCCGCGCTGAGGTTTGATGGTGAGATAAAACTTGTTGGTTTCTTCTCCAATATGGTAGCTGACTTTATCCACCGCTTCCGGAGAGTAATCAAAACTAACCACCAAATTTTGGTTGCCCACTTCTATTCTGGTAATTTCAGCCACCTGCGTCATTTCCTGAAGCTGCGGCTGCCTGGGCGAGTAAAGAGTGGCGTCTTTGCCGGCCTGCCTCAAAGCCTGCTGCAGAGCAAAAGCGCTGGCCAGCTCGTCTTTGCTAGGATTGGCGGCGTACATGATTAAAATGGTACGGGCATTTTCCAGCAGGGCTTGAATTTGAGGGAGTTGTTCGCGGTCTGTCATAAGAAAAGTATATCACAATATATCGGTAGTTGTAGGTTTGAGTTTTGTACCCTGCATTGAACTGCCCTGTCAAGTTACGCTCTGTCATCATCAATCAATTGTTGTTATAATATCGCCATGGCAAAGCGTATGCTTCTGCTAGCTGTTGTTTTTATTGCCCTGTTTTCCCTGGGAAGTGTTGTGGTATCCGCACAGGATGAAAGTGAAGAAACTTTACCAATAACTGAAGACGTGGGCTTTACCACTGATGTCGCGCTCATCAAGCAGTACACTGAAGCAACTAAGAGGTGTGATTCTCCGTCTCTGGAGTGTCTAGTGTATTACGTTGTTAATTATACCGCCATTGAAATCACCAACAGCATCGCGCCAATTGCGGGTGTGGAAGATCCAAATGATAGCGCCGCGCCAATTAACCAACTGCCAAATTCAGAATATCGCGGCCCAGTTATTGCCGGCAGAAAAGGCGTAGTGCCGGGACTCAGCTATTTAATTGTCCAAATGTACGGCAATCCCCCTGCCACCACAGACATGTATGTTGCAGATGTACTTAATTCCGCCGGAGTGGCGGTAGCGCCACCCGCTTATGCTCAGGGCCTGGGTTTTGTAGCCCTCAATCCGGTGCTTGAATTATGGAAAACTTTTCGCAATGTTGCTTACATTTTTTATGTGCTGATGTTTGTGGTGATTGGTTTTATGATCATGCTCAGGCAAAAGGTGGGCCAACACGCCATCACTGCTCAACAAGCTATTCCCAGCATTATTGTCAGCTTAATTTTTGTGACCTTTTCCTATGCCATTGCCGGATTTTTAATTGACCTGATGTATTTGAGCATGTTTTTGATTGTCGGTATCTTTGAGAGTGTGACCGAAATAGGCTCAGAGGTAATTGGTTACAACATCTTTCAACTTGGTAAGGAATTTATTAACCAAGGTTATTTCAGCGGGAAAGACGCCGCTTATAACATGGTTCCTGAAATGATTCAGGCAGCACTTAATAGTGGCAATTTTGTTGGCCAAAGTGCTGTTAGTTGGGTGTCAGGCATAACTGTGGGTTTGATTGTCGCGGTGGCGGTGCTAATCGCCACCTTCAAGCTCTTTTTTGAGCTGCTTAAATCCTACGCTACCATTGTGTTGATGGTGGTAACCGCGCCCATTCAATTAATGATTGGCGCCATTCCCGGCAAAAATACCGTGAGCTCTTGGATAAAAAGCCTGGTTGGCAATCTGTCGGCATTCCCGGTAGTTCTCATGGGGTTCATTATGTTTAGAATTTTTGTGGACGGAGCTATGGGCACCCAGTCGGGTGGATTTATGCCGCCATTCTTGCTCAGCAATGGCACCGCAAACTCCATCACTGCTCTGATGGGCTTGGCTATCTTGCTGGCAATTCCCGAAATTGTGAAAAAAGTTAAAGATTCTCTGGGAGCTGGAGGAGGGTTTGGGGAGATGATTGCCCAAGAAGCCATGGGTAAAACTAAACAAGCATTGCCACTGGGTGGAAGACTTGGCACCGGCGTATGGATGGGTCCTGGAGGGGCAATCATAAGCGGTGGCGCAGCTGGTCTTTCTAGAGGGGGAAGTCAGGCAGCTCAAGTAATACGTAATGTTTGGAGTGGTCAATCAAGACCTTCTGCATTGCTTTCAACTGTTCCAAGATTTTTGGGTGGTTTTGGATCTGGTGCACTTTTGGGGGATAGTTTCGGAAGCACTCAAAGAGATGCTCAAGGGCGCGAAATACGTAGAGGCGGGGTTATAAGAGGATTTAGAACTGGAATAAATTTGGGAGCGAGAGCTACTAATAGGGTGGCAACTTCTGCTGGAGCCAACCAACCGGATTGGCTAAGTCCAGTTACAAATCTATATGATCGAGCCGCTTTAACCGAAGAGCAAAGAGCTGAAATCAGAGAAAATCAGCGTTGGGAAGACAGAATGGATAGAACGGGCTGGATCAGGAGAAGAAGTCGCGGGGAAGTGTAAAAACGCTTCTTTATTTAGTTTTACTTATTAGGATCTTGCTCCTCAATTGTGGGCTCTCTAAGCCAATTGTCATATATTGTTTTAAATTCTGGACCCCACATATTTTCAAAAGTCCTGCTCAAATCATGTGATCTGACCTCTCTCTCATCATCAAAGAACAATCGCCACGGTCTTCCAATTGAATGCCAGCCATCTAATTGCTCAATTACTTTCTGTAACGGATGGTCTCCTTTAGAATATACCTCTTGTGGCAAAGTGGCAGCAGAACCCAAAACTTTCTGGGCCACTTCTGCAAAGCGCTTTGCTTTAGGTTTTAAATTTTCTCTCCTAAACCTAACACTGGGAGGAGCTCCTTCAGGAACGCCCTCGCCTAAAAGTGCCGAATATTTATTATAAATCTTTTTCAAATAGACAACACTCATTAATTGAATGGTGTTTGCAAAGGTTCTCTCTCCCTTAGGCAGACATATCCACATGCCCTTAAAATTTTTAATCCTATCAACCAACTGGCCCATTGCCGTATCTAGTTGATCAACACTATGAATGGTACCAAAATCACCATCAACAAATTTATCAAATTCTCGAATTTCTTCCTGCATGGTCCTAAACTGATAATATGTGGGGACATCTTTCATCTTTTCTCCACGCCATTGGCCATTAATCCAGTCCCAAAGTGTAGGTTGAAATTTCAGATCTTCATGAAGTTGAACATAATCAATGCCATATGGAGAGAAGTCTGCAATCATCCGATTTCTTACCATAACAAACGTTTCTAGATTCTTAACGCTTTTATTACTGCTTTTCTTCTCCCTCTCCGTTGAGTTTGGTGGCTCCATAGCCGCATATATGGAGCGCTCATACACCACCTCAGTTGCACTAAACTTTTCCTTCAACGGGGAAAACGTTTTGTTCATCCAACTTCTAAACCCGGACGGCAATCCTGAAGGAATAGGGAGACTGTACCTAGTAATAGAAGAAACCTTTTCTGGTAACCGAGTAACCATTGAATAAACTCTGTATTTGGGAAGCGAGGCGCCTGATTGAGCCTTATAAAGTATGGCTGCCATTGGTGAAGCATCAGCCGAAGCGGTTGCATCAAAACCAGGAACGGGTGATCCTTGATACATTGCGTATTCAGGAATATATGCATCAGATCTCATTTCAGACACAACTACAAAACGCCTCATAGCCAACTTGATGAAGTCTGGAAAATGGGCTAATTCCGGAAACTCTCGCTCTAAAACTTGATTAATAGTAAACACTCCATTTGGGTTGGTGTGTTCATCATAGACCAAATTACCTGTTGGATTACCTTTTGCAGCGTAATTCCAGTGTCTATCTTTCTCATCCTGAACATCAGCGTCGTGTTTCCTACTTCTTGTAAAAGGCCCATTGAAAAGTTCATTTCTGAGAAAATCCACAACTTCTTTAATATTAATTTTGTGTTCAACTCCCAATTTGTCTTTTATAGCAAAATCACCAAAGTGCCGAAACTTTCGGAGATGATCCATTAGAATAAATGATCCCGCCGCTTCTCTGGCTTTTGTGACATCTGCCCACGCCAACAGCGCTGGCCAGTCACTCCCTCCAGCCTCATCAACGGCATCGCGAAGAAGAATGGAGATATCAAGAAGCTCTCTTTCTTCTTCATTATTAAAATGCTCCTTGGCAATGCGCTTCATTGCGTCAACAGCATCGGTAACTTTGTTGTCTCCCCTAGTTCCACGCATTTTGTCGTTGTCTTCTAACATCTGCCAAAGCTCATCCATCTTTTTTATTTGATCCGTTTTCAAAACTTCGCTTTTAGCAGTTTCAATTGCTTCATTGATTCTCCTTACTGCTTCACCATAACGTCCTCCAAGCTTGGTGGGACCAACAAGTTTTTCGATTGCGTCAGTGGTAGAACTATGACTGTAATTGGTTTGATCAAGATAGCCAGCAGCATCTATTGCTTTATAAGCATTTTCAAGGTTAGTTTTGAGAGCCTCTAAATCATCTTTTTCGTGCGCCCCGGGAGCAGAGCTATGAGGCGCAATGTTATTAAGGTCTATTGCCTCAACCTTCTCAATTTCATCCACAAAGAGTTTAACATCCGCATTCCACTGATCAGTTTCTTTTTTAGCCTCAGCTTCTTCTTTCTTTTTGTCAATCTCCTTCAGCAAGGAGCGCATTTTTTCCAACAAATCTTCTGCCTGTCTTGAAGCATTTCTTAAGGCAACTAGTCTATTTACTTGTTCTGAATTTATTCTTTCGTTGGCATGCTCAACATGAATATTTACCAGTTCTTGCAGATGAACGATTTTGTCAATATTAGTATTTAAGTCCGCCTCAATAGCATTAATTCTAGCCTGACTCACAGAGTAATCCAGTCCCCTCAGCTCAGTTTCATATGCGGCTATTCTGGGATTTTCTAATGCCATGAGCTCCAACAACTCGGTTAAATATTTTGGCGGCCAATCGTTATCATCCTCGGCTTTGGGTGGTTGTTCTGGTGGGGGAGGTTGTTGCGGAGGTTGCTCCTGACCGCCTTGGGCTTTCTTCTCAGCCTGCCCTAGATAAAAAAGTCGTTGCTCACGAAGTTTTTTTACTAAAGCGCTGGCGAAATTTGAGGGCAATACATCTCTTTTTTCAACATAGTACTCCTGAGCAATTTCGCGTAGCCTTTCAATTGCTATCTCTTCAGGATTATCGCCCAATAAATCAAGGTCATATTCGTGACGAAGATTTACAACTTTTTCTCGGACAGAGCGAATTATTTGCTCAGGAGTGCTGTTTTCTTCTTCTGCCTTCGGTTCAGCCTCTTCATTGATGGGTTGCTGTTCTTTTTCCGAATCGTCTTCTTCCATCTCGGCCCCACCGAGTGGCTCTTCCCCAATTTCAGTTTCTGGTTCTGTTTGAGGCTCATCTTCAAGAGCAGATGCTTCGTCGTGAAGATCTCCTAAGTCTATTGAGTCAGTTACAGCAAAAAAGTTTGCATTGTCTTTGAGAAACTTTTCAGCTGCTGCTATTGCTTTAAGCGCGGCGGATTTTTTTTGATCTTTAATAAGCTGTTTGACCTCTTCCACATAAGCATCAAACTCGACAGAAGGATTAGAAAATTCAACAGGTTCATTGTCAGGCTGAATATCAGGCTGATGGTCGGGACGAGGTTGTTCGGACATCAAAAAGAATTATACCACCACTTGAGAAATTACGCACATAAGCAATAGCTTTTTATGCCAACCGCGCCAACCGTGTTTGCGGTATAATTGCCTCATGGCTAATGCGGACGCACCTGCTCTACCCTTAACCAAACTCGAGAATGTAAAATACTTCAAGACCGACGTTTCTCCAGAGGATTTTAAGGAATTTCTCACCACCCTCCCTCAAGCCATTTCCGGCAGTGGCGAACTGCAAAAAGGGGTGAAGGTTTTTGTACCAGGCAACGAAAAATTTAACAGCAGAAAACTTGAGGCCGCTGACGATTCTGATTTGGTTTCAGAAGAACACAGTGCTGAAGCGCTTTATTATTCCGATATCGTCCGGCTCATTTCCGACTCGATGAGATGGCTCATGGAAAATGGCACTCATGAAGAAATTGGGAACTTAAGAGACCGGTTTGACCACCTAAACAGAAATCCCAACGCCATCTTAACCCAGTGGGGAGGGGTTAAGGCTGGTGGCGAAAGCGCTGTTTCCGAAATAGAAATTCAGAAATTTAGAGGTGACATTCCGGAGCTGATCAACTATGTTTTGTATTTTGCCAAAAAAGAGTTTAGCGACCTGGCTACGGAGCCATCGGAAAAAGATGGGGCGGCAGCGGCTCCAGGGAAACCGGCTAAAGGCGATGATCAGGCTGTCGTTGGGGGAAAGCCAGAGGCAGACGGAGGGGCTGATCAAGCTGGCTCAGCAGAGCCGGATGAGCAACGCCCTCAACCTCCCAGTCCGGAACAAGAAGAAGCCCACAAGAAAAAAATCCTCTACGAAGCCACCTGGATCTACAACCAGGCGCTGCACGATTTTTTCATCACTCACGGCATTGATTACGACTATCTCGAAACTCACCCAGAGTTGCGCGATCTAATTCTCTCCGAAACTGTCAAAATCCTGGAAAGCCGCTCCGAGCGCGAGCTGATGATTCTTTTCGCCAACCCAGGCAGAAGGTTGGAAATACTCAGAGAGCTTTACATCAACCTGGCCCAATCGCCGCAACTTGCCGTTGGCTTGCAAAATTTTTACGACACCTACGCGCAAGCGCTACCCGAGGAGGCTCGCCAGGAATTTCTGGCTAGCTTGTCCCGCTCTGAAAACGTTCTTTCCCAGGCCATTCAAGGCAAAATGGTTTCCAACGATTACCAACTGCGCCAACAAGTCGCGGCAGTTTTGGGCACCGACAGCCCCACCTTGATTGGCGTGGGTTCATCGGAGTTCACCCAAATTATGGGCTCGATTCAGATTAATATTGATGCGCTCCTAATCGGTCAGGGTGTTGATTTCCTGATAGTTAGCTCTGATGGAAACGTCGAAAAGACTAGCGAAAATCCCCACAACGCCATTTGGCTGATTCAAAAAATGAGCGATGACCATTTGCTGTTGATGCTCGGTGTTCCTCCCGATATCCGTCTTTCCGCGGAAGCAGTAGAGCGGTTGAGAAAAATCGTCATCAATTACGCCAGAATGAGGGCGATTTATCTGGCTGAGCGCGCGGAAAATCTGGCGATTGCCGAGGGAATCAATCCGCTGAATGAGGCAGATGCTAATGCTATCGCCGCCAATGACACGGTCACTGCCAAGCGAGCACTACTAGCGCCTCATCAAGATACGGCTGGATTAATCAAGGCAGAAGAAGACTCGGGAAATGGCGGCGAAGTCGTTTATGGAGCTTTAACCCAAAATATTAAACAGCTTGAGGCCAAACGGCAAGCTCAATGGCACTCACTTTCCAAGGAAGAACAAGAGCTCATCCTGGTATTTTTGGGCAAAGAAATTGGGGCAGAGTATTACGAAGTCCCTTTTGAAATCGGGCTGTTTAGACTGCAAGCGCTGATAGCTGAAGCTGAAAAAACCGCGGTTTCACAGGCAGAACTGCTCAAATACCAGGCAACCTCACAAGCGATGATGAGTGAGGCTTTGTACGCCTTTGCCTACGAACAAGAAATTGCTGCTAGGCAGGAGTTTCTGCGCCAGGAAATTTTAGGAGAGTACTTCGCCGCCGTTGATGAAGCAGAGCTGGCTGCCATGGCTGAAGAACTTGACTACGAGAATGAGGCGCAACTCTATGAAGAAAGTCTGAGTAATGTTGTGCGCGCTCATGAAGGTGCGGGAGAGCGAGCTGAGGCAGGAGCAGCGGGCGGGCGTTTCGGCAGGTTGGGAAGAATCGGCGATCGTTTTAGAAACCGGTTTGCAAAAGAAGGCCGCTTTTCTCCAAAACAAAAGTTGCTTGGTGCTATTAAAAAAACCGGAGCTAGAAAACTGGGCAGTGCGGCGGCTCAAAAACTAGGTGGTTTGATCGGTGGCCCAGTGGGCGCGGCGCTTGCCAAAGCGCTAACAGGAAAAAACAGAAAGTGGGTGGGTGGCGCTCTGGCTGGAGCCGGGTTGTTGGCCTTAAAAGGCCTTGCCGCGATGTTGCAGGGCGGTAAAGCCTTGCTGATTGGCTTGGGAGCTGGCGGCGCTACTGGGGGAGCGCTGTTGTTGTTGGGTTTAACCGGGCCGGTTGGAGCGGTGATCCTTGGTGTTGGTGCGGGTTTAGCTGCCGCTGGCGGGTATAGTTTATTGAGCGGAGCTGGAACCGCAGAAGGAGCGGCCGGTCTTGGCGGCGGTGGCTTGATTGGAGGAGCGGGCGGAGTTCCGCCTGCCGCTTACACCGCTATGCCAGCAGAAGCTGTAAGTGGCGCGGAGGCCACAACTGGCGGCGCGGCGGCGGCCGCTATCACCACAACTACCGCTACAGCCGCCGGCGCCGCCAGTTGGACTACAGTCGCTAGCTTCCCCACTGCGGTCTTAATTCCCATTTTAAGCCTAGCGCTGACAGCAGTAGCCAGCCTCATCGTCATCCTCATCATCCAAGGCTCCTTCCTCATCACCCTGCCGCCGTCTCTTAGTAGCAGAACTTACACCAGCAACTTGAGCGGTTTTGAGGGCTGTTGGCCCACCACCGGCAGAATAACTTCATATCGCACCTACATGATCGGTGGTGGTGGTAGCAACCATGCCACTGTGGGTGCTGGTAAGTACTTACATGGCTACGAGGGTCCGGGTATTGCCTTGGACATTGGCGCCGGAGGCAATTCTGAGGCTGAGGGCGGCTCTAATCCGCCGGTTTTCTCTCCTTTTTCGGGGACGGCCACTTTTTATCCTGAAGGGACCGGAGTGTATTGTGCCAGCTGCGCTCATAAATATCCCTACGGTAATTACGTGGTGGTAGACACGGGTGATTTTGCTCTGATTTTTGCTCATCTACTGCATTTTCCGGACCCAAACGTTCAATACCCCATTGTTGGCACCAATCAGATGACCTCTATCAGTTGGACGCAAAAAACGGAAAACGTTCAAATTACGGCGGGCAATCTTCTAGGACTGATGAACAGCACCGGCAACTCCACCGGCAATCATCTTCACTATGAAGTAGTGGGTGGTGGTGTGGATATTATTGATCTGGTTCCGCTAACAGACGCAGAAAAAGCTGAGGCTAAAGCAGATGAATACACAATTTTTGGCATGCGAGTCAATTCACAAGAGTGTTCCCGTGCAAATGTTGATGAAGAAGAAGGCATTTCTGGCTACATCGCTATTGGCCCTCAGAATCCCGACAACTTAGTGGTAACTCCTTCCAGCATGTTCCAAAGTCCGGTTCATCCTTGCACTTGGTTTGATCAAAATCAAAACTTGGCCGTGGCAATTAATGCCAATTATTACAATAGCTCGTCTGAGCCAATTGGCCCTGCCGGCAGTGATCCGGTTAGATATCTAGCCAATGCCAATGACAGATCTTCAGCCTACATGTCGGAGACAATGCGCTATCTTGGGGTGACTACCGGCGGCGCCTTGCAGTTTGGACCAGTGCCTCCCGCTTGGTACAACAATCCCAACAAGCCTTTTAATATCGACAGCTTGACTAAAGCCATTACCGGAACACTTTCCACCCATCCCGATGATAACCAATTTAGAAATCGGGTGGCCCTTGGTTTTGGGAGCGTTAATGGCCAGTGCACTGATTACAGCGGACCAGCCTTTATTGTTGGCGGCATGCGGGCCGCTTCTTATTCTGATTTAGCAAAAATGATGACCGCTTGTGGCGCTGAAGAGTTCATCTTCCTGGATGGCGGCGGCTCCGCTTCTTTCTGCTCTGAAAATCTCAATATTACCGGCAGTAGAGTCATGCCGGTGAGCGTGGGCTTGATTCAAGCCGAAGTAGAAACCTACAGCTCGAACGAAGAAGAAGAGGGCGTAGGTATTCAACCTCCTCCCGGCGGTTTCCCTGGGCCACAACCAATTTAGAATTCTAGTATAATAAAAATAATAAAAGCAGAGGGGTGCTTAACGCCAACAATAATTAGCAGATAGTAAAATCAAAATGGACTTCGAAAACCCAGAATACCAGCAAGGCTTCCCTGAGCCGCCGCCGCCAAAGCCGCCGGGTAAGTTCGAGAGGCGCGCCCAGGCTACGGCCACTTTCATCCGCCAGCACGCCTTCAAAATTTTTCTGGTTTTGCTGGCGGCGGCGCTGATAATTTCCGCCATCATTGCCGCTCTCACCCCCACCTTGCCAGAGGCAATCCCTACTCCGCTCAATCCCATCAGCTCAGGAGTAGCAGATTCGCCCACCGGTATGCGGGTGAGCTTTCAGAATCCCAACCCCAACCTCCCCGATAAGCTGCCCATTCATCAAGCCACCTCCAGAGTGCAAAGCTCAGAGCAAGTCATCGCCAATCTCTCCAGTCAAATGGATATTCCCAAAGACCCTTCGCCCTATTCCAACAATATTTGGACTAATTTTGCCACCAGCGAACAACTTCTACTCCATCCGCAAAGCGGCAAAATCACTTACCTGGCCGGAACAGATGAGGAGGAGTTTTTGCCCGAAACAGAAGGCGCCAATAATTTAAATGAGCCCTTCAATGTTGACGAGGCCATCAGCATCGCGGAAGAATTTATTGGCAAATTGTCGAATTTTTCCGGTCTAACCGCTCAGCGCCACAGTGTTGCTTATCTAGGGGATGAGGGCGAGCTGGAAATCAGCGTTGGTGCTAAAGTTATTTCCATTCCCTTTGTCTTCAACCTCAGCAATTATCCTGTTTATTTTTCGGGAGAAAGAGAGGCTTACGTCACCATTCAAATCAATAAAAATTATCAAATCAATAAGGCCGATTTTTATCCGCCGCCACCCAACACCCAGGTGGTTTCAGAAAAAATTATCATTTCTTTAGATGAAGCCAGCCAATTAATCGCGGCTGGCCAGGCCACTGTCATCGCGGCCGGCAGTAGCACGGGGGTTTTTGACGTCAAAACAATTAACAATCTGAGGATCACCGACACTCAACTTGAGTATCGTCTCAACCCGGAAAATCAGCTTATTATTCCTTATTTCCGTTTTGAAGCAGAGGGAAGCGCAGCCAATCAAAGCGCCCAAACGCCGCCCACCAACCTCACCCTTATTCTCCCTGCGATTCCCACCCTCGAACCCACCACCCTCAACTAGCCCTACTCAAGAAGGGTAATTACCTGATATCATGATGGCACAAGAATCGGCTTATGAGAGAACACCCAATCCCTCAGGATATTACCAACTACCGCTTTCATATTATCGGCAGCATGACGCTCAAACAATTTGCGGAGATTTTTTTGGGTGTAATTGCTGCGATTATAATTTACAGCACCAACCTGCCTGACGTTATTAAATGGCCGCTGATTGCTATTTCGGTGGGACTGGGCGCGGCGGCGGCTTTTGTGCCAATTGAAGAAAGGCCCCTTGATCACTGGATTATTACTTTTTTCAGAGTGCTTTACAAACCCACTCGCTTTTTTTGGAAACGCGAACCACACATTCCCGAGCCTTTTGCTTATGTTCCGCGCAGTGATCAGCAAAATCTCGAACCGGAACTTGATTTAACCCCAGCAAAACGAGCTCGAATTAAAGAATACATCACTTCCGTTAACACTCCATCTGAATACCAAACCGACCTGACTGACTGGGAAACCAACAGAATGCAGCAAATTACGGAAATTTTTAGCACCGAGCTGGTCGCGACACCACCGGCCACAGTTAAAAAACAAATACCGCAAGTCAAACCAAACATCACCGTGAGAGTTCGCAGCCTTAGAAGCGGCTCCGTTTCAGCTGACGGCCAGACAAATCAAACAAGCCAAGTAAGTCAAACAGGCCAAACCAATCAAGAAAATCAACCAGACAGCGCTGACAATCAAGCCGAAGAAATCACCATCTACGCCAACACCACTATTCAACAAGCCCCGCCGTTGGAAGCGCCGCAACCAACCTCGCAACCAACCTCACCGCCGGAAACGCCACCGGCAGAACAAAAACCAGAGGGCACCAACTATCCGGAAAGGGTTGGTAACATCCCCAGGGTTTCTCAGCCGCAAATTGAATCACCACCAGAGGCCGAGCCTCAAGAACAGGCCGTGGAAGAAGCGCGGCCAGCCTACGCCTATGTACAAAACCAGGCAATGGCGCCAAAAGAAGAAAGGCAAACCAGCGGCGCGGCCTTTAACCTCGATCTGCCCTTTCCCGATCCTCCCACAGAGCCAAACAAAATTGTGGGCATGGTACAAACTCCCAACAACGAACTTATCACCAGTGCTATCGTAGAAATCCAGACGGAGTCCGGCCAAATTGTTCGGGCGGTTAAAACCAATGCCCTTGGTCAATTTTTCATCACCACTCCGCTTAACAATGGAACTTATGTGGTATCGGTAGAAAAAGACGGCTATACTTTTGTCCCGCAAAAAATTGTATTATCAGGCGAGCCGGTTGCTCCTCTGGAATTTAGGAGCACATAGTATTCTTGAAGTCAGACTACAAACCAGATAAGATGAAAAGTGAGCATGGCTGATAACAACTCTCAATCAACTACACAAGAATTTCTAGACATTCATGATATTACCAACGATCTGGTAATTATGAAGGATGGCACCACCTCGTTGGTGCTCACCGTTGATGCCATGAACTTTGGGCTGCTGGCTGAAGAAGAGCAAGACAGCATTATTTATGCTTATGCTGGCTTGTTGAATTCGCTCAACTACCCCATTCAAGTACTGGTGAAATCGCAAACCAAAGACGTCACTTCTTATCTCAGGCTTTTGGAAGAGCAGGAAATGCAAGCCAACACACCGGAAAATCGCCAGCGTATCCGTCGCTACCGCGAGTTTGTGGCCAACCTTATTCATGAGCGTAATGTTTTGGACAAAAAGTTTTATGTAGTTATTCCCGCTTCGCCGCTGGAACTGGGTTTGCTTACCGCCGATAGCGTTATTCCAGGCAGACAAACTTTTGATGTTACCAGCGTGGAAAGAAGTGTTTTGTTGGAAAAAGCTAAAAACATTCTGGAGCCAAAGCGCGATCATCTCATTTCTCAGTTTGCCAGAATTGGTTTGTTTTCCAGACAGCTCGCCACTCAAGAAATCATTCAGTACTTTTATACCAGTTATAATCCTGAGGCTTCAGAAGGTCAGGAAATTGCCGACAGCAACAGTTATTCGACTCCACTAGTAAAAGCTAGCTTTGAAGGATTTGCTATGCAGCAAAGCGATTCAACCAACACTAATTTGCAACAGCCGGGAACACCAGAGGTGGCGCCTCAAATGCCGCCGACTTCGCAAGAGCCGATTTTACCGCAAGAGCCGGAGGTGGCGCCGGAGCCGCCACCAGAGCCAGTGGCCGAAGCTCCCGTGATTCCAACTGAGCCTGTTGCTCCTACTGAGCCAACCGCGCCGCCAGCGGAGCCTCAGCCCGCAATTGAAGCGCCGCCAATTCTAACTGGGCTGATGATGGAACCACCACCACCTGTTGAGTCGCCCGTCGTGCCGGCTGTTCCAACCGCTCCCACTCTGCCCACCGAGCCAGTTTTGCCAACCGCTCCCACTCTGCCCACCGAGCCGGTAGTTCCGCCCAACAGCAACCTGCTCGATCTGGGATCAGACCAAGCAACGCCAGGCATTCCTGTGGAAAATAATGTTGAGTTACAAAAAGCCCCGTTAGATGCTGACGTGGCCGCGCCGGAACAAACTGCTCCTCCAGTCGCTCCTCAAACAGAACCGCAGCCATCCGAGGACCAGGCAAGCTCAGCAAGTTCAGAAAATGAAGAGGGCGGCGGCAACACCCCGCCGCCAATCGCGGAAATTCAGTAGACCCCAAGTCCGGGTCTCAGGTTTGGGCAGAAGCAAACTTGGCTTTTAAGGCCGGTCTTTATCAGTCCGTGCAATTAAAGTACAATGTCAATTGATGTCGAATTTGCTGTCCAACCTACCACTACCTTTCGGAAAGAAAAAGTCCGCCAACAACGCGGACGGGACTAGCGAAACCGATTACGAGCAACGCAACCTAGAAAAGCTCAAAGAGTTCTCTCGCGGCCTGGTCACCATTCAAGATATTATTGCCCCCGAAGCAATTGAGGTGGATTTCACCTACCAAAAAATCAATTCCACCTACACTAGAACTTTGTTTGTGGCCGGCTATCCGCGTGCGGTTCCGGCCAACTGGCTCTCGCCGTTGATCAATTTCCCCTGGCAACTGGCGGTTTCCATGTTTATTTTTCCGGTTGATTCCGCCGAAATTCTCGACAACCTCAAGCGGAAAATCACAGAAATGGAAGCGGAAATTCAATCAGATCTTCGCTCGGGCAAAATCAGCAACATCAACACCGAGGTCAAGCTTGAAGACGCCCGCTTTATCCGTGAGGAATTGGCCAAAGGCAGTGAACGCTTTTACCAATTTGGCCTCTATGTTACTCTTCAGGCTCAAAACAAAGACGATCTCGACAGAGTTACCAAAGCGGTGCAGTCTTCGCTGGGCTCGCTGTTGATCGTCTCAAAAAAAGCCACCCTCCAGATGGATGAGGGCTTCAAAACCACCCTGCCTATGGGCACCGACAAGCTACTGGTCACACGTAACATGGACACCACCTCGCTGGCCACCACTTTTCCTTTCACTTCTTCTGAGCTAACCATGGAAACCGGCATCATGTACGGCATCAACGAGCATAACGATTCGCTGGTTATTTTTGACCGTTTCAAAATGGAAAACGCCAACATGGTGATTTTTGCCAAGTCTGGTGCGGGTAAGTCTTACACGGTTAAACTGGAAATTCTCCGCCAGCTGATGTTTGGCGCCGAAGTGCTGGTGATGGACCCAGAGCATGAGTATGAAGAACTGACCAAGGCTGTGGGCGGCGAGTATATCAATTTCACCTTTGATTCAAACACCAAGATCAACCCCTTCGACCTCTCCAACCTTTACGAAGAAGGAGAAAATGAACTGGGTCAGAAAATTATTTCGCTGCACGGACTGCTTAAAGTGATGTTGGGCAGCATGACGCCGCAGCAAGACGCCATGCTGGACCGGGCGCTGGTGGCTGCTTACAAAGCCAAAGGTATTACTCCTGATCCAGCCACCCAAACCAACGAGCCGCCGCTGATGGAAGATGTTTACAAGGCTCTGATTGGCATGGAGGACAAGGACGCCGACGACATCGCCGTGCGCCTGGAAAAATTCATCACCGGCTCGTTTCGCGGCATCTTTGACCAGCCGTCCAATCTCGACATTCGAAACCAACTAACAGTTTTTTCCGTCAAGGAAATGGAAGAAGATCTCCGCCCGATAGCCATGTATATTATTTTAGACTTCATCTGGACCAGAATTAAAAAAGATCTCAAAAGGCGCATTTTGGTGGTTGATGAGGCTTGGTATTTCATGAAGCATCAAGATTCTGCTTCTTTTCTGCACTCAATGGTGAAGCGGGCCAGAAAATACTATCTTGGTATTACCACCATTACTCAGGATGTAGAAGACTTTTTACACAACGACTACGGCCGGGCCATCGTCACTAACGCCTCTATTCAGTTTTTGATGAAGCAGTCTACCGCCTCCATTCCGATTTTGGCCGAAACCTTTTATCTCTCACAGGGTGAAAGGCAGCTATTGGTCACTTCAGACATTGGTGAGGGCATTTTCTTTTCCGGTCAAAACCACGTGGCCATGCGGGTTGTCGCCAGTCAAGAAGAACATGATTTAATCACCACCAACCCCGAGGAAATTTTGAGGCGCCGGCAAGAGCAGCAGGCCCGGGCGGCTCAAGGGCTAAATGACAGCGGCAACCCGCCTCAAAACTCTCGGCCGGCACCTTTTCAGGCGGCTCAGGGCGGATTAATGGGAGGAAATCAGGAGCAATCGCCAGCTCAAAACGATCGGCCTGCACCCGAATCAGAGCCTTCCAGACAATCTCCGCGCCAGGCTGGCTCTCACACCATCGAAGATTACACCGCGCCAACAACTCGAAGTGAAGATTGATAAATCAAGCCTTTTCTCTACTTGCTTAATGTGGAAAACTTTGTGTATAAAGTGAGTTGAATTTCATTAAGTCTTTTTAGACTAACCTGCCCCTGAGTTTTAACCAATGTCCTGGAGAATTAGCTCACGGGTTGTAGCTTCGACTAAGTTTTGGCTTCGACTAAAAAAAATACAAACAAAACGAACAAGAGAAGGAAAATGTTACAAACCGCACTACCCGCCGCAGAAACAAAAAAAATTTGGCAGCAAACCTGTTCACAGTTACAACTACAGCTTTCTCCCGCGGTGTACAGCACCTGGATTATTTCCAACCCCATTACCAGCATTGTTTATCAAGATGAAAATACAGCTGAAATAATCATCACCAGCCCCACCGCCTTCCACTCCACCAATCTCAAAAAAAACCTGCACATTCATCTCAAAAACGCCCTCGACAGAATCATTGGTCGAGATACCACCATCATTTACAAAGTGGGTGATCCGTCAGCGTCTTCGTCGGAGCCCAAAAATCAGCAAGGTTTTCAGGCCATCAGGGCCACCATTCTTCCCGATCCCCCTCAACAAAACGCCCCAGAAACAGCGGGTTTTGTAGAGGGAGCGGAACAAGTTGGTTTTTCAACTCAAGACCAAGCGCCTTTTTCCTCAGCCAGCGCTTCGGGAGCGGCTTCTCCGCGGGTGGAGGATCTTTTTTCCGAAGACATTATGAAGTCGGCCGCCCTCGATCGCACTCAGGCCATTGCCAGAAAAGTGGGGCTGCGGGCGGATTATACCTTCACCACCTTTGCTGTTTCCACCACCAACGAAATGGCCCACGCGGCGGCTACCGCCGTTTCCAACCGCCCCGGCCAGTCGTACAACCCACTTTTTCTTTACGGCGGGGTGGGGGTGGGCAAAACTCACTTGATGCACGCCATCGGTTTTAACATCCTTTCCAACAACCCCAACACCCGGATTATCTACTGCACCGGCGAGGAGTTCACCAACGAAATTGTTCACGCCATCCAGACTAAAAAAGCCAACACCTTTAAATCAAAGTACCGCAACGCCGACGTGCTATTAATTGACGACGTCCAGTTCATCGCCGGCAAAAACGCGGTTCAGGAGGAGTTTTTCCATACCTTCAACGCCCTCACCAAACAACAAAGTCAAATTGTTTTGACCTCAGACCGCCCGCCCTACGAAATCACCCTCCTTGAGGACCGGCTGCGCTCGCGCTTTGAAGCGGGGTTGATGATTGACATTCAGCAGCCATCTTTTGAACTGCGCACCGCCATTTTGCTGGTCAAAGCCAAGGCTGCCAAACTACAAATTCCCATCGAGTTGGCCAAAACCATTGCTTCGCAAGTGGAAAGTGCAAGGAAAATAGAAGGAATTATCACTAGTATTAGATCAGCGGTGGAGTTGAGAAACAGAGAAATTACTCCTGAGCTGATCGAGGAAATTCTCAAGGTTGAGATTACCGACAAGCGGCCGCCCATCAAGGCCTCGCCCCAGGATGTAATCAGAACCGTGGCCAACCACTACCACCTCAAGCAAACGGCCATCAAGGGCAAAAGGCGGGTAAAATCATTGGTGCAAGCCAGGCACGTAGCCATGTATTTGCTCAAAGAAGAACTTGACTTGCCGCTGGTGGAGATCGGTAAGTGGTTCTCCAACCGCGACCACACCACCGTGCTGCACGCGGTCAACAAAATTGAAGACTTAATTGTGGGAGATATCAGGATGCAAAGGGATGTTTCCGCCCTCAGAATGACTTTGGCGGCCACTAACTAGGGGCAGCCGGTCACCAAGATTTCCACAAATGTGGAAAAGTCTGTTGAAAACGTGAGGATTGTAATGTGAACAGTTGTGAAGAAAGTGATTACAATGTGGATTGCGGGACTAAGTTCTCCAAATTACCAACAACAATCCAAAGTGATTGTTCACAACTGTCGCCAGAGGAATATCAACAATCAGTCCACGCCAGTTTTTCCAGAGGTGAAAACCGGCTTTTTCCACGTTTACCAATTCCTCTACTACTAACACAACTAGATTAATATATATACTAAAAATAATTATTAGAAGAACTTATGAAAATTAAAGTTTTACAAGAAAACCTTAGTCAGTCGCTCAACTACCTGCAAAAGGCTATTCCTAACAAACCTCAGCTGCCGATTCTCTCGTCCATTCATATCCAGGTTAAGAAAAATGAATGCATTTTTTCTGCTACCGATTTATATCTGGGTGTTAGGTCTTCTGCGCAGGCAGAAGCAGATCAAACGGGAGAGATAGTAATTCCGGGAAAAGAGTTTCGAGAAATTATTACCTCTCTTCCTCCTGGAGTAATTACTCTTGAGTATGTAGACGGAACCCTAAGGATTAAGTCAAAGAAAACCAAAGTTGCTCTGCAGTGCTATAACAGCGAAGAATATCCGGACTTTCCTGCAGTAGAAGGAGATGAATATGCTCTTTCAGGTGATTATCTGAAAAAAATTGAGCAATACCTTTTATTTAGCGCCTCTAGCGACCAAGCAAGGCCGGTACTAACGGCAATTCTCTTTGATTTTGACGAAAGCGGTCTGAGAGTAGTGAGCACGGACGGCTTCAGGCTAAGCCTGATGCAATTAGGAGCAGACGCTGGAGTAAAAAATCGAGACGACTCTGGCGGTCAGCTACTAGTGCCTGCAAAAGCGCTTGGTGAGGCATTTCGCATCAGCAGCCAGCTAGGTGTAGATGAGGTCCGTTTTAAAGTGTCTGAGGAGCTTAAACAAGTGTTTTTTTCCATCAACAGCGTTGAGATGTATGTGCGGCTGATTGAAGGCAGTTATCCTCCTTATGAAAAAATTATTCCCTCGTCTTCTTCCACCGAGGTTTCGTTCGATACTCAGGAGTTGACGAATAATATTAAGCAGGCGATGATTTTTGCCAGAGAATCTTCAAACATTGTTAAGTTCGAGTTTTCTTCTAAAAACTGCTCTGTTTTGGCTGAATCTCCTACCCTAGGATCTTTTGTCGGAGACCTGGAGCAGGCGGTTGTTAGTGGCGATCGGGCGGAAATTGCTTTTAATGCCAGATATTTGTTGGATTTTCTTCAGGCAGTTAAGTCTGAAACGGTTAAATTTTCCATGACGGACAGCTTGAAACCGGCCACTTTCACCACCGACGATTTGAGTAATTATCAGTATGTAGTTATGCCGTTCAAAGTGAACCGCTAACAATGGAGATAGTTCTAGCACACCTGAAAAGCTATGCTATAATGTCGACCCTATGCCAAAGAGAACCTGGAATCCTAAACAAAAAAAACGAGTGCGCAAATTTGGTTTTCGCAACAGAGCCAAGGGTGTGTTAAAAAACAGACGCGCTAAGGGCCGCACTAAGTTAGCTCACTCCAAGAAACGGTAATTTCAACTTCTTCGAGAGAATGAGATAATACACTTAATATGCTTCCTAAAAAGTTGAAGTTGAAATTGCGCGACGAGACGGATTTTTTTAAAAAAGCCAAGCGCGGTTTTTCAAAATCTTTCACTGTTTTTTATCAAAAGAGCCTTGCTGGCCCTCGGGTAGCCGTGGTGGTGCCTAAAAAAGTTTCCGCAAAAGCTGTAGAAAGAAACAGGATCAAAAGGCTGATGAGCGCGGTGGCGAGTGGCGTTGTAGCAACCAGCCCAGATGTCCCCTACTCCATGGTCCTGGTGGCAAAAGCTACTGCCGGGAAAATGGACGATAGCGAACTTTTTGAAGAGATGAAACAAATGATTGAGAAAATAATCGAAGAACATGAAAAAAAATGAAAAAACGACCGGGAACCAGTTTAAAATCATCCTGAGAGGATATCAGTTTTTCAGAACCGCCAGATACAACTTTCTTTACAGCGCCTTTGGCTACGTCAGTCACTGCCGGCACCGGCCAGCTTGTGGTACGTATTTGCTGAGAAAAATCCAAAAAGAAGGCTTGCTCTTGGGAGGAGCTAAGGGTATACTGCGTGTTCTGCGCTGCTGGTAATTTAGCTGATAACTTGGCACCAGTGGCACGTGGTACAATAAATACTTAGAACCGATTGAACAGAACCAGAGCATGCAAGTTTTCTCAGAATTCCTTCTTAATATTTTGCTGTTTTTGACCGATATAACGGGCAATTTAGGCTTTTCTATTATTGTTTTTACGATTATCATTCGCACGGCTTTGCTGCCAGTGACAGTCCCCTCTCTTAAAGCCAGTCGCAAAATGCAAAGTCTGCAGCCGGAGATTAAGAAACTCAAGGCAAAATTCGGCAAAGACAAACAGGGTCTGCAGGCCGCCCAGATGGAGCTCTACAAAAAATATAACGTCAATCCCCTGGCGGGATGCTTGCCGCAAGTGGTTCAACTGGTGGTGCTGATTTTCCTCTATCGAGTGTTGATAAATTTCTTGGGTAATCCGGAGCTGAATGGCAACGGCATTAACACCAGCTTCCTTTGGCTTGACCTAACCCAAGCAGACAAACTTTTTATCCTGCCGGTTTTGGCTGCAACCACCCAGTTGGTGCTTTCAATTATGATTTCTCCGGGAGCAGAAAAGGCGGACGCTGTCCCCAACACCTCAAAGAAAAAAGCGGTCCAGGAAGCCAACAAAAAAGAAGAGGATTTTGCCGAGATGGCCCAGTCCATGCAGCAGCAGATGATTTACATTATGCCGGTTTTTACCGGTATTATTGCCGCCACTTTTCCGTCTGGCCTGGCCCTTTATTGGGTAAGCACCACGGTCTTTAGTATTATTCAGCAGTTTTTTATTTCCGGGCCAGGAGGTCTGAAAATTTACGCCAACCGGACGTTAGCTTTATTGTCTAAGAATTAAAAACATTGAAGGGTAGGTATGACGATTCCAGACTTTTTGCTCCAACTAACTGAACACTGCGGTTTAAGCGCGGAAGAAGCGAGTGTTTCCATGGAGGAAGACGGAGAAAACCTCTTGGTGCAACTGGATTTACCCGAGGTAGACTCCGGGCTTTTTATTGGCTATCATGGCGAAACCCTCAACTCGATCCAAAGAATTCTAAGACTAACTTTTCAGCGGGAAATTGACAAGCGCATTAAACTCAACATCAACCAATATCGCGAAGGCAGGGAAGAAAAGCTGGTGGAAATGGCTAATAGCGCCGCCAAAAAGGTTTTGGAAACTGGCGAACGGCATGTTTTCAATTATTACCTTCCACCTCACGAAAGGTATGTGATCCACAGCACAATCTCTGATAATCCGGATTATACCGAACTGGAAAGTGTATCAAGTGGTGAAGGAAAGGACCGCAAACTAGTCGTACAGTTGAGACGATGAAAACACAATAAGATTTGGTTGGTTCCCACTAGTTTATAAGTACATTCATAAGAAAAAAAGCCCGATGTATTGGTAAATTTTTACTATTCGGATACAAATATAATTCAAAAATTAATGGTTAAAGCAGTAATATGAGCATTGTTATTCACACCGACGGAGGGTCGAGAGGTAATCCCGGAAAAGCCGCCATCGGCGTTGTGGTTTTTGAGGGCGGCGAGGTCGTTTATGAGCTGTCTTCCTATATAGGCATTGCCACCAACAACGAAGCCGAGTATCAAGCCCTCATTGCGGCCCTGGAGTGGTTGCGGGCCAATCAGGAAAAACTTGGGGAGAGAGCGGCCGGCCCGGTTGTTTTCAAATTGGATTCCAAGTTGGTAGTTGAGCAGGTGAATAAAAGATGGAAAATCAAAGAAGCAAGACTGAGAAACCTGGCAGAAAAATGCTGGGCGCTATTGGCGACAATTACCATACCAACCAAAATTACCCATGTTTTGCGATCTAGAAATGCCGACGCCGATGCCCTGGCTAATCAAGCCCTTGATGCCCAAGCCGGGCCGTAGTCGCCCTTTATCTGCCCCAAATTTTCCTCTAGAATACGTTTAGTACTAGTACAATTTTATTTTACAGCCTGCCTATGTCGAAGCAGTACATTACTGAATTTGTTGCCGACAAACCTCTAATCGTGGTTTGCGGTATTCCCTCGAGGCTAACCAAAAGCATTGGCGAGGCTGTTGCTGCCGGCGGCGTTCAAAGCGTGGTGGTGGACCTGTTTTCAGAGCAACTCAGCCGGAGCTTGCTTGATGCCGCCTACAAGGTGGTGTGGGTTAATGAAGAGCAGGATGTAGAAAGCGATTTTTATCAGGTTGCAATTTCCCAACTAATCAGAGCTGAAAACAAATGTGTTGTGATACAACCTCTTAAAACCGCGGTGAAATCTCCTCGAAACAGCGCCGATTTTGGCTTTGAGTGGGCTGAAAACAGCGAAAACTTGCGAAATTTAATTTTGGACATTAATTATCGCTTACCAAGAGCGTCTTTTATTTTTGGTCAGGATATCTTGGATCCGGCCAACCCAGCCCTATCTCCTCTCGACTACGCCCTGACCAAGCTCCAGTCTGGCTATATTTATGATCCGGATATTGATTGGCGCCTACAAAGCGCGGAAGATTTTGCCAGGGTCGCGGCGGAACTGATTTTTAGGCCACAAAACGCTGGCAGCTACCTAGTTTCTTCTCCCCCGCAGGGAAGTACAGCACTTCTCCATCAGATTAGAAACAAGTATGAGCAGTATCATTCGGTGGCGATTATGATTCAGGACAAGCCTCAGGTTGAGGATGAAAGCCTGCCCTTTTCAGCGACACAAGTTGAGGGAAACGGGATTAATACCGATGATCTGACCAAGTTTGTGAGAGCGCTCCCCACTCCGGCTTTTGCTGATTTGCCGAGGGTTGAGAGCGTTTTGAAAAATGAGCTGAACAAGCCGGTTGAGCCAGGGGCTGGGTTGATGGCTGATCCGGTGGCCAAACCAGAGGTAGAACCAAATGTGGCGCCGCCACCAACGCCCGCGCCCACACCCACGCTTCAACCAATCCCCTCTCCACCGGCAAAAAACGCCAAAAAAGCCGTTTCCCTCAAAAAGAACAAGGATATCGATGTGAGCGATGAGTTGCAAAAAATATTTTCTACCACCAGAGCAACTCAGCGGGTGAGCCGCATCAACAACAAGGCAAAAACGGAGAAAAAACAGCGCCGGAAGAAGAAACAAAGAACCGCTTTGTTTTGGGGAGGAATGGCGAGCATCGTCACTGCCTCAATTGTGCTGATTCTGACGGCAGTTTTCTTTACCACCCAGCTCCTGATGAAGCGTTCACTCCTGGCGGTAATAATCGACGCTTCTCAAGTTCAAGCCTCAGAATTGGTAGAAAAGAAATCTTGGGAAAACTTGGTTAAAATCAACAAAGCCATGGCGCTTCAAACTAACGCCTACTCAAATCTTCTCTCTGCCAACATGTTTTCTCAGGCTAATTTACTGCTCCAACTAACCGAGCAAATTGAAGAAATGGCCAATTCCGTGGACCAAACCCGTGAAATGAGCAAGGCGCTGGTTTTGCAAGTTTTGGGCATAGAGGGCGGAGATAGTATTGAAACAGCGCAAAAACTGCAGTCACAGGCCGTTAGAACCTACGAAAACCTCTCTTTGTTGCAGGCGGGACTAAGTCAGGTGAAGATTGATAAGGACGATATCGCCGTTTCTGACTTGTTCAAGCAGTACGAAACTCAAGTAAAAGAAGTGCGCCAAGGTTTGGCTACCGCCCAGCAGATTGATCCACACCTAAGTGAGCTCACCGGCAGAAACGGCAAAAAAACCTATGCCCTACTGCTGCAAAACAACCAAGAGTTGAGGCCAACTGGCGGCTTTATTCAGGCGGTGGCCCTATTGAGCTTCGACCGCGGCTCTTTGGTTTCCTACCAGGTGTTTAGCAGCTACGAGCTGGATGACCGCTTTGTCGGCGAAGTCACTCCTCCGGAGGAAATTACTGAATATCTAAATGAAAACAACTGGTTTTTCCGTGACAGCAACTGGAATCCCCACTTTCCGGATACTGCCAGGCAAACGGCTTGGTTTCTTGAAAAAACCACAGAAACCAAAATAGATGGAGTGATGGGCATGAATTTGTTGGTAATGGAAGACTTAATTGAGTCTCTCGGACCCCTGGAAGTAGAGGAATATGACGAGTTGATCACCCACAGAAACTTGCAGGAAAGAATGGAATTTCACTCGGAGGTGATTTTGGTGCCGGAAAACGGCAAAAAAGATTATGGGGTGATTATTTTAGAAAAAATGATTGGAAAAATGAAAAACTTGCAGGGCCAAAAAGTACCGGGATTTTTGGCCGCGCTCAGCCAAAACCTCGAGTCTCAACAACTCACAATCACTATTTTTGACGAAAATATTCAAGACACTTTTAGTACTTTGGGTTGGACCGGCGCCATTATTGAACCGCAATGCCCTGCTCAATTAAGTGTGGCTGATTGCCACGTGGACACCATTGCACAGGTAGAGGCCAATGTTGGGGTGAATAAAGCCAATTTTTACTTGAAAAGATCGGTGAACCACACTATTTCACTTGGGCCGGAGGCGGCCGAGCATCAGCGGGTGGTAACTTTTCAAAACACTGCCAAAACCAATTCTTGGCCCAAGGGCAGTTACAAGTCTTATGTGAGGTTTTACTTGCCGGAGGCGGCTGAGCTGAGCGGTATTGATCTTGACGGCAAAAATGTGCCCGCGGACAAAATTAAACAGTATCAGGAAAGCGGCAAAAAAGTGGTGGGACTTTTGCTGGAGGTACCGGTGGATTCCACTGCTCGGCTTGAGTTGAATTACTCCTCTCCTCTGTCGAGTGAGACGCCATTTTCCTATGTTTTCTTTAATCAAAAACAGTCGGGTACGGCAGAAACTCCTATCACCATTAAGATTGTTGCCCCATCCAGGCTGATGCCGGCGCTAATTGCCCCTCAGGCCGAGGTGTCGGACAACACTATTATTTTTGATGACATTCAGGAGAAGCACTCGATTGTGGGTGTGACCTATCAGTAATTTGATGAGCGAATCAATTTGCCCCACCACAACCACTTCGACGTTGTTAATAACTAACAGCATTTACTAACTGTTGTTAGTTATTGTTAATAGTTAACAAAACTCAAGGGATTCCGCTGCGTCGGCTTGCTAAAGGGTCGGCAGGCCAATCAAAAACAGCTAGAATTAATCCGCAAACCCTGGTATAATCACTGCTCTATTGCCAGAGGAAAGGACAATTTATGAACGCTGCCAAGAATGAAAAGACTATTTTTCATATTAAAAATCGTGACGTAGTGGGCAAAAAAGTTTCTCAATTACGGGCCAAGGGTATGCTGCCGGCCAATATTTATGGCTTGGGAGCAACGTCTCAGCCAGTGATGGTGGAAACTAAAGCCTTTAGCAAACTTTATGAAGAAGAGGGCGATACCGGCCTGATTTATCTCAGTCTTGAGGGGGAAAAAGAGCAAATTCCTGTTTTAATTGATGAGGTTGATTATCACTCGGTGACGGGTGAAGTTTTACACGCGGTTTTCCGCCGGGTGAACTTGAGTGAAAAAATTACTGCCGAAGTGCCGGTTGAGCTGGTCGGTGAAAACGACGTGCCGGGGGCAACAGTGGTGATGGTCCGCGACATGCTGGAAGTGAGCGCTCTGCCCGCAGAACTGCCGGAGAACTTTGAGGTTGATATTGCTGCCCTCAAGGAAATTGGCGACTCTATTGCTATTAAAGATTTGGTGATTGATAAAGAAAAAGTCGAGATTGTGATGACTGGCGATATGGACGAAGAATCGCCGCTGGTGATCTTGCAAGAAGTTAAGGAAGAGGAAGAGCCGGAAGAAGTTAGCGTGGATGATGTTGAGCTGGTGGGTGAAGAGGGCGAAGGGGGCGAAGGGGGCGAAAAAGCAACTGAAGAAGGCGCGCCAGAGGCTCAGGAAGAGAAGAGCGAGGAATAAGGTTGGTTTTGAGTTTGAAGGTTTGGGAGTTTGGGGCCCGCGCGTGCCGCGCGGGCCTTTTTAATGGCCTAATCAAAAAACTGATGGTTGGGGTTGACCGCCCGGGCCTGAGCAAAATACTCATCAGCAACTTCCTGATGATCTAAAGCCTGATGAAGTAGGGCGGCGTTAATCAAAAGATCGAAGTGGGTGGGTTGCTGACCCAAAAGCTCTTCCACCTTCTCCAGCCGGGCCTCAATTTCTTCCAGGCTCAATTTTTCCTCCTGCAGCTCCGCTCCAAAAGCCGGCCGTGGCGCCGCGATAGTTTCTTCCACCTGAATCACCGCCGCCCCCGGAGAGGTAATTTGACTCAACAGCAACCCCATAGTCATGGCGAACAACAAAGCAATGGAAATAAAAGCAGCGCGCCGTTTAGCCACCACCAATTGGTTTTCCAAAATCATCAGCACCAAGGAAAAACTCAGCCGCAGCTGGAACAGGCGATAACTCAGCATGAGGCCATTATACCCCCGGCCAAGCTGCTGTCACCAGCAGGTCTTCAGCCAGCAAATTTTGCTGCCTTAACTCTTGCCAAACAGCTTCTGTGACAAACGGCACAAACGGGTGCAGGAGTTTGAGAAACACGGTCAGCCCCTCAAGTAGAGCAGTATTGGAAAGCTTGCCCGCCTTAGCACTTTCAATGCACTCGTCGCAATACCAGTGCCAAAATTCGTTGTAAACGGTTTCCGCCGCCAAACCAATTTGCAGCTTCTCCATATTTTCCGTAACTTTAGCAACTACACTTTGTAGTTTGTTCTGGAATTCCTGATCATCTTCAGAAGTTTTGCTTGATATATCGGCAAATTCACCCTTATTATTCTCATTCTGCAAACCCACAAACCGGCTAGCATTCCAAATTTTATTAGTCAAGTTGCGCATGGCTTTAATATCACTCACCCCCACATTTTTGTCTTGGCCGGGAGTAGAACGAATCATCAGCGCCATTCTCAATGCGTCCGCGCCAAACTCGGCAATAACATCCAGCGGATTGATGGTGTTGCCCTTGCTTTTGCTCATTTTTTGGCCTTTTTCATCCCTAATCAAACCGTGCAGGTAAACCTGCCGGAAAGGAGCCTGATCTGTCAGGTAAGCGCCCATCATCATCATGCGCATCACCCAAAACATCAGGATGTCGTAGGCCGTTTCCATGACACTGGTGGGGTAGAAGCGGCTGAAATCGCTCTCTTGGTTGGTTTTGAGAGTCACTACTGGCCACTGGGAAGAAGAAAACCAAGTATCGAAAGTATCTGTTTCCGGCAGCCAATTGCCGGTTGCCGGCTGGGTGCGCGAAACAGAGTAAGGCACACCGGCAAAAGCGTTGGTTTGTTGGAGGCCGCTTAATATTTCTTCCAGCGAGTGCTTGGCCAGCACTGCCGCCAAAATTCCCTGAGTGTACTGGCCGTTTTTGTCAATAAAACTAACTTGAATTTGCCCTTCATAGCCGTCAATTTCGTACCAAACCGGAATGGGAATGCCCCAAACAATCTGGCGGCTGATATTCCAGTCTTTAAGATTGCCTAGCCAATGCCTGAGAATTTTTTCTTGGCCAGCGCCGTGAACTTTGGTTTCACCCGAATCCAGCATTTTGAGCGCTTTTTTAGTCAGGCTGTTGGCGCCATCATTCACTTTAATAAAAAACTGCGCCAGTGGCAGTGGCTCAATCACCCGGCCGCAGCGATAACAAGTGCCGACGCGGTTTTGATACTTTTCATTAATTTTTTCGATCAAACCTTGGGCTTGCAAGTCTGCCACTACCGCTTCTCGGGCATTTTTCACCGACATACCCGCATATTTCCCACCCGCCTCAGTAATTTTACCTTGCGTATTGATGGCTTGATTGATTGGCAAACCGTGGCGTTTGGCCACCTCAAAATCATGCGGATCGTGGGCGGGCGTCAGCTTGACAATGCCGGTGCCAAAATCCGGATCAACGTACTCATCGGCAATAATTGGCATTTCGGCGCCGGTAAGCGGATTGAGCACCAGCTGGCCAACTAAGTGCTGCCGCTCTGGATCATGGGGATTGACCGCCAAGTGAGTGTCGGCAAAAATCGGCTCAGGCCGCACCGTCGCCACCGTCACGAATTCATCCAGCTTGTCTTTGAGAGGATATTTTACATAATAAAGCGGCGTTTGCTGATCCTGATAAACCACCTCTAGTTCAGAGTAGCTGGTGCCGCATTTGGTGCAGTAATTCACCAGTTGCAGATCGCGATAAACCAAATTATCCTGATGCATTTTTTCAAAAGTACTCAGCACAAAATCCACCACGTCCTCATCCAGGGTAAACTTGTAGCGGCTCCAGTCCGCGCTGGCGCCGATTTTTTTCATCTGCTCCACTGCCACGCCGGAATTTTCCTGCACGTACTCCCAAATCTGGTTGAAAAGCGTTTGGCGGTCAAAATTAAAGCGGCTCTTGCCCTCTTTTTGCAGCTTTTTTTCAAAAACAAACTGAGTTTCGATGCCTGCGTGATCGGTGCCGGGAATCCAGGCAGTGTCGTCGCCCTTCATCCGGTGATAGCGGATCAGAGCATCCTCAAGCGACACAAACATGGCGTGACCCACATGGAGCGGATCATTGGCATTGGGCGGCGGCATGATGATAGTAAAAGGCCGGCCGTTTTGCTTGTTGGCGCTGCGGTCGGGATTAAAAGCCTGCCGCTTTTCCCAAAGTTGGTAGATATTTGCTTCGTGGGCGTGGTAATCGTAGCGCTTGTCCATAACCCTTAGATTATAGCACCTTGAGGGGAAGGTGGGGGCTAATGTTGGTCGCTAACGGTTGACTTTTCTATTCTTAATGATTTCTGTTGCCTCATCATATTTTTCAGCAACTTCTTTCGGCGTCATGCTTTTTTGAATTTCGCTCGGAGAAACAGGCACATTATACGCCTCCAAAAGAGCCAAGCTTAGCAGTCGTGCGGCTTCGCCACTTACTTCCTCTCCCTTGCCGGGTGTCTGTTCCGGTCCTTGTGGCGTTGTCATGTATTGCTCCTTTTGGTTGTTATTAATAGTGTTGATAATAACTATAATACTTTTATTTTCAAAAATTGTTGTAATTGTGTAAGAAAAGTTGCGCGGTTTGTTATGATTCTTTGTTATCGCTAGTGATAATCCACTTTCCCCTTGTTGCATTCCAGGCAAGTTTTCTCTCTTGGGCGGCCACAAGGTATGTGTCCAGGTATGCGCTACATTCACCACCATCCAAAGCTATTGCTTTAGGAGGATTTTTCATTATTTCTTCTACATTTTCTGGTGTTGGCGGCTTACCATGGGCTGCGAGGTACGCACCTATTCTATCACCCGATACTTGCTCAGAACCTTCTTTTTGTCTACGAAACAATCGCGCCAAGATACCACCTTTTCTTGGTTTTTCCATATCAACTTCTTGACCAAAACCAATGGTTGGCCGCTTATCAATAGTAGTTTCTGGATTGTTCATTTTGCGCCTTTTTTGCTTGTGACTGATACGCTACAATACTGATTATAAGCCCAAATACTTGAGAGCGAAAGGAGTGCTTGGGGTATTTGGCACAGAGCTTGCCCGCGAATGTTGCTTGAAAGGGCAAAGGTGTGTTTTTGGTTGTAATCAAACTTTGTAGAAAGAGGGGTTTATATGACAGAAAAAAGGTACGGAAATGAACACTTTGCAAGAGATAGAAAGCCTCGCATCAAAAATTTTGATGCAGAAGCAGAAAAGTGGCGTGGCCCAGTTACTCAAAAAGCCGACACAGAGAAACCCCAGGATTTTTGGCAAAAAATATCAAACATAGTGAGACACCTTTTTACAGGCAGGCCTCAATAGCGATCAGCTTGTCCAAAAAAGCAAACCCATTTACCCGCCCGGCCCAACCACAAACTTGGCCGACCAGGGCCGGTAGTTGGAATAATACTCCTTTTCCTCAATAATATTGCCATCTTGGTCGCGAACCACGTTAGTGAACCTGGCCTTGATGCCGGCAGCCGACCAATCAACCTGTTCCCGATAGCCAACCGGCTTTTCCGGATCTTCAAAGTATTCCGGCGCCGGTGGTGGCCGGTAATCCCAAACTTCATGATTGACAATCTCGCTGGTCCGGCCGTCGCTGGTGCCGTAAATTTCGATATACATATATAAATTATTACTATCTGCCTGGCCATGGAGGAGCAAGTGTTGGCCGGTGTCGTTTTTAAAACGAAAATCGACATTACCGCTGTAAACAGTGGCATCAATGCCGGGCTTGCTATCGAGTTCATAATAACTAACGCGGTAACTGTGTGGCAGCCTCAGCGTCACCGGCAGTCCGGCGTTCAGCACCGAGCGGAAAACCGTGGTACTTACCTGGCAAACTCCGCCGCCATCCCCAAGCTCAGTCCGGCCGTTTTTAATGACGTAAGCGGAGCGATAGCCGGTACGAGCGGAAACTTCACCTAGTGTTTTGTTGAAAGAAAATTCTCCTTCTGGAGGAATGATGATATTGGAAATCCGGTCGGTGGTAATTTTGACGTTATGAACCCGGTTGGGAATCGAGTGAGCGTACTCACTGTCGCCAAAACCAATCCGCTCGACAATGCCCAAATCATTGGTGTCGGCCAGGGTAATTTCCGGCAGCGCCTCGGCTACCGGCAGGGGGTGAGAAATAGTGGTACCTTCAATAGCGCCATCCTCAATCAGGCGCAGGGTGTGAGTGGTCAGTCCCACCGCTTCCTCCAGGTTTAGTTTGAGGCCATTTTTGTGAGGCAGAAACTCATTGACCTCGAGTGTTTCCGGATTGTAGTCGAAAACCGCGTTTTGCGGCTCGCGATTGACGTTTTCGGCCCACTCGTCAAAAATATTTTCCAAATCTTGAGGATCGTAGCCTTTGGGGAAAGTGAGCGCGGCCACCAACTCCCGGTCGGGGAGAGCATAGGTCCGGGTGTCGGTAGTGAACTCAATGCGGTAGCCCACAAATTTTTCGGCCCTTTCTTTGGCGGCTTCAATTTGCTCTTCGTTCAGGACCGCGCTGGTGGAAGCCACTTGGCCGCTGGAAGCAAACTCACCCTGAGCGATGTTGGCTTGAATGGCAGCCACCGTCGGCTCAACCTCGAGAATTCTGCCCGGACTGCCGGGGTTGATGGTCAGAGTGGCGGCATTGCCGCTGGTGCTGAGGGTGGCGTGTGGAGCTTCGCCAATAATATCTACTTTGAGTTGTAAATCGGTGAGCAGTTGTTCGAGTTTCTCTTCATCAAAAGTGGGGTAGGCGGTGAGGTTTTTGGCTGAAAAAAGCGAGAAAAACATATTTTTTAAGCGATTGAAAATATTGCCATCTTTGCCTTTGAGATAAGCAGCTCTGGCAATTTCTTCGTATTTATAGGTTAGCCCCAACTCAGCGCTGGTTGAGGCAACCTCAATGTCATCAACTACCACCACCACTTTTCCGGTAGGAGCCTCAAATTTGGCGGCAGCAAGCTTGGCTGTGGCTTCTTCAATGCTCAAGCCACCCACAGCGATACTATTTATATAGGTGCGGGGAAAAATTCTGGCGTTATAAAACTCATAACCTTTAATCACCATTAAACCAAAAATCAGGGCAATGGCGAAAATAATTCCGAATACAGCAGACTTTTTCATTGTGCTATTATAACCATTGTACGGCTCTGTTGTATTGTGGCAAGTTTGTATCCATTTGTCATCTATACGACTCTTGAGTACAATTGCTATACTGATGTTAGTGTCCATGAATTATTGGTAACTTGGTACCCATGAACGATAATCAACTGCCCAAACCAACTCCGCCAACCCCTTCTGGTTCAACCGTGCCGCCAGCGGCTCAAGGCAACCAGGGTATTTTGCGAGAAAATCAACCATCTCAGGTGAGTGCGCCAGCAGCAGTTGGGTCCGTGCCGCCCCCACCCGCACCACCAACTCGACCAATTGGCGCGCCACCAGTACCGCCGGGGGCACCAACACCAACAGCGGCAGCGACACCACCACCAACCCCAACAGCGGCAGCCAGCCAAACTGCCGGTCAAACTACCGGCCAAACCGAGACCCCACCACCGTCGGCCATGAGGCAGCAAAGTCAGCTGAAAACGCCGTTACCACCAACTTCACTAAGCGCCCTTTCATCCATGACCAGCACCAATTTGCCTGAAGACAGAAACGAAAATCCTGAACAACCAGCGGCGCCAGCCTCCTCGCGCCAGGGTGATATTAGAGCTCAGGTAGGGTTGCCTAATTCGCCTGGTGCGCCACCGGCTCCGGCAGTAAAGAAAGATGCTGCCGCGCCGCCCGGCTATCCCAACAGCAAAGCTCAGCCCAAACTAGCCAAAACCAAAAACCCGCTGATGAAGTATCTGCCATTCGTGATTGGCGGCGTTCTGGTTTTAGCGCTAGCAATTTTTGCTGCCATGAGATTTTTGGGCGGCGGCAGTAGTGGCGGTTCGGTGACTCAAAACCCAGCTGGCAGTCCGGACGGCACAGGCGGTGCGCCGGCTCAACGCACCACCATCGAGTATTGGGGACTTTGGGAGCCTGACGCGGTGATGCAGGAGGTGATTGCTGATTTTGAAAACAACAATCCTGGCATTACCGTCAATTATGTCAATCAATCTCACAAAGATTATCGCCAAAGACTGGAAACAGCAATTGCTTCCGGCAATGGCCCGGATTTATTCCGTTATCACGCCACTTGGGTGCCGATGCTAGGGGAAGATTTAGCGCCGATTCCGTCATCGGTGATTAGCACGGCAGATTTTAGACAAAAATATTATCCCATCGCCAGCCAACAACTACAAAGAAACGGACAGATTGTGGGAATTCCGGCCATGTATGATGGGTTGGCGCTGCTTTACAACAAAGAAGTGATGACTTCAGTCAATGAACAGCCACCGCAAACTTGGGCGGAGTTGAGGATTTTAGCCAATAAACTCACGGTCAGATCGGGCAATACTCTCACGCGGGCCGGGATCGCGCTGGGTACCACCAGCAACGTTGACCATTTTTCCGACATTCTGGCGGTGTTGATGTTGCAAAACGGCGCTGATCTCACGGCGCCAAACTCCGCCTACACCAGAGACGCGCTGCTTTTTTACACTAATTTTGCTAAGCAAGATCGAGTTTGGGATGAAACTTTGCCCAACTCCACCGTGGCTTTTGCCCGCGGCGACGTAGTGATGATTTTTGCTCCCTCTTGGAGAATCCACGAAATTTTGGTGATGAATCCTGATTTGGACATTGGGGTGGCTCCGTTGCCGCTGCTGGGCGATGAAAAAATCAGTTGGGCCAGCTATTGGGCAGAGGGTATGAGCGCCCGCAGTACCAAAAAAGAGGCAGCGGCCAAACTGCTTGCTCACCTGACTGCGGCAGACACACTGAGAAAATTCTACTCAGCCGCCAGCGAAACTCGGGCTTTTGGCGAACTCTATCCTCAACCGGCTTTGGCTAATGAACTGGTGGACAACCAATATGCTGCCGCCTATCTCCAAGACGCGCCCACCGCCCAATCTTGGTATTTGAGTTCAAATACGCATGACAACGGCATCAATGACCAAATGATCAAATATTATGAAGACGCCATCAATGCCATTGTCAAAGACGGCAAGGGAGCCAGTGATGTGCTGTCCACGGTTGATCAAGGCACACGCCAAGTTTTGCGACAGTATAACGCGGCCGCCCAGTAGTTTATACTACACTCCATGAAAGCTCGGGTTTTGTTGGCTGTTAAGTATACCGATCAGTTTGCTTATCCTTTGACTGCGACGGAAATTTGGCAAAGACTTCCTTTGAGTGGTAGCAGAAATATGGCTTCAAGGCAGCAGGTTGAGGCGGCTTTGGTTGAGCTGAAGAATTTGGGGTTGGTGAAAGAGAGCGAGGGCTTTTGGGCGTTGGCTAGTAGAAATGTGGTGGCTTTGAAAAAACAAAGAGAGCGGCGCGGTGAGTATTCACAGACAAAAATGCTTGAAGCAGCAAAGTTATTTGGTTTTTTGCGTTGGTTGCCTTGGGTGAGCGGCGCGGCGGTGACTGGTTCGGTTTCGATGGATAATGCCAAAAGGGATGATGACATTGATTTTATGATTATCACCCCGCCGCGCCGGTTGTGGCTGGCCCGACCGCTGGTGACGGCCTACGCCTGGTTCAATGGCAAAAGGCGCTCTTGGCACAGGGAGGAAAGCAACAGTTGGTGTTTTAATATGTGGCTGGATGAAGACAACTTAAGCATGCCGCCGAACACCAGAAATTATTACTCCGCTTACGAAGTTTTTCAGGCGCGCTGGGTGATCAACAAAAGAGGAGTGAAGGAGCGATTTTTGCGCCGCAACCGCTGGGCGGCCAGGATTTTTCCGCACATGGTGAACTTGGACGAACTGGGTGAGAGTAAAAGTGCGGCTGCTTGGTTGTCGATTTTGTTTGGGCCGTTTTTCAACCTCCTCAATTTTTTGGCTTACCGGGGGCAGTTGTGGTACATGCAGCCGCACCGCACCACCGAAAAAGTCGGCCTGGGTTTTGCTTTTTTCCATCCCCGTGACACTTATCTTCAAGTGGCGGCCAACCTCCTCAAACTTGCTGCACCAACTCAGTTACCTCAACTACCTCAACATCTCACCCAACTGCTGCAAAACTGGCACGACGAAGAGCAAACTCTTGTTTTGGTGACGGGCGTTTTTGACTTGCTCCACCACGAGCACCTGAATTTTTTGCGGAAAGCCAAAAAAACCGGTGACAAGCTGATTGTTGGTTTGGAGTCTGATGCCAGGGTGAAGCAACTGAAAGGTAAAAACCGGCCCATCAATCCGGAAAATATTCGGCACGAAAAGCTGGCTCAACTCAACTTGGCCGACTTTATTTTTATTCTTCCCGATGATTTTTCCCAACCGGCGCATCATCGCCAACTGATCGCTGCTATCCGCCCCAACATTTTGGCGGTTTCTTCGCACACCAAGCATTTGGAGAAAAAGCAAGCTATTTTGCAGGAATTTGGTGGTAGAGTGGAAATTATTCACCAACACAATCCCGGCATTTCCACAACTTTGCTAATTGAGCAGGGTCAAGTATGATAGGTGGTCAAGTCTTAAATTATGGCAAAAAGCAAATCCGTTTTTATTTGTCAAAACTGTGAAGCCAGCTATCCAAAGTGGCAAGGCCAGTGCACCCAGTGTGGTGAGTGGAATTCGCTGGTGGAACAAGTGGTGGAGAAGCAGAGCCGGAGCGGCCGGGGCAGCGGCAGGGACGCCAAAAACATTGATACTACCAAATTTATGGTTTCCTTTCCAGAGGTCGACGCGCTGAGCGCCTCAAAATCACGAGTTTCCACCACCATTAGTGAGATGGATCGGGTGTTGGGCGGTGTTGCCAGCGGGCCGGGCGGAGCTGGCATGGTTCCCGGCGGAGTGGTGCTGATTGGTGGTGAGCCTGGCATTGGTAAATCTACGATTTTGACGCAAATGGTGGTTGGCATGCTGCGTGAGCAAACCGGCCCGCAATCGATTATGTATGTTTCCGGCGAGGAGAGTCCGGCCCAAATTTCTTTGCGGGTGGAGCGGATTTTGGAACAGGGGAGTGGAGCCGATAAAAAATCACACCGCCCCGATTTAAGCCGCTTGCTGTTTGTCACTTCCACCGATGTGGAAGAAATCAGCGCCGCCATTACCAAAACCAAACCGCAACTGGTAGTAGTAGACAGTATTCAAACCATCACTACCGACGAACTCACCGGCGCGGCTGGTAGCATTGGGCAAGTGCGGGAAACCACCGAGCGTCTAACTCAATTGGCCAAAGCGCTGCACATTCCCACTTTTCTAGTTGGCCACGTCACCAAAGAAGGCAAGATTTCGGGTCCCAAAGTCCTTGAACACATTGTGGATGCAGTTTTAGAGTTAAGTGGCGAAAGAACGGGCGAATTAAGATTATTAAGAGCAGTGAAAAACCGCTTTGGCGCCACCGATGAAGTGGGCGTTTTTCGGGTTACCAGTTTTGGGTATGAGTCGGTGGAAAATCCCAGTTCTATCTTTTTGGAACACGCGGAAAAACCGGTTCCGGGTTCGGCCACGGTGTCAGTGTTGGAAGGCACGCGGCCGCTTTTGGTGGAAGTTCAGGCGCTAGTGGTGGACTCACAATTGGCCATGCCCAGGCGGGTTGGCAGAGGTGTGCAGCTTTCCCGCATCCAAGTTTTGTCGGCGGTGTTGCAAAAGCATGCCCGCTTACCGCTTGGCTCGGCCGACATTTTTCTCAGTATTGCCGGTGGTTATGAAGTCAAAGAGCCGGCGGTGGATCTCGGACTGGCAGTGGCTATCGCCAGCTCACTCAAAAACAAACCGCTGCCCAAAGCCGTTTGCTTCATTGGCGAGGTGGGTTTGCTTGGAGAAATTCGTTCTGTCCCAATGTTGGAAAGACGGATCAAAGAGGCCAAAAGACTTGGTTTTGAACAAATAATTTCCAGAAGCACTCACAGCACGGTTAGGGCGGTGTTAAAAGAGTTTCAACTGCTCTAAAAATTATCTAAAAATTAAGATTTCTTTTTGGCGTAACGCTCACGACTAACGCGAATCACTTTATCCCGATTCTGATTACTGCTTTTAGCCAGCGGCAAAGTATCGGCAGGAAAAGCTTTGGAAATAATATTATCGATGGCCAACTTGTTCACGACTTGATAACGGCCCAGCGAAACCAAATCATCATGAGTGTATTGGCCGCCATACTCCTGGTGGAAAACGTTAGCGTCCTCCGCACCCATCACAAAACTAATCATGCTGCCGCAGTTGCCAAAAATGGCTTTCTGCACTTCTTCCGGAATTTGGGCGATGTATTGATTGGCTAGAACCAAGTTCAGCCGGTACTTTCTGGCCTCAGACAAAATTTTGGTAAATGAAGTAGTAGCAAAGTTCTGAAATTCATCAACATAACAGTAAAAATCCTTTCTTTCTGATTCTGAAATGTTTACACGGCCCATAGCCGCCAACTGAATTTTAGTAATCAACATTGAGCCGAGCAGGGTAGCATTATCTTCTCCCAACTTGCCTTGCGAAAGATTAGCCAGCAAAATTTTGCCCTCATCCATCGCTTCCTCAATGCTAAAAGAACTGGTCCGAGCGTTCACCACGTTGCGAACCAGAGGAGAAGAGGTAAACTGCCCCACCTTATTCAAAATCGAGGCAATCTGATCCGTCCTTTGCCGGTCATTGAGTTTGTTGTACTCATTCACCCAAAAATTTTTCAGAATCGGATCATCCAGCTTGGCTACCATTTCAGCGCGGAACTTTTCATCAGTCAGCAAGTCAAGCACGTCGGAAAGTCGGGAATTTTCCACTTTTAGCAGTGTCAGCAGTGAGTTGCGCAAAATGTACTCAAGCCGCGGCCCCCAAGAGTAACCGTACAATTTGTAAAAAACGGAAATAATGCCGGAAGCAATCAGCTCACGATGGACCACATTTTCGCCCTCAAAAAGATTGATCTGGACCGTACGCTCCGGATCACTGGGGTTGAAATAAATGACATCATTAATCCGGTGCGAAGGAATGTAGTCGAGGATTGTTTCTACCAGATCACCGTGCGGGTCGATCACGCACAGGCCCTCGTTGTTTTTCAGATCGTTGATGGCCATGTTGGCCAGCAGCGTCGATTTACCGGTGCCGGTTTTACCAATCACGTACATGTGGCGGCGGCGGTCTTCTCGCTTGATGCCGTAAACCATATTTTGATTTTTATAGGTAGTCCGGGCAAAAACATTGATGTTTTCTTTGATTTCGGCCGGGGTGTCTTTGGTGATGACCGGCAGATCTTCCGGTGGCTCTCCCAGCAGCGTTTTGCCCCAGGCAATATTAGGAATGGTGGAAAGCTTTTTGTTGGGCAGATGCATGATGGTGGCCAGTTCCTCGAGAGAGAAGTGTTCTTTGGGACTACGGGCAAAAGACCTGGCTTGCATGGTCTTGAGGAAATGAGCTTGGCGAAAGCGCTGGCGCTGCAAAACCAGGGCGTTACCTTCGCTCAGCGCCACTGTCTGGAAGGAGCTGCCAATAGTGTCCAGCAACAGCCGGCTGCGCTCTTCGGTTTCTGAGGCCACGGCGATTTTGATGGCGGCGCGCAGCGATTTGGCGTTGAGTTTTCTTTGGATCAGCTGCTTTTGCGCCGAACTAACACTGGGGGCGGGGGAAGAGAGCGCGCCGCCTTCCACCACCGGCTCCGGCGCGGCCGTGGGAGCGGAAGCTTTCCAACCCTCACCGTCATCCGCCAACAACAACTGAATCACCACCCGGTCGTGTTCGTGCAGTTTCGCCAAAGTGGAGAGCAGGGGAGAGAGCGGATCAATGTCGGCAAATTCTTGATAAGTTTTCAGCGGCAAATACTGGCGATTCTTAAGAGAAACCAGCCCGAGCGCGCTATGAGAACTCAGGCTCTCGACGTAGCTGGCGCTATCATCAGCCACACGGGCAGCATCAAAGCTTTCCAGCGGGTCTTGGTCAAGTTCGGCAATGAGAATTTCCGGATAACTGGCAGTGAGAGTGCCTTTTAAGTACTCCACCAGGCGAGTGGGGAGATAGCACATAAAATAAATAGTCTGGTTTTGGGCCACAATTTCAAAGCTCAAGACCTCAGCCTTGCCCTGAAGCCGGTGAAAAAACGAGTTTTTGATGGTGGGCAGAGCGGCAAAAAGCTACACCGCTGCTTCCGGAGTGTGCTCAGCATCGCGGCCGGTGCGCAACTCGAGAAGCGAATGAGATTTGGCCATAGGCATAGTATATAGCATTCCCCCGCAATATTTTAGTGGTTGGGAATGAAGTTGGGGTCGGCAAGGGCGGCAAAAAGCCGTTTTTGCCTTTTTTGGTTCAAGACTTTTCCACAGCCTGCTTTCATCTCATTTTCTCTGTGGAAAACTTGTTGTGTTTCATCAAGTAATGATCTAAAAATAAAAATATAGGACTGCTTAAATTTGCTGGTAAATTTACTATAGGTTGACTGTGAGCAAAAATGGAGTTATACTAGCTTTAGCTACAAAAAAAGAGGGCTGTAACCCTCTAATGCTGGACAGAAACGCTATAAAAAGCAAAAAGCATTGTTGTCGCTGGACAGACCACGAACAACAATGCCTTTTGAGTCACGAATGTATAAACATTCAGTGACGATAATATTATCAAGGCTAAGACAGCTTGTAAACAAAATCTTAATAGCACAAAGTATGCTAAAAGCTGTATAATTGATCATAATTTAGAAGAGTACTGTGTGAGAGTTTGGCAGTTGGGCAGGCAGCTGAGCTCTCACTCACCACTTTTTTAGAAATTCCCTCAAGTTATCATTTTATTACCGTTTTCTTACATGCAGCCTATATAATTGATTATTGGCCAGCTTAATGGTATAATTTTCCGTTGAACAAGGCGAAAATAAAACAATATGAAATTAACACTGCCGACCCAGCCGGATTTTTTGCGCCGGAGTTTTCCGCGCCTGAGAGAGCGCCTGAACGGGCCGGAGTATTTCCAGGAGCATGTGATTGATCATTTTCAGGCTTCCAGCCAGGAAGTGACGATTTTTGATGGACCCGCTGATCTGGAGAAGCTGCAGAATAGGGCATTTTCCGGTTCTTTAGCGGCTTTCCTGGGTGATTGGCAGCCGGAGCGGGAAGCAGTGCCGCCGGCAGCTTCTTATCAACCTGTGGTGGAAACGGACTCCAGCGCTGACAAAACGTACGAAACTGACAAAACGTACAAAATATACGAAACGTACCAAGCCGCCAGCTCACCTCAGCTCCCAACACAGAGCCCCGCCAACCTCACTCAATCAAAAGCTTTCAAAAGGGCAGTTAATATTGCTTTATCTATCGTAATATCATTGAGTCTATTACTGGGCCTAGTGATGGTGGTGCCGGCCGCTTACTACAGTTTTTTCCCGGCCGACGTGATTGAAATCGAGCCGCCGGAGCCGGGCACCGCTTTTGGCGGCGAGTTCAGAGCTCCGCGCGCGGTGGAACCCACCCCCGAGCCAATCGCGCAACAATACGAGCCGCCCATCGACCCGACTTTGCCGGAAGGGGACTGGCTCATTATCCCCCGAATTGGCGTGCGCACTCCCATGCAGCCCACCGAAACACCGGAAGAAGCGCTGGCCACTGGCATCTGGTGGGTGCCAGATTTTGGCGGCCCTGGCTACGACGAGCTGCCGATGATCCTGGCAGGCCATCGCTACGGCTGGAAGTGGTGGTGGCGGGATGATTACTGGAAGTATCACTCCTTTAATCTTTTGCCGAACACCGAGCCGGGCGACAGAATCGAGATCATTTCCGGCCAGCGCAAGTGGATTTATGAGATTTACGCCGGCGCTGAGGGCGATGAAATCACCGACTACGACGCCGACCTCATCCTTTACACCTGCAAGTTCCTGACCGGACCAATCCGGCATTTCCGCTACGCTAGGATCATTGACCCGACCGCCAACACTCAGGCGGTGAGTGGGATGCTTTAGTTACTGGTTGCTAGTTGCACAAACCTGCAGTTGCGACTTTACAAAAATCCCGACTTTTTGTAAAATAACATTTGCATATGCTGTATCCACGCAAAATCTATCCGGCACTGTTTTCCCATGCCCAAACTGACTTGGTCACCGTTCTCACCGGCATGAGAAGAACCGGTAAAACCACGCTCATCAAGCAGCTGCTCGAGGATTTGCCTAGCAAAAACTCTCTCTACCTAGATTTGCAGCGGCTCGATAATCGGGAGCTTTTTGCTCAGAAAAATTACGATGCCATCAGGGAAGCGTTTGTTTCTCGCGGCCTTTCCACAGAAACACAAATGATTGTGGCCATAGATGAGATCCAGTTGGCACCGGAAAGTCCGAGCGTCATCAAGTACCTGTCTGATCATTTCAAAATTAAGTTTATCGTCACTGGCTCGAGCTCATACTATCTGAAGAATTTGTTTTCCGAGTCTTTGGCTGGCAGAAAGAAATTATTCGAGCTGTTTCCCCTGGATTTTGGTGAATTTCTCACTTTCAAGGAAGTTGACCATGCTACCACCGCCTCCGCCACCGCCGATTGGCGAGAGAGCCAGTTTAATCACTTAGAATACGAGCGGCTGGCCAGTTATTATGAGGAGTATGTTCGTTTTGGCGGTTTTCCTCAGGTGGCCTTGGCTAAATCAGAGTCCCAGAAAAGAGATATTTTGCTGGATATCGTGTCTTCTTACATCAATATCGACATTCGTTCTTTAGCTAATTTTTCGGATGAGAGAAATCTTTACACTTTGGCTAAGCTGTTGGCTTCCAGGGTGGGGAATAAGGTGGAGTACAATAATCTTTCGAGGCTGACTGGACTTTCCCGGCCAACGGTCACCAACTACGTGCAGCTTTTTGAAAAAACTTATTTGATCAAGACAGTTGGGGTTTATACCAAAAGCATCGACAGAGAAATTGCCAAATCCAGGAAGTTGTATTTTGGTGACACCGGCCTGGCCAATACTTTGGCAGAGCTCTCGAGCGGAGCGCAGTTTGAAAACACTTTGTTTAATCAGTTTGACCGGCTTGGCCGGGTACAGTATTTTACTCTAAAGAGCGGGCAAGAAATAGATTTTGTCTTGGATGGTAAGTGGGGATTTGAAGCTAAAGAAACTCCGGTTGGGGTGAATTTGACCTCCTTGAAAAAGGCGTCTTCGGCCGCGGCGCTGGCCAACTCCAGGCTTGTTGGCCGGTATCGTTCACCCAATTTTGCAGATTACATTTGGGCCGGCTCCATTTTTTAAGCTTTTGAGTTTTTGCGAGCCACGCCGCCCGGCTTTTCCCACCAATCAGACGCCAGCTTGAATTACTATAAGATATTAAATATAATAAGCTGGTACCTAGCACTCAATGGACATTTATGACTAATCCTGATTTTCTTCGTAAAACTCATGCTTCCGACATTCCTGAGTTAAATAATAAAGATGTTGATTCTGTAGCTGCGGCTATGAGAGCAAAGATAGCAGCAAGTTTTAATGGGCAAGAACAGCAAGACTGGGGAAAAATCATAACTGCTGATGGTCCAGAAATAGATTTAAGAGCTTTGGTAGGTCTAGCAAAGACAATTGAAGACACTATTCCTCCAGGACTAGAAGGAGTGATCATTGGCGCAGCTAGTCCAGCAAGAATACTTGATCAATTAGATGAGTTAATAAAGGCAATCAGAAGAGAAGAGGCCAAAGCAGCTTATCTGAAACGCAAGGGAGAAGCTTGGGAGAGAGAAGCTGCTGATTCAGCAAATCTCAACTTACAATCAGTTACTGACAAAGCTGAAGTAAGAGCAAAACTTGCCTCAAAGTTTAGAGCTTTGGCTAAGCCTGTTTTTCTCGCAACCGCCTTCCTTTTGGCTTCCTGTGCTCGGCTCATCGAACCTGCCAACACCAATACCAACCTAAACCCCACCGCCACTGCTGCCGAAGTGCTGCCAACAGTTGCTCCCACTGCCAACCC
>CAZWKL010000007.1:0-30393 GCA_964633875.1 uncultured Pseudomonadales bacterium
AAATACTTTCGACGATGACAACCAGTGGATAGGTGAGTGATATTTCCTGCTCAATAATTGTAGCGACAAGCTTTTTGATTAGTTGGGCTGTTGTCATAGGGTGGCGGAGGTGGTGGGATTCGAACCCACGTAGCCGTGAGGCTCACGCTTTCCAAGCGTGTACAATTGGCCGCTATGTGACACCTCCATATCAAGTACTGACCCGCTTATTGTAACACAGCACAGCTCCCGTTCAGGATTCAGAAGAGAGCTTTTTCTTCTCAAATGAGGTTTTCACCCGACTATCCAGAACAATACATTTTCAAACCAATCAAACTCTTGTTATAATGCAGTCTTACCAAGTCTCTTTTGAAAAATATAACTTGGAAGCGTCGCATAGTGGTCAATTGCACAAGGTTGCTAACCTTGATCCGCCTAGTCGGATTCGTGGGTTCGAATCCCACCGCTTCCGCACGAATGAAATGAGGGCGGTATAAATAGCATGAGAAGTGGCATCCGCCGCAGGCGGAAATCCCACCGCTTCCGCAAGTGCATTTTTACTTGATAAAAGATGAATACTGTTGACCCATTTTTCAAACACAATCTTTCGTATAGACACGGGAAAGTTGATCTGGAATTTAAAGTATCGCAGGAGCTATTTAGTTCTGCATTTATTGATAATGGCACGCAAAGACTTTTGAGAACCTTGCTCTTCGAAAAGATTGACACCTTCAATAAGGCTTTGGATATGGGCTGTGGATACGGTCCCATCGGTATTGCCTTAAAAGCCAGTTGCCCTTCAGCGGAAGTACACCTGACTGACAGAGATGCCTTGGCTCTAGAATATAGTAAAGAAAATGCTGCACTCAATGGTTTTAATGATCTCAAGGTGTATGGAAGTTTGGCGTACGATAGTGTTAAGGACACTAATTTTGACCTTATAGTTTCTAACATTCCTGCCAAAGTAGGCGAACCAATCCTGAAAAATACGATTATTGACGCGCAAGATCATCTGGTGGAAGGTGGAAAAGTTGTTATCGTGGTAATTGATGCCATAGCAGATTTTATCCATCAAGAATTAACACGAGATGAAAACATTGAGATTACCTTTCATAGATCGTGGCCTGGTCACCACGTATACCACTACCAATTCAAGACAAAGCGGGTAGCTTCCACAAAAAATACGTTTAATGCTGGTAATTTTTACAAACAAAAAAATTCGGTGCGCATTGGAAATGGAAAATTTGCATTAGAAGTTAGTCACAACCTTCCAGAGTTTGATCAATTGCATTATGACACTTCGATACTTCTTTCGTATATTGAGCAGCTAAAAATTGACGCACGCTCCCATGTGCTTGTTTTAACACCTGGTCAGGGATATATCCCGTTGGCAATCGCTAAAAAGGTACCGAAAGCTTCTTTATTTATCCCTGATAGAGATCTGCTTGCCTTGAAAACAACGAGCCACAATCTAAAAAAATATGATGTTGATCATACTATCCTTCATCAAGTCGGTTACTGGTGCGGTGAAAAGCAATTTGATGCCGCTATTGGAATCCTCCATGAAAAACAAAATCTTGCAGTCTATAAAATGTATCTAAACCAAATTACAACTCAAATGAAACAAAACACTCCATTGGTTATAAGTTCAAGCTCTACTGTCATTACTCGAGTGGAAGAGTTAATTCGTCAGAAAAAAACGTTCGAAGTTATTAGACGTGAGAAAGATAAAGGACGTAGTGTTATCGAAATGAGAAAAAAATAATTTACAATATTTTATTCTTGATTCGGGTAGTCCGAAACTTATTTTGGGTAACTCAAAAACAAAGTACTCATTTTTATAGTGTCCCATTTGTCAAATGCTTTATAATCTAGATACCGATGTCCGAAAAAGAATTACCAAAAAGAATGAAGTTTGATCCATTACATGCTTCTTCCTTGATATTGGAGCATAAAGAAAAACTTCCTGCTATAGCTAGAAATTCTTAATTTAACCAACCATGAATAACGTAAAACTGCATTCAAAACAAATAAAAAGTGTTGCTGATGAAATATTAAGTAAAACTGATTTGATTAATATTTTGGGTGAATTTGGAAAAGTGATTATTGGTGGTAGTTATAAATATAATCTGATGTGGGAACCGGATATTGATATTGTGGTTAAGTGTGAAGATCCAAGAAAAGCATCAAAATTAGCTTTACAGAAGTTGATCGAATTAAAATTATTTCAAAAATATGAATATGGTGATTTTGTGAATTTTAAACGGGAAGACAGGCCGGAATCTTATATTATGAATTTGAGATTGCCGTATACCAATCAAGAATGGGAAATAGAAACTTGGTTTTTTAAAGAAATACCTGAAAATCAAACAGACAAGTTAATTGAGACAAAATTAAACAAAGACAATAAAATGACAATTTTGCAAATGAAGCAAAAAAGAGCTGAAAGCGGCAATACTAAACACCAAATAAGCAGCGCTGAAATTTATAAAAGGGTTTTAGTTGATGGAATTAAGAATTTTGAAGAATTAATTTAGAACATTATCTAATCAAATTATGATGTCATAAGGATTTCAGACCTAGGTGTTCCACTCTACCTACCAACGCCCGACAAACTGGTCGTAATTAAGGTATTCAAACTCACGCCTTCTTGTTTTGCTCTATAAACCAGTTGCCTGTGCAAAGATTTGGGCATACGAATGTTGAGTTTGCCGCTGAAAGTGTCAGCGACTGGCTCAGGTATAGAGATTTTCCTTTGCAAAGCAACTGCAATCCAAGATTTTTTTGCGTCCTCAATCATTGCCAACGCTTCTTCTTTGGTGTCGCCTTCAGTAAAACAACCGGGGAGTTCTTCAATTTCGGCAAAGAAAATCCCATCGCCGTTTTCTTTCAAACGAATTGTGTAATCGAGGGTCATGTAGTACGAAAGGGTTTTTTTCATCTTGTCTCTCCAATCAATTCTAATACTCGTTTGACATATATTGTCAAGTATTTGTTGAATAGGTCACGATACATTTGGCACAAACGGCGAAGAACCACTTCATATTGGAAAAGGTGATTGGTAATTTTGAAGCTCCACGAGGCTGAAAATGAGCTAAAACTTAACAAACACTGGACTAGTCCAAGCCAGATGCCCATTTCTTTGCGTTACCTTTACAAATATCGGAATTTGATCATAGTTCGGTTTATTTTCCACCTTAAAAGTTTCGGAAAGATTTACGATTAGTTGATTTTCTTGCAATGCTATTGGAATGATTGCCATCTGTGCATCAAGTCCTCCCATATATTTCATTAGCCCCTTTCGGTCAAGTGAGTTTAGATTAAGATCAATACTTTCACCATTTACCAAAATCTTTGCTCGTCCAACATACTCATCAAGTTCAGCAGTAAAACCTTGTACCCCTCCAGTGGTCATTCCCCTCCACTCAATAGAGTTCTTATCAACCTCGAGCGAACTATTTTTGCTGTAAAAATTTATTGGGACACACTTTTTTACGGTAGTTTCGTTAAATTGCATTTCACCAGACCACTGTAATGCTCTAGCTCGACCTTTCATTTTGGCTCCAGAATATAAAATTTTCATAGCATTTGGCTTGTGTGTTTTTGATAAATGGTGGGTTTTTATCACTTCATCAAAAGCAAAAAACTCTATTTTTTCGATATGATCAGTTCCCAAAATATTCAGATCAAATGTTACCTGACCATCTAATACGCTGAGCTCATCTCCAATGCCAACTTGATCGCCATCCGTGTTTGAGGCTTTGAGATTTATGAGGATTCTTTCTCCGGTTGTGGCATAACAATGTCTGCTTTTAATTGCCTTGAAAATATCATTCCGAGTTAGTTTTTTAGCTAAAATTGCGGTGAGGCCACCGTAATTATTGAAATGATCGTAGGCAGGGTAACTTGCTCCAAGCCTACCGGTGTGGTCGTCGCTGTTTGCAACAACGCCCACCTTATACCCGCGTTTAAGAGCATCAAAGTAAAACCATTCAAAAGTACCCCAAGCAGAATGAATTTCAACGACTGGTTCTAAGATCTCATCATGAATAGAAAGATCGCTATATCTACCCCCAACATGAGGAATAATAATTGTTTTTTCAGGATCCAGAAAAGGATAGAGTTTAGTAACATGTGGAGCATCCGTTTCAATATCGGAAAAACCATCTAACAGCGCATGCGAAGAGCGATAAATGTTTTCACCTTCATTAAGGTAAATGACATTTCTATCTCCTCCATGATTTGTATTTCCTGACCACTCATAACCAGGAAAGGCTATAAAGTTTCCAGGACTATTTATTTTTTTTGTGGTGGTTTGAATTTTATCCCAAAACTCATTGGTAATCTGAAAATCGTTTCCTTGGATGGAAGTCACGTCAAGAAAAGAAAAATTCTTTCCAAAGTTAAAGTATGCTTCAATATCATTGGTTCCTATGGTTTCAGATGATTGTCCATGTAAATCTGCCCAGTATATTGAGGTGTGTATGTTTTTTTGCACTCGAACAAAATTTGAATAAGTTTCAAGTTCATTAAGTTTGGCTAATATCTGGTAATTGCCTATTTCTTTTGGTGAGAAGGATGTTTTTACTATCCCATTTTTTAATTGAACAGAGAATTCTTCTTTAATCTCTCCATCCTTGTTGACTTCAATCTTCACATGCTCATTGGTTGTAATCAATGGGTTTCCCCATCTATCTTCAGCTTTGACAAAAACTTCACACTTACCATTTCGGGGACATTGGCTGTTGACTAGGGTAATCAATCTACTTGCTTTGTCTGGTAGCAGCATGATTTTGGGAGAATTTGGCAAATCTAAAAACCTGGCTGTTGCGAATGGATCAATAACAACTTTAAAAATGTGATTTTCTTCAGCAAATGTTTGCATACGATACTGTTTAAAGTCGATGTACACTTCATCACCTTGAGACAAATATTCCTGAGAGATAGTAACAGCAAAGCCTCGGCTCCACGGACGTTCATGTATTTTCCCTTTGGTTCCCTCAGACTTCATATCAATTGAAAATTTTACACGCTTATTGTTAGAGCTAATATAGAGGTAGTTAGGTAAATTAGGATCAACAATTTGAGGATCTGCTGAGTCAGAAGCGGTCCTAAACAAAATCTTAAACCCACCACTTTCATCAATACCAAGCTCGCCAACTTTCAGAGTGATTCTAAAATCGGTTGGCCGGCCGACAATCGCAGATTTAATAGAGATGTCGGCCGAACCAATTTTATTTTGATAGTGTTTCTGGTATTGAGAATCCATATCTTTATCCAGGATTATTAATTTGTAGTCCAGTATCAACTATCGCCCGTTGAGCAAACTTTGAGTATACTTCATAAGCACCATTTTGCAGTAAAAATACTTTTTGCGCTGGTGTAATATTGACTTGCTGATTTCTATCATACTGATAACCAGGTCTTGTTTTTACTCCTTCTACAAAAATTTCTGGCGGTTGGTCATAGAAAATACCCGTTGACTCCGCAGACCCGAAGCGCGGGCCTCGGGTCCAGTTGACTGTTTGCTTGATAGTACTGCTGTCATTAAGACGGATACCAACTCTTTGAAAGAGTTGAGCAGCGATGGTTTCAGGATCGTTGTCTCGAGCCATTTCATGGACATAACGAGTAGTTTGAATCCCTCTAGATTCAGCTTGGTCAGCAATTTCAACTACTTGTTGTATTGCTTGCATCAGACCGGGGACATTTACTTTGTCTTGATAGATTCTATTCCATGAAGTCAGTGTCATTGCAGGATCTCGAAGCATTGCGATGAGATGGATTTTTTCAGCTGGGTAACCTGCTTGCAACAATGTTTCGATTGGATCAAAAAACTCAGATTCCTCAGAAGAACCAAGTGTTTCTTTATGTACAGCTAAAGGAATATTTTGGTAAAGTTGAAAATATGGAACCTTGTCGTTTTCTTGAATTGCCCTACGAATTGATTTAATTGGTTGCAAATAATTTGGTATGCCTAAACGAGCAAAAATTTCTGCAAAAGCAGTTGTTCCCGAACGATTTGGGCCAACAATGCTTATAAGATGAGGAGGATTGTTGCCAACGTCGATGTATCTCAAAGACTCCTGTAATAAATCTTTTTTTGTTTTTTGTTCTTCTCGCTTGTTTTTATCAAACAATTCCTGATTAAAATTTCTTTCTTTATTTTGCATATGTCTTTTCTATGATTTGTTTTTAGTTTTATGTTTCTCCCAATAAAAAATCTGCCAGGAAGGCAGATTATGGAAGAAACTACTATAAATCAGCCCCTGCTTTATTTAGCCGAGCTGCCACCAAGAAAGAAATAGTTTTTTATTAATAGGATCAAACATTTTTGAACTTTCCTTGCTGAAGTTCTTTAGAACCTCGAGTGACGGTTGCAACACCCACCCCCAATCTTTCTGCTATTGTGTGTTGCGGAATATCTTGTTTAAGCATTCTGACTATTTCAAGCCGGGTAGAGAGCTCAGCCAGTTCTTTTGGAGTTAAAATTGCTTCTAAAAACTCAACCATTTCTTCATAGTTTTGATGTTTTAGAAACGCGTTTGCTAGTGACTCGAGGTTTTGTTTTGTATTCATATACTAGTACATTAGTATTATATAGCAAAACTAATTGAAAGCAAGTATGAGTTATAATATCTTCAAGATGAATGCTCCTAAATTTCCAGACAATTCTCTCGTAACATATCAAGATGGAATTTATAGAATCTTAGGCTTATCTTCTAGAGGACCTGGTTTTTATTACAGATTGATACTGGTAGCTTATCAAAGAAACATGAGCATTGATGATTTTCATACGCCTATTAATCCTGAAGAAATAAATATCGAAGAATTATTGCTGAATGAGTTCAAAGATAAAGCCCCGAAATTTAAATTTGGTGAAGGTGTCAGATTGAGAGGAGAAATAAACTGCATTGTCGAATTTATAGAGTATAGGAATTACAACTATTATTATATAGTTAGAGAAAAGGTTCACTGGAGCAACGAATTGAAAAGTGGTTGGGAAGTTGAAGAAAGTTATTTGCAAAAATGGTAAGTGTATTGGATAATCCCGCTTGAGAAAGGTTTCACTCAAAGTTAAGCATAAACCAAAATGAAAATCACCCAACTTCCATCTGAACACTGGCTTGAATATAAAAAACTGAGGCTGGAGGCTGTGCAAGATTCACCCCAATCATTTCTTGCCACGGTTGAGGAAACAGAAGCTGAAACAGACGCAGAATGGCAGGACAAGATTAAAAATATGCTTTTTGCTGTCAACGAAGCGGGAGAACTTGTGGGCATGGTGGGCGTGTATAGTGATAGAAAAGTAAAGCTAAAACACATTGCCAACATCGTGAGTGTTTATGTCAAACCGGACTACCGCGGCCAAGGAATAGGCAAAAAACTGCTTGAAGCGGCGCTTACTTCAGCCAAAGCAAATCCGGAAATTGCCAAAATCCAGCTCGGTGTGATTACTACTCAAGATGCAGCTCGCCATTTATACAAGTCTTTGGGCTTCAAAAAAGTTGGAGAACTGAAAAGAGCAGTTAAAATTGGTGACACTTTTTATGACGAACACTTGATGGAAATACTTTTGTAAGTGCAAGCATTTTTATGCAGCAAATCTCCATTTTTGGATTTAGACACACCAATTAGGCCTGGGAGAATATTCAGGCAGAGACTCAGACAAACTAAGGATTGAGATCGAATACATTCCATTTATAAAAATCAAAGAAGAAATGCCAATCAAGTTGGCTTACGGCAGAACCCTTCGTTTATAGATTTTCTGCTCACCTTGAGAGTGGTAGAGTTCGTAACTCGGATCTTTTTCCAATTTGCGCACCAAAGAGTCAAAATTCCTGACCCCTAAAAAATTATTTGGTTCTTGTCCATCTCTGGTATCGATCACAATATAGTCAGGGTTGAACTTGGCGTAGTCGTCACGTAGCATGTAAACTTTTCGGTACGCCAACTTGGCTGCGATATTAGTTTGAGCCATGATCACGCCGTCATCAGGCACATGTTGGAGTAAATCATCCAAAAATTGCAAATTGCTAGTATGTGCGTAAAATGCTCGATTAAAAAACAGCAAAGCCGGAGATTTCAAAATATAAACATTAAAAAACAATGACGCCAACGCCAAAACAACACTCAAGTATCCAAAATAATTTTTCTTTAAACTTTTGCCGACTTTTTCAGCCATTCTTCCCAGCAAAATTTTCAACCTCTGCCAACCATAAATAGTACCCAAGATCAATGTGGGCGCAATTTCGGCATTGTAATGCATGCCCAAATCGTGCCGAGTCGTTGCTACACTGGAAAATCTTGACCACCAATTAAAGAAAACCGGCGCCAATGTTTCGGGAGCTAATAATGGTAAAAATCCAAAACTCAAAAAAGTTTTGCTAACGGTGGCAATTTTAAGATCATTGAATAAAGGTGAATTTTGTTGATTCGTCATTGTTTCATTGAGGTAGTGATAGCCGCTACCGCTAATTGCCGGAAAGACAAGATAAAGCAGCGCGGCTCCATATACAAATGAAAAAATTGTGGTCGCCGCGCCAACCACTCGCCACCGGCCAGTATTTTTTAGCGCCATCACCAAACCAAACCAGGCAGGAATAATAAAAGTTGATTCTTTGGTGAGCAGCACTCCCAACAAACCGATCCCATACCACCATCGCTGTTTTTTGACCATGCCGTAAAAAAACATCATCAGCGGCAGCGGCAGCAAAGTAATTTCGTGAAATTCGGTTATCAAAGCGTTATGCAAACCGATAAAGCTAAAATACAAAATTAAAATAGAGAAAGACTCAGTTTTGTTTTTAAGCAACTCTTTAGCAGTTAAGTAGACAAATATTCCGCTGAGCGCCACAAAAGCAGCTTGGAAAATCAGCAGGGTTTCGCCGGTTTTGAATAGCGCCACCAACGGGCTGGCCAAAAAAATCAGCGGATGAAAGTGATCACTCAGAATATTTTGGTCGGTAAATATGAAGTGGTCGATGATGGGCTCTCTGCCCTGAGCCACCGCTGAGATGGCGCTATAAAAAATACCAAAATCATAGTACCAGGCAGCGTACTGCCAATAGCGATGGAGCGAAACTGTGAGAAAAATACCAAAAAAACAGACAATTATGGTTGTTAAGAGTAATTTTTCCGGAATAGGGGGAATTTTTTTGAGGACAGTAGCTCGTTTTGCCAAGTATTTTTTCATTTTTCTTAATTTTACAGCAAGGAAAAGCAATGTTCACTGCAAAAAAACTATAATGGTCCAAACCATAACCTACTGGCTTTTCCTGCTCTGCTTATAATACCCAAATAATCTATAAAAATCTGATAGAATAATTAGAGTAATAAAAATATGAACATCAAACGTATTCTACTCACCGGTGACGATGGTTACAACTCAGTGGGCACGCGGCTGCTGATCCGGGCTTTGAAAGACAAATACGATTTGCAGATTGCTGCTACCAAGTACCAGCAATCGGGTGTGGGCGGCAAACTGTCGCTGGAAACGGGTGGCAGTTGGGGTGAAGCGGAAGTTGACGGAGTGCCGGCATTTTGGGTGGAAGGCTCTCCTGCCGATGTGATGGAGTGTGCGCAGGGGTATTTTCAGGAACCGTTCGACCTGCTGATTTCCGGCGTCAACTTAGGCGCCAATGTCAGCTCGGCTATTATTTCTTCCGGCACCTATAGCGCCGCTGTTCGTAGTATTGGGGTGAATGTGGCCCCGGCAGCGTTGGCTATCAGTTGGGATGCTCCGGCTGAGTTGTGGTTTAAGACTCACGATCACATTGAGGATATTGTGGAATATTATCAGTATCCAGGTGATACTTTAGGAAAAATCATTGATTTAGCCATAAAAAAGAAGTTGTGGGGTGTACAGTTACTCAATATTAATTTGCCCAAGCAAGCCACTAATAAAATTCGTTTCACTAAAATTCTTAAAGACATAACCAAATACTACAATTATCCCATTACTATTGATCGTGAAACTCATCGGTTTGCTTACGACCGCGATCCTTTTGCCAAAGATTCGGAAACTAATCCGCGCTATGATGCCGCCGCGCTCAACCAAGGTTATATCACTATTACTCCTTGCGCGTATGACATGACGCACTTTACAACTTTTGAAAAACTGGAAAATGAGGAAATTGTGGTGTGAACTGATTGAAGATTTAAGAGCGCACCAGATCGGCTAACTTTTGCTTGCTGATGTAAAGTTGAATTGCAGCCTGATGTCCGGGCAACACCTCACTCAAATCCTGATTCACCTCAAACCACTCCCAACCCTCGCATTTATCTGGCTCGCACAAAACCGGCTCCTGCTCACCAACTGGCGCTGAAAAGACAAAATGGATAAAATCGTAGTTGTCCTGATTTTCGCGCACCACCCCAACAAAAGTAAATTTCAAGTTTTGCAGTCCGGTTTCTTCAGTTACTTCGCGAGCAATGGCAGTGAGCATTTTCTCGTTGAGTCCAATTCTGCCGCCGGGCAGTCCCAGCATGCCAGCTTTGTAACTGTTTTTTCTTTTGCCTAAAAGAATTTGGTTTTGGGAATGAGTAAGAATGGCGCAGGCGCCAATAGGTTGGGAGCTGGATAATTTTTGCGGCATGCTATTATTGTACCGAATTATTATGCCGCAGACTCAACCAGCCCAATTTAGGTCAAGATAATTATATCAGAGGCCTTTCCTGTTATGGATTCTTATCAAGGATTTTGTTTTAATATAGAATTAGACTCGATGAATAAAATTAAAGCGACTAAACCTCGCCGTTCAGCCTCAAACCAAAAACCACCGTCTGCATCTGAGTTTATTGCCAAGCTGGAAAACCGCTGGCAGCAGCAAGACAGTTGTGTTTGTGTTGGACTTGATTCAGATTTCGCCCAGATTCCCGTGGCACTGAAAAGCAAAAACGCAACAATAGAAGACACCATCACCCGCTTCAACCAAGAAATCATCGCTGCCACTCACGACTTGGTTTGCGCTTACAAACCCAACAGCGCTTTCTATGAAGCTCAGGGCGAGCAGGGACTTCGGGCTTTGACAAAAACAGTGCGATACATCAAGCAAAATCATCCTGATATTCCCGTTATTCTTGACGCCAAGCGGGCGGATATTGGCAGCACCAACACTGGCTACGTCCAGGCGGCCTTTGACCAACTGGGCGTTGATGCCATCACTGTTCATCCTTATTTGGGCCAGGAAGCTCTGCAGCCGTTTCTTGACCGTCAGGATAAAGGCTTTATTGTTTTGGTTAAAACCTCCAATCCCGGTGCCGGTGAATTTCAGGACCTGCTAGTTGGGCCAGCCGGCGAACCGCTGTATCAGGTCGTTGCCCGCCAGGTGGCTCAGTCGTGGAACACTCATCACAACTGTGCTATCGTGGTGGGAGCAACCTATCCTAAGGAGCTGGCAGCAGTGAGGCAGGTTGTTGGCGATATGCCCATTCTTATTCCCGGCATTGGCGCTCAGGGGGGAGAGGTGGCAGCGACAGTTAAGGCTGGCAAGGACAGCCGTGGCCAAGGCATGATCATCAACTCTTCCAGAGGTATTATTTTTGCTTCAGAAGGCGAGGATTTTGCCCAAGCAGCCAGACAAGCTACGGCTCAACTCAAAACAGCAATTAATAAGTACAGGTAAAATCATGACGCAATCTAAGATGCCAAAACGTCTAACCGTCGCTCAGGAAAAACTAGCCGATCAACTTTTTGAAATTGGCGCTATTAAATTTGGCGATTTCAAGCTCAAACTGCATGACAAAAATCCCCAGGCCCCGCTTTCGCCTATCTACATTGATCTGAGAATGCTCATGAGATTTCCGGCCGCTAAAGCAGCAGCCATCGACGTCTATCAGGAACTGATCAAGCCGCTAAAATTTGATGTCCTGGCCGACATTCCTACCGCCGCCACACCGTTTGTTGCTTCTCTTTCAGACAGGCTCAACCTGGGCATGATTACCCCGCGCGCCGACAACAAAGGTCACGGTACCGGCGCCAAAGTCGATGGGATGCTTGAAACAGATCGAGGCAAAACCGCTGTGCTGATTGATGATCTGGTCACGCGAGCCGATTCCAAGTTGGAAGCAACAGCGATTCTAGCCAGCCAAGGTGTGAAAGTGAAAGATATCGTGGTGCTGATTGACCGCAAACAGGGTGGCGGTGAGCAACTAACTACCGCCGGTTTTAAACTGCACGCCGCGCTGACTTTGGAACAAATGCTGGATTTTTACGAGCGCACAGGCAAAATCAGCCAAAAAATTCATAAAAACATCCAAGCGCGGCTAAAAGAACTCAACAAATTTCTGGAAAATTAGTTCAGCTCAGGATTTGCAGCCACCACCACCACAGTTTCATTCTGAAAAACTATAGAATTGGCAGGTAGCTCATAGTTTTCGCGCTCCTTACCTACTAAATAAAGATAATCAATGCCTAAGTTTTGCAAATCCATCAATGGGTTGTTTTGGCGAAAGGCAGCAACCACCGCCTCTTGCCTTGGTTCAAACGGCTGATTGTGGCTTTCAAGCATAGAAATACCACTGACATAAGAAAACCTGTTGCTGAAAAAAGCCACATAGGGTGTTTGTTGGTCTGGCACATTTTTGGGATGAGCTTGAATAACAGCATCAGCAGCCAGATTTTCTTTGATAAATTGCAGAGCCTCCAACTCGTCCTGAGAAATAAAGACACTGGTTTTTTGCGACTGGTAACTCTCAACTATTTCTGCCAATTTCATGAGCGATCTGGGTAAAGTTAGTAAAACAAAAATCACCAATACTCCGGCTATGATTTTTTTCGGCACATTTGTAATATTTGTCAGGTTGAAAACGGTTAAAAGATTAAAAGCAACGACGGGAACGATAAAAAAATTGAAAGTGTTTAGCCCACCGGAATGTTGCATCGTCAACAAACCCAGCAGCAAAAAGAGCAAGTTGGTGGGTATAAAAAACAGCAAGAGTTCTTGAGGCAACGACTTGGCTGTTTTGCTTGTTGGTAACAAACCCAAAATTCTGGTGCCGAAAAGTGAGATCAGGGCTATGATTACAGCCAGGGCGTTAAAAATTAGCACGTTGCGCCAATTTCCTGCTGCTTCATAAACTTGCATTCTCAGCCACCACTCATTAAAGTTAATTTGCTCCGCGCCTAAAAACAACTTTGGCCATTCCAAAGGAGAGTAAAAAAGGCCGCCGGCATTTTTGTTCGGCGGCAAATAAACCGCCAACGAGCCCAAAGTCAGCCAGCTCAAAAGGAAAATATCAGCTTTGATTTGCTTCAAAGTTTCTAGCAAGGCCATCCTATAACTGTGATCACCAGCTTGTTTCAGCAGTTCCCGAATCCCTTTTATCAGCAGCACAAAACAAAAACCAAAGACGGCATAAATGCCATAGTAAATTTTAAAGCCAAACAAAGTGACCATTAAAACAACTGTAAGTAGCCCACTGGCCAGGGAGCGGTTTTTCCACCAGTGCAGCAACGGAAACAAAGCAGCAATGAAAACCAGGCGGGCAAAAACTTGAGGAATGTTAAAGTACTGCACCAAGCCGCTGTCAATCATGGTAATTTTGGCTCCCCAGTGTCCGTGTAAAATCAGGGTAAATAAATAAGCCGCGTCCGCGCCGAAAGTAAATAAAAATACCGCCACGCCCGCTGCTAGTCCGGTTCCTTTGAGTTGGTAGACCAAGCGCACTATCAGCAAAGTAAAAATCAGTGAAAGCAAAACCGGCGAATATTGAAATAAAAGCTGTGTCACCGGCATTGGCCAGATGCGCACCAAATCAGCCAAGACTAAATCTGCCCAATAATGATAATTCTCAATCGGCAAGCCGCTAGCTCCAGGTTCAAGTGGCGGAAAGTGCTGAGCAAGAGCTTGAATGTAAGCCAAGTGCATAATATGGCTCCTGAGAAAATAAAAAGCCATCCCCTCATCTCCCCGCAAGCCGGAAACAACATGTCCTAAGATTTGCAAAAAACTACTAATAATAATGGCAATTGTTAGTAGCAAGGGCTGCTGTTTGAGTTCGCGGTATGCTTGAGCGGCGCTTTTTTTAAACTTAGACAGCTCACGCAAGAAAAAGAGAAGAAATAAAGCTAAGTAGGCATAAGTCAGGAATCGCCAGCCCAAATAGCCAAGAATATAACCTTGAATTCCCCAAAACGCCAGCCCCACTGGTATAGATAATGCCAGCTCTGTCAATTTATCCTGGAATTTAATTCGCGAAACTATCACCCAACCAGGCACAAACCAGGAAACCATTGTCGCTATAACGAAAAATATAAAATAGGCATAAAATGACAAATCACCAAGGCCGAAATACATAGTAAAACTTAGTGTATCACTTTTTTGCAATTGCCATGCCATTCTTTCTCTACTTGATTTGCCAATTATCATCAACTATAAAGACAACTATGTTCCACAATTGGAAAAATAGCCTGCAAAAACAACTGGTTAAGGCCCAGCGGTTTGGGATTACCAACTTTCTTTTAGCCTTGCTCTTGCTGTTTCTGGCTCACATGACCATTGGCGGCTTAGCCATTTATCACTCTTACCTTAACTATGAGGAGGCTGCCATTGATGTTATTCTTGATAGAGTTGAGCGCGATATTAGTTTTGACAATGGTACCTGGGATTTGTCTAAGTACGATGCTAACTCACTCATTCCCGACAAATTTCGCCTGTACGTTTTTTCGGCTGATGGCTATATTGTAGACCGCTGGCGGCCGATTTCCGGTTTTATGGATTTATCGGATCTTAAATACTTACTTAATTTTCAAGATCCTCAAACTGTGCGCTCAGTTGCCAACCAGGATTGGCGGATTTATTCTTTGCCGATTCTTAATAGCAGCGACAATGTTTTAGGTGTGGTGACCGTGGCTTATCACAGCACCAGTGAGCAAAATCTGGCTGGGGTTGATCAGCGCCTGAGAGATACAGCCCACTCCATTATGGGTAACTTGCTTATTAATGGTAACCAAATTGATACTAGTGCCATTGTACGTCGCGATATTCCTTTTGATATTTCTTTCCAGGTAGTGGATCAGTTCAATCACTTGCTAATTTACAACAGCAACGCCAATAGTATGAATCGTATTCCTGGGTTTATTGACCCGAGCTATGTTAGGGCTGAAATGGATAATACTCACGCTAAAAAAGTAAAAGCAGCCCGGGGTACGACTACTTATTTAGTTAAGTCAAGGACCTTAACCAGCGGCGATCAAGCTCTTGGAGTAGTGATTGCTGCCCAATCAATTGCTAATCTTTATCGAATTTTGCTGATTTACGCTGTCACTAGTTTTCTGGCCAGTTTGCTTTTGACCGGTTTAAGTTGGCGCCTTCTCTCCAAAGTGGTGGCAACCACGCGCCAACAAACGCTCCAAGCAGTGACCAATTATCAAAAGCCGCTTGCTTTTGAGGAAATCAAATCAATTATTTTCGCGAAAAAAAACAGCCTTTTGCAAATTAATGGTCAGGAAATCAAAATTTCCTACGCCACCAATCAGTATTATTTGTGCCTGGCTCTCTTCGCTTCGCCCAAGAAAAAATGGGAAACCGACGAGTTGATTGATAAGTTCGGAGAAGAGCCTAACAAAAATAGTTGGCGCAAGGTTTACGATACCATGGCTGCCATCAATGCTAAAACGGCTGCAATCATGGAGCCAAAACTGATTTTGGTGAGCAATAAAACCTACCAAATTAACCCTGCGCTTTTACCCAAACTCGGCTAAATTATCATCAAAAACTTGGATCCAAGTGGATACTGATTTTGTCAACCTTCCAACTCATAGAATGAGTTCACATTATTTTTAATTAATGAATCGTAAAAACCGGTATTTTGTTTTTTGTTAAAAAATTTAATCAATCAGCGAACAAAAAACTAGAAAGATTAAAATGATCGATTTCAAAAATCTGTTCAAACCATTTTCCGCTCCTTTTTTGTTGGGCGGCTTACTATTGGGAATTGGCTTGGTGGCCATCATTAGTTATGTTAACGCCGATGCAAGCAATTTAGGTCCTGATGATTTCACTGAGGGTGGATATACTAATGAAACCACTCCAGAATTTTCGTTCCAGCTTGATTATGACGGTGAAGAGGAAGACGAGTCAGTATATTACCGCTTGGAAATAGCCACTGCTCCTAACGCTTGGTCAAGTGGGGGCAATTCTCGGGTGTTGCGCTACGATTCTGCACCAATTGCTCTAGATGACGGTGAATTGGAGGCGGATACCTTTCCCTTCACTGTGGGGCAAGACGCAGCAGGTGGCACGTATGAAAGCGGCAGCGGAAGACTTGGCCAAGATGATCAGCTACGTGAAGGTCCCTATTGGTGGCGAGTGCAGTTAATGCTTACCGGCGATACACCCAATGAAAATGATTGGGAAACCGCCGGTGATGAAGAAGCTCCTTTTACTCCCGCTTTTATTGTTGATACCAATGGTCCGGACTTCGCTGAGCCCACTGCCAGTCCCGCTCCTAACGGTTGGTCCAATGAAAATAATATTGTTGTTAGTTGGAATCCTGCCGAAGATCTCGAGATAGAGCTTGATGACACTGGCACTAGTTGGAATTGGCCTGGTGATGCAGAGACTTGGCCCGGTAGCGGCTTGGCAGGCTACCTCTATATTTTTGATCACGAGGAAGGCACCATTCCCGCAGTCGAAATAGAAGAACCAGACAATGATGTCGTGGAAATAGACTGCGAGGATGTGGGGGTAGATTGTGAAGAGAACGGAGAAGTCAGCTGGGATAATGCCCCCGAAGGCAATGACTTATATTTCCATATTCAGGCTTTTGACGAGGCAGGCAATTACACCACCCATCATCTCGGGCCTTTTCAGATTGATCGTACCGATCCAGAGTTTGACGGCGAGATTAGTGTCACCAAAGATGATAATAGTGCCACTATCACCTGGGGAACTAGCGAGCCGGGTGAAGAAGGGGAAGTTGAGTATGGTTTCTCCACCAGTTATGGTAACAGTGAAGAGTCCGTGGAGGACCCTGCCAATCAACACACTGTTGAGCTGGAAGATTTGCTCAGTTGTACCACTTACTTCTATCAGGTAAATTTAGAAGATGAGGCTGGCAACACCGTTTCCAGCAGTGACAGCTTCACCACCACTGGTTGCCTGGGTGATTATGAAGTCGGTGACCAAACTCAAGACACCATTCCTGCTGGCAACGGCGGTACCGTCGGGAGCCAGGGCCTGGGCATTGAGCTTGAGGTTCCGGAGGATTTTTCTGAGTCAAATGTCATTTTCCAAATCAAGCAACTTGAAGTTGATGACGATGAGGATGCGCCGCCAGATAATTTCCGGATTGGAAATTACTTCTATGATCTCAAAGCTTTAGTCGAAGGTGCTGAGCCGCCAGAGCTGGAGGATTTTGGGGATGAGTCAGTTCAGATCACCATCTACTTCGAGGAAGGAGATCTGGAGGGCATGGCTGCGGACACGTTCCAGATTTTCAGCTGGGATGAGAGTAGCAACGAATGGCTGCCGATTGATGAGGACTGTGAAGTCAATGATGGCGATGGTGATGAATTCTGGGTCAGATGTGAAACCAGCCACTTCTCTGTTTTTGGTCTGTTTGGAGCAGAGGAATCACCCGATGCACCCACACCAACTCCTTCAAGCCAGCCCAAGGCCGGTAGCTCTACCAAAACCGGTTATGCTACTCCAAAAGTGCCGTCTTGCCGCGACGCTAAACCAAGTAGCGTTCCGGATCTATTCCAAATTGACGCTACCGGTACTCAGGCGACTCTGTACTTCTCACCCGTTACCAGCAATGTTAACAAATATGCGATGGTCTACGGTCACGAGCCTGGACAGGAACTCTTTGGCACTGAGTTTGCCCAGGGTAGGTCAAGTGGAGTGCTTTCTCACACCATTGGCCACCTGAATCCAAACACAGACTACTACTTCAGAGTGCTGCCCATCAATGGTTGTATGCCTGGTGACTGGAGCAACGAAATGAAGATTCAGACCGGAAACAGCGAGGCGGTCACCAAGTTCTACAAGAACTTTGTGACCAGGATTGTTCGCACCTTACAGCCTCTTGATGGTTAGTCACAGTACTGGTAATCTGCAGTTGACTTAAAACTCTGGATTACCGTGCCGGAAAACAAAACTAAACCCACTACCGTCAAAGTCGCGGATTTCCTCAACCGAATTCCCGATGCGCGAAAACGGGCGGAAGCCTTCGAACTGCTGGAGCTAATGAAAAAAGCCACTAAATTCGAGCCGGTGATGTGGGGTCCGAGCATTATTGGTTTTGGCTCATACCATTACCGGTACGCGAGCGGCCGCGAAGGCGACGCGCCTTTAGCTGGTTTTTCTCCCCGTAAGCAAAATTTAGTTGTCTATATCACGTCTGGATTTGAGCGTTTTAACAGTTTAATGAAGCAACTTGGCCCTCACTCCACTGGCGTTTCTTGTCTTTACCTTAAAAAATGGGCGGAAATTGATAAAAAAGTTCTCAGCGAGTTGGTAGCAGAGTCAATTCAACACGTTGAGAGCGACTCATGTTAAACCTTTGGCTTAAACCGGCGCTGCTTAATTTTGGAAATCGAGTACATGATTCTTTCATCAAGATCAATGCCTTTAATCCTGGCAAAGCGCAGAATAGTGAGCAGAATATCGCCTAGCTCTTGTTCATAAGTTTCATCAAGTTGGGCAGCCAGATTGGTTTTCTTGCGGCCATGCTCCGCCAGATAGGCGCGGGCCATTTCGCCCACTTCTTCTACCAGACTGAGGATGAGGATTGAGCCGTATTCCTTGGTGTAGCGCTTGCCTTGGTCGATTTGGCTGAGCTCATTAAAGTACTTGCCAAAGGGAGTGTCGAAGTACTCTTCGTCGGCGGCTGGGCTGGGTTTTGGAGCAGTGGAAGGTTTTGCAACTGTTTTTGCCATATCTTTATATTATATTGAAGCCAGGATTAATTGAAAGGCTGTCTTCTCAGTTTTCTGAGTGGCGAGGTAGTTTGATACGGTATAGAATGTACTTATGTCCCAAATTCGGCAAGTTAAAGAGGCCTCTGACATCGTTTCGGTGATTGGTGAGCGCGTGAGTTTGCAGAAATCGGGCAGTTATTTTAAGGGGCTGTGTCCGTTTCATTCCGAAAAATCTCCGTCTTTTTTTGTTAATGAGCAAATGCAGCGCTACAAATGCTTTGGCTGCGGTGAGACCGGCGATGTTTTTACTTTTTTGGAAAAGTACGAGGGCATGACTTTTTATGAGGCGCTCAGCATGTTGGCGGACCAAGCGGGGATTACGCTCAAGGAGTACACCCGGACGGACAAGGATGAGTTGCATGACAAACTGCTGCAGGTTTTGGATTTGGCTAAAGAGTACTACCACTACTTGCTCACCGAGCATGAAGTAGGCGCGCCTGCCAGGGAGTACTTGCAGACTCGAGGGATCAACAAGGACTCGATTAAGCTGTTTCAGCTTGGGTACGCTATGGCGTCTTGGGACGGGTTGATTTCCTTTTTGCATAAGAAGAAAAAGTATAGTCTGGAGCTGCTGGAACAGGCGGGGCTGGTAGCTGAGGGGAAGGGCGGCCGGCGTTATGACCGCTTTCGGGGCCGGTTGATCTTTCCGCTTACCAACCATCGCGGGCAGGTGGTCGGCTTCTCCGGCCGCCTACTAGACTCGCAAGCCAAAGAAGCCAAGTACATCAATTCACCGGAAACTGAGCTTTACCACAAAAGCCGGCTGCTTTATGGCTACAGCCAGCTTTACCAATTTATCCGTAAAGAAAGAGCAGTGATTGTCGTTGAGGGTGAAATTGACGTTATTACTTCCAGTCAAGCCCATGTCAACAATATTGTGGCCATTAAAGGATCGGCCCTCACCGATGAGCACGCCAAACTTTTAAACCGCACTGTTGATACCGTTTTGTTGGCTCTCGACACTGACGCTGCCGGCGTGGAAGCTACCAAGAAGGCCATTGATGCCCTGCAAGAAACCAAGCTGGAACTGCGAGTAGTGGAAGTACCCAGTGGCAAGGACCCGGACGAACTAATCAGGGAAGATCCCAAAAAATGGCGCTCGGCGGTCAAGGAATCTGTTATTGCTTACAGCTTTCTGATTGAAGTGGCTTTGCGCGAACACCAGGCCGCCACTCCCGAAGGTAAACGGGCAATCATGGAAGAGATGGCGCCGGTGCTTTCTAAAGTTCGGCACGCGGTGGAACTGGAGCACTACGTTCGGGTGCTGTCGGAAAAACTCAACGTCAAAGAAGAAGCCATTCACGCTGATATTGCCCGGTACAAAAGGCAGCAGACCTTCGGGGGAAAAACCAACACCAGCGCTGAGCGCGAAAAACAAAAACCGGCCAAAACGGCTACTGCGACTGCGTCCGCGCCGCCATCAGCCCCTTCATCCCGGCGCGCCAACCTCGAGAGCTACCTTTTTTACTTACTTTTCCAATCTCAGCCCAAAACTCAGCTCGACAAAGTAGAAAAGTTGCTAGAATTAGACTTGGTCATTCCGGGAGCCAAACAACTGTTGGCAGCGATGCTGGGACAGCTCAAGCGGCAAAAAGCCCTCAACCTGGAAAAGCTCAACGCCAAGTTGCCGGAAGATTTACAACAATTACTGTTTGATCTGCATACGCCGGAAAACTTCCTCAACCTCAATGGCAAGCTCAAAGTGGCTACGGAATGGCGTCAAACCTATCACCAGCTTGCCACCGAAGTAACCAAGGCTAAAATTTCTGCCATTGCCGCTGAACTAGCCAAACTCGACGAAAAAAGGCAAAAAACTCCGGCGGAAGAAGAGCGGCAGAATGAGCTGTTGAAGCAAATTGTCCAATTCAGGCAAAAACTTAAAGTAGATTAAGGGCTGCCATCCCGCCAACCCACCAATTCACCACCCACCCAAATCAGCCCAGGCGAAATTAACTCTTGACACCCTATACCCCCATGGGGTATCTTAGAAAGCGAAGATGCAAAAAAACGGCATGCAAACAGACGAAATTGCCACCCAACTCAAACGCATTCGCGGTCAACTTGACGGCGTCATCAAGATGTATGATGATGAACGCATGTGTGTGGATATTGCCCACCAAATCGCAGCGGTGCGCAACTCACTCGGCAGGGTGGCTCGGGAACTGCTCACCGACGAAGCGGTCCGCTGCTCCAAAGAACGCAAGCCCGAACAATTGCAAGGCATTTTGAAGGAGCTTTTCCGCTATTAGCCAATTAGTTGGAGTCATAAAGTAATAAATTAGCAGGAGCAAGATGACAGATAACAACTTGGATTCAGTTCTCCATCTCACCGGAGAAAATTTTCAAAAAACCCTAGAGGACGCTGGCAGCCAGCCGGTGCTGGTAGATTTTTATGCCGACTGGTGTGGGCCTTGCCGAATGGCCGCGCCGGTGATTCAAAAAATTGCTGAAGATTATCAAGGCAAGGCGGTGATCGCCAAAGTAGACGTTGATGCCGAGGGTGAGCTGGCCCGCCAATACGGGGTGATGAGTATTCCCACCGTGATCACTTTCCAAAACCGCCAGCCGGTAGAAACCAAGGTTGGTTTTGCCGGTGAATCCGGTTACACCAGTATGATTGATAAGTTGCTTAAGAATTAATTAAAATTAGCGAAATTAGCTGAAAAAAGAAAGCCACCATGGAAAAACGCCAAGTTGTGATTATTGGTTCCGGTCCGGCGGGTTACACTGCCGGCGTGTACGCGGCTCGTGCCCAGTTGAGTCCGGTAATTTTTGCCGGCTTCAACAGCGGCGGCCAACTGATGTACACCACCGAAGTGGAAAACTTTCCCGGCTTTGCCCAGGGCATTCAAGGTCCCGATTTGATGATGAGTATGCGTGATCAAGCCGAGCGGTTTGGGGCGGAGATCAAGTACGAGTACGTGACGGCGGTGGATTTTACTCAGCGGCCTTTCCAGCTTTGGACCAATTTTCCTGAAGGCGCCGGCCCGGATATTTTTGAAAAAGCCACCCCAGAAGAACTGCAAGCCCATTTGGACGCGATCCGTCAGGCTGAACCGGCCATGACAGCGGCAGCGGTGATTATTGCCACCGGCGCCTCTGCCATTATGCTGGGAGTTCCGGGCGAAGATGAATTTTTGGGCCGGGGAGTGAGCACTTGCGCTGTTTGCGATGCTGCTTTTTACCGCGACAAAATTACTTTTGTGGTGGGTGGTGGTGACAGCGCCATGGAGGATACTTTGGCTTTAACTAAATTTGCTAAAGAAGTTCATGTTTTACACCGCCGCGACGAGTTTCGCGCCAGCAAGATTATGCAAGAGCGGGTGCTCAATCATGACAAAGTTCAAGTGCACTGGAATACGACAGTAAGTGAAATTGCGGGTGAAGGTTCAGTGCAGCAGATTAAGGTAGTTGAAGACGGTGAAGCCAAGACCTACGCCGCGGACGGGGTTTTTATTGCTATCGGCCACCGGCCGATGACCAAAGTATTTCAGGGGCAGCTTGAGCTGGACAGCCATGGCTATGTGGTCACTCGTCAGAGTGCCACTGAGGCTGGGGTGGCGGCGGCCAGTCAAGCGCTTGAAGAAAAAGGTTTGGTAAAGTTCCCCAGCATGACTTCGGTAGAGGGTGTTTTTGCCGCCGGTGATGGAGTGGATGTCAGGTACAAACAGGCCATTACCGCGGCTGGACAGGGCTGCAGCGCTGCTTTGGATGCTGAGCGGTGGTTGGAAACTCAGGGAACTGTGAATGCATAGCGATCTCAACGAAAAAGCTTTGGCGCTGCACAAGAAATTTCAAGGCAAACTGGGTGTGACGCCGCTGATGACAGTGGCGGATAAAGAAATGCTTTCTCTGCTGTATACCCCAGGCGTGGCCGAGCCGAGCCGGGTAATTGCTCAAGATAAAAATGCTTCTTTTGATTTGACGATGCGCGGCCGCACGGTGGCGGTGATTTCCGACGGCTCGGCTATTCTGGGTCTGGGTAATTTGGGTCCGGAAGCAGCCATGCCGGTAATGGAAGGCAAAGCTTTGCTGATGAAGCAGTTTGCCGGTGTTGATGCCGTTCCTTTGGTGATCAACTCGCAGCAGCCTGAGGATATTATTGAATTTGTCAAAATGGTAGCGCCTTCTTTTGTAGGTATCAATCTGGAGGATATTGAAGCGCCTAAGTGTTTCGCGGTTGAAGAAGCTTTGCAAGCTATTGGTATTCCGGTTTTTCATGACGATCAGCACGGTACCGCCATTGTGGTGATGGCAGCGCTACAAAATGCTGCTAAAGTAGTCGGCAAAAATTTTCATGATCTGAAAGTAGTAGTGGTGGGTGCCGGTTCGGCCGGAATGGCGGTCAGCCGGATGTTGCTTGGGGTAGAGTGCATTAAAGATGGCTGCAACTTAGTAGAAGGTGCGGCGGCGGTGCGGGACGTGATTTTGGTAGACAGTCAGGGGGCGATTTATCAAGGTCGGCCGGGTTTGAATGTTTACAAGCAAGCTATTGCCGGTTTGTCTAATTTGGAAAACAAAACCGGAACTTTGGCAGCAGTGATTCGGGGAGCCGATGTGGTGATTGGTGTTTCTCGCCCGGGGTTAATTACTCAAGAAATGGTGAGGTCGATGGCAAGCAAGCCAATTGTTTTTGCTTTAGCTAACCCGGACTCAGAAATCACGCCTGAAGACGCCAGGGCAGCCGGAGCAGCAATTATCGCCACCGGACGTAGTGATTATCCCAATCAGATCAATAATGTTTTAGCTTTTCCGGCTATTTTTAAGGCGGTAGTAAAAGCGCGGCCAAAAACCATCACCACCAAGATGAAGCAAGCAGCGGCTCAGGCCATTGCGAATCTAGTACCGAAACCAACCGCGGAACAAATTATTCCGGATCCTTTTTTGCCTGATTTAGCTGAAAAAGTCAGCCAGGCTGTGGTTGAAGCCATAGATTCATAATTGTTAAAAAATTTTTAAAAAAAAGGAAAAATGAGCAATCCTCACGCGAACGCTGTTACTCAATTGGTTGCTATGGCAGAACTTTTACGCCAGGAATATGAAGATGCCGACCGCTTTGAAGCGGCTATTCAGGTACTCAAAGAGCCTAAACACATTTATGAGGGTACTCTCAAAGTTGAATTGGACGATGGCGCGATTAAGGAATTTCAAGCTTATCGAGTCCAGCACAATAACGCCCGTGGCCCTTATAAGGGTGGAATCAGGTTTCATCCCCAAGTGACGCTTGATGAAGTTAAAGCCCTGGCTACCTGGATGACCTGGAAATGCGCGGTAACAGACATACCTTACGGGGGTGCCAAGGGTGGGGTGATGGTTGATCCGCAAGAGCTGAGCCAGACTGAGCTGCAGCGATTGAGCCGGGCTTATGCCAGGTTTGTGGCTGACAAAATTGGGCCGTGGGTGGATGTGCCGGCGCCTGATGTCAACACCGATAGCCGAGTTATGGCCTGGATGGTGGATGAGTACGAAAAAGTGGTGACCGCAGCCAGCGCCGGCACAGGTGGAGTGCAGGAAAACCCCAGCGCCGCCTTTACCGGCAAGCCGATTGAGTTGGGCGGCTCGCAAGGCAGAACCGAGGCCACTGGCCTTGGCGGCTACTACATGCTTGAAGAAGTTTATCAGCAGTACAAAAAGGAAAAAGGCTGGCGCTCCCGGGCAGATGTGACGGTGGCCATTCAAGGCTTTGGTAACGTGGGTTATTGGTTTGCCAAACACGCCGCTGACAACGGCTTCAAAGTAGTGGCGGTTTCTGATTCCAGAGGCGGCCTTTATCATCCTCAAGGCCTCAAGCCGGCTGAAATTTTAACCAACAAAGAAAAAACCGGCCAGCTCACCGCTCCCGGCGCCAAAACCATCAGCAACGCCGAGCTCTTGGAACTGGAGGTAGCGGTATTAGTGCCGGCAGCACTGGAAAATGTCATTCACCAAGATAACGCCGCCAAGATCAAGGCCGGTCTGATCATCGAGATGGCCAACGGCCCACTGACACCGGCGGCCGACCAGATTTTGTTCAAAAAAAATATTCCCGTCATTCCCGACGTTTTGGCTAATGCTGGCGGCGTGACTGTTTCCTACTTCGAGTGGGTCCAGAATCTCCAGGGCTACTACTGGAGTAAAGACGAAGTAGTGGCCAAGCTCCGCCCACTCATGACAGCAGCTTACCAGGGCATGAACGAACAACTCCAGCGCCACCGGGTAGATGGCCGGACCGCTGTCTACCTCAATGCCGTTAAAAAAGTTGTTGACGCCATGATGTGGCGCGGCACGGTTTAGGGTTCAAGAATCACCAATTGTCTGAAAACTTGACAAACTCAGCTCGCTCCAGGCTATTTTGCCTTTGCTTTGTCAAGAATTTCGTGTATAATTATACAGCTTAACATTAATCGATATTACCGCCACGACTGCCCGTGTCAGGACAGTTTGATTATTTCCAAAAGCACCAACATCATCAAGCAGCAAGGATAACTTTATTGTATGGCCCAAAAGCAAGACAAAACTCCCAAAATTTCTAAAACCTCCAAAACCGCCAAAACCGCCACGACTCCCAAGAAAAAAGTTGCTCCGGCAGTAACTCCTGCCACTGAGGAAACTCCGGCTGCTGAGCTATTGCAAAACGCGGTGGCCACTATGACCAACCGCAAAAAAGTGCCGGAATCCCTCAAGCAAGACCTCGACACTCTTTTTAAGCAAGCCAAAAAGCAGGGCTACATCATTCAGGACGATATTCTTGAAGTGCTGGTGGAGCCGGAAAATTATCTCGAGGACCTTGACAATCTCTATGGCAAGATCATGGAGAAAGGCATTGATATTTTTGAGTCTACTTCCGCTGATGAAGAAGATGAAGCCGAGGACACCGATAGCCTGGCCGAAGAGCTGGACCGTTTGACTTCACTGGGCAAGAAAAGCGTGGCCGATCCGGTGCGGATGTACCTCAAGGAGATTGGCCGGGTGCCGCTGTTGACCCGGGAGGAAGAAATTCGTCTGGCCCAGCGGGTTGAGGCCGGTGACATGAAGGCCAAGCAGGAACTGATTGATGCTAATTTGCGTCTGGTAGTTTCGATTGCTAAGAAGTATATCGGCCGCGGCATGACTTTTCTGGACCTGATTCAGGAGGGGAATAAGGGCCTGATTCGGGCAGTGGAGAAGTTTGACTGGACTAAGGGCTTTAAGTTTTCTACTTATGCCACTTGGTGGATTCGCCAGGCGATTACCCGCTCGATTGCTGACCAGGCGCGAACGATCAGGATTCCGGTGCACATGGTGGAGACGATTAACAAGCTGATGCGCACCTCGAGAAGGCTGATGCAGGAGCTGGGCCGGGAGCCGACACCTGAGGAAATCGGTGAAGCCATGGACATGGATCCCGAGAAGGTTAAGGAAATTTTCAAGATTGCGCAAAATACCACTTCGCTGGAGGCGCCGGTGGGTGACGGCGAGGATGACAGCACGCTGGGCGATTTTATCGCTGATGATCGCCAGGTCACGCCTTACGAAGCCACTTCCCAGCAGATGCTGAGGGAAAATGTGGAGGAAGTGCTGGAGGCGCTGTCCGACCGAGAAGCCAAGGTGCTGAAGATGCGGTTTGGTCTGGCTGGCAACAAGATGATGACGCTCGAGGAAGTGGGTAAGCAGTTTGGGGTGACCCGTGAGCGGATCCGCCAGATAGAGGCTAAAGCTCTCAGGAAGCTCAAGCACCCGAGCCGGCGTAAAAAACTGCAGGATTTCTTGGAGTAGGCTTATTCGGTTTTTTCAGCTTCTTCGGCTGGAGGGTTTTCTTCTTTTGGTTTTTCTAGAAAGAGCAGGCTATAAGCTGTGGCTGTTGTTTCTAAAATTGCATAAATTGTGTCAAGTTGCTGTTCTTCAGTAGCTCCGGGTTGTTCTTTTTTAGTCATGGTCTGAGTGGTATTATAACAAGCCTTTTTACTGTTGGGGCAACTACTAGCTTTTCCTTAGGCAGCTCAGGCAACTTAGGTAATTTTTCCAGTTGTTCAATCAAGGCTAACGGCAATGGGTTTCCCTCTTCGACTGCAATAACCCCATACTGAACTACTTCTTCATTTCCAACCGGCATACTGTCTCCTTTGCACTAACTGGCAGCTGAGATTATAACAGATCCTAATGAGTATTTTGCGAAAATTTGCCGCCGGTAGTATTTTGCCTGATCGGTGAGGGATTCAGAGCGTGGTAAGCGGTGATATTTTCTGCTCCCCGGAATACAAAAGACAAAATAATATCTTCAGTGAGATTGTGGACGTGGAAGGGAATGGTGGGCACGCCATAACTGAGGTGATTCATGTAGGCTCGGCGGGTCTCGCCTTCGACGAAAGAAGGAATGTCAAAAGGCAGCATTTTGTTGTCTAAATACTTGGTGCGGGCCGACGCCTCGCCCCCATAAGGCTTGAAGTACTGGGCTTTTTGATCGATGCAGTAAAGCATCCCGCCCGGAGATTCAATCGTCCCACCGGCAGCAATGCGGGAAACGCCGATGCCGCTGGCGCCAAGCGCCAAAGTAGTGGCGATGTGATCGCTAGCGCCGCCCTCAACAATAACCGGAATCTTGATTTTGCCGCGCATTTCCCAGAGCAGCATTGGCCAGTCCACCACCGAACCACTGCGCACTCCGGTAATACACCGGCCACCGCCACCAATGCCGATATAAAGCCCGTCCGCGCCGGCTATTTCAAGCTGGGCGGCTTGGTTGGCATCGACTACCTGACCGACAAAAAGCTCAATTTCATCACCAAACTCCTGACGCATGGCCTGAACGGTTCTAAGCGGACCGACACCGGGTTCAGGAGAGTAAACGCGAAAAGTTCTAGCGCCTGCCTGGTAGAGGGCCTCAGCCCGGGGTAGGGCTTTTTCCGGCGTGGCGTCAACCACACCCATGACGTTGTGCTGCCAAGTGTTCAGGAGAAATTCTTGGTCGGTTTTGCTCCTGCCGTGCAACACCTCACTTTCCTCGAGGGCGGCAAAAACAGCTTTGACTAGATCAGCCTGGCGTTTAGTACTATTGAAGGGGCCATTTCTAGGCACACCCACCAAAGAAAGACACTGCGCCATGGTGGCAATAGCATAAACACTGCCCCAAACATCGGGCATGGCCGAACCAACCAGCAGCGAGCGGGCATATTTCCCGAGTTTGACAAAAGGCCCTTCTTTGAGCCGCTCCTTGCGGGAGATGCGCTTACCTTGCGAACCAACCACCCGGACACCCAGATCAGAGATAGAAACACCGACACCTTTTTTGGCCAGGTCATCCATGGCGTTATTGGCCACTTTGGGCGGCGGCGCAAATTTGGTTTTCTGGACTTTTTTAAGAATAGCAACGCGCTCTGGATGATTAAGAATTTCCAAAAAATACTGCCTGATTCTGAGGATTTCCATCATCTTTTCCGGGGGCAGCATGCCTCTTTGATGGTAATCAAGATCGTCAAAAGGAGTAATCAGCATGCCTTGGCTGGGGTAGGCCTCGACGCCTTCCCGGCTCTCCGCGTACCAGTACTTGAGGTAATCGGCCGGATTTTTTTCAAAAGGAGCCAACTTGGTGGTGATAAATTTTTCCCAGAGTTCCTGATCGCGGAAGGTGTTGAACGGAGGTACGCGCTGAGCTTTGCTCACGAGGCTAGTGTAACAGGGTAGTTAAAAAGGTTCAAGTTAAGCTGAATTAGGGGCGGCATTATATTCGGAATTTTCTAAAAATTTTGGCATTGATTGGGTTGGTATGAGAGGCTCAAGACTTTCTCTGGTTGTCCCGGAGTTTTTTCAAAATCTCCTGCGCCTCTGAGTTTTCCAAGGCTAATTCCCAAGCAAGACTATAGGCTTCCATTGGGTCTATCCCTCTTTTTGTCAATTGTAGATAAAAGTCTGTGGCGCTGATCTTCCCACTGGCGAGCATTTCCCTCAACTCTTCTTCAATTATTTTCCGGGACCGCTCTTCTTTTTCTGCTGTGGTTAGGTTGTCGAACACCTGGGGTGCAGAAACGGCTTTTGTTTTAGCTTCTGCAGCGTTTGCAGCTGGGGGTGAGGTGTCTTTAGAGTCCATAGGCTTTATTTTACTACACTTTTTTGAACTCAAGTGATTGATTCTTTCCCATTAAGTATTAATATTATCTTATGCCAGCAAAAAGGCCGTTCTCCATCAAACTATATTTGTTGATCATTCTAATTTTATCCTGGCCTTTTCAATTGATATATCTTTTTTTGGGCGACGCTTTTCGGCCGCTCCTGCTGATTTCCATGGTTGCGGCTGGAGTTGGCACCTATCTTGCCGGCAAATATGTTTTTAAAGATGGTTTTGCCAAAGCTGGCTGGTCTTGGGGGAAACCCAAACACTATTTGCTGTCGTTGGTTTTTGCTCTTGGTTTATGGTTGTTGCCCAGCTTGCTTGAAAGATTTTTGGGCCTTTATACTGCTGCTGCCGCAGTCAGTCTTTCCGGTTTTGTCACCACTTTTGTTTTCAGTTTTTTCGCTACCATGATTCCAGCTTTTGGTGAGGAGTTTAGTTGGCGCGGATATTTACTCCCCAGACTTCAGCTGAGGTACAGCGCCAGGCACGCCTTGCTTTTACATGGATTGATAACTTGGATTTGGCACTTACCCGTTTTGCTTTTTATGGGTTTGCGCGCAGGAGGAAACCCATTTATCTCGGTCAGCATCATTCTGCTCGTGAGTATTTTGCCAACTGCAATGCACGCGGTTGTTTTTGCTTATATTTGGTCGCAGTCGAAAAGTCTGGCAGTGGCAACTTTTTATCACATTGCTTTTGATGAAGTTCGGGACACACTGGAGGACACTGTTGGCTTGGGTCTGTTGGGGCAGTACTGGCAGATGTTGGTTTTAACGATTTCCGGATTGGTGATTCTGTGGCAAGTTAAGCGATCAAACACTTCTGTTGGATTTTTTCCCCGGTATCAGAAAGAATAAGAAGAATTGGAAGAATAAGAACCACAGCGTGTCGGGTGGATTAATGAATGCCAGAAATGAGAGAAATGATAAAAAAGCGAGGGGGCGGTATTTTTTCATGTCGTTCTTTTTGTATGGCTAGATTGTATGGCTAGATTCAATTTTACCATACGTGCAGAACAGACAGAACAGCGAGCTGTTTTACTTAGGAATGAAGTTTTTTGCTGCTTTTAGAAAAGTGGTGTCTCGTGGGACGATGACTTTGAGTAATTTCATATTTAGCTTTAATTTAATCCTACCCTCAAGTTACGTTTATGGCAAACTTGGGGATTGTTTGCTACAATAGCGTTCGTTCCTTAATAAGATTAATATAGACTTGTAGCGTGATAATAATTAGGTTTCTATTCGCCTATTTGGGCGCAAGTAGCAATGGCTACTATTGTCATCACGCCACAAGTCTACGATCCCCGATAGCTCAGCGGCAGAGCAGGAAGCTGTTAACTTCAAGGTCGTAGGTTCGAATCCTACTCGGGGAGCACCAAATTTACCTCAAGAAAAATTAATACCCGTTTTGGGTATTCGAA
>CAZWKL010000008.1:0-19124 GCA_964633875.1 uncultured Pseudomonadales bacterium
CCTCCGCCACCCTATGACAACAGCCCAACTAATCAAAAAGCTTGTCGCTACAATTCAGGAAAAAGCTCGTGGCCACCAACTTTTTGTGGTGGGAGTGACTGGCTTGGATGCTTCGGGGAAATCACAAATAGCAAAACTCTTATCTGATCGGCTTGTAGTGAAAAAGAAAAATGTCCTAGCTGTATCAGGGGATTCCTTTCAGTATCCTCGTGAATACAAAGAGGACCTCCGGGAACAAGATTGGGCAACTCAGCATATCAAACGCACCATCAATTTTGACAAAATAATTGAAGAATTTTTTAAGCCTTTACAGAGCTTGCCCAAAACTCTGCCGCTTCATATCATTGATTACGACACGAGAAAGATCATTGAGCAGGAAATATCACTCACCTATCCACTGGTTGTCATCGTCGAAAGTATTTATTTATTGCAAAAAAACATTGTTCCGTATTTGGATTACAAAATATTTCTTGAAATTTCGATAGATGAGGCGCTCAAAAGAGCTCAAGCAAGACAGAGAGATCTTGATTTATATGGCGGTAAAGCAGGTGTTGAAAAGAAATACTCCACCAAAAATTTCCCTGGCTATTTGCAGTTCGAGAAACTAGAAAATCCCAAACAATATGCTGATATTATTGTTGATAACAACAATTGGCAACAGCCTGTGCTTGCTGACACATGATACAATATGATTATGAAAAAATCTGTGAATTTTAATTTGCCAGTTGTTATCTTGAAAGAGGGCGAAGTATTTGTTGCTTACACTCCAGCGCTAGATATTTCTACAGTGGGAGAAACATTTGAAGAAGCACAAAAACGCTTCGAAGAGCTTGTCGCTATTTTTTTTGAAGAACTTTTAGAAGCAGGAACTATGAAGGAAGTGCTGCTTGATTTGGGATGGACGAAAAAAGATAAAAAATTAGTGCCACCAGTCGTAGTGGCAAACCAAATTAAAGAGTTTACCATCAACAAACCCATTTCATTCGCCCATGCCTAAAATTACTCCAGTAGATTGGAAGACTTTTGAAAAATTTTTACTATTTGTGGGCTGTGAATTTAAAAGGCAAAAAGGCGACCACAAAATATACTGGCGAGCTGACATCAATAGACCAATTGTTTTACCCACCTACAAAGAATTGCCTGTATTCATCATTAGAAATAATATTCGCACTCTTGGCATCTCCCAACAAGAGTATGTTGCTATCTTAAAGAAAATCTAATTAGCTATCATTAAACAACAATGACCCTATCCCCCTCAGCAAAAAAACTGCTAAAATAAAATCAGTGCTATGCTTTACCTCTTGCTCACGATTTGTCTCACGCTTGGATTGTTGGCTCTCGATTCTTTTGGCAATCCGGAATTAGTGAAAAAACTCATTGGCATTTCTTCATACAATCTCATTGTTCCTAGTACCCTTCTGTTGTTTTTCTTCAGAAAAAAGAGGGCGGCATTGCCTCTCCCCAAAATTTTGAGAAAAACTTTATTTTGGGGGACAATTGTTCTAACTATCATCACCATAACCACCACTTTATTTGGTGCTTTTACTCATGAGAATGCCCTTTTTGCTCTAACCAGATTGCATCAATCCCGACTGATGCTGCTCTCCCTCTACGCCACCATTAGCCTCATGATGACTCAGTCAGATGGTTGGTGGAAAAAACACTATTTGCAATTTATTTTATTTCTGCCCCTGGTTGCTTTTGGGTACCTGGCATTCGCGCGGCTGTTTCCTTTCAATATCTTTTTGGAAATTGTAAAAGAAGATAAACTGATCGAGTATTTGCAATTTTTTGTTCTTTTGGGAGGAGCGGTTGCCAATGGTATTTTGGCGATGAAGCTTTTTCCGAATAAGAACACCAAAATCATGGCGCTGGTGCACGGCTTTCTTGCTCTTGGATTTTTGGTCGTGACGGGAGATGAGATTTCTTGGGGCCAGCGCCTACTCGATATAGAAACCACAGAAACGTTCGCCGTTCATAATCGTCAGGGAGAAATAAGTCTTCATAACCTATATACTTTTGAATGGTTAGTTATATACGCCTATGTAATTATTGCCTGGCTGGGTTTGTTGGGACGGAAAATAGTGAAAATGCTAGGCTTGCTGGCAAAATACAAAAACTATTTCGCCATTGCTCAAACAGCGGGATATTTTCTGCTGCCCACCTGCTTTTTTACTTTGCAACTTATTTCTCCGGGGGCAGTACGGGAGTGGTCTGAACCAGCAGAGCTTTTCTTGTATGCCGGCATGGTGTTATGGACTGTTTTTTTACCAAACACCATACGCCCACCACAGCCATAGTTTTTCTGATATCATAACCATAAATACTCGACAGCTTCTGTAGTTTAATGGATAAAACTCAGGTTTCCGGAACCTGCAATGTGGGTTCGATTCCCGCCAGGAGCACCTTTCCTGCCAAGAGCGCCTTAAATCTGCAAATACTCCCTTAAACCTTCATAAAACTTCAGAGTGGAAGCCACGTCAAGCCATTCGGTTTCGCTGTGAATATCGCCGCCCATGGGTTTAATCATCAGTACGGGCATGCCAAACTGGGCAAAATGCCTGGCATCGGAAGCGCCGTAAGTTGGCTTGATTTTGATCTTTTTTCCATATTTGCTGCTCAGTGTTTGGAGAAACCGTTGCACTTCCGGGTGGTTAACATCGGTGTTGGTCGGCAAACCATAAGAAAGCCTTTTTATCTCTAAATTGGCATCAATTTTTGTGGCCATTGTCTGCAATTCCTGCTCAATATTTTCAAAAGTGGTAGTTTCCGGATACCTAAAATCAATTTTGAGACTGGCAAAATCGCAAACTTGATTGGTAGAAATGCCGCCATTCAAGGCGCCAAAGTTTAGCGTCACCTCCCAATTTTCCCGCAAACTGTTCTGGCCATATTTTTTATCAAGCTCTACCACCAACTGGCTCAAAGCCGGTAGGGCATTTTCCCCCTGCCATGGCCGAGACGCGTGAGCTGATTTACCTCGAGAAATAACTTCAAACTGAGCCACGCCTTTGGCTTTATCCACAAAATTCATGTTATCGCCGCCGTCAGGAACAATCAATATTTCTGGTTTCCAGCCATAATCATCAGCCAAATGCTGTGCTCCCTCAAAACCACCCGATTCTTCATCAGTAGTAATCGCCAGCGAAAAACCAATTTGGTTGCCACTGGCAAGCAGTTCGTTCAAGAGCGCCACTCCCAGAGGGATAGAAAATTTCATATCGCTGACACCCCGACCAAAAACCAAGTTATTTTCTTGCCTCATTTTGAACATTTCTGTCGAGCCGGCAACAACATCAACGTGGACCAAGTAACCAACCTCCGGTTTTTTGCTGATCGTAGTCCCGGCCAAAAGAATCTCGGCTTTGCCATTTTTGATTCTCTCCACCTTGGCCGCGGGAGCCAGCAACGACTGGATGTAGTCGAGCGCCACGGCATTAGTTGCCACCTCACCGGGCAAAGTTTTGAAGCTGACTAGCTTCTCCAACTGAGCTAAAAAATTTTGTTTCGTTAACATTTTTCCTCTCTTATTTTTGCTACAAAAAACCTCCTGGTTCAGGAGGCTGAAGCTAGTTCTAGATAAAACAACAATCACTCACCTCCCTTAACAGGAAAAATACCAAACTTGATGGTGTGAGTAATGCAGTCGCATAATTGTTATTGTAAAGGTTTTTTAAAAAAATTCAATTTTTTTTAGGTTTCAAAGGTATCGCGGCCCTGATTCAACCTAGTTAGACAAAGCCAGAATTTCATCCAACCATTTTTTAATAGCCATCATCACTGGTTCATCAGGATAGCCATCGATAGTGAAAATTTCTCCCAGAATAGTGGCGTTCATTTCTTCGAGCTTGGCTTTGATAATGCTGCCGCTTTCAGCAAAATTAGCATAAGCAGAGTCGCCCAGAGCAAAAATAGCAAAATTAGCACTGCTACAATCATGGTCCAAAATTTCTCCTGAACCAAAAAAAGTTTCCGCGATTGGGTTTAAATCACCGTCTCCATAAGTAGAGCTGCCAATAAAAACCAAATCATAGGCTTTGAATTGGTCGGGGTCGGTTTGCAACAAATCTTGCATTTCAACTTCATGTCCCAATGCAGCCAAATAATCATGAATCGTTTGAGCCACCAACATAGTATTGCCAGACAAAGTAGCAAAGGCAACCATAATTTTCATTGAACTCATTACAATTACCTCATTTCTACTACACTTAAAGCAATGCCAATGGCAAATAATAAAGTAGCGTTAATCAGAGTCAGAGAATAAGGCTCACTGGAAATAAAGCTTTCCAGAATTCGTAAAAATAAAGTGTGGGAAAGATAAATGACATAAGAATATTTTCCAACCACCATCATGATACGGCGCAGGCCGGTTTTGAAATCTAAGAAAATCGGGCCGTAAATAATAGTGGCCACAATCACACCAGTGGCGTAAATAAACACCGGCAGTCTCACAAAGCTGGTAGCGTAAACTATCCGACCGGTCTGTTCTACCAGAGAAAAACTATCATTGACAGACCAAGCTAGTCCCAACACTGTCACTAGCAAAATTCCCAGGCCCGTAGTTTTAATCGCCCTAACTTTATCTAAATTAAATTGCGCCAAGAAAATTCCCAAGAGAAAGTAAAAAAACCAACTGATGGTTTGCCGATACTGCAGTTGGTCGTTGATCAATGACGAAATCCCCGGCACCTTAGTTTCAGTCACGTAGCGCAACAAAATAAACCAGCTAATTTGCAAAATTCCGCTGGCGGCCACCAGTACAGCCAGTTGTTTTCTGTTTTTGATCTTAGACAAGATTACGGAAAAAAGCAGGTAAAACTGGAAAATCAGAGGCACAAAATACAAATGGTAATCCGCGTTGCCGTGCAGCAGTCTGGCAAAAAACTTAGATTCGCCTTCAATGCCCCAGGTGCTGCCAAAATAAAGCACCCCAAAAAGAATTGCCGACCAAAGCAGGTATTGAGGCAATAACTTGGCTATTCTTGTCCAAATAAAGTGCTTGTTTTCAACCTTTTTGTGCTGATACTTTCTTGCCAAACCAAAGCCAGAAACAGCCAGAAACAATGGCACGCTGAATCTGGAAAGCTGGTTGAGAAAAATGAAAATTAAGCGGTAGTCACTGGTAGTGTAAATGGTGTCCGGATATATTGCCAAAGCATGAACCGCCACCACCGCCAAAACAGCAATCCCCTTAGCAATCAAACTAGCTTGTTTTTCCCGTTCGGCAGTAACAAGGGGGGAATTTTTCATGACGCAGGTATGTTAACAAAAATGTTTAACTAAGTCCATTCAAACATACTTTGACCATAATTGGGAGTCACGCTGAGAATTTTCGGGGGTAATCAAGGGTCTAAAATACTGTCGCCAATTAATTATGACACGTTTACTTAACTTTTTTTCCTCGACATTTTGTTTCGGTTTGTCGGTAATAAAACAATAAAAACCAATTATTTGCTCCGGAGAGTAGCGGTAATATTTGTTCATACTTCAACTTTTCTGTACTTAAAGTACTCAAATACTAACTTTTTCTGATATGGTCTGGTCAATATCAATGTAATAAATTGGTAATACAACTTCTTCACGTCTAGACGAAAAAGGCAGAAATGCATACAATCCTATTATGATGACAATCAGAAAAGCTCTTATTGCTGCTGCCGGCTTTGGCACCCGACTTCTACCAATCACTAAGACAATCCAGAAAGAAATGCTGCCTGTGCTTAATCGGCCGATCGTTGATTACTTGGTCGAAGACTGCATCAAGGCGGGAATCGAGGAGATTGTTTTCGTAATTTCAGAACACAATTCACAGATTCTTCATTTTTATCGAGAAAACAAACGCTTAGAACAATATCTGCTAGGGCGAGAGAAACAAAATCTGTACGAGCAAATTGCTCCTTTGCATCAGAAAATTAATTTCTCTTTCGTCCGACAGCCTGATAACTCACAATACGGGACTGCTATTCCCGTTAGCCTGGCCAAAGAACATTTGCAAAACGAAGAAGCTTTTTTGGTGTTTATGGGCGACGACTTCGTCTACAACCATGATGGCGCATCTGAGGCCGCAACAATGATTGAGACTTTTAATCACTCGGGAGCTTCAGCGCTGGTTACTTGCCTGCCAAAAAGTGAGGAGGTGCTGCATAAGTATGGCATTGCTGAACTTGCGTCGGAAAAGGGCTTCTCCTACCTGAAGCGCTTGATCGAAAAACCCGCTGTTGGCACTGCTCCTTCAAACTTGGTCAATATTAGTAAATACATTTTTACGCCGGCGGTTTTTGAAATTATCGCCCACCAACAAACAAACTCCACTTCTGGAGAACTTTACATCACTGACACTACCAATACCATTGCGGCGGAAAACAAAGTGGTGATTCACACCCCTTCAGGCAAGTATCTTGACTGCGGCGATTTGGCTGGCTGGCTGGAAGCAAACTTGACAGTAGCCAAAAATACTCCGGCATTAAGGGAAAAAATTGAAAAGTTTCTGGCAGATAACTGGGGCTTAACTAAGTAATTACCTCGGTTATTCACCAAAAATCACCACGTACATTCTGTCCGCGTGCCTGACACAAACATTTTTGTAAACTCTGCTTAACTGTGCCTCGCGGTGGCCTTTGGTAGAAGAATCAAAACACCACTCAATTAAAGCCGTGCCAGTTTCAGCGATAAAAGAATCCCCCGTAGTCATATTGCGACAAGATTGATAGGCTAGATTTTCCCCAATCTGCCGGCCGCGAGGGTACTCCGAGAGGCCAACAGGCGAATTTTCAGGATTAGCGGAATCTCTAAGGAAGCCGGCGTGAGCATCTAAACCACCGTAAGCCACCAAATCTTGAGCCCGTTTTTCCGCGTAGGTGCAGAGGTGTTCGTTGACTTTGTAGTCGGGCAAGCGGTGGGCCTGGCGATAAATATTAAGAGCATTAATAACTTCATCGTCGGGGATTTCTCTAGCGCTGGCGATATTCTTGGCTTGATTGTTAACCACCATTTTGGGGTCACTGTTGATCTGACCCGGCTTGCCCAAAAACTGAATAATTACCCCTCGAACCTGTCCATCGCTATCAACAAAAGAGTCGCTCGCCAAACCAATATCTTTAAATTTATGATTAACCAGCAAATCAGATTCCTGATCGTTTGCCAACCAAGATTCAAGGACTGCTTTAGCAGTCATGGGACCAATCAAAAAATTGTTACTAACCTCGGCATATTGATACCCGGATTCCTTCAGAACAGCTTTAATTTCATTCGGGTCAAAATTGCTAAAGTCTGCAAAATTGGCCGCCCGGGAATTTTGTAACACAATATTAGCGGCCAAGGAAAGCTCGGAGTTTAAATTTAAAGGCTCGATGTTTCTTGCCTGGCGGTAAGTATTGATTTCATTGAGGATTTCTTGATGATCGAGGTCAACATTCTCTAAACTAGCTTGTTGCTGATTTTGAAATATTTCTGAAGCAATGGGAGCAATGCCAAACTTGTGGAAAAGCGCTTGCATTGGTATCGGGATACCAATTGGCACAGTCTTCAAGAAATAAGTCCCCAAAACCAGGTTGAGGCCGATAAAAAAAGCAATCATTATTAGTCTTTTTTGCAGAACATTGAACATATTATTTGCCATCCAATCCTAGTATCATACCGCATGTCAAGACATCCTCAAAATCTGCCGCTATTGAGAAACCGCTGTTTTAACCAAATTTTCAATTTTACTAGCCAAGATAAAATCGTTGATATGAAGGCCTTTTGTCTTGTGAGTATAAATTTCAACTTCTAACTGGTTGTAATTGTGCAAATGCAAGTTGGGGTGATGTTGCTCGGCCTCGGCGATTTTGGCAATTTGAGTGATTAAATCGACGGCTTCTAAAAAATTTTTAGTTTTGTAACTGCGTTTGATTCTGGGAATCGCCTCTGCTGTGACAATTTCCCAGTCTGGTATTTGTTGGTGATAAATATTGATCTCAGCCTTTGCTAGAGGTATTTCATCGCCCTTGCAAGGCACACATTTTTGTTGAGAAAGTTGCATATTTATTCGTGTAACTATTCTTATCTTATAGACCTTGTGATTCGTGCTCATTCATATCGCTATTTTATACAAATTGTACGAAGTGTAAATCTGGAACAGGCTATGCGCGGCAGTGAACAAATTATGCAAAAAAAGAAAGGCGACCAGAGTTAAGAAGAAACTTGATCGCCTTTCGAAGTGCTATGTGCGCCTGCCCTGCGTGTTGTCTGTATCTGTGTTAAGTAGCTGGTAAGTATGAAGCAATCAGCCCGCTCAAAAGTCCAGGCTCGGATTACTCATACTTTGATGGAAACCGCTCAGTAATTCCATAATCACTGTGGCTTCCTATCAAAACTCCTTTCTTACATCTTTTTACTGTATTGACACGATAACAACGTAAAATCAAAGTGCCGGTAAACCAGTGTAAGGGCACTGTAAGGAATTACAATTGCCGGGAATTTTCTTCTAGAGGGACGGTCTGGCCGGATGCTTCCATTCTGACTCGCGATTCTTGGGTGGTGATTTCCAGGGTTTGAGGGTGAATGGTGGCAGTGACTACTAAGCCGGTACGAACGGCTTCACTGAAGTATTGGTCGAAAACAAAGTTGCCCAGGCTGTAGAAGATGGGCGCGCCGCGGTAGGTTTCGCTGTTTTGGATGACATGGGGGTGGGAGCCGATGATCAGGTCGGCGCCGGCATCAACCAAGCGGCGCGCCAACTCCACAATCACCGGCCGGGCCTCCGGCTCATATTCATTACCCCAATGGGTATAAATAATTTGTAAATCAGTGTTCTGGCTCAACTCGGCTAAATCCGCCAACACCTGAGCTTCACCTCCGGCCACAAACTGGTTGTAATTGATCAAAGCCAGCTTCAGCCCTCTCACTTCCACCACCACTGCCGTAGGCGAATTTTCATATCCCGTCTGGCCAAAAAAAGGAATACCGGCTTGCTCCAGATTAGTTTCCGTTTCAATAATGCCCTCAGTGCCAAAATTATGAATATGGTTATTGCCCAAAACCGCCACAAAAGGATATTTATTCAGTACCTTAATAATGGCCGGATCAGTGGTAAAAATAAAATTATTGGTTGAACCCACCACGCTGCCCTGACTGACCGAGTCGGCATCGGTAATCGGCGCTTCCAGATTGCCCACCACCAAATCGCTCTCCGCCCAAAGCTGCTCCACTTCAGCCAAGATAAAATCATAACCGCTCACCTCCGCTTTAGTGCGAATATTCCGGTCAAACATCATGTCGCCAAGAAAAGTAAGCACAATCGGCTCAGCGGCCGTCAGTTCTGCAGTAGAATTGGTAGCCACAATATCCGCCGGTTGCTGATCAACCAGATCAACTAGAGGTACCGGCCTAATACTCAAATACCAAATGCTTCCTGCCAACCCAAACAGCAAAAACAACAGCAGTAGCAAACTTAATTTTCGCAGCATAATAGAACATATTAACTCATATTTGCCCAAATAGAAATAAAGAATCGCTTATTCACGCCCCCCCTTGTAAAATCACCCTTTCAAGACTACAATTCCTTCTTTGCAAAGGAATAAAGAAATCTGCCATGAATCAAGCAAATTTGCGGAATATCGCCATCATCGCTCATGTCGACCACGGTAAAACCACCTTGGTTGATGCCATGCTCAAGCAAACCGCCACTTTTGCCGCTCATGAGCAGGAAAATTTTCAGTCCACTATCCTCGACAGCAATGAGCTGGAACGTGAACGCGGCGTCACTATTTTGGCCAAAAATACTGCTGTGCGGTGGCAAAATTACAAAATCAACATTCTTGATACCCCAGGTCATGCCGATTTTTCCGGAGAGGTGGAGCGGGTGCTGAGTATGGCCGATGGCTGTATTCTGCTGGTAGATGCAGCTGAAGGCGTGCTTTCCCAAACCAAGTTCGTGCTCAAACTCGCCCTGGAACTCAAGCTCAAACCCATTGTAATTATCAACAAAGTTGACCGCAAAGATCAGCGCGCCGGTGAGGTTGAAGCCGAAATAGCCGATCTTTTTCTCGACCTCGCCGACAACGAGGATCAGCTTAATTTTCCGGTTCTGTATGCCCGAGGTATTGAGGGTGCAGTGGGCAGAAAAATAGAGGAGTTACCCGATCATTCCCTCACCGTGGCCGACAGCACCAGTCTGGAGCCACTTTTCCGCACTATTATCGACACTGTGCCCGCACCTCAAGGCGATCCGACTGGACCGTTGCAGGCGCAAGTCAATTCTCTGGACTGGGACGATCATCTGGGGAAAATTGTCATTGGTAGAATTTTTCGCGGCCAAATCCGCCAATCCCAACCTGTCGTTATTCTCCATCAAGACGGTGAAGGCAATATTTTAAGCAAAAAAGCCCAAATTACTCAGCTTTTTATTCATGAAGGACTTAAGAGAATGCCTGTGAAAGAGGCCTCGGTTGGCGAAATTATTGCCCTGGCAGGTGTAGCCGACCCCAAAATCGGTGACACCATCGCTGCACCAGAGCAGCCTGAAGAGCTGCCGCGCATGAGTATCAGTGAGCCAACAGTTAAAATGCAAATGAGTGTTAATACCTCGCCTTTTTCCGGCCGTGAAGCCGAATTTTCTACCTCCCGCCAACTCCGGGACCGGCTGAAAAAAGAGCTGGAAACCAATGTTGGCCTTAAAGTCATTCCTTCAGAAAGCGGTGACAGCGTGACCTTAATTGGCCGCGGCGAACTGCACCTTTCCATCTTGATTGAAACCATGCGCCGGGAAGGTTTTGAGTTTTCTCTTTCCCGCCCGGAAGTAGCCCTCAAGGAAATCAATGAGATCACCCATGAACCTTGGGAACTGGTGACCATTGATGTCCCTGCTCAATACAATGGCTATATTTCCAGCTCTATGGCTCAGCGCAAGGCCGAACTCAAAGACATGCGTGTCACTAAAAACGGCGTGCGCTTTACTTACGAAATTGCCACTGCCAACTTAATTGGCTACAGACATGAACTGATCAGCAACACTTCCGGGGAAAGTGTCCTCAACAGCTCCTTCCTGGAATTCCGGTCGCAAACTGAGTCCTTGGCCCAAAACCGGGCAGGAGCCATTATTGCTCACGAAACCGGCACAGCCACCGCTTATGCCATTGAAAAAGCCCAGCAAAGAACCACGCTTTTGATAGCGCCAGGGGACGAAGTCTATGCCGGTCAAGTGGTGGGCATCAACAGCCGCCCGGAAGACATGGTGATGAACGTTACCAAAGGCAAAAAACTCACTAACATGCGCGCCTCTAGCGCTGATGTCACCGTGGTGCTGGCGCCACCGTGGCGGCCCTCACTCGAACAACTACTCACTCTCATCGGCAAAGATGAGATGCTGGAAGTCACTCCCAAGCACCTGCGCCTGAGAAAGCGCGACCTCAAAAAAGCGGTTAAGCGCTAAAAAACTGAGGCATCGCACAAACCCACCGTCAAAACACCAAATCACCAAAACACCAAAAAAGGCACAAAAATAGCACCGGTCAGATTGCTGACACGGTGCCATTTTTTTGGTTCTTAAGCAGATGCTTAGATTTTTCTGACGTTAGTAGCGTTCGGACCTTTTTGGCCTTGTTCAACTACAAATTCAACTCTGTCACCTTCGTTAAGGACTGTGCCCTGTGGCAAATCGTTGATGTGTACAAAAATATCATCACCGCCTTTATCGCGTTGAATGAAACCATAGCCTTTAGCAGTGTTAAACCACTTGACTACACCTGTTTCTGTTTCTTTTTGTGTTTCTTCCATTAAATACTCCTTTCTCTTGGGCTACCTTGTAACATCCAAAAATTCAGATTAAATATAGAGGGGAAATTAAAAGTAATTATAGGAGAGTCTCTTTCACAAAATAGTAAGCTTATTTTACCTCAAACTGAATAAAAAGCAACTGGCAAGTAAAGGCAGGCTTTTAACGCTTAGTTTTTACCCTTAAGATGAAGTATTCTACATCCTATAATATCACAGAAATCTCTAAAATTCCACTCTTGCGCGGTTAAAAAGTTGAGCATATACTGAAATTCTAGTGCCAGTCACTAGTTTTTTTTTGACCATTTGTATGGCAAACTGCCAAAAGCGACCACAGCTCAGCCAAAGAGTGGTTAATTTAAGTTTTTCCCATCCCTTGCCTCCAAGGGATTTTTTATCAATTATTTCTAACAAAAAGGAGCCTTATGGCCTACCAAAAAGTTTCATCGTATGAAGGCAAAAAAGGCGAAGTAAAGCGGGCGGTGCTCTTGTACTCCGGCGGCCTTGATACTTCTATGATGCTCAAATGGATTCAAGACGAGTATCAAGCCGAAGTCATTGCCCTAACTGTGGACATCGGCCAACAGGCGGATGATCTGGAGGCCATCAGGAAAAAAGCCTTAAAACTTGGCGCCATTGCCGCCGAGGTAGTCGATGCCAAAAATGAGTTTGCCTATCACTACCTGGCTTGGGGCATCAAAGCCAACGCCAGCTATCAGGGTAACTATCACCTCAGCACCCCCATGGGGAGGCCGCTTTTGGCTAAAGTGGCGGTAGAGATTGCCCGCAAATATGATGCTGACACTATCGCTCACGGCGCTACCGGCAAAGGCAACGACCAAGTACGCATCGAGGGTTCTATTCTCACTTTGGCGCCGGAAATGAAAATTATTGCCCCGGTGCGCGAATGGAGCATGGGACGCGACGAACAGCTCGAGTATGTTAAAAAGCATCATATTCCAGTTAAACAAACCAAAGACTCCCCCTATTCCTACGACGACAACATGTGGGGCGTGACCGGAGAAAGCGGAGAAATTGAAGATCCGGCGCTGATTCCACCGCTGGATAAAATCCTCCAGGTTGCGACTTTGGTGGAAAAGGCTCCCAACAAGCCGGAATACGTCAAGCTCGAGTTTGTCAAAGGCATTCCGGTGGCAGTGGACGGCCAAGCCATGAACCTGCCTGACTTAATTAGTCACCTCAACCAGCGCGGAGCCAAACACGGCGTGGGTGTGACTCATCACATTGAGGATCGTTTAGTCGGGCTAAAAGTGCGCGGTTTGTATGAGGCTCCGGGCGCGGAAATTATCATCCAAGCTCACCGCAACTTGGAAAAATACGTTTCCACCAGGTATGAAAACGAGTTTAAGAGCCTGGTAGACGAAAAATGGGCTTACCTTTGCTACGGCGCCCTCTGGTATGAGCCGCTGATGCACGATCTTCACGCTTTTATCGACCACATCAACCAAAAAGTCACCGGTGAAGTCACGGTCAAACTGCTTAAAGGCATGGCGGAAGTGGTGGCCCTGGAAACACCCAATGCCCTTTACCGTGAAAAACTGGCCACTTTCATGAAAGATGACACTTTTAACCAAAATGCCTCGCCAGGCTTTATTGAGATCTACACCATGCAGATGCGTCAAGCTCAGGAAACCAAACGTTACGCGCTTTTCACCATTGGCGAAAAAGAGGACAAAAAGCTTTTTGGCAAGCTGGCCAAACGGCTAGTGGCGCTGGGTTTTGAGCTTTACGCCACTGAAAACACCCATCAATACTTGGCCAAGCAAAAAGTGAAAAGCGTTTTGCTGCACAAAATGTTTGCGGGTAAAAATCCCAACCTGGAGGATTTGTTGAGGCAAAATCGCTTTGACGTTATTTTCCACCGTCATTATAAACAGCCAACGCCGGAGTCGAAAAAAGACGTGGCGGTAATTAAGGAATGGGCGGTTAAAACCGGCACCACCTACGTCACTGACTACGAAACTGCCGAAAAATTGGTCAAGCGGCTGGAAAAAGAGTTAGTTCAGCAAAATGGCAAAAATTAAAAAGGGAGGAAATATGCCTGGATATGATGTCAAAGAGTACTTGCTGGCTGAAATAAAAAAGCGGGGCGGCTGGGTTAATGCCCATGCTCACTTCGACCGAGCCTACACCCTCACCCCCGAAAATTTTCAGTTCAGTACTATTGGGGTTCAGGAAAAGTGGCAGCACAACGTGGCTATTAGCCAGGCTTCCAGCGTGCAACAAATTTATGAGCGCATGGCTAAAGCTACCGAGGTAATGCTGGAGCAAGGTGTCCAGGCAGTTGGCACTTTTCTCGATTGCTTTCCGGAAGTTGGCGATAAATCACTCCACGCCGCGGCTAAGTTGAGGGAGAATTACGGCCGGCAAATTAAGCTGGTGTTTATGAATCAGCCGCTGCAGGGGTTGGTTGACACGCAGGCGCGGCAGTACTTTGAGCTGGCCGCTGATTTCGTGGATATTCTCGGTGGCTTGCCCAGTCGTGATGGCGCTCAGGCGGCCGAACATCTTGATATTTTGTTTGAATCAGCCAAAAAACGCGGCAAAATGGTGCATGTTCATGTCGATCAGCTTAACTTGCCTGAAGAAAAAGAGACGGCCATGCTGGCCGACAAGACTATTGAGCACGGTCTGCAAGGCAAAGTGGTGGCAGTACACGGAATTTCTATGGCCGCGCAAAAATTGGCGTACCGGCAAAAACTTTACAAAAAACTGAAAAAGGCAGAAATCATGGTTATTACTAATCCCACTGCGTTTATAGATGAACGACGAAAAGAAATTCTGGCTCCTAGTCATAACTCGATTACTCCGGTTGATGAACTGGTGCCTGCAGGTATTACCGTGGCCATGGGGACTGACAATATTAATGATTTGCACAAACCATTCACCGATGGCGACATGTGGACGGAACTCAGGGTGATGTTGGAGGCCTGCCGGTTCTTTGAGCTAGACGCGCTCGTGGAGATTGCTACCGTTAATGGGTTGAAAGTGTTAGGTGGGTGAAACCAAAGTTCGTTGATAAACAATTTCACCATCAATTGTATTTGTAAGGTTGAAACCAACTTCGAGATATTCTTTCCTACAAACCATCCTCTCGCCATTCATTAACTCAAGAATGATGATCTCAGCCTCGGAATTCTCGTCTACAGTCGTTTCTATACGCTTGGCTCCTCTAATCATCTCGTCATAGCCTGGTATTTTGAAGATCTGGTAGGTGATGCTAAATTCACCGTCTATCATAACCGTCCGCGTTTCCTTTGTTCCTGGCATTTTTACGATTATAACACGCCAAGCAAAATTACTTTGTTCTATTAATATCTAGTTGAGGTATCTTTAACTATAGTGTCATACTAGCTGCTGTAGATGAGACGACTCTTTGTCGCCAAAACAACCAGCTTGATCCTGATAGCGCTGCCAGTAATGGCAGTTGTTTTTGCCTTTATCGCTAGTGCTGCTGCCCAAGCCCAGAACACTACCATTGACCTGCTGCCAACCGAAGATGCTCACGTAAAATCATCCTATCCCACCAAAAATTATGGCGCTGAAAATAGTATTGCCGCCAGTAATTACAGCTCCAATACGCACTTCGCTTACTTTAAGTTTGATCTTTCAACTTTGGCCGGAAAACAAATATCTGCCGTACAACTCATTATCACACCTTCTCTTGAACGAACTGTAGAAAAAGAGCTTGTGCTCACCAACGCCAGTTCCTGGCAAGAAGAGGGAATTACCTGGCAAAACCGGCCTCAATTAAGCAACAAAATTGGTCACTTACCTTCGACAAAAGTTGAGGTTGGCCGTCCGGTTGTCATCAATCTCGATCCGTCGCCGTTTGCTCAACTGAGCGGCCAGCAAATTAGTTTTGCCATAACCAACGTGGCGGCCAGCAAAAACACTTTGTATTTCTACTCGAGAGAAAGCGCTACTCCGCCCAGATTGAGAGTCATCACTGGTTCTGGCTCGCCTGGCGCTCCCAGCGCTCCACCCGTAACCCAACTTTTAGGCGATATTAATGGCGATGGCGTGGTAAATTTAGCAGATTTTAAGCTGGTGTTGGCTGGAATTGATAAAGATGATACCAAGCTTGATTTAAATAGTGACGGCAAAGTGGACATTTTTGACACCAACCTGGTCATTACTGCTATCGCTCAACCACCGGCAGCAACGCCAACGCCATCATCTACCCCCACCAGCCCACCCACAACGCCAACGCCTACCCCAACACCAATAGCCCCCACGCCTACACCCACCCCAGTAACAACACCGGCTCCGGCGCCACCCACTCCTACTCCGGCCGGTGCAGGCATCTGGCTTAACCCCGCGGAAATTGCTCAACTACCAACTTCAGGCAATGCCTGGAGCAATCTTTTGTCCTATGCTGCCCAAAACACCAGCTCACCCAACCTTGCCAACCAAGACGACAATACCGACGCGGCTGTAGTAGCCAAAGCCTTGGTCTACGCCCGCACCGGCAACCAAACTTATCGGACTGAAGTAATTCAAGCTCTGGAAAAAGTGCAAACTACACCGCTGCCAGCTTCAAGCGTTGGTATTTTGGCGGTGGCGAGGAATTTGGCGCCTTATGTCATCGCGGCTGATTTAGTAAATTACCGAACAAACAACTTTGAAAATTGGGTTTGGCAAACCCGGAATACTGTTTATAGTGGGGCTGGACCGGCGCTCAGCATCATTACTTGTCATGAGCGGCGGCCGAACAACTTCGGCACCCACTGTGGCACATCCAGAATGGCGGCTGATCTCTACCTCAACGACACTGCTGACTTCGCGGCCGCCGCCTCAGTTTTTCACGGCTGGACCGGCAACACTAACGCCTACAAGGGCTTCGCCTTTGGCAGTGACCTGTCATGGCAATGCAATGCCAACAATCCTGTGCCACTCAATCCTCAAGGTTGCACCAAAAATGGCAACAACCTGGATGGCGTGCTGCCGGACGACCAACGCCGCGGCGGCAGTTACACTTGGCCAGCGCCAAAAGAAAATTACGTCTGGGAGGCCTTACAAGGGGCGGTAGCCCAAGCTTGGATTTTACACCGGCACGGCTATCCCGCTTTCGCCTGGCAACAAAATGCGCTGCAACGATCAGCGACTTGGCTACATAATGTCAACAATTTCCCTGCTGTCGGTGACGACACCGGCATACCTTGGATTATCAACAAGATGTACGGCACCAATTTCCCAACCAGTACCGCTAAACCAGGCAAGAATGGCCTCGGGTTTTATGATTGGAGCCATCAATAAACCATCAACAAAATGACTTGAAAAAATATGAAAAACGTACACGGACACTCTAGCAAAAAATTGGCCAAGCGCGGACCTAAACTGGCCGAAAAACTCCAGGATTATTGGTTTGATCTCACTGACGGATTGCGAGAAAACAAAAACAACGAAGTCATCAAAAGTGTGATTGCCTTTACAATGATAGTGATGCTGGCCGTAGTGGCGGTGGCTGGAGCCAAGTACTTACAAGAAGGTAGCACCGATACCAGATCTCAGGCCAGTCTCAATCAAGTAGATGTCAGAGTGGCAGCAGCCAGCAACACTTTTGCGCCGAACTCAGAATTTTCCGTGCCTATCTATCTGCAGCCCAATGGTCGAGCGGTAACAGGTTTGGAACTGCAAATTCAATTGAGCAATCCAAACGCGGCCGAAATAATCGAAATAACCGCCAATGCAAGTTGGGCGGTCACTGCCGTTTCCGATGTCCAAAAACACTCAGCTAGACTAGTTTTTGTTTCAGACTGCACAGATACAGGCTGCGCTACTGCCAACAACGCTTCCTTAATCGCTACTATAAGGATGAGAGGGGCTGCAACCAAAAGCGCCAGCTCTACCAAAATTAGTCTCAATGGCACAAAAGCATCAGTATTGGGAGAAAAAGATAATCTCATAGGTGATTTGTATGAAGCTACCTACACCATTGCTCCGGCAGGTCCAGATAAAGAGCCGGTACCAATACCTTCCACAGTCCCAACGCCAAGGGCGTCAATCACACCCAAACCGTCCGCTTCACCCAGACCCACCCTCACACCCAGGCCTACTGAAAAACCAGATTCTCCAGCGCTGTAAACTTTAAACTTTTCACCAACTTACGCTTTTCTAACTCAAATACATTAAAAACTTTAATGGCAGGGCGTAGGATGGCGGCAATATTAACTATTTCTATCCGGAGAGGGATCTGATGGCAAGAAAAATTAGTAAAAGAGGCTTGGCCTCAGCGAGTCAAAAAACCCGACAAAGAGTAGCCAAAGCGGGTGGTATGGCCCAACATTCGAAACGGGGGTTGGAGGCGGCGGATGAAGCTACGAGAAAACGGGTGGCTAAAGCCGGTGGTAAGGCTAGTAGAGGCGGCGGCAGAAAACGCAGCAGGTAGCTAGTCATGAGTCACCATTAGCTTTTCCATCAACTTAACTGCCCTTGGCAGTACCAACTCCAATAAGTACTGATCATTTTTAGGTACATACAGCTCAACTTCAAAAGTGCCCACTGGGTTGTCTATCCAGTTCCATTTAGTTACTCCCCTAAACTTGGCGTGATTCGACCCCAACTCAACTTTGGCATGAACCAGCGAATCCAAAACAATATGTTCAAAAAGATGGGCAAATTCGGTGTCTTTCACCTCCTCCTTGAAGGGAAGATTGTGATCATTAAAACATTTGGTGTGGAGAACCGAATTGCAGTTAGTTTTCAAAAATGAAACCGTATGAGGAAATGCCAGAGTAGTGGCAAACTTTTCCGGTACTACCACATCCAGAAACACTTTCTTAGGGTTGGATTTTACAGCTACATCAAGATCACGGGCATGATACTGGGCAATCATAGCACTTTCCGACGCTATTATTACAAAATTTACGCAAGAAACATATAATCGCAAACTTGAAAAGTTTTGCAAGGGGGTATTTTGGCAAAAAACCTGGTTAGAGGGTAAATTTTACTCAAAATATGCTACAATAATACTGAATTAGGTTTCAAAATCATCAGCTGTAACTTCCTCAAAATTTTTAGTGGTGAATATAGTTTGAGTTCCAAATTGAACTGTCAAGCACCCCTTTTCGTAGACACGGTTTCTAAATAGCGGGCGTGGAATTTGGCTGGCGGCATTTTCAACGTGCTGTGGATTCTGCTGTGGTTGTAAGAATACAGAGTGTGGTGAATTTCCTCAAGAAAATGTCCTTCAGATTCAAAGCGGTCAAACTCAAGTCCCAGATCAGTTTTGAAGTTGTTGTAAAAACTTTCTTGATAGCCATTTTCCCAAGGCGAGCTTTTCTTGCTCATCGATATTTGAATGACCTGCTCCCCTTATAGTTGACACAGATTCTAAGTAGAATTAGTCAACT